>NZ_JBXEJH010000002.1:0-416031 GCF_056838045.1 Methylocystis sp. Uni0008
GGCGGCGTATTTGGTGAGCTCCGACGTGCGGCGCCCGACGAAGACGAGCGGCGGCGCGTTCAGGGACAGCGGCCGGTAGATTTCCTCCATCACCTCGCGGGCGCGCGGATCTTCGACCCCGATGACGACGCGGTCCGGACGCTTGAAATCCTCGATCGCGGCGCCTTCGCGCAGGAATTCAGGATTGGAAACCACCGAGAAATCGGCGTCCGGGTTCACTTCGCGAATGATGCGCTCGACCTCGTCGCCGGTGCCGACGGGCACCGTTGATTTGTTGACGACGACGGTGAATCCTTCGAGCGCAGCGGCGATGGTTTGCGCAGCGGCGTAGACGAAGGACAAATCCGCATGGCCGTCGCCGCGTCGCGACGGCGTTCCGACCGCGATGAACACCGCATCCGCGCCCCGGACCGCCGGCTCGAGGTCGGTGGTGAAAGAGAGGCGGTTCTGTTCGACGTTATTGGCGACGAGTTCGTCCAAGCCAGGCTCGTAGATCGGAATCTCGCTGGCCTTGAGGCGCTCGATCTTGCTCGCGTCGGCGTCGACGCAAATGACGTTATGGCCGAAATCGGCAAAGCATGCGCCCGACACCAGACCCACATAGCCCGAACCAATCATCGTTATGTTCATCGATCGCCTCTTTGCAGTCCTATGCGCGGTTCATCAATCTAGCGCCCTTCCTCCCCAACGGTGGAGGCGGTGCAGGTCAGCACGTTCGGGCAAGCTTCGGCGCGGTTGGTATAGCCTTCTCGGACGTCCCGGGACCCATTTCACGACATCTGGAAGAGGCCTGTTTTGGCCAAATGACGCCGACACGACGTAGAGTTATGTCGGCCTCTCGTCTGGCGAGTCGGCGCTATCCTAATCGGCTTCGACCTGCAACAGATCCCGTGCGTCAAAAGCACCACTTCGCCAAGATTTGACTACCCAAAAAAGCGGTTAAGCAATCCAGAAAATCCGCGATCTGCCCCGCGTCGGCGTGATTCTCCCGACTCGCTATTACGTCGAGCCCCGGTCCATCGTGACCGATGTCCCCTAGAATGGCTCTCTATGTCGTAAGCGTGTTGAGGGCTCGAGTCCGAATCGTGTGCGCGGGCAGGGGGCTTCACATCGGAGGGAGCGAGATTCTCCAAAATCGCGCGCGGACGAACAAGAACAAGTTGTTCCGCCTCTGACTCACCCACCCACTTCGCCGCCGCCGTTCGCCCCTGCGCAAGGTCCGGCTTTCGGCGCCTCGCTCCGTGAGCGTCAGACGCCAAAATATGCACCATTCCCTCATTCAGCAATCTCTCAGACCAATATTGAGGTCGCCGTCCGAAGGCGCCGGTTACTGAGCCAGATGTGATTTGCATCCAGACGCCGGCGTGAAAGAGCTGAACGAACGTGTCGAAACGCGATTCAATCCACGTCAGTCTTTCAGGATGTGTCAGAATTGGCACGTAGCCCGCCGTCAGAAGCTCGAAGAAGAGGTATTCGATACGCGGCGGCGCGACGTGATGCGGGGGCTCCACAAGCACATATCTCGTATCAGCGAGCGATAGGATTGCGCCGGATCGCAGTCCAGTGGCCATATTGGGAACGATATGGGCGTCAGCGCCGGTCACCAGGCGCAAAGGGATCCCATGTTCATCCAGACAGTTCTGAAATTCCTCGACGGCCAATCGAATTTGCGGACCCGAGTTATCATAGACGCCAGGGAAGATGTGGGGCGTGCAAGCCTGAACAGTGACGCCATTGGCGACAGCGATACGCGCCATCTCAAGGGCGATGTCCAAATTGGCTGCGCCATCGTCAATTCCTGGCAAGATATGGGAATGCAGATCTATCATAAAATCAACCCCAACTCCGACGCCTGCGAATAGGCTAACATCGCGGCAAATAATGCCTTTTCTTTGACATAGCCGCTAGCCGAAATGTCTCGAGCCGGGGAGTGGCGCCCACTTAGGGGCGTTCCGCGCGCCATCGAAGCAAGATTACACCCAATTACGCGAAGAGCGATCTGGTTTCCCGCTCAACGAACCTGCTTCAGTGCCCGATACCTCTCAGGAGGGACGCAGCCATCCTTTTGGGGAGCCAGCGCCTAATGGACATGGCTAAGGTGAAGGCTCAGCCCCGCAGTTTCCTCAGCTGCTCGCTGTTTTCTGGAGCGACAGTTTTAGCCCGACTAATGAATATTCTCGAAACGCTTCGCTGATCGAGGCGCCACAGAGCAAAAATCGCGGAAGCTTGTTCGCGGCGACCCTTTCGCGCCGCCGGTTGAAGCAATCATGAGCGACATGATGGCTGTCTTCTGGCATGTCACCCCCGATGCGTGCGCGTAGACGCCGAGATGAGCTGGGCTGTTCGATCAAATTGAGCCGAGCTAATTGAGAGCGGGACGACTCGCAAACACTCGCGAGTTTTCGATGGCGGCCGTTCGAGTCGCGCCCTTCCGAGTGCGAGGAGGGGCCAAAAGCTACTGCTGGCCTCTCAAAGGACGTTGCGTTCGCCAACGCGCTACAAGACTTTCCGGTTCTGAGCTGCAGCTGCCCATCGCAGTCAGGATTGGTTCCCGGATCTTTCCTTTCCGATTTTGCCTGCGTCCGAGAAACCTTACGGCTAAAATGCAATGCACGATCATTTGCAAGGAAGGCTGGCCATCGCAATTTGCTGTCGGAATCTAGGTTCGGAAAAAGCAGACATGGAAACGTTCGACCTTGTGCTCATAGGAAAAGTTCTTTTCCTCCTAACGATGGCCAATGCCGCACCTGTTCTCGGGGAGTGGTTATTTGGCGACAAATGGGCTGCCCCGATCGACCGTGGACTGATTTTGAAAGATGGTCAGCCGCTGTTTGGAAAGTCGAAGACCTTTCGCGGAATCGTCCTGGCGATCATTGTGACGACAATGTCATCTCCCTTGATTGGCTTGGAGCTTCTGAACGGAGCGATGATCTCTGTGGGGGCGATGATCGGCGACCTATTCTCGAGTTTCCTCAAGCGACGACTGAGAATGCCGCCCGGTAGCGTGGCCATCGGACTAGATCAGATACCCGAAGCTCTGTTGCCCGCGCTCGTTGCGAAATGCGCGCTGCCGCTTACCTTGTTCGACGTCTTCGCAATCGTTCTTGGCTTTTTCCTTGGTCATTTTCTGTATCGCGCTTGTTGTGGCGCTGAAGATTCGCAATCAGCCGTTTAAAGTCGTCGTGTCGCGGCGCATCCGATGAAGCGTAATCTCCGGAGGACAATTGAAACGCACGGGCACGATGCACGAACCAGCGCCAACCGAGGTATACCCAGCCATGTTCTTGTATCTCCACGCGCCTGACCCGAAAGCGCGTGGTAAGTCAGAGTCGAGGGTGATTGGGATGCCTCCTGGAAGGCATATTTGCCCGCCGTGCGTGTGGCCGCTCAATAGGACGTCGAAGCTGGCGTGCGCCGCCTGCTGAAAGATTTCGGGGGTGTGGGAGAGCAATATTGAAAAGGCGTCTTCGGGGATCCCCTGCGCCGCCTTCTCGATATTATCGACCCTGTAAAAATGTGCATCGTCTATTCCCGCCATGTAGATCTCGTCGCCGCCGCGCTTAAGAACGACATGTTCGTTGAGCAGCATCGAGAGCCCCATCCGTTCCAGATCAGGAACCATACGGATCGAGTCATGGTTACCGAGAACGCCATAATGGGCTTTTCGAGATACCTCTCTTAGGCCGGCGATCACCTGAGCCATTCCTGCAAGACACGGCCCGATTGTCCCATAGGTCTGCGCGCGATAGTCGCCCGTCATCACGCAAAGATCGAAACTAACGTCCTTGACAAGATCGATGACGCTTTGCATCGCAATCGGGTTCATCTCCACGTGAAGATCGCTCAATTGCAGAATTGTAAATCCGTCGAAGCCAGCCGGCAGTCTGGTTGAGAGGACGTCATTCATTCTGACACGAACGGCCGTGGCGTTTCGCCGTCCAACCCAATAGAGGCCTACTGATTTGAGAACGGCGGTTATGAGCGCGTGAGAATATGGTAAATTTTCGATTTGGAAGAAATTACGGCCCTGACCAAATAGCTGCGCCTCGTGATCTCTTTCGATCCCGAGCCGTTGACGCGCATGAAGTGAGCCCAGACGCTGGCGAAGTCGTTCGTCGATTTCTTCGTCGGTGAGAAGTTCCCGCATAACGCGTTACCAACAATCGCAGTTTGCGCGGTTTCAGCTCAGCGCGTTTTCCGGACATTGTCCGCAACCGAGCCAAAGTATCACATTATCTGATGTCGAGCTGTCTTTTCCCTTGGTCTTCAGACGCGCCTCTTAAGCAGAGCGGCTGCGAAGAAGCGCTTTTACCGTCAGGAGCATAGAGGCCCAGAATGGCGCGCCGGCATCGCTCTCCGGCTCGCTGACGGCTCATAAAGTCAGGTGTCTTGGGAGCGCACGGACGCTCGGCGATCTACCAACCTGCATCAGTCACAAGGCAAGGGCGACATACGACGGGAACGACAGTCGTCGTTCTAAAGAACGCGGCGCTCCCATTGGCATTGGCTCCCGCAAACAACCAACCGCGCCGTCCCGGCGCGCTCCGCGAAGACTCGCCGCTGGCTCCAAAGCCGAGCGCCTGAGTTGAGGCAGCGAGTGAGACGCTCATTGAAACACAATATCGGCCAATCTCTATTCTCGATTCCTGCCGCGCACGGGAGGCGCGCCTGGCATGATCAACCAGGCGCGCCTCCGCCGCCAAAAGTTGGCTCGGTAACGCTGGCGGCACTATAACGTCTAACACCCAATAATCACGAAATAATGGCTGCCTTGCTCTCAGCAGCGGGGACATGATGTTTTTCGATCTGATCCCGCGCCATCGCGGCCGTCCATGTCGTGGCGGAGATAGCGGCCGACGCCCGAACCCCCTGCCGTTTGGATCTGCAAGAGCTTTATTCGGGGCAAACGACGGGCGCTCAAGCGGACAGCCCAGCCGGCGTGACGGCGCAATATGCGCGAAGTAGGCTGTGGAAAAACACTGATATTAGACTAGCTTACATTACTAAGCCCACGCTATGCTTCACGGTTAGGTCCTTCATTCGCGCGCCTGCAGAGCAAAGCTTGGGTTCACTTTTCAGCGGGAGCTTCTTTATGGTGCAGGCGACCTGGCCAGGCTCCGTTAGATCCTGGAAGATTTGTGCTTTGTGGTTGATGATCGCCTTGGCGACGCTCTTATCCGCAGTCCTCTTGAGCAACGACGGTTATCGAGAATCTGCTGCAGACTATCGCATCTTGCTTGGACTTGTATTGTTATTCAGTTTTCAGGCTTTTCTTGCGGAAGCGATCGGCGTGCGCGCGAATGCGCAGAGCGTTTCGTTTCCTCGCAGGCTGTTCCCGCACCTTGGCTTCCCGACACTTTGGCGCAGGCGAATAGCTTTGAAAGACGTTTCGCGTGCAGATTCGTTCGACGACCGATCGGTCCGTCTTTACCTTTTTTCCACAGAACTGGTGGATATCTTGTTTCCGGACATAATGAGCAAGCGACACTTCATGCGCTACATCAGCAAAGAGCTCGCTCGTTCGGTCCGAGCATTCCAGCTAAGAAAATGTGCGTGAGAAAGGGAATCGCACAACGACAGTTCCCCCGCGGACGCTCCCTTCAAGGGACGCAGATGCGTGACGCCTCTGATGAGGGTAGGTCCTTACAGTCGTCGCCACATTCCCGTGAGCAGCGATCGGCTAGCTCGCAAAGCGGTACTGGCGCGCTCCGCCACGCGTGCAAGCTGCTGCGACTGAGTCTCGCTCGTGCGCGCTGATAACCGTTCGCAGATGCCTGGAATGATTGAAAAAGCTCAAGAGGAGTCATTTGTAGGCAAGCCGGCAACCGCGGTTGCAGCGATGATTCCGAGCAAAAATGATAAATTGATGTCGACGATGGTGATCGCCCATGTCCTCCACAGCACGTCTCATTTTGGTCGCGATATCCTCTGGAATTGCCGGCGCATCGCTTGGTGGATGCGGCAGCACGCAAACCTCTCCGACGACGAGCGCCTCGCTTGCTGCGCCAACGCTCCGGACCGACTCCGTCGAGCAGTCGGCGCGCGTCGACGCCGGCACCGCTCAGAGCGGCAATCTCTACGCCGAGACGAAAGACGCGGGCTTTGCCGTGCCGGCGCTCAAGCCGGGCGAGGTCGATTCGGCGTTCCTTCGCAAGAACGTCGCCTATTCGACCAAGCAAGCGCCGGGGACGATCGTGGTCGATCCCGCCAACCACTATCTCTTCTATGTGGAGGATGGCGGTCGGGCGACCCGCTATGGCATCGGCGTCGGACGCGAAGGATTCGCCTGGGCAGGGGAAGCGACGATCAAGAGCAAGCAGGAATGGCCCGACTGGTACCCGCCGAAGGAAATGGTCGAACGAAGGCGGGACCTCAAGAAACAGTTGGTTGAGCTGCAAAGCGGGCTCGGCGTGCATGGCGGCCCTGGCAATCCGTTGGGAGCCCGAGCAATGTATCTCTGGCAGGGGAATCGAGATACGCTGTTTCGCATCCACGGCACGAATGAGCCATGGACAATCGGGCAGAGCCAGTCGTCCGGCTGCATTCGGATGATCAATCAGGACGCGATGGATCTTTACCAAAAGGCGGCTGTTGGCGCCCGAGTCGTCGTTCTGCCCGTCAATGTCGCGCGCCGGTGAATTTGCGAGTTGACGTCTTCGCGATCGTAACCTCGTCATTGCTACTGCGACGAATGTTTCTCAATTTGCCGCGCATCTCGACAACCTCGGAATAGCGGGGGATCGGTAAAACGAACGGTGTTATCCCGCAAACCAGCGATCACGTCGTGATGCATTTCGATCAGCGACGAGTCAAGGCATAGGTGGATAGAGCTTTACAAAAGAATCATGCTGTCCTTAAGATGTTGGTCCAGCGCTGATACGCTATCGATTCCTCAGCGGCCAATTGCTGGCGTCTATAATGTGAGCATTCTTGAATGGCTTCCATAAGCCCGCCCTTCCTAATCGTCGGATCCGTCTTCATTTGGTTGGGGCTCTGGGCGGTATTCGACTTCAGTTTTTGGTTTCTTGCGGTAACTTGTCTCGTCGCAGCGGGTGTTTTTGCTTGGCGCGTTGACGCGAAGACCCGCAAGATCCTGCGCGAGCGGTCAAAAAACAAGGAATAAAGAAGCTGCGCCTTGAAGAGGCTTGGTCGCAAGTGTTCAGGATAGCTCTCCCGCTCGACAGACACGCCAAACTCGACATTCTATTGACCCGCGAATTTCAGGGGCCGCATGATCGCGCTCCAGCATCACGGAGCGTTGGCGATATTTGTTCCGGTGTTCCACTGCCTCGCGAGCATGCGATTGGACGCTAACGACCTCCAAAACGCCGGTGTCTTCGGGCGTAATCGTGGATAGCCATCTCGAACGCAGCCTCGCTGAAATCGGGCCAGTCGATGGGCAGGAAGTAAAATTCTGCGTAAGCAGCCTGCCAAAGAAGAAAATTCGAGAGGCGCTGATCCTGCGACGTTTCAATGATTAAGTCGGGATCTGGAAGGTCTGACGCGTATATCTTTGCTGACACCGCATTCACATTAATGTCTTCAGCCCGCAATTCGCCGCACGCCACGTCTCGCGCCAAACTACGCACAGCTTCAGCTATTTCTTTTCGAGAGTCATAATCAAGGCAGAGAACTAGCTCAATGTTACTGCTGTCGTTGTGCTGAATTTCACTGTTGTCAAAGCTTTCTGTGGAGCCCTTCAATCTAACGTTAGCGCCGTCAGCACGAACATCATGAAGCCACTCTTGCAGGCCGCTCTGGAATAGTTTGCATGCTCCCTTACCGGTGAAATGCCTTGTCGCGGAACGAAAATCTATTGTGAGATAGGGTATGTTGAAACGAATGGCTGCATTCACCGCGCAGCGCAATGCCTCGATGCTCTGTCTGAGAGTGCGGCGATTGTCGACGTCATGGTTTGTCGCCCACCGCTCTATGCCCTCTGCGATGACGGCGACGTGAGACGGAGCGGATCCCGTCGAATGTCCTCGGCTTAGCATTGACAGCATGGGGATATTCATATAAACGCGCGTCCTTTCACTGGCTTAGATCATTAGGTTATGCCACGAGCTTTGTCCAAAAAGCGACCCTCGGCCCCTCCGCCGCGGGAAGAAGAGGAGCAGCGCCAATTTTTGGCGAGTCCTCTTCAGTGGACTTCGTCAACACCCATCATCGAGCGCCACCTCAAGGATTTCGAATTTTTTCAAAGGGCAGAGAGGGCTGGGCGAAAATCCCCAGCCGAGCAGACGCCTTCAAAACGAACTCTAAGCGTCGGCGACTTATGGACTAGCCGGCCTCGCCGGCGGCAGAGCAATAGGAAACTTAGACGATGCGCGGTGCGCCGTCCCTGCGACTATTCCGCCGCCGGCCGCTCCGACAGCGGCTGCCCCCAGGGCATAGGGCGCCAAATCGGGCGCCACCTCATTCGCCGCATATTGATAGGGCGTGACCTCGCATATCGATGCATCCGCTGCGCAGATCCCTTCGAAGCTAAATGCGTTCGGTCCATTGACCGCTTCTTTGATGGCTGATTTCGAAGTGATCGTTGCGGTTTCGCCCGCGAGAACCGTCGTGCATCGAGAGCTCATGACCGAACATGCCAATATATTTCCCGAAACCACCGTAACGATCGTCTCGCGGTCTCGCGCGAGAATGTCGCCGACTGTTCCCCGCACCGAAAGCGTTGCAACTCCCGTTTTGATGTCATATGCGCGCTTGTCGGAATTTCCGGTTGTAAAGCGGAAAGCTCCTTTGACGAGAGTCAACGCTGCTTTCTTATAGTCCGTCGGACCGGAAAACACGAATTTATCCAGCGTTACGCTCGCGTTCGGCCCAACGGCAAGATTGGTGCTGTCGGAAAAAACGAGTTTGGCCGAACTGTCCGGACCGGTTTTCACTATTTCCTTCCCGAAAACGTCCTCGCCGGCGGTGATCGAGAGTGTGCGTGACAACAACCTCCCCGTCACGTCATTGCGCACGATTACTGCGATGCCGATCTTTTCCTGCGCCCACGCGGGAGGAGTTGCGGCGAGCACCGCGGTCGCAAAGAAGCGCCAACCCGCCAGAGAAAGCCGCACTACGCAATGTCGCGACATATTAAGATCGCCAATGCTGCGCGAGCATATTGCCGATGCATTGACATTCAAAAATTGGCTCCGCTTTCGCCTGCCCAGAGATGGAACAAACTCTTTTGCATTGTTGCCGGCGCGTCGATCCTAACGAGCCTCAGGGGCCCCTCTCAGACATCCTGCCCCGGCGAACGCACAGCGCTGGTCGCGACCCCGTCTAAGATTGCTGTAAGCCACTCTCGCTAGAAAACCAGCAGCGAAGCTGGGGAGCGCTCTGTCCTTCACTAACGAGACTGCGCCTCCGCCCACGCTTCGGCTCCGTGCTGTCCCTCCGCAACGATGTTGCGGGCCGCGGCATGTTTCTGGCGCCAGCGCATCGCCTGTTTCAGAGCAAGATCATTCACCTTCTCGCCCGTAAATGCGAACAACAAGGTGCTCACCACGATTCTCAGATCCAGCCACAGCGACGCGTGATGGATGTACCAGATGTCCAGCGCGTCCTTTTCATCTGGCGTCACGATAGTTCCGCCATTGAGCTGCGCCCATCCAGTTATGCCGGGGCGCGCCAAAAGGCGCAGGCGCGGATCGCAAGGTTGGTCGTGAGGCAGGAGAGGACGCGGACCAATCAGCGACATGTCTCCAATTAGCACGTTCAACAGTTGCGGAATTTCGTCCAGTCGCGCAGCACGGATCGCACGGCCAATCTTGGAGAGACGCTGTTCGTCGGGAACTTTTCTGCCGTCTCTATCGTAAGGCGCGTGGTAGGTACGGAACTTGTAGAGGAGAAATCTGCGCCCGTTCTGTCCGATGCGCTGCTGCCAGAAGATCATTGGGGCGCCGACGTCGACAAGAACCAAATAGCCCGCAATTAACGTCAGCGGCATGAGCGCCAGGAGCAACGTGCTGGCTCCTACGAGATCAATGACGCGTTTCAACTTAAAATACCCGCCAAGCCTCGTGGCGTCATCTGCGTCGCTGCGCCAATTGCCGGAAGCGCATACGATCGAAGGCGCCAAATTCAACGCCTCGGATATGCGGGTAAATTTAAGCCCTCGCTTCCCGCATTGCTCGCTCACCCTCTCGATGGCGTCATCCGACAAACTTGTAACATCGTCAGAAAGCCAAACCTCGTCGATCTCAATGCCGTGAACGGCATATTCGTCGACGATGGCTTCAAAATCTTCGACCGATCCGACGATTTTTACGCCAGCGATCGCCCGTCCGACCATGGTCTCGCGAGGGTCAAGCGCAGCGATCGCCTGCGTTGTCCGCGGCCGTTGATGCTCCAGCAGCTTTATTGTCAAGGCGGAAAATCGATCGGCGCCAATCAGGATTACGCGTCGCAAGTCTTGTGGCGCTGCAGTGGCGGAGTGCTTCGCTTTATATGTATTGAGTTTCTGATGATAGACCCTCGCGATCGCCCGGTCGACAATCAAGCCAGCGCCCAGAACCAGACCACAAATTAGCGGCGTAGAGCGCGGCACGCCGTCGAGGCGAGTCAAAACGAACAGGAAGAGGCTGCTGGAAGCGACTGTCGCCGCCACGGCGGCGCAAACTGCGAAGGCGTCGTGAACAGAAAACAGATGGTTCATTCCGTCGCTGATCCGGAAAACTAAGAAGGCCGGAATCGCGCAAATGACGGTGACAAGCACATATTGGTAGCCGGCGGGAATGCCTTCTGTTGCGTCGCCAATGTCGAGAAGATTAGGATCGCGCAGCGCGAGGGCAATGATTGGCGCGGCAATCGCCCAGAAGACATCAAGGGGGGCGAGTTTTGATAAGCCTGCTTTCGACGTCGGAACGTGCATGAGCATGATAAGGCATCCGTCAAATATGTAAGCTTGTCTACGATTTAGTTTGCACCCAAATGCGGCGAAAAATGGCGCGCCCACTGAACAAACCTGTCGATTTCTCAATTCCCCAGTCGCACATGGTTAACGCCGGGGGCTTCCCAACGGCTTCATATTTGGGCGCATCTCCTGCACGACGGAGTCGGTTGGCGCGTCAAAACGCCAAAAAATCCAATGAGACTCGGCGCAGGAAGCGACTAACTGAACCGCGCGCCTCAGCGACGGCGGCGTCCAGAAACTGATGCCCAATACTCAAGCCAACGCCTAGAAGCGGGATGGCTGATCAGATTCTGATACACGATCGATCGCGAAACAGCTTAATCTGTCCGTCGGTCCGCTTAGCGTTCCTCCGCGCAGATGCGCCTATGTTCAGTTGCGCTTCAGGGCATCTTTATCGAACTGCTCAGGCGATCTAGCCGCCGTAGGCGTTATCCATCGAAATCGCCAAATCACGAGGCAAGTTCGCGCGCGATCACCACACGGACGGCATTGAACGGTGCCGGCCCGGTTCAGCCGCTCAAACTCGCTCAAAGCGCCCATCCGCATCTGTACACGATGAACGTCCCTGCGCGCTCGTCCCCCATCTGGGGCGCAAAGCCCGACCGACTGGGTGGATTCTTGAGGGTAATCGGGCGCCCGGGACCAGCCGCTTGAGAGGAGCGCTCGCCGGTGAACGCGCCTTCCCGCTTTATTTGAACGGGCCCCTCGGCGCCTCGGAAGCTCTGGAAGCTCCGTAAATGAATGCCCACGCGAAAAAAGCCGCCGCTAACCATAATGCGATGACAGGATGGCCAAGTGCAAAAATCCTGACAACGAGCGCAGCTGCCGCCGCAAGCCCCATCACCGCCAGAAACAGCCGCCCTATTCCTCTGGGAAGGGCAGGTCTAGTCGAAACGCGAATCCGTTCTGCAAGCGCCATCTTCTTCCTTCCTTGCGCGCCTTCGTTCTGATTCGGCGCCGCTCCATCCTGAAGCCAGCAATCGCTCGTCACAGAAAACGCGCTAGCGGCCGCAAAGTTCCCGGTCCGGCCGGTCGACCGCATCAGCGCAGAACGCCAGCGCTTTTCGTACGCGCCCATCTGCGCCTTTCGACGGCTGACAGAGCTTAGTTGAAACGGCCGGACCACCGACCAGCCTCCCGCGCTCAAAAGTCGTCCTCCGGCTTTTCAGGAGACGCCGAAGTGTTGGGGTCGAGAGATTCTGACGGGACCTGTCACCTTCCGTACGCGGACGCTCGGGAGAATCGCGACCCGGGGAAGGGGCAGGCGGCCGGACCGCCGATTCTCAGGCGTCGTTTGGAGGACTGGAGGCGCGCTGCGCATGACGGCGTCAGAATCCAATTCCGGGACGCTAGCGGAGGTGATCGCCACACCGCCCAGGTGCGACGCCCTGTGAATCTCTATGAACCAGAATCAAATGCGAGCCGTGCTGCAAGCAGCAAACCTATCGAGAGCATTTAAACCGCATCATGGCGCGAACCGGAGGAGGCGCTTGCCCACGCTTTCACGTTAGCATTTTTCATTTGACTACGGCGCACAGCGCGCAACGCATCGGCTGAAACTCAGCATGGCCGCCATTCCCCTCAGGGGTCAGATCTCAAATGGCGGGCCGTCTTGCAACTAGGGAAGCAGTCCCTTTCGAATTGCAACCGCGACGGCGTGAGCAACGGTGCACGCGCCGAGATTTTGTCGCGCGTTGTCAAGATGAAATCTCACCGCTCGCGGCGAGACGCCCAAGATCATTGCTGTCTCCTCTCGCGTTTTGCCGTTGGAGGCCCATGCCAAGCACTGGCGCTCCCTTTGAGTCAGAGAAGCGTTGGCCGCGTACTGACGTTGGACATTCACAATTCGTGCATGCGCATGCGCGTGGCACGCAATGCTCATCATCTGCAAGATATCTCTCGCGTCCTGAACAATTCGCTCCAGTTCGGGAACTCTTCGGTCGGCGGCGAAGCTCAGCATGGCGAAACGCCCGAAGCCTGCCGGGACAGGAATGGCGACGCCACTTTGGATGCCCGCAGAGAGCGCATCAGCCAAAAAGCGACGTTCTCTTGCGGAGCGCGCTGCTCTATCGTCGCGGCAGTCCCAAAGAAAAGCCGGCCCAGGACGCCGTCCGCGGCGTATGACGGGGTCGACTTCTATGTAACTCTCCTCGGCATAGCGTTCGACCCAATCCCTTGGATAGGAGGTGATCACATTGGGCTCGCCCTCGCCTCCGAAAACGTAGGCGTACCACCTAAAGCCCAAATCATGCGCCGCTCGATCCGCGACCCGCTGAAACTCTTCCCTCGTCAGTGACGAATGAAGCCCATCAATGAACTCGCTACAGGCTCTCTCGACATTCCTCATTTGGGCCCCTTGATCAACCCGCCGCACTGACTCTTTGCGTAGACAGCGGCCAAAAAAGCCTGCTCTTCTGCATACTTGGCGACTATGCGCCGTATAGGGCGACTTTGAGGCAAGCGGCTTTCATTTCACATGCCTCCTGTCCAAAGCGACAGCTCACAATGATCGGACGGCTTGTCCATAGATACGCCGATCGACGCCGAAGATTCGGTGAGAGATCCGCGAAGCCTATGCGTGTTGTCACGCGACCCAGCCTGTTTGCGTCATCTCCAGTGCAGAATGACAAAGAAGAGAGCCTATCTTGGACGCCATCGACTTTTCCGAACTGCTCAATCGCTGCGCGCCCGGCGCTCCTGTAGCGCCTTTGACGGCAATCGTGCGCCAAGCAAGCGGCTTTGAGCCGCTTCTGATTACGATCGAAGGCAAAAAGGCCATTCCCGTTCAAGCGATGAGCCTTAAAGACGGCGTGCAGCTTGCGAGCGAAGCAATTGCCTCGGGACGAGATATTCGGATCGGACTTGCACAGCTCAATGCTGAAGAACGTAAGGCAGCAGGTCTTAGCCTTTCCGCGAGCTTCGATCCTTGCCTACACGTCGCCGCGCTGAACGTTCTTTATCAGACGCATCGACTTACGCCTTTGACGCAGAAATTAGGCGCACGCACCGTTGAAGCGCGCATGTCGGAACGAACGCCGGTCGATGACTCCCTTTCGACGACTCACACTCGCTCTCAACCGCAGTCGCTACAGACGGCTGTCGAAACCTCAGCCGACAATCCCACCCTAAGCGAACAGCGCCCCAGTCTCGATGTCTATCGTTCGACACGAGGAGCGTCGCTCTTCGTCTACCAGCGGTAACTCTCTCCTCTCACCTTCCGCCTCGCCTCGGCCATCAGGAGCCAATCTATGACGTTTTCTCATCGCGATGCTTCAAAGCTCGTCGGCGTCGCCGTAGTGCTCAGCCTTGTTCTAATCGAGCCCGCCTTCGCCCAGTCTGCGAATATTGAGGGCGTTTTGCAGAACATCGTCAATATGCTCACGGGGAATGTTGCGCGATTGCTCGCGACCCTCGCTGTCATTGTTGTCGGCATCGCCTGGATGTTTGGCTATCTCGATTTGCGTAAGGCCGCTTATGTCGTGCTCGGCGTCGCAATCGTCTTTGGCGCTTCGGAAGTTGTTTCGACTCTGACCGGCGGGCGCTAACCATGGACGCTGAGCGCATTGTCGAAGACACGCTATTTCTGGCCTGCACGCGCCCCGCCATGATCGCCGGAGTCACCATGGAGGCGATGGCGGTCAATGTGATGTTCTCATGCATCCTGTTTCTTATGGCGGGCAGCATTTTCTATGGCTTGGTCGCTTTGCCGATTCACGCCGTTAACCGGATCATTTGCCAGCGCGATCCCAATATGTTTCGCATCATCCTTACATGGATTGAGACACGCGGGCGAATGCGAAATTTTGTTCTCTGGGGAGGTTCGTCCTACACGCCGCTTCGCCTGGTCAAACCACACCGCATTAGCGATTTTTGCCATGCTTAGCGCAGTCATCAAAAGACGCGAACTCGAGCCCGACATTTATCTCCCTTTCACGCGCCATGTGACGGAGACGGTTATCGGACTTTCGACGCGCGCCTTAGTCACAGTCGTCAAGCTCGACGGCGTCCCTTTCGAGACGGAGGCGACAAGCGAACTCAACGATCTCCATACCAAGCTCAATTTGACGCTGCGCAACATTGCTGACGAGCGACTTGCGCTTTGGGCGCACGTCATACGACGGCGTTCGATGGATTATCCTATTGGTGAGTTTCGATCGGCTTTCGCTTCCGCGCTCGACGTCAAACATCGGGAGCGGCTTCAAGGCGAACAGCTCTTTCGAAATGAGCTTTATCTGACGCTCGTTTGGCATCCTGGTCGCGACGCGAGCGAAACCGCGAGTGATTTCCTTCGCCGGCTAACGCGCTCAAGCTCGGCGAAAGAGGTCGACGCCGGCTCTCTTAAGCGCCTTTCTGACGCTTCACGCGACATGATCGCGGCGCTCTCGCGCTACGGCGCGCGACTGCTTGGCCTCGTTGAGCGGAATGGGATCGTCTTCTCCGAGCCAATGGAACTGTTACACGCGCTCGTATCTGGAGAATGGCTGTCCGTTCCACTGCCAAAGGGACCTGTAGGTCCAGCGCTCTATACGAACAGGATCATTTTCGGACGCGAAGCGCTGGAAATTCGCGGCGGGGGCGGATCGCGCTTCGCCGGCATGTTCGGGATCAAGGAATATCCAGCCTCGACGCGTCCGGGCCTGCTCAACGCCCTGCTCTCCTCGCCCTTCGAACTGATCCTGACGCAGTCTTTCGCCTTTCTGTCGAAGGCCGACGCCAAGACCGTGCTGATGCGCAAACAGAATCAGCTGGTCTCGGCGCAGGATCCGGCCGCCTCGCAAATCGAGGAACTCGGCGAAGCGCTCGACGATCTCGAGTCCAACCGCTTCGTTCTCGGCGACCATCATCTTTCGCTCCTCGTCTATGCGGATGGTCCTCGACAGCTTGCCGACCATATGAGCGCAGCGCGACATGCGCTCGCAGACGCCGGGGCGGTTGTGGCCCGCGAGGATTTGGGTCTCGAAGGCGCCTATTGGGCGCAACTGCCGGGTCTCTTCAAATATCGCGCCCGCTCAGGGGCGATCACCTCCCGAAACTTCGCCTCATTCTCCCCCTTTCACAACTATCCGTCGGGCAAGCCCGACGGCAACCATTGGGGCCGGGCCGTCGCCATGCTCCAGACCGCATCCGGCTCGCCCTACTATTTCTCGTTCCACGACGGCGATCTCGGCAACACCTTCATCTGTGGTCCCTCCGGCTCAGGCAAGACGGTGGTTCAGAATTTCCTGCTGTCGCAAGCCGAGCGTCTCGGCGCGTCTTACGTCTTCTTTGATAAGGATCGAGGCGCCGAGATTTTTGTTCGCGCCGCTGGGGGAGCTTATCTCGCGCTGCGCAACGGCGTTCCGACGGGCTGTGCGCCGCTGAAAGCGCTTGAGTTCACCCCGGCCAATCTTTCCTTTCTCGGCCAACTGATCCGCAAGCTTGTCACGCCCCAAGATCAGACG
The DNA here is from genome assembly GCF_056838045.1 of Methylocystis sp. Uni0008. NCBI lineage: Bacteria > Pseudomonadati > Pseudomonadota > Alphaproteobacteria > Hyphomicrobiales > Methylocystaceae > Methylocystis > Methylocystis sp. Uni0008. Next base: position 16,357 of record NZ_JBXEJH010000002.1, read on the forward strand.
CTCACCGCCGCTGAGAATGAGCGGATCGACTCAGCCTTGCGCGCGCTTTCGCGCCTCAAATCACAGGAGCGTTCGCTCGGGGCCCTGCGCGCCTTTCTCGGCCAGCAGGACGTGGAAGGCGTCGGGGCGAGGCTCGAGCGCTGGCGTCAGGGTGGGCCGCTCGGCTGGGTGTTCGATAATGATGAAGACACGATCGATCTCAACGCCGGTTTCATCGGCTTCGACATGACCGAGTTTCTCGATCATCCGAATGTGCGCACGCCTCTGATGATGTATCTCTTTCATCGGGTTGAGCGACTTATCGACGGACGCCGCCTGATCATCGACATTGACGAATTCTGGAAGGCGCTCGGAGACGAGGCCTTCCGCGATCTCGCCAATAACAAGCTCAAAACCATCCGCAAACAGAATGGCGTCATGGTCTTTGGCACCCAGTCTCCGCGCGACGCGCTCGCCTCGCCGATCGCGCACACCATCGTCGAGCAATGCCCGACACAGATCTTTCTGCCCAACGCACGGGCGACGAGGGCCGACTATGTCGATGGCTTTCACTTGAGCGACGCCGAGTTTCGGCTGATCAAGGAGGAGCTCTCGCCCGAAAGCCGACAGTTCCTGATTAAGCAGGGACATTCTTCGGTTGTCGCCAAATTAGATCTCTCCGGCTTCGCCGACGAACTCGCCGTGCTTTCGGGACGAACGAAGACCGTTGAACTTCTGGACACGATCCGCGCCGAGGTCGGCGATAAGCCCGAGCTCTGGCTTCCCCTCTTTCATGCTGAACGAAGGAAGGCCCTATGAATCGAATGCGAACTTGCGCGAGCGCGGCCTGGCTCTTCCTCACCTCCCCTGCCCTTTCCCAGGTCGTCTTCGATCCGAGCGTCTTCGCGCGACAGCTCGATCAGCTGGTCGAGATGAAAAAACAGGTCGATGCGCTTACGTCTCAACTTCAAGTCGCGCGCGACCAACTTGGCGAAGCCAAACGGCTCTACGATAGTTTCAATCGGCTCACTAACGCAAACGACATCGGCGCCCTGCTTAACAGGCCCCAATTCCGCAAAGTGTTGCCGTCGCGGTTTTCCGAAATCCAGCAATTGGCTTCCGGACAGGTCCGCGGTTCCCTTGGCGGCGCCATCGATCAATATCTGACCGACAACCGCGCCTATGCAGGCGAAGGCGCAAATTCCTTTTACCAAAGGGAACTCGATCGCATCGCGCGCCAGACCGGAGCGAAGCATTCGCTTGGGCAAGCCGTCTATGATGCGGCCTCACAGCGCATCGATGCGCTCGATGAATTGCGCCGGCGTATAGGTTCGGCAACGACGGCCAAGGAGGCGCTCGATCTTTCGGCGCGGCTGCAGGCGGAGCAGGCGCTTCTGCAGAATGACGTCCTGCGGATGCAGGGCCTCGCCATGATCCAGCAGGCGCGCGCCGATATGGATGCGCAGCGCGAACGGGAAAAGCAGCGCCAGATCGTCGATGAAATGAAGGCCGCCCTGAAATGAAATGCAGGTTCTCCCCGCTCCAGCGCTTCTCGCCATCGCTCTCATTAGCTGCGACAAGAATCAGACGCAGCGAAGAGACGCGCGGTCGCCGCCAGGGCTCTACGACAAAGTTTCGTGCGCTATCAAGAGACCGCTCTGTGGTTCATGAGCAATCGCGAGGAGATGCAACGCGCGCTGAAGATCTGCAGGGACAATTCCGGCGCCTGGCGAGGACCCCAGACTGTATCAATGTTGGCGTCGCCCCCGACGAACTCATCGTCCGAGAAATGAAGGACGCTTTGAAGGGCGGCGGCATATGATTCTCAACGTATTTGACAGCTTTCTGCGGGAATTCGAGCAGCCGATTACAGGCTTCGTATCGTCATCGGCCGCTAATCTCGCATCCTATATCGACGGCCCGCTCCGCGTCGCCGTCGTGCTTTACGTCGTTCTCTATGGCTTTGCCGTCATGCGCGGCGCGATTGTTGAACCAATTGGAGAATTCGCGTTTCGCTCAATGCGGATTGTGCTCATCGTTCTGCTCGCCACCAATGCGTCAGCCTTCCAGCACTACGTGACCGGCCTCTTCTTCGACTCGCTCCCCAATGAAATCGGCAACGCCATCGCTGGTTCCGGGCTCAACGTCAATTCTGGACAGCCTTTCGATCAGTTGCTGGCGAAGGGCCTTGAAGTCGCTCAAAAAATCTATGACCAGGCGGGGCTCACAAATCTCGCGCCGGCGCTGATCGCGGCGATACTCCTTGTTTTTGTCGCAGTGGGTTCTTTCCTGCAATTCGCCATGCTGCTCTACGCAAAGATCGGGCTTGGCATCGTCATCGCGCTTGGGCCTCTTTTTATCGCACTCGCGCTTTTCGATGCGACGCGACCCTTCGCCGAGAGTTGGATGCGGCAGGTCGCAAATTTCCTGATCCTGCTGGTGCTCGTCGTCGCGCTGGTCGGACTGATGGTCTCGACGGTGAGCGGCTTTATCGACAAATTCGCTGCGAACGCCGCATCGGCAGGCGACTTGCTTGTTGGAGCCGTCGCCATCAGCGCCCTGCTCGGCCTCTCCGGCTATATCGCCCTGCAGCTCCCGACAATCGCCGGGGGGCTCGCGGGCGGCGGCGCCTCGCTCGCAAGCCGGCTTGTAACGAGAGCCCTCGTCGCCAACGCCGCCGCCGCGGCGGGTGGAGCTTACGCGGGCGCGCATTGGTCGGTGAGACGCAGTATGTCGGCGATCCAGACTCGCCGACAGGGCGGCGCCATCCAGCGCGTCTAACAGAGAATGGACGCGGCAGGCGCGTCGACAAGGAGGCCAGTTGGGATGTGGCGTGGAATAATGCTTCTTTCCTTGGCGGCGACGCCGCTTAGCGCTTGCGCGAGCTTATCAAGCGCGCCGGCGTCATGTGACGGCTTGGCGCGTCGGCCCCTAAACCGCTCGCTTTGGGATTGGGAAAACGCGTCGGCTCCCGCCAGGCTGTTCCCACAGTCGGCCGCCAACGCCCACATTGACCAAACGCCGCGTGTCCTCAACGGGACAGCGGAAACGCCGAATGCCGCCGCTCAGCCGCCCCGTCTCGATTTCGCCGCATCCTCGCGGCCCTGCAGAGGGGAGGGCTGACCGTGGTGCGCGGGAACGACTTGCAAGCCTATTTTAAGAGCTCCCGTCGCTGGGAGCAGGATCTTCTTCTTTCCGCTCAGCATTCCAAGCGGATTGCCTGGATTGTTGCGGCGAGCGCCTGCGCGCTGGCGGCAGTATCGGTCGGCGCGGTTGCGGCGCTAGCGCCCCTGAAGACCGTTGAGCCTTTCGTAATCCGGGTCGACAGTTCGACGGGCATCGTCGAGACCGTCGCGGCGCTCAAAGACGCGCCGGCGCGATACGACGAAGCCATCACCAAGTTCTTTCTCGCCCGCTACGTTCGAGCCCGGGAGGGGTTTTCGGCTGCTGAGGCCGAAACAAATTTCCGCACGATCTCGCTGCTGTCGGCTCCCGCGGAGCAGATGCGCTTCGCCGCCTGGTATCGCGGTTCGAACCCGGAAAGTCCCCAAGCGCTCTATGGTCGGCTCGGCATCGCGATCGTCCGCATCAAGGCGATCTCGCTCTTGAGCGATAATGTGGCTTCAGTGCGCTATCTGACTGAGAGTCGCAAGGGCGAAGAGACGCGAACCACGCATTGGATCGCAACGCTTACCTTTTCCTATCTCAACGCGCGCATGTCGACCACCGACCGGCTCATCAACCCGCTGGGCTTCCAGATTTCGGAATATCGCGCTGATCCGGAAGCGCTGCCATGAATCGCCGCTTGTTCTTGCTTGTCCTGGCGCTTGCCTCGCTGCACGGTTCGGCGACGTTCGCCTTACAACAACCAGCCGCCGGGGCGCGCGACGCGCGCGTGCGCGTTGTCGCTTACGACCCGGTCAATGTCGTGAAGGTCAATGGGGTGATGCGCGCCTCGACGCAGATCGTATTTTCCGACGACGAAGAAATCGCTCATGTTGCAATCGGCGATTCCGTGGCCTGGGAGGTCGCGCCTGCCGGATCCATCCTGTTTCTAAAGCCCCGGGAGAAGCATCCGCCGACCAATCTTCAAGTCGTCACGACAAGACCGGACGGTCGCAAGCGCTCATATCAATTCGAGCTTACAATCGGTGAAAGCTCGCTCTCGGAAGGCTATTTTGTCGTGGGCTTCGTCTATCCAGTCGACGAGTTTGAACGCCGCCGATTGGAAGCAAACGCCCGCGAAGCCGCGCGCGAAGGCGCGCTGGTTGAACAATCATTCGATTCGGCGCGGACGAAGGGAGCCCGCAACTGGCGCTTCTCGGCGCAAGGCTCAATTGACCTCGAACCTGAAGCTGTCTTCGATAATGGCAAAGAGACCACTTTTCGCTTCGCCGGAAATCGCGAACTTCCGGCTATTTATCTCATCGGCTCTGACGGCTCGGAGACGCTCGCTGCCAAAGATGTGCGTGGCGAACTCGTGACGGTCCATGCGACGGCGCGGGAGTTCCGACTCCGCAAGGGCAATGACGTTCTCTGCGTCTTCAATGAGGCCTTTGACGCTGTCGGCGTCAATCACTCGACGAGGACTGTGAGCGACGGCGTAATGAGGCTACCGAAGACGCCGTCGGCGGCAAGAACACGCTAGGGAGCGCGGGCATGACAAGCGCGCAAGACGAAATCCTCCCCGGAGAGCGCGGCATCACACCTGTCGCAGGAACGGATGCGGAGCAAAAGATCTCATTGCAGCGCGGCCTGGGGGCTGCGGCTCTCGCCACCTTCGCCGCGCTCATCATCTGGGGCGCCTGGAGGGGCGAAAAGCCGGCGAACGTTTCAACGCCAACAAAGCCTGCCATTCGCCAGGCGGCCGCGTTCGAACCTTTAAGGGAGCCGCCGACGCCAAGTCTCGCCGACGTCACCGGCGCGATCCCTCCTTCAGCGCCAGCGGCGTTGCCTGCGCCTGTGACCGATCAGCTGATGGAAAGCGCCCGCCGCGCGCCAGTCCTCGCCTACAGCAAGCAGGCGCAATTGGGTCGAGGCGCACGCCAGCCGGAGGCCGCCGACCCAAACGCATTTGGAGCCGGAGACGCGCCGCAGCCGCGAAGCGAACTCCTGAATAGTTTGAAGCCTACGCCCCTTGAGGGCGTGCGCGCGGCGCGCCTCCCCAACCGCAACCTCATTGTGACCCAAGGCACCCCCATTCCCTGCGTGCTGGAAACCGCCATGTCATCCGACGTGCCGGGCTTCGTTTCCTGCGTCGTCTTGCGCGACGTCATGTCTGATTCCGGCAGTGTCGTCTTGATGGAGAAGGGAACGCAGATCGTCGGCGAATATCGCGGAGATCTACGGCGGGGGTCGCAACGCCTCTTCGTGCTCTGGACACGCGCAAAAACGCCAACCGGCGTCATTGTCGCTCTCTCTTCTCCCGCGACCGACGCTTTGGGACGCGCCGGCCTCGACGGCGAAATAGATAATCATTTCTGGCAGCGTTTTGGCGCGGCGCTACTACTTTCGATAGCCGGCGACGCCTCTGCGCTTGGCCGCCAGCAGCTGCAAAATAACGAAATTCAGATCAATAACTCGACGGGCGCGACGAATAGCGCCGCCGCAATCGTCGCGGACCGCTCTATTAATATTCCGCCGACGTTGACCAAAAGCCAAGGCGAACTTGTCAATGTTTTTGTCGCGCGCGACCTTGACTTTTCCAGCGTCTACCGGCTGCGCCGGGTCGGAACGTCCGCAGAGGCAGATCGCGCGCCTTACCCTTTGGAGCCAAGGCGCGCGTTGGTGACAAAGCCGTGAGAGGGATGACGGCAAACGAACGCGGCGCGTCACGTCTCGTTCTCGAACGCTATCTCGAACCGCTTGCGCCCTTTCTTGCCGATGAGAGCGCGACCGAAATCGTCATCAATCGCCCCGGCGAAATCTTCGTCGAGGATCCATCCGGGTGGACCCGGCATGAGGCGGAGACATTAACCCATGATCATCTTCAACATCTTGCGATTGCCGCGGCCGGCTTTACCTACCAGGACATCAGCGCCGAACGGCCGATCGTTTCAACGACATTGCTCAACGAAGAGCGTTGTCAGATCGTCGCGCCGCCTGCCGTTCCGCCTGGAACGTTGAGTCTGACGATCCGAAAGCCCTCAGGCCAATCTCTGACGCTCGACCGGCTTCAGCAAGCGAAGCTCTTCGAGGACATACGCTCAGCCAGCAACGAACTTTCCGCCGACGAACATCGCTTGCAGGCGTTGAAGGAAGCGGGCGCGTGGCGAGATTTTTTGGAGCTCGCCGTTAAGACGCGTCGCAATATCCTGATTTCCGGGTCGACGGGCTCGGGCAAGACTACACTATCCAAAGCGCTGATTGCGATCATTCCCGCGCATGAACGGCTGATTGCAATCGAAGACGCTGCAGAGCTCGTTATCCCTCATCAAAACTGCGTTCGGCTTCTCTATTCCAAAGACAGACAGGGCCTCGCCAAGATTGGACCGCGCGAGCTATTGGAATCTTGCCTGCGCATGCGTCCCGACCGCATTCTGCTGCAAGAGCTGCGTGATGGCGTGGCGTTCTTTTACCTGCGTAACGTCAACTCCGGGCATCCGGGTTCGATCACGACGGTGCATGCCGACAGCGCCCCCCTCGCCTTCGAGCAGCTGACGCTGCTCGTCAAGGAAAGCGCCGAAGGGCGCGATCTGCATCGCGACGATATCCGCTCTCTCCTCGTGCTCCTCGTAGATGTCGTCGTGCAAATGCAAAAGCGCGATGGCCGTTACCGCATCACGGAAATCTATTATGATCCCGTTCGAAAGCGCCAACAGGCGCGCTAGAGGCGTGGCGCTCGCCGCTCTCCTGGGGGCGGCCTTGGCGCTATTTCTCTTCACCGCCTCGAACGTCCTGCTGCTAGGGCTGCGCGCCCATGACGGCGGTATGCATTTCATCGAGATCACGCGCGCCTGGCCTAATTACGGCGTCGATACGCGCCTAGACCGTTGGCTGACATTATCGACCCTTGCCGGGCTGATTGTCGCCTTTGCCCTCGCGGGCGCGATGCTGCGCCGTGGATCCCTGCCTCTTCACGGCAAGGCGAGCTTCGCGAACGAGCGCCAGATTGCGTCAGCGGGTCTGCGCGCCAAGCAGGGCCTGCTGCTTGGGCGCAAGGCCAGTCAGCTCTTATGCTTTGGCGGATCGGAGCATGTCCTCGTCTACGCGCCGACTCGCACTGGCAAGGGCGTCGGCTATGTAATCCCCAATCTGCTCAATTGGGCGGATTCCGTCGTCATACTTGACGTAAAGAAGGAGAATTTTGTGAAGTCCGCGGGCTTTCGGGCCTCCCACGGCCAAGATGTCCATCTCTTTGACCCGCTCGATGAGAACGGCCGCACCACACGCTACAATCCGCTCTCCTATGTGCGCAGCGATCCAGAAGATCTTTACGACGATCTACAGCGCATCGCAGTGATGCTCTTTCCATCCGAGAGCCGCGGCGATCCTTTCTGGTTCGAATCCGCCCGCTCGGCCTTTGTCGCGGTCGGCGGCTATGTGGCGGAAACGCCAGGCCTTCCGTTTACCATTGGCGAAATCCTGCGCCAGCTGTCATCGACTCATAAGCTGAAGGAGCATTTTGAGCGCATTATTGAGGCGCGAAAATCCGGCCCTTCCCCGCTGTCGCGCCACTGCGTCACGGCGCTCCATGATTTTCTCGCCGCCTCCGAAAATACGATGAACTCCGTGCGCAAAACGGTGACGGCGCGCCTTGGGCTGTGGCTTAATCCGCGCATTGACGCGGCGACTGCGGACAGTGATTTCGATTTGCGGCTTTTGCGACAGCGGCCGATGTCGATCTATCTCGGCGTGTCGCCCGACAATCTCGATCGTTTGAGTCCGCTGCTAAATCTCTTCTTCCAACAGGTCGTAGATCTCAATACGCGCGAACTGCCCGAGCAAAACCCCAAGCTCAATCGCAAGCTCCTGCTGCTCCTCGACGAATTCGCGGCGCTTGGCAATGTTCATGTGCTCGCGAAATCCGTGGCCTTTCTGGCCGGCTATGGCGTTCGACTCTTGACCGTTATTCAAAGTCCGGCGCAGCTTCGCGCCATCTACGGAGTGGATCTCACCAAGAACATCGTGACCAACCACGCCGTCGAAGTCGTGTTTGCGCCCAAGGAGCAGGATATCGCAAATGAACTCTCCGAGCGATTTGGCTATGACACGGTAAGGGCGAAAAGCCGCAGCGGACCGAAGGGGCTCGCGATGCGGACAATAAGCGAAACCGTCTCGCAACAGCGCCGCGCCCTGATGCTGCCTCAGGAACTGAAGCTTCTGCCGAACTCCAAAGCGATTATTTTGATGGCCGGCGTTCCACCGATCGTCGCCGAGAAAATTGTCTATTTCGAAGATAGAGCATTTACCGCACGCATATTGCCACCCCCACCTCTCGAAGCGCCACGAGTCCGTTCAACCGCCCTGCTCGATGCAGAGATCAAAGAGCTTCGCTCGGAAGTCGCCGAACTGCGCGCGGTCTTTCGTGCCAGGCCCCTAAGCGATGAAGAGATCATCGAACCGTCGATGATTCCGTCAAACGCAACATTTGATTTCGGGGACGTCGACGTTAATCTCGAAGGCCTTTCTGAAGAAGAACTGAAAGCCTGGACGCTCAACTATATCGACGGCCAGGCGATCGACCCCCCAAAGCGCTCATCAAGAGGCGCGCGAAATGGCTGAATCGCAAGGCGAGTTCGCGATCGAGCGCATAGCGCATGCCGAAAACGGACACGAGCAAGAGGATCCGGCGGACGCGCGCGATGCAAATGGGTCAAATGCAGACCAAGAGTCGAATGACGCGCCTACTCTCGCAGCAAACGTGAGCCAAAGCGACGCCTATCCGGACTCCTTGCGCCGAAGATATTACATTGTCGTTGAGGAGCGTGGAAAGGGCGTTGCTCGCTTCTACGCCGACGAACGCGGCGAATACCTGGCCTTTAAATTGGTCGAGGATCGGTTGACGACACGCCTCACCGCCCCCGAGGTGGTCCGCGACATGGTCGCCATCGCGGAGCATCGCAAATGGACAGCGCTGCGCGTTCGGGGATCGGACGAGTTTCGCCGACAAGCCTGGCTTGAGGCGAGCGGCCGCGGCATCATTGTGCAAGGCTATGAACCGACTGCGCTCGATCGGGAAGCGCTCGCGCGTCGGCACGATCCGCGACAGCACGATGAAGCCCCACGAGCGCGACGCCGAAATTCTGCCGGCAAGCGGCTCTCCGTCGATCGCGCAAATGTCGACGGTCGGCCCACGAACAAAGTAACATCTATCGACCCCGCAAAGAGACCTTTCGAGCGACGCGAGACCACGCCGGACGAATGGCGGTCCCGTTCAACGCGGTTCCGCAACGCAGATCGGGGCGCCGCCGTGCGGGACGGCGATCTCGTCGGAGCACAATCGCAACTTGCAATCATCGAGAAGGCGCTCGAACGCGCCTTCCCCAAGGATCCGCGCGCGCGAGAGAGAATTCTTGCTGTAGCGAAAGAGCGGATCGCCGAACATCTCGAACAGGGGCGTACTTTCTCTCGGGCGACGATCCAAGAGCAAATGTCTCACAGTAACGAGCGCAAGCGCGACAATGACGCTCGCGTTCGTGAAGACATTCGCGAGAAGACGCGTCAGCGTGAACGCTGACAAACGGCCGTCCTATCTTTGCTCGGCGCAGGTGCAGGGCTGTTCAACGCTCTTTACAGGCCGCGGTATGAGAGGGTGACGGCGGGATCGAGTGCGCCGCTCCAAAGTGCTAGGGCGATGTTGGCGACGCCGTTTGCCCTTGCGATGTTCAGGGCTTGCGAACGCAGGCGCGCCATGATGCCTGGATTGACCCGAATGCGGCTGGCGTCCTCAGCAAGGGTCACGTCGCGCACCCAATGATTTTTGTTCTCTACAGCCCAATGACCGCGGACGGCGCTTGCGAAGAGTTCTGCGGGCAACATGATGGACGACGCATAGAACGCGGTCTCTTCTCGCCGTTTCCAGAGCCCTGTGGCCGCGGAACGGATCAATGTAAATCGCGTGACCCGCACGATTGCGGTAATCAGCGGCACCCATTGGTCGTCATCGAGGGCGGTCCCGGGAGCATAGACTTCGACGCGCCGATCTTCCTGGCGATTTCGCGCCAGATTGCGGCTGTCGTTGACGGCGATGGGAGCCGCCGTCGCGGCGATATGCTCGCAACGTTGCAACAAACCCGGCTGATTACCTTTGACTTGAACGATTAGATCATTGCCCGTCTCGCGGGCGATCTCGAAGGTTTTTTTGGCAGTGCATGGCGTCGAGCGTGAAGATGCGGTCGCTCAGGCCCATGGCGGCAATCAGCGCCTGCGCGGCGGGGATCTCGTTCGATTTCTCGTCGATCACTTCATGCGCGAGAATGATCCGATGGTCGACGGCGAAGGCGCTGAGCACATGCGCGGCCTTGCGGTCGGCGAAAGCGTCGAAGCTTTGCCGCAACGTCTTTCCGTCGATGGCGATGAAGCGGGACGGCGCGGCGGCGCAGGAACCGTCGAGACTTTCCGCATGACGACGAAACGCCCGCTCAAGTTCGTCCGGATCGAGTTGGCGCAGAATTCCGCGCACGGAGGTATAAGCTGGCGCCCGTCGCAGCGCAGCGTTTGGAAAAGCGGAATTGAGCACGGAAAGCCTCGCGCGGATCAGGGCGTGGATTTGCCGATACGACCGAGCGCCGCTCAGCATGGCGATAATCGAAAACAGGATGACGCCGACTTGGCTGTAAATCTTTCCTTCGGCGCGCCGCCGATCCGGGATGGCTGCAAGGCAGGATGCAAGATCAATCGTCGTCATGGGGCAACCTCTGATTCGGGTTGCTCCCCATAGATTCAGACACTTCCCGACCTGAAAAGCGAAAATTTACCCGTCTCGGTCAAACCAAAGCACAGAGCGTTGAACAGCCCTGGGCGCAGGTGGAGCTCTTCAGCTCCTTTTAGCGATCTCGCGCCCTGACGCGACGCCTATCAGAGGCCTCGACCAAATCGACTGGCCGGACCGCAATGGCGTTCGGCCAGTCGGTTAATCGCTGATGTCCGCCCGGCGATTGCTTACCTCACTCTCGATCATGCACTGCCGTTTTCCACGCCTCCAACGAGTAGCTCCAGGAAAGCTGCGACTATCGCGTTTAGACGACAACGTTAAGAGTTTTTTGAATCTACGCGCCTTTAATCGGTCACGGTCTAGGATGGGCGCATGGGCGAGAAGGCAGAATTTGAGAGGAGAGCCGTTGAGGCGCTGCAGCGCTATCGGGAAGCCCTCGCCAAGGCTGAGGCTCTGGAAAAGGAAGAGGCCGTGGCGCGGCGCGTCCTCGCCGACTGGCTTCGTCGGCTAGAAAACCCAAGACCTAAAGACCCACTCCTCGATCGACGGGAAGCGACTAGGCAGGGCCAGGCCGCGATGTCCCGTCTGACAGAAATACGCGTCGCCTTGAGCGCTGCGACCGCGGCGCTCGATAAAGCCTATCATGAGCTGCTCGCTCTTGATCAGGGGCTGGAATTTCTGCGCCGCAGCAAGACGCGCCTTCCCTTGTAAATTATGGTCGCGCTAGACAAGCAAGGCGCCTGCTCGTCCAACAAGACCTGGCCGCTTTCTGATGATTGAACGCACAAGCCGCTATCGACTCCCGGCCCTCACGTAAAGTTGCACTGGGTAGACCTTGTCTCCTCGTTTCTCTCGCCTGCCAATAGCATCGCGGAAGCGGAAAGACGCCCAGCCAAGCCGTGAACATTCGCGCTGCCGTAACCCTCGAAATTTGAGCCGACGTGCCGAGTCCGATGAGGAGACTGTGGCCTCTCCGCGAAGCACCACAAGTGATTAGAAAAGCGAAAATTGTATAAACGGCGCATTGACTGCCGTTTTGGATTTTGGCTCAATGAGTAATTTCCACAAGGGTTCTTTGAAGAATGATGTCCACCGGATATTCTCGCCGTCGGATCTGGCGTCCCTTTACGTTGACCCTCACGGGAGAAAGTTCCTTTTCCGGCATAGTCTACGTTGGCGTCACCGCCAAAATCGAACCAGGTGTAGCTAGACTTATCAGTGCGGCGTCGGAGCGGGGCGTCACTGAGTTTTTGTCCCTATTCGCTGGCGACGTCCGCCTCGAGTTGGACCCGCGCACGTTTCGAAGCGCTCATGCCGCGCGGATGGCGGCTCGAGAGATGGTGCTCAATCATATTGATCGCCTCGGCGCGGATAAGGTTTTAAACCGTACGCATCTCGGCTCGGGTTATTGGAGCACTCTTGGAGGGCTAAAGAAGGCGCGCGCCTATCGCTTGGACGCAGACCGCATTAAGCGAGCCCGTGTGGGATCGACGACGGGCGCACATAGCCTCGCAAGGCAGAAGACGCCGAGTGGCGTTCCGTTCAAGACAATCGAAGCGGCTCGTGCGCTCGGCTTCCATCCGCTCGCGCTTGTCTGGTTGATGTGGGCGGCGCCTTCGACGCCTACGCGCACCGCATTGATGATGGCCAGTCAAAGATCAACCGGCCGTCTCCAAGTTCTCGCACTTGCGTTGGCTCACGTCATGCGCCGGCGGCGCGCACGTTTGGACGTCGCGCCAACAAGTGATGACGAAGCAACCGCCGAGAAAATTGCCTCGCTAGAGAATATGCTCTCACTACTACGCCAAGCATGGGAATCTGATGAATCACTCCAATAGATTCGACGCCACGTCGGACTCCGACGCGAGACACGTTTGAGCGATACTAATTCCTTGAGGGCTGCATTCACGCCATCTATCACAGCTCGGCTCATGCCCGCGGGCCAAACTATCGAAGATCTCTATGCCGTTCAATTTCTCAGGATCCTTATCGCATCGCCTGCATAGCTCCATGAGGCGATCACCTTTGCCCTGATATCATTCGCTGCTTCGCTGACGCGTTTTTCGAAGTGCGAACTGGCGACACCTTCGTAGTTCTTATTGAGCAAATCATACACGCACCGCTCACAGCTCATCAGATACGCCAAGGCCAGCGGCGGAATGGACGCAGGATCTTGTAGATCGCCAACTTTTTGCCATTCACGTTCGAACATTCGGCGCGCAAAAGCTGGCAACGCCTCTGAAACGGATGACCGGAAGCGTTCCCGGAGCTTTCTCGCCGCATCTTCAAATTGCTCAACGGCTTCTTGGTGCGGCGAAAGCGAAACTGGATGTGGGCTCATAATGCGCTCCCATGTGGGGGCATGACGCAATGTCGGGTTTGAAATTATCAAGAGAACGTTTGTAGCTCATCAGGAACGGACACACAAGCTTATGTAGACTCCTATCAGCATTGCAGACCTTCAGCTCAAAACTCGCCGCCAATCAGCCCGCGTGCGTTGATCGAGAAAACGCCTCGCCTCTAAGGGCGAGACCTTCGGGTGGAGAAAATTTCTTAATGGCCTGTCTGCGCCATGTTAGCCAATGGTCACGTTCCTTATTCTCCTGCATGTTCTAGATCATCCGCCATCGGGGTCCGACCATCCAGGTCAAAGGGCTGATGTCGCCCCTCTTTTCCCCGCCGCAATGAGGGAGCATAGGCATCTCGGCTGCATGCGTCGATGAGATCGTCACTAGGGTGTGACGCCTAGCGCGCGCCTGCCGCGCGGGTCGAAGACGAAGCTACTTCTCAGGACCTGACTTGTTCAGATCCGAGCGCTTGCGATCATCTGAGTGGGTTCTCTGATTTTCCACGAATTTCTTCAACTCGTTGTTTAACATGCTTCGTTTTGTTTCCGCAGACGGCATGTCCTGGACGAACTTGCGAAGCTGTTGCGCGAGCGCGCTGTCCGACGTCTTTCCCGTACGTTCGAGATCCTCAGCGAATTGCAGATAGGCTCCACGGATCGCTTTCTGGCGCCTTCCAATATTCTCGTCCCATGGGCGCTTGGCCCGACTTCCATCTTGGAATTCGCGCAGCGCCTCTTCGCGCGCCCAGCGATCGACGAGAGGCCGAACGCCTCTCTTTCGCAGAGCCAAAACGGCGCCTCGGTCTGCCTTGCGAACCCGCCCCCGGGTGCGCCGTGGGGTTGCCTCTGCATCAATTCCGCGAAGTCTCAGTTCACTGGCAAATCGCTCCCGCCAGGTCTGTAGATCCGCTTTTCGCGGATTCAGTCGTTTGCCGTCATACCCCTGTGAGCGCACCGTCAGATGCACATGCGGATGCTTGTCTTCGAGGTGCTGCACGAACACGAAATCATAATTTGCCCCAAAGGTCTCAATCGCAAAGGCGCGTGCAGCGTCCTTAACGGCGACAGCGTCTGTTCCTGCGGGCATGGAGAGGATGACATTTATGGACACCGATCCGTCGCGACGACGGGCGCTATCGAGTGCGGCGTCATCTGCCCATCTCTGCTGCACGTCCTTAAGACCAACGCCCCCGCTGAGCAGCGACCCTTGCTCGGTCTCGAGCGCGAGTTCACCATTGCGGGTGATATATTGGAGATGTGATTTAAGGTGGTCTACGCTTTTTGTCCGCCCGGTGATCTTGACCATCACCTCGGGCGCTCGTCGAATGATTCGTTCGAGTTTCGCGCGCATCGCTGGCGTTAGTCGCTTTGGCGCCTTTTCGTCCGGAATATCCCATTCCGCCTGCCTCGGCCGGCGCACAGGCGTTCGCCACACATAGGATATTGGCGGCGCCTCGGCAAAGAGCTCGCTGGCGGATGGCCCGCCCTTCCCCCTCATCGACGGCTCTCCCAATACGCAGCGTTATCATCAAGAATGCGCCGCAGCTCCGCAGCCACTCTCTCGACGGTCGCTTTCGTTTCGCGGATCTCGTGCGACCGGACCTCGCCATTGCTGCTCGGATAAGCGCCGGCGGCATTAACCGCTCGCGCGATCTGATTGATATTTCCGCTAATGCGATTGAGCTCACGAACTATCGCGCGGAGAGCCTCGCGTTCGTCGGGAGAAGGCGCCACGGGAGATCGCAATCGCGTCCGCACGAGCGCTACGATCCAACCGGTGCGCGTCATCCCGCGCATGCGCGCAACTTCTGTGAGCTGGCGTATTTCGGTATCGCGAAGCCGCACTGTGATCTTCTCAGGCTTGCCGATCGGAATAGGCGCGGCGCAGGGCGACTGCAAATCCAACGCTTGAGAGATGAGTCGGCGCAACAGCGCAGACTTGCCGCCTTCAGTGAGCGCAAGCGCCGAGAAGCGGACGGCTAGATCATCCGGAATGCGGAGCGAGATTAGCGCCACAGGGCTCTGATCCGTGCGCGCTGTAGTACATCGCCGGCGCGAAGCCTATCCTGCACTAAAAGCGGCTTGAGCGATTCCACGCCGTCCATCCTTCTTCGATAGAGGTCTACAGAAGGGGGAGCGCTTTTGCTCCGCGCCGGCACATTGACGCTCAACACGGCGTAACCTGCTCGATGCGCAGCTCCGAAACCGGCGTCTCCTCTACTATGCCGGTTTCGAGAATGAGCACGGCGGCGAAGCGGACGCCTTTCTTAGCTGGCCGCTCTGTGACCAGCCGGCCTTCGCGATCCCCGTGGCGCACCATGATCGAAACAGCCGACCTGCTTCTACGCCGTTCGTGGGGGTTGCGCGCATGTTCAGAGGAGCGGTTGCCTTCGCTATATGCTGGCGCCCCAGGCCCGAACGCCAGGTTCTCGCTGGGGCCCGTTCCAGACGTAGGCCCGATATCGGTTGGCGGGTGTCCCGCGAGCGTCGAGGCCGTATGCCGTAACTCATGAGCGATGTGGCGAGCTTGCGCATCGGTAAAGCTGTCCTGTCTTGAACATGCCTGTTCGATAGCTTGGGGCTGTACCCGCCACGCTTGATAAAGCTCGTAAACAGCGCGGATGGATGAGGTGTGGAGCTTCGCTTGGAGGAAGCTCGGCATTTTGGGGATGGCGGCGAAACGAGAAACCCAGTCTCTTGGTTTGCCGAGCTTGCGAGCGATCTCCGACTGCTTCTCACCCGCTTCGAGCTGTGCTGCTATGAAGGCCGCGATATCGACGGCGACAAGATCGTCTCTTTGGACGTTCTCAACGATCTGCGCGTAACGATCAGGCGCACTGACATCTAGGATGATCGCGGGAACAGCCTCGAGGCCAATGAGACGCGCCGCACGATAGCGACGTGCGCCCATACTTATAACATAGCGGTCCGTAGCCTCGACGGGACGGACGATGATCGGCTGTAAGATCCCAACCATCCGAATGGACTCAGCGAGCTGGGCGAGCTCTAATTCGGTGAAGACCCGCCGCGGCTGAGCAGGATCTTCGTCAATCTGATCCACTGGGAGGAGCCGTGGCCGGCCTTCCGTCCGATCGTTGCGTGCGGCGGTCTCGAAGAGTTCCTTGAAGCTGAGGTCCAAAGCCATTTCGTACGTTCCTTCAGCCGATGCGTTCTGTAACGGCGGCCATCACAGCTCGGATTTCACGGCCGGCTTCTTGCGCCGAACGTCGCTTTAACGACCACACAGGCTCTCCCTCGGCGACCGCCTCCGCATAGCCGTCGCGCGCAACTACCTGACCGGGAAAGACGTATTTGCCGGCGTCTCGAAGCAGCTGTTCGAGATGGGCGCGCTGACGTGGCGATTTGGTGTTGAAGAGCGATGGCAGCAGCCCGAGAAACGTCGCTTCGGAACGTCCGTACCTTCTTTGGACGCCGACAAAGGTCTGCAGCAGACCTTTGACGCCCTTGACCGAATAGTCTTCGAGGTAGATGGGCGAGAGCACGTGTGAGGCGGCGACGAGCGCCGCCACGCTACGCAGGCCGAGAGATGGCGGCGTATCGATGACGCAGATGTCGAAATACTCGGTCGCGGCAACGAGATTCTCTCGTAGGGTCAGAATCGCGGCGGCGTCTCCACGATCGACATCCGTCAGCGAGGTGTCGGCGGGCGCTAATGTGAGGCCGTCGCGATTGGGAGCAATCTGAGCCGCAGGCTTGAACAGGTCAGCCGCGGAGACGTTCGCTGCGTAGCGCGCGAGAGTTTCGGTCGCATTGCCTTGAGCGTCAACATCCAACATCAGCACACGACGACCTGTCTCCGCCAGATACCAAGCGAGATGCACCGCGATAGTGGTCTTGCCAACCCCGCCTTTTTGGTTGTTGATGACAATCGTTTTCATGCAGCTTCGACCTAAGACCGACTCTCGAGCATCGCCACGAGCTGAAGCGGTGGTTTGAACCACTGTAATGCTTGCAGCGGAGATTCAATGCCGTGACTCGCAGTTTGAGTCGTCCTGTCCCGATGGACAGGCTAAGCTACCCCGGCGCTGCATCATCTGCAGAGCACGAAAGAACGACTGATAAGCGGCGGCGATTCCCTTTGATAAAAATCGGATTGAATGCCGCTGACGATTTGGACGTCGATGCTTCGACAGGCCTCGCCTTGGGCGCCGACGTGGTTCAAACCAACGTTGCGTTAGACGGCCCATAAACCGATTCATCTCAAGGTACGAAGACATCCATATCAAGCAGGAAGATCGATCTGCGGGTTAAGCCGCACAGGAGCGTGAGTGGCTTTGGACGTTCGCCATGGCCGAGGAAGATTGAAGATTGGCGCGCGCTCCTTGCCACTCCCTGCCCTGCGGAAATAATTCTCAACGACGGCCAGTCAGTCGCGAGAACTCATTGCAGCGTCTATTTCAGGCATGCAGGCCAGCCAGTGGTTCGAAGACGCCATCTTTTCCGGCGCACCGAAACAAGCGCGTAGATCAGCTCGCCACGGCGCTCGGAAAGGTCTGGAATAGCTGTGATAGCGGTGGCCCCTTTGAAGGCGCGTCCCAAGCGCCTCGACAAATGCGGAGTAGAGCGCGGATCGCGAGCTCACGGAGAAAACCATCTCGCGCCGGCAGTGAGGATCCGCGCGCTGAGACGACGCGAGGCGGCTCTGGATCAATTGATCGGAGAGGCGACGCACGCCGCCTCTCCGAGGGCGCTACTTGCGTTTCGAAGCTTTCTTTTCCGGCGCGGGCGCTTCGTAGGCTTCCTCGGATTTCTCCGGCTTCGAGGCGAGGATCGAGAAATCGTCGCAGTTGAGGTCGACGGTGTAGATCCGTTCGCCGCTTTTCTCGAAGCTGCTCTGCTTGACCGTGCCGCGCGCGATCACGAGGTCGCCCGACGTGGCGTAATCGCGGACATATTTGCGCGTGCTCTCAGCCCAAATGGTGATCTCGTTCCAATGTGGCATATCCTTCGTTTCGCCGCCGCGGTCTTTGAAGGCGTAGTTGGCGCAGATCGAAACGCGCGTGGTCTGCCCCACTTCGCGAACCTTGCCTATGCGGCCGAGAATCTGAAATTCAGCGAACGTTCTCATCTTGCTCTCCATCATTGGGGCGTCCGCCCCGGTTGCGATGGCTGTCCGTAGATGGCCGCTAAGGCGACGCTTGAACCAACGCGCGCGAAGGGCGCGAGGCTGAAGCGCAGCGGAAGACCCGCAGACGTCGAGAATTTTGTTCGCGAGGAATAGGCGCTCCTGCGCCAGGGGAAAATTGTCGACGACGAAGGGTTTTGGGCTTCGGCTGCGGCCATAGGACGAAAAGACATGCAACCTGGATCGGTCGTTCCTGGCGTGAGAGCCAGAGAAATGGCCCGCAAGAACTGCCAGACTCTCGGATCAATGCGCTCGCGAAGACGGGCGCAAGCGCGAAAGACATCTCACTACGTCGATGTGGACGTAATGCGCTGAAACGACTGCAGATCCAGTGCTGGAGAAGACAGCTGGGTGCCGATCTGAGGGATCGCTTTGACGGCGGTGCAACCAAGCTGGCGGGGCGCGACCTTCCAAGCAGAGATGGCGCGCTCCGGGTGTTCTGGCGGGGATCTCGTTGACCGGCTGCACGCCCAGATCGCCACAAGAACATCTGAGAGGCGGAGCATCGACGCTGTCCCCGACCTATCGCACGATCTTAAATGCGAACACATCGAAAAGGCGCCGCAGGAAGCGCCTCGTGGTCATCGCTAGCGTTGCGCGGCGTCGCACGCTGCGGCGCGCGAGTCGGTTCCCGCCCGAGCGACAGCTTCGATCGACAAGCTTAACCTTCCGGTCTTTAACCGAACGCGCCATTGGCGCCGGCGGAAGCTGCGCCTCCCGTCGCACAACCGGGAGACGCGTCCGCTCGCCTGCGCACGCGCCTTCCGAGCTTTCGCGGTGTTCGCCATGGACATAGATCAAGCCAGAATGGCGCTTCAGGCGCGCTCCTCTCCAAATCGCCACACCGGAATGCCCATTCTGCGCGCCTTGTCTGCAAAATTTTCGACGATGCCGGAGCCGGGAAAAACGATGGCGCCGATCGGAAGCGCTTCGAGCATTGCATCGTTACGCTTAAATGGCGCGGCATTCTTGTGGCGGGTCCAGTCAGGCTTAAAGACCACTTGCGTCACCTTGTGATTATCGGCCCAGCATGCGGCGATTCTTTCGGCGCCCTTTGCGCCTGCGCCATGAAGGAGGACCATGTCGGGGTATTTGGCAAGCGCTTTATCGAGCGTCGCCCAAATGCGCCGATGGTCATTACAATCCACGCCGCCCGCAAATGCGATGCGTGCGCCTTTTGGTAAGAGAATCTGCGACTCGGCGAGCTTCTTCGCGTTGAGATATTCTCGGCTGTCGATCATCGCGGCGGTCAAGGTTCGGTGGTTAACGTGCGAGCCGGATCGCGGTCGCCAGACCGAGCCGGTTTCGACCCCGTACAAGCCCGCGAGCTGGTCACGGAAGAACTCAAAGGCGTTGCGGCGTTCGGCGAGCGTCAAGCCCTGAATGATTAGCCGTTCGAGTTCGACCGAGCGGATTTCCGAGCCGTCTTGCTCGGCGTTAGAGCGCTGCTGAGCGGATTCATTGTCGCCGAGTTCACGATTAATGCGATCGACCTTGCGATGGAACAGGTTGACGATGGACCAGAGGAGATCGGGAAGGTCTGCCTCAAGGCGCGTGTCGAGAAAGAGACCCGAGAGCGCATCGATCAGGGATTCGAGGGCGAGCGTCGCATCGTCCGACGTCGGCAAAGGACGCGAGTCGGGTTCCTCTTCGAAAGGACGATAACCATGCAGTGCGAGCTCGTCGAGAAGATGAGACGATGGGCTTTGCCCTCCAAGCTCAGAATGGATCGGTTCGTCAATGACGTCGAAATCCTCGGTTCGCATAGCGGCTCCTCCGCAGGAGGCCGCGCCATTCGCGGCCTGACGGCGATTTCGAGCCACGATCGAACAGCGACGCACCCAAAGGGCCGCAGCAACGCGGAGGACGGGCGGCGGCGGCTTTTTTGTTCCGCGCGGAATGCGCGTCGCGAAGCGACCGCGTAGGGGTAAAAAGTTGGCGTCGCCCGTTGCGGCTCAGCGGACCGCTCGTGGCGATATCGCTGCTCGCAGGCCAGCGTGGCGCTCCGTAGAGGAGACCCGATAATCCGCAGGCCAGATGACGACGCCGAGGGGGTCTCTAGCGTTGGAGCTTGCAGGCGACGGCTAAGGCTGAGTTCGCTAAGCTCGCATTTGCACGATAAAGCGCCGTCAGGACGCCGATCGCGCGCCGCCGCGCGATCCTTGTCCACAAGGTCAGTCAAATTGGCGTAGTGGACCCCTCATGGTTGATGATCATGGGACCATAGACCGATGAGGATCAGTCGCCAATAGATCGGCTGCCTCCTGCCGGCAAGACAAGGCGCAGTATGGCGCAAGTCAGCTGAGAACGAGTGATCAAATTATCAACGCACAGTTTGGATGCGCTTCATGGGTCAAGAACATGACCTGCGCGCTTTTCTGGGTAGCGTCGCCCGGCGTTCACAACCGATCAAGGTAGACCAACCGCGAAACTCGGTCTCGCATGTCCTCGACTGTCGTCGACTGCAATTCGTTGTTGAAATCTTTGCGCAGCGGAACGATCGTTGACACTTCGACCTTAAGCTTTCTCATGCGTTCCGAGAGTTGACGTGCAGCGCGTCCGCCCGGGTCGTCGTTGTCTGCGGCGATAACGAGGCGCCGCAAGCCACGCGGCCGGCTCCATGCGGCCAGATGCCCGGCGGAGAGAGCCGCGACGATGGGCGCGCGGGGCAGAGCGCTCTTAAGAGACAGCATGGTTTCGAGACCTTCTCCGACAATCGCAAAATCATCGATGACGCCAATGCGCACGCCGTGACCCAATATCGCGCCGAGCGAACGGCGCGGAGAGGCAACGTCTGCTTTGGCGTTGCGCGTCGAATCGAGGAACGTGCGATGAATACCCATGATCTCGCCCTCGTGATTGGAGACAGCGGCGACGAGCGCCGGCAGTTTTTGCAGCGGAGAGCCGGGGCTTTCGCGATAGTGTAGCGCCGGGTGATAGCGCAGCGGCGCCTCGTGAAGATCGGCGGTGATTTTTCGCGCGCGCAAATATGCCTCTGCCTTTGTGCCCGCGATCGCCCCTGATTCCATCCAGATTTTGCGCGCCAGCGCTATCGTATCGCATTTGCTTGTTTCCGTATCGCGACGCGCGATCGAGGGCGGCATGCCCAAGAATCGCTGCGCCTCGTTGAGCGCACGCCCTATGGAATTGTAGCCCTCGCGCGCAGCAATCAGATCGAGAAGATCCCCGTGTTCGCCGCTCGCCGCATCGATCCACTTGCCCCGTGCGCCCCGGCCGGAGAGCGGTCCCTTGAGCCGAACGAACAGACTCCGACCCGCGTGATTGTTAACGTCGCCGACGATCCAGTAATTCCCAGATCGTCGCCCGTTGGAAAGATAATGCTTGCACACGGCCTCGACTCTTTCAGCGAGGCCGCGCGACACTTCTCGTGCAGTATGTTTCATCGCCGCCTTCCGCTGCAAAAATCCACCCGGGTCGCGGGCGGACCCGTTCTGGCCGAGGGTTCGAGCACGACGTCGCCGGGAACAATCCGGGCCGCCAGACTAGCGACATATGCCAATTCCAGTGGGGTCGAGATCTGCTGCAGCGACTGGCTTTCTTCGGATCGCCGCGTTTCGCTCGGCAGCGCGGCGCCGATCTTTGACAGCGCGGCGATGATACGCGACCGGATCATTTTCCGCGCGCGCGAAGATCGCGGGGCCGAGGCGACGCAGAAGCAGAATCTGCGCTGCTTGTACGGCTTCATAGGCGTCTTTCCAGCTCCAAGCCCCTTCCACATCGCTCGCGCTAAAGGCGTCTTCCATGGCGGTGCGCAGAACGGGGGCGTCAACGCGCTTCCTGGCGAGATGGGCTACGAGCATCTGCACCGCCATGACAAGCGCATCAGGCTTGTCGGCCGAAATAAAGGAAAGTTCGGACTGATCGCGGCGCTGTTTAGTGACGGCGAGGTTTGGGCTCATCGATTGTCTCCGGGGTCAACGGACCTGGGACGCTCTCTTTTCGCGCTTCCGGGATCACTCTCCCGGCGCAGCCCTCTCCCTCTTCTCCACTCAACCAGTCCCGCGCCTCACCCGCCGAAAGGCGACGACTCGCCTTATCTCGGTTACCGAGCCGCTTTGGGCATGGGACGCGCGTGCTCGCAACGGCAACGACGCCGAGCGGAGAACTCAGCCCTCAATCGTCGATTTGGCCAAAGTGCGACGCAAAAACCGGGCGCATCATCGCGACAGCAACCAACGAAGGGCGGGCAATCGTCTGGTTCAAGCATCCCAGCCGCTGGCGGGATTCGATGGGCTTACCACCGGAGAGCTGCCGCCCGCAGGTCACAGCGATGCCGTGGTCTCCTATATCGACCAGCTGCGCGAGGATCTTACGCGCTACAAAAGGCGGTACGGACGATCCCTGCCGCTCGCCGCTATTGGCGCAGGCTCGGCGCCCAAATGGGCGCACGATCCCTTGGGCGGCCCGGCGCCGCTTCATGCGGCGGATCACTCCCGGCGCAGGGGCGCTGTACATGTCCGAAGTCTTCATGACGTGGGTTGCGGAATTGAGCAGGACCTCGGCATCCGCCCGGGGACGCTTTACGCCGACATCATTCAAAGCTTGAGGCGCTCGGCTTTGGAGCCGACGACTTGCGCCCATCGAGGCACATCGCCCCCCGTCAAAAAACGCGAGCGGATGGAAGGCTGCGATATCGCCGACGACCAGATGGACCTCAGCCGCTTCCACATGCCCGCCAAGTTTCAGCGCCTCTTGTCCCTTCCGGCCTTGAGAAAACTTCGACAAGCCGAGTTAAACTTCCGTTCGGGCCCATCTAGCTGAGGTCGCCGCTGCGGGACAGGCTTCGCGCATCGGCGCTATGTCTTCCACGAACATCGGCTTCACGCTGACAGAGGTTTTTGTTGGCCGATAACACACCCGCAGCATCCGCTGCCTCGACGCTGCGGGACACTGATATGCCTCCCGTGACGACTACCATTAAGATCATGAGTTTTGCGACGGCGTGGACTCGCGTCATAGGTGGCCCATTGTCATTTGACGCGAGACCTTTCATTCGCCCTTTGTCGTCTTATGCTCAGCAGCCTATTTCGTCGTAGCGCTTTTCGTACCCCTTCTCGTCACGCCTGCACCCCGACGTTTTCTCGCCATTCGACCCAAGCCGAGAGACTTCGCGAGAGCTGAACGCCGTGCGGTATAGTTCGGCGCTACCAGCGGGTAGTTGGCTCTGAGGTTGAAGGCCGCCTTATATTCTTCAGGCGTCATTTTGTGTTCAGCGTTCAGGTGGCGCTTGAGGGATTTGAATTTCTCGCCGCAACACAGGCAGGTAATCGCGTCTGAGGTCACGGATTTTTTTACGGGGACTGCAGGTTGCCAGTTCCTGGCTTCCTCGCTCGGGGCGGCATTCGTAGAAAGACCAACACCGTCGCCAAATGCGCGTTTCACAGTAGCAATTACAGAGTAAAGATCAGCCGGACTGACGGTGTTGTTCGCGAGGTATGACGACAAGATCTGAGCAACGAGCACTTCGTTGTCGGCGTTGGACATGAGTTTCTCCTGCGCATCTGATTCGGCGAAAGGATGAGTGTATACAGCTTTCTAATAGCAAACCAATTCATCGAGCCGTTACGGCTCATCCTGCTCTTGCGCAGTGTTATTTTTTGAGCAACTCGTTGGTAAAAAAATGGCGGTTGACCCGCATTCACTTGGACCAGCAGCCAAATTGCTCGTCTCTCGGCTACCAATAGCGCTGTCAGGCCGAGCGCCGTTGTCCTCTTCCGGACGACTTGCGCAAAATCGGGCAGGATTCTTGTCGCCGTGACCTATTCCGGCGTGGCAGTAAGCCGATTCCGTTGGGCCTTTTCGGCGCACGCCCTTTCCCGCAGAGCCAGTGCAAGGAACTATCCGCCATCCTTTATCTAAAAGGGCTTCGCCATTGAGCGTCCATTGGTGTTTCAGATGTTCTCTCATGAACAGAGTACAGTTTTGCAGGCAAGGGATCATCATTGGACGCCATATGATAATCTCGGGCTATGTGACTTTTCTACAACAGCCAATTCACCAACGCTCAACTATCATTAGGACAACGTTGGCTGCATTTTTCGGGACACGTCGCCCGAACACTTTGGAGTGCAGTTATGACTATGGCCGATCCCTCTGCGTTATTGCCAGCAACTCCTTTTACAGAGCAGAGAGCCCGCCGAGACGCACCGATAGCCGCCTTGGCGGCAGGCGCGCTCCTTCGATTCATTTCTCCAAGGCGGGTCACAGGCAAACTATCTCCGTTGTCCTTACAACGGATGCCAACATCAAAGGCAAAACTTCGGTGAAAGGGGGCTCAGAGAGATGAACTTTTTGCCTGCCCTGATAACGCTGTCGTCCCGGCACGAGCCTTGACGATGTGGAAACAGCGCTATTTCAAGGTCTTACTCTTTGAACAATCGAGGATTCTGCTCGTTTTCACGGTCTGTGTCGCTTTAGCGTGCTCAACGAGCTTGTTTTATAGTCCGCGTCAAATTGTCTGGCGCTTTTTTGCGCAGGCGCCAGTCGAAACCACTCATTCGGAGCGCCTGGTTTTTTCAACAGAAGCCGCTCCCGCCCAAACCACGTCTAGGGCGTCGGTCTTGGAACCCGAGTATGCGCCGTCCAACAGCGGGATAACTGACGACAAAAAATTCATATCCAATAGGCTGTCTGATTTAGATGGATGGACCGCCATTTACGATATCTCAGCGCATACCGTCTACCTGCCCAATGGAGCGACGTTGGAGGCGCATTCAGGCCTAGGCTCCAAATTAGATAATCCGCGCTACGTCCATCAACGAATGCAAGGCGCGACTCCGCCTCACCTATACAATCTCGCCTTGAGGGAGAAGCCCTTTCATGGTGTTCGCGCACTGCGCCTGAATCCAATCGGAGGCAATGAAAATATCTTCGGCCGAACCGGTCTGTTGGCGCACACGTATATGCTGGGGCCAAAGGGCCATTCCAACGGATGTGTGGTTTTCAAGAATTACGACGCATTTTTGCAGGCATTCGAAAACGGTGAAGTTAAGCGTTTGGCCGTCGTAACCCGCATGGATTGATTGCATCGCGAGGCTTTGCGATACCACGCGCTGTTGTTTTGGAAATCTTGAGACCGTCTCGAGTATAGCGCTCACAACATTGCGAATGGATCGTGTCACTTGTGGCGTGGGTCGCCACGCTCGCCGGCGCGGACCGCATTGGTCAGGCTGCCCACGGCGCACGCCCGACGACTGGATCATCGCTTAAGGGCGCGATGGTTTCCAGATGCTATCGGGCATGCGCTGGGCCGTGGCAGACAGGCGCTCTTCAAGACTTTGGAGCTCACCACGCCTCATTCATTCATGGCCAACCGCGCCACCGCCGCCTTTGATCAAGAGCGCACCCCTCATTGTCATCGAGATGAGCCAATCCGCTTGGCTTGTCAGCGGATTACCGCCTCGCGTCGAACGTCAGCCGCGTTGTCGCCTATGACGCCGGACGGATTGGGTTCTGGTTGGCGCGCTGGTTGACGGCGCGCGCGGGGTCAAGGCCCGAGTGAGACATCGTGGCGGTCTCCCGGGAACGCCGTCGCGCCAAGACGGATCGGCTCGACGCCGCTCTTCTACTGGGCGTCTTACCGGGATGGCTTCGCGGCGAATCTGGTCATTGCAGCATGACGACCACGCCTTCTATCGAAGACGACGACGCCAAGCGGCCCACGCGGGAACACGAGAAGCTCGTCGGCGAGCGCACGCGGATCATTAATCGGATGAAGGCCGCCCTGGCGCGTCTGGTCGTTCGTGATCTCAATCCGCTCAGCGCAAGTTGCAAGTCAACTCGACAGCCTGCGCACGCCGGACGCGTCACCCCACGCCGCTCGAGAGGGCGGAATTTCGTCGCGACATGGCCGCCTACGCCTCATCGAAGACCAGATGTTTGGAAGTGCGGCCGATCGGCGAATTAAGGGCCGAATCCACTCGGCTGGTCGTCTTTACGGCGCACGACACATGAGATCGAGCGCTCAAAAAATCCGAGGACTCAGAACAAACCACAAATAACAATTCCAATACATGGACTTGCTTCGCCACGACCAAGCCAAAACCGCGCTCGGGTGCGCCCAGACCATTACCGATTAGACGAGCGCGCTATTTTTATTTAAGAAATAGGCTCGCTAGGGTGCGAGGCAGCTCCTCTATGCTCAATGGCCGACGCGTGATCATCTCTTTGGCGGGTGGACTTGACGCGCTCTCATGGCGCGAGAACACGAGCACGGCCTTGCGAGCGAAGAGATCGCGCGACGACTCCGCACATGCCCTGCTGTCGCAGTTCTAAAATCAAAATGCTCGAAGGGACAGAGACTCGAGTAAGGCGAACGGCACAACGGCCGTTCGATCGATTCCGCCCAGTCAAACGTCGCGAGCATTTCGTTGAGCAGACTCTTCCGTCAACGTGCTTACGCGCTCACGCATTTCGCGTTCCGCGCTCTCTTCTCCAGGTCGAAAATGATGCAGGACCGCGTTTTCATGCGATTTTGCGCTGCTCGCCCGAGTGTTCCCGTCACAAAACGGCGCGTCCGTCCGATGACCTTCGCGTGCGCTGTCACCGTTTCTCGCTTGAGAGGCTAGCGGCCCACAATGAGCAAGTGCCAGCGCACGACAACTGCATCCGCGATGCAGGTTCACGCACACGTCAAGCAGATGCGCGCACCATACGGCAGCCCGCGCGCCCCAATCAACATGGCCAGACCGCGCAGTGACTAGTCGAAACGATGGGCCTCAGCTTGGGATTTTTCTGTGGGGCGCCGCAATGATCATTTTCTGGATATCGCTTGCTCTTTGGCTCTTTTTATAAGCTCCGCTCTAGCATCGCCCCAGGCGCCGCCAATCGCTTCAGCATTACAACTTTTCGCGTGGCGTCGCGCTGCTGCTCTCCGGGCGGAGAAGATCGAGCGCCAGGCTCCGGCGGAGTCGCGTGCGGCAAGGACGCGGCGCGTGCAGATAGAGATTGGCGGAGCGGTTGTGCGGGTGAACGCGGACATTTCGGAAGCCGACCTTCGGCGTCTGCTGCGCGCGGTGCGCGAGGCATGATCGTCACCGCTGTGCGCGCGGCGGCGCGTGCGCCGAAGGCGGAGCCCGCCGCTCCCGTCGTGGAGATCGAGATCGGCGAGGCGCATGTGTGGATCTGGCGTGAGGCGGACATCGGCATGGCGACTGCGATCCTGCGCGCCTTGCGAACCTCGCCAGGCGCAAAGTGATCGGCCCGACGGGCGCGGTCCGCGTCATGGTGGCGACGAAGCCCGTCGACTTCCGTATGCGGTGCCCATAATTATGCCGAGTGCGCGGTGGAGTTACAAAGAGAAGCTATGCTGCCTCGAGGACTTGCCCAGCTACGGCGACTTTGGCTCTCTGCATAATAGCGGTTATGTGGCGCTCCACATAATCGTAAAGGTCCGGAAGGATTGGTTTCTCTGGTTCGGGACGCTGGCGCCGATCCGTTCGACGGTTATCTCTATGTTTTCCGGGCGAAAGGAGCCGACCGGATCACGATCGTCTGGTGGGACGGTTCGGGTCTTTGTCTGTTTGCCAAGCGCCTCGAGCACACGCATTTCTGCTGGCCGACTGCGGGAGCCACGAGATCCGTCTGAGTTATGCGCAAGTCATGGAGTCATGGCGCGGGTCGAAGGCTTGATTGGAAGCGGGTTCGGGCGGTGGAGGTGCGGGCGCCGCAGAGCGCCGGCTGATAGAGAAAAGACGCGCCGGACGAGTTGCAAGCCTGGAAAAATGCGGGAATTGCAGCGATGAAAGCGGTACCATGCGAAGCATGTTCGAGCGCTTCGGCGAACTTCCTGACGACGTTGATCAACTGAAGGCGCTGGCGCTCGAGGCCTTGGCTCGCGTCGATCGTTCAGAGACTGACGCGAAGGTTTTCCATTCCCAAACATTGAGCCTGGCCGCGAAACTCGAGGATCTCACGCAAACGAACGCGGCGGCGAAAACAGAGATCGATCGGCTGATCTCGATCATCAAAACGCTTCACCGCAACCGCTTCGGTAGACGTTCCGAAAAACTCCGCGCCGACGAAGCCGAGCAACACAGCTTCGTGTTCGAGGAAATCGAAACTGAGCTAGCGGCGATCGCCCCACGGTTGGCCGCGAAGGCGCCTACACTTGCCCGAGGCGGAGCCGCCGTCAGTAGCATCGTCCAACTAACTGAGTAGTGGTCGGCCCACCGGGGTAGCGGCACACCATTCTACTAAACCCATGACCAGGGTAGCAGCGGCAATAGGCTGCTCTGCCGGCGAGTGAGTGCTGGCGCTGATACGGGCTGTAATGCTGCAATGGATTATACTGCACGGGTAACGCAAGGGGGCGCGTGATTCCCGAACCAGGGATGGAGGCCGCTTCGGCGGCATCACTGAACGCCAAGAAGCTCACTGATGATAGCGCGGCTGCAATTGAGAGTGCATAGAGAGGTTTCATTCCACTCTCCACCTCTTGACGATCCCATCCGGCGAGAAGCTACGCCTGTTCTTACATTTTGCAAACAAGACTGTTAACGCGCCTGCAACTGGCGACCGGCCGTGATACGACAAAAATTTAACGCCCCGCTGTTACATCCACGGTCGTTGCGTCATGGGCGACGATGTTTTGGGTGGTCGTCGCTCAGCGTAATGTAAGACTAAAAGCCTACGCTGCAAATCGTCTGCCGGTTGCTTTGCGCCGCTCCTTCGCCGCCTTCCACGTCGTCGCCACGCATTACCCGAACTTCCAGCCGAGCCCGAGGCGTTTGCCGTCTCGGCGCCGTTTATGGGGTCCCGCATGATCTGTGCGCGGTCGTAAGTCACGGCCTCAGCCTTCTGCGCAAATCGTCCGACTTGCGGGCGACCGCCTCGGCGCTCTCGACGATATGCTGAATAATCCGCATGAGGACGTCATCGTAAGTGTCCGTGACGCGCGCGAGCCAAAGGAAGAGCCGCGCGAGCTTGATCCGCCACGTATCGCGATGATCGTCGACAGCGGCAAACGATGCAGCCGCGCCTTGACGTCAGTTCGCACGCGCGCGGTTCGGCATTGACCGCTACGTTGGCGCACCTAATTAATTTGCGCAGCCCAATGCTAGGATTCTCATACTGCGGGGAGCCAATGCCGCTGTCGTCATTTCTTGAGGAGAGGCGTGCGGTCTTCTCGACTTTGGGTGTCTACGGGCGATTCGAACAGATCGTATCCTATATTCTAACATTGGCCATTTCAGTGGTGATTATGGTGGCGGTAGTTCACCTTTCAATGCGCGTCCTGGCGCTCGTCTTACTGAACGAGATCGACCCTTTGAACCAGGAGGTTTTTCAGTCGGTTTTCGGCATGATCATGACTGTTCTGATCGCCCTTGAGTTCAACCATTCGATTCTTGCCGTGCTGGAGCGCCACGAAAATATAGTCCAAGTTCGCACGGTCATTCTCATCGCGCTTCTTGCATTGGTGCGCAAATTTATCATCCTAGACGCGACAAAAGTCGGCGCGATGACCTTGGTGGGGCTGGCGCTCGCCGTTATTTCGCTCGGGACGGTTTATTGGCTCGTCAGAGATCAGGACGAGAAGGAAGTAGTCCGCCGCCGGAGCTTAGCCGCTACAGACCCTGCGCGAAGATAGTCCTCTTCGTATTGTGTTCAGTTGAAGGCGACGTAGGGTGCTTGGCGATATCAGGGTAATACGGCATTACATCCCATCAAATCATATAAAATCATGGGGTGTAAGAAGGGTCATAGCCGCGCAGCGCCATTTCAGGATGGCCCTGCCCGTGGTCAGTCCAGCCCAAGGATGGCTCCGCTTAGTCGCTCGAGCCCCAAGCGTTCAAATTCATCCGCCAGGCGTGCTCTTGGTTCATTGCGGCCGTCGCATCGAGCGCCGGCTCTTCGTCGCCGCCCGCTTCGTCGTGTTCGTCCTCGACTTCCCGGTCGTCGTCAGCGCCCTGCGCCCAGCCGATCAGGCTATAGGACCAGCTGAGCGCAGTGCATCCCGCGCTCCCCAGGCTCGGCTCGTTGTCTCCCACGTCCTCGGCCGGCGCCTCGTCTTCCGGCGGATTGTCTTCCTCAAGATCGGCGACGCGGTCGATCTGGTCGAGGAGCGCGACAAGCGCGTCGACGGCCTCCGCGATGCGCTTGCCCTGGATACGCCCCTTCAGGCTTTTAACAAATGCGCTCATAGAGCCGCACACTAGGCATAGTGCGATGCCAACGGACTGCGTTGTCCTCCTGCCAGAGCACGCTCGCGTGCGACGTCTGCTTGGCGCCGCTATACCCGCCGAAGGATGGAGGGAGGTCAGCCGAGCAGCGGCGCACGCTGCATTCAAGCGCACGTGCTTGCGGGCGCTCCTTCAGAAGCCCGCTCTTCCTCATCTCAAACCTTTCGTTTTGAACTCAGATTCAAAACGAGGAGAAGGGCAAGCTTATCGCAATTAGACGACCGAGTGATCCGCTCCCGTGAAATTGGATCGTTTTTGGTTAGAGTCTTCCGGGCATGGTCCCTTCGGTTGGGAGGAGCGGAAGACGATGAAAGCGTCGAAGTTTTCGGATGCGCAGAAGGCGTTCATCCTGAAGCAAGGAGCTGACGGCGTGCCGGTGGCCGATATTTGTCGGAAGGCCGGAATCAGCCAGGCGACCTATTTCAATTGGAAGCGAAAATACGAAGGCATGCAGCCGCCGGAGATGCGGCGCTTAAAGCAGCTTGAGGACGAGAACGCGAAGCTGAAGAAAATCGTCGCCGATTTGTCGCTTGATCGCGAGATGCTTCAGGACGTCATCCGCCGAAAGCTCTGAGGCCTGGTCGCAAGCGCAAGCTGGCGGCGGGGATTTGCAATGAGTGGAATGTCTCGATCCGGCGGGCTTGCCGTGTTCTCGAGTTCGACACATCCAGCTACCATTATAAGTCCCGTCGCCCCGATCAGGCCGGTCTCGAAGCGCGCATCAAGGAGATCTGCGCAACGCGTGTGCGCTACGGCTACCGCCGCGTGCACGTGTTGCTGTGCCGCGATGGCTGGAACATCAACGTCAAGAAGACATACAGGATAATGAGCTTGGCCTGCAATTGCGCAAGAAGCCGCCGAAGCGGCGCGTCAAAGCGAAGCTCCGCGACGATCGGAAGCCAGCGAGCCAACCGAACGAGACATGGGCGATGGACTTCGTCCACGACCAGCTGGCGACCGGCCGGAAGATCAGAGTGCTCACGGTCGTCGACACGTTCTCGCGCTTCTCTCCGATCATCGACCCGCGCTTCAGCTACCGGGCTGAGAATGTTGTGGGGGCGCTGGAGCGCACATGCGCGCAGATCGGCTACCCGAAGACGATCCGCGTCGATCAAGGCTCGGAGTTCGTCTCGCGCGACATGGACCTTTGGGCCTATGCGAAGGGCGTCACTCTGGATTTTTCTCGCCCGGGCAAACCCACGGACAATGCGTTCATCGAAGCTTTCAACGGTCGCTTCCGGGCCGAGTGCCTGAATGCGCACTGGTTCCTGTCGCTTGACGACGCGCGGTCGAAAATGGAGGATTGGCGCAGATACTATAATGAGGAACGCCCACACGGGGCGATCGGGAACAAACCCCCGATCACGTTGCAACTGCCCGATGGCGCACCCAGCCCGTCATCGTGAATAAAGCCCGAAAACTCTAACTTCGGGCGGTCCAATGTTTGGGAGCAGAGCACAAACGCCGGGACTCTAATTGCCGCTGGATGAAAGTTCAGGGGCAGGTCACCGGGTTTAGGACCGGGGTCGGCGCAAAAAATTCAAAACTTAGAGTTAATGGTAGCGAATAACGGATATGTTTAGCGGGCTTAGCAGATATTTGGATTGCGCATAATATAAATCAATTTTCCTCTTTATGGCGATATCGGGTGACGGAGGAAACT
The DNA here is from genome assembly GCF_056838045.1 of Methylocystis sp. Uni0008. Lineage (NCBI taxonomy): Bacteria > Pseudomonadati > Pseudomonadota > Alphaproteobacteria > Hyphomicrobiales > Methylocystaceae > Methylocystis > Methylocystis sp. Uni0008. Next base: position 48,568 of record NZ_JBXEJH010000002.1, read on the forward strand.
CGAGCGCTAGATAAGCGTTGTTGAGGGGTGAGTTGGGGAGATTCAAATGCACCACGATTCTTGTTTACACGGCGGGTTGCAGCCGAGCAACTCCAATTGCTCAGCGCGCGCGAAGGAATTCCTCAAGACGATCGTCCTCATTGAACGGAGGGCTCTTATCCGTGAATGCCTGGCGCGCTGTATCGGCTCAGAGATCGGCTGCACTGTCGTGACTTTCGCCGACGCAGACAGTTGGAGGCTAGAAAGAGACCAACTTCGGCCCAGCCTCGTCGTTCTCGGCCAGTTGGAATGTAACCGGAGTAGCGAAAGCGGACAAACGTTCCGCGACTTTCTCGAAGATGAATCCGGCGCCCCAGTGGTCGTCATGTGCAACCCCTTGGAAATGGAAGAAATCATGGACGCTTTCCGCTGGGGCGCGAGAGGTGTGATTTCCTTCGACACCACGATCGAGATCACTCTACAGGCTATTCGGCTGACGCTCGTGGGAGGCGTGTTCATCCCAGCTGCCCTGGTATTTTCCGGATCGAATTGCCTCGTCAATGGGAAGGCCGCGTCCGATCCTGAAAAGGGCATTTTCACCGCGCGTGAGAAAGCCGTCATTCAGGCGCTTCGCGAAGGCAAGGCCAACAAGGTCATCGCGTCAGATCTTCGGGTAAGCGAAAGCACGATCAAGGTGCACATCCACAATGTGATGCGCAAGCTTGAGGTCAACAACCGGACCGAGGCGGTGATCAAGATCGCAAGGCTCAATTCGGTCATTGCCACCGACCGTTGCACGACAGCAGAGATCTAGGTCGGCTTTAGTCGCTGCCGACGCTGCCAAGCTTGGACAGGGGAGACTCCCCACCGTTTGTAAAGTGCCATCAAGGGTGGGGATTGGGGTCAGGACTCATTGATTGAGAAAGAATGCGACGGCTGCGGCGATACAGATGGCCGAGAAGAAGGCGTGGGCGCAACGGTCGTAGCGGGTGGCGACGCCGCTACGAAAAGAGCGCCATGATCCTCACCTCAAACCGCGGCTTCGCGGAATGGGGCGAGATCTTCGGCGAGGATCGGACGGACCGGCAGCGGCAAGCTGTTCGCCCGCAAAAAGCGCATTACGGCTCGAGCGCTCTGCAACTCCCGGAACTTGGCGAAGACGAGCTGGAGACGGGCCTGCACCTCCTCGTCGGGATTGAGAATGATCGCTCCCGCGCGGTCGTGGCGAGCCCGGCAGGCAATGGCAAGCGGAGTTCACCGCGCGACGCCTTTTGGCGTTCTCCCTGATGGAGGCGCATGCGAATCTGGTGCAGCTCCGCCTCGCTCATGATGCCGGACAGCCCCAGCAGCAAGCGGTCGTGATAGACGCGCGGGTCATAGAGGCGCTCGCCATCCGCGATGAGCACGCCGAACACCGAGCAAAGTTCCAGGAGCTGATGCCAGTCGCGATTGTTGCGCGCCAGGCGCGACGCATCGAGACTGACCACGAGACCGCATTGCCAAGGCCGATCTCGGCAATCAATTTTTGAAAACCGTGGCGCTCGACGCCACCCGCGCCCGATTTTCCGAGGTCCTCGTCGATGACCTGGACACGCTCATGAGGCCATCCCAGCCCGATGGCGCGATCGACGAGGCGGTATTGCAGCTCCGTGCTTTCCTGGGGTTGCCGCACCTGGTTCACCGACGATTGCCGGACGTAGACGTAAGCGAGTTTGGCGCGATGCGAGGTGGTCAGGCGCTCGTCAGCGTCGCTCAATGTCATCAGCATGAGCGCTCCCCCTTCTTGTTGCATCGTCGGCCGGCTGCATGCGCCGCATCAGTTGCGCGAGCAGCTGGGCGAGCTGCGTTTGCGTCTCGGCCGACAGATTGGGCCAAAGGCGGGAAGATGCTGTCGGGAGCCGGCCGGATGCGCAGGCCGGAGTCGACGGCGATAGAGACGCTACGCGACGCGGAAGAGCTTGAAGAGTCATCGCGAATCACCTCCTCGACCAGGAGGGACAGCGTCGCGTTCAAATGCCGCGCCAATGGGATCAGCGTGCGCACACTGACGCGCGGTGGATCAAGCCCCTCTTATCCGCGGGGGGCGACGCGTGGCCAAGATCCGTGCAGGAAATCCGGATCGAACGCCTTCGCCCGTCTGGCAATGCGACAACGACAAAAGCGGGACCGCGTCCCGAGCGTTCCGGCAAAACTGTAAACCGCTGGCCGAAAAGCGAAAGCCGAGAATCCGTGACCGTGGTCACGCACCCCAGCCGTTCGAGAATTGTATCATTCTGCGATGTTCGGTGATCCCGTCGTCGCCACAGCGCTCCTCGACCGTCTCCTGCTTCACGCCGTCGTCTTCCAGATCGAAGGCTCGAGCTATCGCCTGCGCGAGCACGCCGACCTCTTGCCCGAACATGTTCGGACGAAAGCCAGCATCCAACCTGCGCCAATCCCGCCGACCCTCCGGCGCCGGGGACGACTGCCCAAAAACGGAGGCGACGATCAAGACCTCGGCTGATCGCCACGCCCGCCAGCTGGGGAATTCTACTCCGGCGCTTCTGGGGAAATTAAGGTCGGCATTTACAACGCTCGGGAACGCTTTGATTAGCGACCATGGGAGAGCCGCCTCACGCGGTTGCCTCCCATGTTTAAGCTTTTTGGCCGATTAGAAGCCAAAGTTGCCATTCCCGTTGTTGTTGCCGTTGAAGCTGCCGATATTTCCGTTACCGTTGTACATACCGCCGTTGTTGTTGCCGTTGAGGGCGCCGATATTGTTATTTCCGCTCGTCGAGCTCGTGTTTCCATTGCCGTTGTAGGCTCCGATATTGCCCGTTCCGCCATTCATATAGCCAGCATTGCCGGAGCTGTTGAATGTATTGCCGTTGGCGTTGCCGTTACCGATGCCCACATTGCCATTGCCGTTACCGTTGCCGCTACCAAAGCCTAAATTGCCGTTGCCGTTGCCGTTGCCGTTACCAAAGCCGGCGTTCAGATTTCCGTTGAAATTGCCGCTCACAGAGCCGTAGTTGCCGTTGCCGTTGCCGTTCCCGTTGCCGCCCCCGACATTACCGTTGCCATTGAAGTTGCCGCTGCCCGCCGCGAGCGACGCCGTCGTGGCCATTGCCCCGGCGGCTGTCAATGCGATCAGGATCGCCGAAAGACGTAGTTGCCGTTTCATGGATTCCTCCACGTAATCGAATTTTTCCAACACCAGGGCGTCCCTGGGGGAAACCCCAGGGACGCCTTCTGGCAAGATCAAAAGCCGAAGTTGCCGTTGCCGTTGCCGTTGCCGCTCCCAAAGCCGATGTTCCAGTTGCCGTTTACGTTGCCGTGACCAACGCCGATGTTGCCGTTGCCGTTGGCGTTGCCGTTGCCGACGCCCCAGTTGCCGTTGCCGTTGGCGTTGCCGTTGCCGAGGCCCCAGTTGTTGTTGCCGTTGGCGTTGCCGTTGCCAAAGCCGGCGTTGCCGTTGCCGTTCAGGTTGCCGTTGCCAACGCCGACGTTGCCGTTGCCGTTGCCGTTGCCGTTAAGGGTGCCGAAGTTGCCATTGCCGTTGCCGTTGCCGTTAAACGCCCCGACGTTGCCGTTGCCATTGAAGTTGCCGTTAGAATCGGCGAAGGCGGGGACGGTGGCGGTGGCGGAGGCGATAAGGGCGCTCGCAAAAAGGAAGGTCTTGATTTTCATAATCCCATCTCCAATCCTGTTCAGCCCCGAGGACTCCAACCCTCCCGCGAACCTCCCGGTCTACATCCCCTCGGCGTCAGTTGCGACCGAGTCTCTTGCAGACGACGGGTCGGGATCAGTGGCCCGAAGCGAATGCAGCATGAACGACTTCCGGAGAGGTTGAGAATTTGGCTTTTACGCCTACACCGGCCGACCCAGGCGGCACCCGTGTGGTGGGGGCTCTTTTGCCGGAAAGTTCGAGGCTTCTGGTCGAAGCTCACAAAAAGGAATCGAAAGATTTAATATGTTTGGACGAAGGAAATAAACTTTAGGGTTGCGGGGCTTTCGAAGACGATGCCTGACAACACCTAATTTGAGCCGCGCATCTTGGCGTTTTTGAGGCGATCACTCCGGCTATCCGCCTCAGAGCCGATCCTGAAAGAAGTTGAGTCCAAAGAGTCGCTCGGCATCGATCTTGGCAAGAATTCATGCAGCCTCGCGGGTTTGGATGCCGCTGGTCGAATTGTTCTGAGGCGAAGGCTGCGGCGGGACGCGCTGGAAAAATTTGTCGTTGGGCTCGGGCGTTGCATTGTAGCGATGGAAGCTTGTTGCGGCGCCCATCATCTCGGGCGGATTTTCGCGGCCCGGGGCCACGAGGTGCGGTTGATGTCGCCGGAATATGTTCGCCCCTATGTGAAGTCGCAGAAGAACGACGATCTCGACGCCGAGGCGATCGCGGAAGCCGCGACCCGACCCTCGATGCGTTTTGTGCCGGTGAAGAGCCAGGATCAATCCGATATCCAGGCATTGCACCGGGCGCGTGAACGCCTCGTGTCGGAAAGAACTGCGCTGATGCCGCGCCTGCTCGGCATCAGCAAACGCGGCAATCGCTACTTGCGCAAGAATCTGATCCATGCGCCCGGGCAGCGTTGCCTTACCTCGTCGAGCGTGAGACGCCGCTGGGCGCGGCCTTCTGGAACGAGCACACAAGAACGTCGTCGTCGTGGCCTTGGCGAACAAGTTGGCGCGGATCGCGTGGGCGGTGTTGGCGCGCGGCGGCAACTACGACCCCAGTTCGAAGCAATGGCCGCCTAAAGGAACAGCCCGAGCTGCGCTCATGACGGGCGCTCACGGGTCACAAACGTCTGCGTGAGGTGACGGAAGATGGCTGACAGTCGAACGGCGGCTTGAAAACCTGAACAAGTGAACGGCCGAAAATTCCGCTGTGATTATGAGGATCGAGTGCGCGGATCTCCATCTTGGCCGGGTCAACAACCCGAGACCGGATACGTTGAAGCACACTGACCAGAGCCAGATGAAAACCACCCTTGCAGACGGGCGGGCCATACGTTCTCTTGCGAAGAGGATGATTCGCAAGGGAGTCGCGGATGTGGAAGCCGGAGCATCGCGTCTTGGCCGATCGTCGCGGCCTTCGTTACCCTTCATATCTAACGGATGAGGAGTGGGCTCTTATTGGGCCTTTCATTCCGCCGGCCAAGCGCGGCGGGCGCAAACGAACGGTCGATGTGCGCGAGGTTCTCAACGGGATTTTTTACGTGCTCGCCACAGGCTGTCAGTGGAAAGCCCTGCCCAAAGACCTGCCGCCCAAGAGCACGGCGCATTCCTACTTCATGCTGTGGGATTGGAGCGGGACCTTGGAGCGTATTCACGACGCTCTTTATGTCGCCCTGCGCGAGACGGATGGTAAGGAGGCTTCTCCGACGGCGGCGATCATCGACAGCCAGAGCGCCAAAGCCGCTCAAAAGGGGGCGCGTCGATTGATCCGCAAGGGTTTGACGCGGGCAAGAAGGTCACGGGGCGCAAGCGCCAGGCCCTCGTCGACACGCTCGGCCTCTTGCTCGGCGTGAGCGTCTTGCCCGCCAATATTCAGGATCGTGACGACAGACGGCCTGAGTTGGCCGATATCGTTTCAGGCGGCGTTGCTCTCCTCGTTTGCCTGAAGATGACCTGATTTTTCGCGCGCCAGCGGCAACGCGTCAATGAAGGTTTGCATCGGTGTCTTGCCGAAGCACCATTTGCCATGATGCGGACGGATTTCGTTGAACGCGCGCATCCACAGGTCGAGATCGGCCTGCAGCTCATCGATCGTCGCATAGACCCTCTTGCGGAAGGCGATGCGATAGAATTCGTCGAGCATGGTCTTGTGGAAACGCTCGACGATGCCGTCGGTTTGCGGGCTCTTCGCCTTGGTGCGCGTATGGTCGATGTCCTCGACCGCGAGATACAGCTCGTATTCGTGCCGCTCGGGGTTGCCGCAATATTCGGTTCCGCGATCGGTGAGCACGCGTTGCAGCGGAATGCCGTGCTCCTCGTAGAAGGAAATGACGCGGTCGTTTAAGAGCTCGGCGGCGGTGATCGGCGTCTTACGGTCATAGAGCTTGGCGAAGCCGACCTTCGCGTAGGTGTCGACGAAGGTCTGCTGGTAGACGCGGCCGACGCCTTTCAACGTGCCGACGTAGAAGGTGTCCTGCGCGCCGCAATAACCGGGGCATTCGGAAACGAATTCGCCATGCGCTTCCTTGTCGGACTTGGCTTTTTCCAGGGCGGCGACCTGCGCCTCGGTGAGGATCAGCTGCTCCTGCGCCATCTTGGCTTCGAGCGCCTTCAGCCGGTGTTTCATGGTCGCGAGGTCGTGGCGCAGCCAGATCGAGCGCACGCCGAACGGCGATACGCTGATCCCTTTCTTGGCCAGTTCGTTGGCGACACGCGTCTGCCCCCAGGCCGGCTGGTCGATCGCCATGGCGACGACCGCCGCTTCGGTCTCGGGCGCGACCCGGTTCTTCAGCAACGGCCTGCGGCGAGACAGTTCCTGCAGCGCCAGTTCGCCGCCTTTGTCATAAAGGTCCTTGAAGCGATAAAAGCTGTCGCGGCTGTACCCCATGATTTTGCAAGCCTGGCTGACGTTGCCAAGCTGCTTGGCCAGCTCGAGCAGGCCTGCCTTGGCGCGGATGATTTTCTGTTCCTGGGTCATTTCGGTGTCTCCTGGAGACGCCGTGGCGGGGGCTGCGCTACCCCGACCAACTCCGCCCCCGCCACGGCTCCCACGCGTGGCTAAAAACACCGTCCGTCAGATTAAGTCAAAACTTATACAACATAGGTTCGGACGTTCGGGACCATGCCTCTTGGAAATCCGTCCGAGCCGAGCGTCGATAATATGGCGCAAGATGCGCTGATGTTTGAGCAGCGGCTCGAACAGCGCCCGCGCCCGATTGCCTGGCGCCTACTCGTTAGCGTCCGACGGCCTCTTTCGTCGGAAAGGATCAAGGTGAGTCCTTCCATTTTCGGCCTCGTTCGTTGGTTCGTTGCTGGATTTGCGCGACGACCTCGTCGAACTCGTCATCACCGTGCATCTGCGCCAATGCGGATCGATCAAATAGGCGGCGCGCCGGAAGGCCCTCCGTTGGATGCCCGCTTGAAGATGGCGTTTGATCTCGCCGCTTGCCAGCGCGGCCTGTCCGTCGCCTTCACCACGGCCGCCGGCCTCGTGCATCAATTGATGAAGGCGCGCGACGAAAAGCGTCTGCTCAGGCTCCAGGCGCAACTCGCCGCCGTCAAGCTGCTCGTCGTCGACGAACTCGGCTATGTGCCACTGTCGCAAACCGGCGCCGAACTGCTCTTCGAGGTGTTCCGCCAGCGTCACGAACGTGGATCGACGATCGTCACATCCAATCTGCCATTCGACGAATGGACCGGCGTCTTCGGCAATCAGCGTCTCACCGGCGCGCTGCTCGACCGCCTGACCCACCACGTCCACATCCTGGAAAGTAGAGTCGAAGACGGGCGCGGTAGTATGGCCGATTGGCCGATACCCCGTTTCCCGTCCCCGCTCATCGAACCGGACGTGCCGATTTCCGGCATCCGGCTCTCCGATTGACTTCACTACAAAGCTGTCGGTCGCGACTGGTAGTAGACGCTCGCCATTTGGAGCACGCCGATTTCTCCGAACACGAGGCTCCGAGAGAACCGACGACTGCCGCGTGTGCCTACCTTGTGCCGTCTCGCGAGGAAGTTCCGCATCCGATCATAGACGTGATTGTCGATCGCCCGGTACGCCGGCACACGCGTCCCCACCGAGAAGTAATTCGCCCATCCCCGAAGGACTCGGTTCAGGTCTAAAACGATCTCGTCCAGGGGGCGGCTATCGCCACGTCGTAGCATCGATCCAACCTTGTCCTTGATCTTTTGAGTGCTCTTCCTTGATGGGCTGGCGCCGAGATACCAATGGCCATCCTTCCGAAAGTGATGTGGTCCGAACGCATAGCCAAGAAAATCGAACCGCTCTCGCCGAGCGTCCCTCACCGAGGTTTTGGTCTCATTGACGGTCAACCCCAGTTTGGTCATCACACCTCTCGTCCATTCCAAGGCCGCGCGCGCATGCCCGTGGCTCAGAATGACAAAGTCGTCCGCGTAGGCGACGACTTTTGCGGAGAATGCATCCGAGCGCCCTGTCAGCCGCCAGTGCTTCAGGAACCGGTTCATGTACAGGTTACTGAGCAGTGGGCTAATCACCCCGCCTTGAGGGGGGCCGCGCTTGTTCGATTTTCCACCAGAAATGGCCTTCTTACCGTTCGCGCCTTGCTCCTCGACCGGAGTCGTCAGCCACATCTTGACTAGATGGAGGACGTCTCGATCAACGATCCGGCAAGCGACTGACTGCATCAGTGCGCCATGAGGGATCGTATCGAAGAACTTGGCGAGATCGGCATCGACCACATCCGTGTAGCCCCGGCAAATCAGCCGGTGCACTTCCTTGATAGCGTTCGTTGCGCTTCGCCTCGGACGATATCCATAGACATTCTCTTCCAGGTCCGCTTCGAAGATCGGCTCAAGGAGAAGCTTGGCGGCTGTTTGTACCACGCGGTCCCGGATCGTCGGGATGCCGAGTGGCCGTTCTCCACCCCCGGGCTTCGGGATCATTACCCTGCGCACCGGCGCTGCCTTATACGTCTTCGCTGCGAGATCCATCCGCAAGTCCGATAACCACTTCTCCAGCCCCTCCGCCTCGATCATCGCGAACGTAATCCCGTCCACCCCCGGAGCCCCGCGATTCGCGCGAGCCAACCGGTATGCGTGGAAAAGAATGTCCTCCCGACATATCTTGTCGTAGAGCAGGTAGAAGCGGAAAGCGGGTTCGGCCTTCGCTTTACAGTAGAGCTTTCTCTGAAGGGTCCGGATATTCAACGGTGTTTCAAGGTTCATCGCCAATCACCACACCTTCCCATCTTCAAAAGCATGCCAAAAGTCGGGGTCCTTCCCTCCCCCGGCATTACCCGGCTTCGACAGTACTATGACCCCGTCCGACTCCCGCTTGGACCGCCGCCCTGAAAGACGACGTAGAGGTCACTGACCTCGTCCAGAACGGGTCTCCCCCGTTGCCCGTATCACCTTCCCGGCGTGCCATGCCCATTACCCCGGCGGATCGACTGGGGGCATGCGTCGATTACTTGCCCAGTCGTGCAGCCTTCCCCGTCATTCAGTCGGGTCGGCATCCGCGATTTCACTTTCGAGGCCTGCTCAGGCTTCACTCACGTTATGGCCCGTCGGATTGCTCGACCGCCCAAGGCGGCCTTTGTCACGAGGCTTCAGTCCGGCCAGTTACCCAACCCAACCGCTCGTCAGCTACCAGACCAATCGACAATTATCTGGGTGGAACCTTCCTCCACTGGCGATACGCGCCATCGGGGCGCACTGAACGGCGAGAGCTATCGCCTCAAGCAATCGAGGGCCCGGCGTCGTAAGGAGCCGCAGCCCACCGCCGAGCAGACCATAGATCCCGATACCGGCGAAATCTCGCCGACGTAGCCCGAAATTTTTTCCGCCGCCAACATGCAAAGGGGCCCATCAGGCCCCTTTGCATGTCGGCGATCGCGACCAACTGGCCTGGTTTTACTCCGGCGACCTGAAGGCGAAAATCGCCGCCTTCGTCGATCACTATAATCATCGCCGCTATCACCAGAGCCTGAACAATCTCGCGCACGCCGACGTCTACTGCGGACGCGGCGCAAAAATCCTGCGTGAACGCGAAAGGATCAAACGCATCACCATCGAAAATCGACGCTTGCACGATCAAATGACCGCCGCTTAAACTCAATCGTCAGATGAGCCGCGTCCTCCGTTAAATCGCTGCACAGCCTGTCTCAAATCATTCGACGACGGACAATGCGTACGCAGTTTTCCCGTGGGTGGATTCGAACGGACTATGCGCGTGCCCTTATGGATGGCTGCGTCCTTATCCTCGTCAGAGCAATGGTTCATCGGATCGGCCCTGTGGTCCTAGGGCGCACACGGCGACTGGACACGACCTGGGCAGGAGACTTGTCGACGCCTCGAGGTGGGCCATATTAATAAATGAGCCCGGCTCAATCGACGATGCCCGGAGCAAGGAGAACGCGCAGGAGTTCACGATGAGTCGGGCCAAGATAATTGTCGCGGCGCAGGGAGCCCTCCTCGCCAGTCTGGCCATCAGCACGGCTTTGAGCGCAGAGGGAACCTATCCGAATTTCTCTGCGCCGGCGGGCCTGCTGGGCATCGGAGGCGCGGCCCCAGCTTATCAGGGCACTAGCGGCCTCAGCAACGGTTTTAACTTCGGAGTCGATGGGCCATCGCTTCAAACTAATTTCTCCGGGGGCTTTGGCACCCCGAGCCTAGCGCCGCCGCCGACCGTTACAGCCGGGAGTGGCAATGGCAATGGCAACGGCAACTTCGGCAGCTTCAACGGCAACGGAAATAGTGGCAATGGCAATGGCAACGGCAACTTCGGCAGCTTCAACGGCAACGGAAATAGTGGCAATAACAACGGAAATAACAACTCTGGCAACGGTTACGGAAATTTCAAAGCCACTAACAATAATGATAACGGGCTTTGGTGGACAAACACTCAAAATTTGAAGGCAATTCAAGCGGAGTACTGTAGGCGAACTGGAGAATGTGGGCACAAGCGCGGTCTTCGCTGAAAGTAAATCCAAATAGGGCGCGTTGCCGACGCTTAAGACATCGAAACCGATGCGCGTGCGTCAATCGCCGCTCTTAAGCCTCAGGTGGAAATCTTTGCCGACGTCTTCCCCCTGTACCTCTCGCATGCGGTTCTTGGAATGCACGCCGCGAGGTCGCGCGAAGTGAAGCGTAGCGGCGTAGCGTGGCCCGCGGGCGAGGGCCCAAATCAGCGTAGCCTTTACCGAGCCGATTCGTCGGGAGCAACCAATCGCCCCCTGTGACCCGATCACTTTGGGGACGCGTGCCCCGACGAATTGGCGGCGATAGATTCCCCGTGGGGAGTTTCGCGCCGGACGTGTAGCCCACTTAAGCGCCAGTACAGGGATCGGCGGAGGTTGCGGTGGCTCGTCTTTTGGAGCGGGGAGCAACTATGACTGATGGACGATGGTATGCGGGCGTTGATTGGGCGAGTGAGAGCCATCATGTGCTCCTGATGGACGTCGATGGTCGCAAAACCGTGAAAAAATCCCGCACGGCCCCGTGGTCGAGACGCTGATCGAACGCGGCTTCAAGGTTCACGCCATCAACCCGAAGCAGATGGCTCGCTTTCGCGACCGCTTCACACTGGCGGGCACCAAGGATGACAGCCGCGACGCCAAGTTGATGGCATCCTCGTTGCGTAGCGATCCTCGTTGCTTTCTGCTGCTCGCGGTCGCTGACCCCGTCGTCATCGAATTGCGCGAATGGTCGCGCATCGCCGAGCACCGTGGCGCCGAGCGCGATCGCCTCACAAATCGTCTGCGAGAGCAGCTCTGGCGCTATTGTCGCCGTTGGGACGCGGCGCATGTTCTGGACATGTTGCGCCAGCCGCCGGTGCGGGCGTCGCTGCCGGAACGACGGAGGCCGCAAGCGCGCAAGTCACGACGCTCATTGCGCGCATCCCGCTCGTCGACCAGCTCAAGAACGCGCATCGCCGGCTCGACGCCCTCACCGCCCGGCTTGTTCCGTCGGAGGAGGCCGGGCCGGGGCAGAGGATCCTCGCGTCCTTGCCGGGAGTGGGAATGATCGTGCTCGCCACGCTGTTCGCAGAAGCTTTCGATGCCCTGCGGCGATAAGATTACGCCGCCTTGCGAAGTTCGACAGGGTCGCGCCGGCCCGCCATAACCGGCTCGCCAACGCCAGTATCATTGGGCACGCGTCGCCGTGCAGCACGACCCCAGAAGCCGCTCCGAAATATGCCGCCCTCCGAAGACGAGGTCACAGCCACGGCCGCGCCTTGCGATCGGTCCCAGACCGCCTCGTCAACGTCGCCTGCGCCATGCTAAAAACAGGCACCACCTTCAGTTCCTCGTTGGCGAAAAAAATCGCTTGTTAAACGGTGGCGAGTCCCCCTTCGCGATCAGCTGACCGGAAACGCTATTGAGCTTCCGCCATGCCCACCCGCTTGTGCTTACGCGCACGCCGAACGCGTGGCGCAGGCTCCGCAGGCTCGACGGCGGCCGGCAGCGGGGCGACCTGTTCGTACTCCTCGCATATTCCGAAGAGGCTGTAGCGCATGCAGCGCGTGGCAACCTGTGCGGTCTCGCCAGCTTGGCAGACGACGCCTTCAAGCGCCAGCGCTTGGGCCACCTGCGAATCGTTGCACAAAATTTGCGTGGCCGCAACCCGATGCCCCATAGCGTAAAGGGTGCGTGAAAACAGGCGCAGATTGCAGCCTTTGTCCTGTGTAGTCACGGCCACGGTTAATCCAAAGCCGGGCCCTGAGCCGCCGGCGCTGGCGCTGGCGATACAGCTTTCGATGCCGGAGGCGGCGAGACCCGGCGCATAGACGCTCGGCGTGTTGGCGCGCATCTGCCGGTTGTAGCTGCTGACGCCCGGGATGACCGTGGTGCTGTTGCTCGTCACGTTGCCGCTGCCGTTGCCATTGCCGTTGCCGTTGGCGAATCCAACGTTGCCGGTCCCGTTACCGCTGCCGCTGCCGCTGATGACTTGCGCGTTCGACACCGTCGTAAGCGCGATCAGCGCCATGAAGACAGTCAGAATTCTCACAGTGTTGTTCCTTCCGTTTGCGTCAGCGCGAACGCGATCTCGCATACTGCGGGGAACTCAAAATTGCACAGCGTACGCAAAATTGGTCCTGTATCCGCTCGGATAGACTAAGTCGTAGGTGGAGTAGTCCTTGGCGACCTCGACGCTCAACGAGGAACCAACAGGCACACCGTTGATGCTGATGTCCATGCGCAGCCCGCCGCCCAAGGATGTGACGCCGAAGTCTTTTGGCTGGCCCCTAAAGGGGACTTGGAAAACGCCTCGCCCCGTCGCCGCGAAGATATAGGGCGTGGGGAACGCGCTCCCGAAGTCGAGTTTCAGTTGCCCCAGGGGCCGCGAGAGTTCGCCGCGCGCCGTATAGCCGCGATCCGCGTTGACCGTGCCCGAAGCGAAGCCGGACACGGCGATGCCCGTCGCGTCGAGCGACAACTGTTCCGCCTGGGGCAGCGAGAGCCCGAAGTTCGTCTGACCGCGTAAAAAGAGCGCAAACTGGAAGCCTTCCGGCAAGGCTTGGAACAGACGGGCGAAAACGGAGAGCTTGCTGAAAAGGGGCGTTTCAAAAGGACGCGTCCCGGGAATCCCGAGAAACAACGGGTTCTCCGGGAATCGCCCCGCGATGCCCTTGGAGTATTCTGCCGTTAACATCACCTTTGCGCCCGAAGGCGAGGGCAGAAAAAATCCCGCATCCCCGTGAAGGCGGAAAACGTCGTAACGGTCCCGAGCCACGTCGTAAATGGCGAGCCCGGGCCAGAGGAAGACGGCAGGCAAGGGATTGAACCGGATACGCTGGTTGATGTGCTCATAGGCGGCTTGCAGCCAGAGCTCGGTGCTCAGATTGAGGATGAGCGGATAACTGAGGCGCGCATAGGCCTGCTCGAACAACTGCGGCGACCGCTCACCAGCCACCGTATAGAGCCAGCTGAAGGAGTACGGGAGAGGCGTTGGCCGCGTGCGAACCTGCAAATAGCCAGCCGTGGCCGACAGGCCGTCCGCGCCGATCGGAACATTGACGCCGCCGCCGTAAAACTGAAACTTGGCGTTTCCGTCCCAGACTCTGCTGAAATCGGAACTCGACGCCACGCTGCCGAAGAATTGCTCGCCCAGGCCCAGCACGTTATTTACGCGCAAGGATTGCGAAAACTCCCAAGTGCCGAGGTATCTGGAGAGACGATTGTCGACGCTCGTCGTCCCCTGGACGACACGTTCCGTCGCCACCAGTTCGAGCACTTCGCCGCCCGGCCGCGTCCCCTCCTTGCGCGTGAAGTTGAAAGTGAGGCCGGGCAGACGCCCTGCGAGGAGAATGCGACGCTGGATCTCCTCTATCCTCTCGTGCCTTACGCCCAGTAGTGGACGCAGGCGTTCCAGAAGGAGTGGTCGGACGTCCTGCGGCGCTCTCGAAACGTCGATCCGTTCGATGAAGCCGTCGACGATATCGAGACTCACCACGCCGCTGGCTAGGCTTTCCGGCTTCAGTCTCACTTGCACGAGCGGATATCCCGCGGCGGCGTAAGCGTAATCGAGCGAGCGAGCGAAATCGTAGATTTGCGCGACGCTCACTCGCTTGCCCTCGATCTGGGCGATCAACTCGCGAGTTTTAGCGTCCAGCTCGGGAAAGCCGTTGGTGACGTTGACTTGACGGACGACGACAAATGTCTTTTCCGAGCCTGGGGGAGTTTGCAGAAGCGCAAAGCCCGGCTCCAAAACAGGTCTCGACGTCCCCGGGGCGGCGACGTCCGCGCCGGCAGGGATGAGCTTGTTCAGATTGATCGACTGCGCCCACGCGGCAGGTGCCGCCAGGCCAAAAAGCGCGCAAAGCGACCCCGCCGCACCGAATCGCCGCAGCGAGCCGGTGAGGAGCTGTCTCCGCGCTTGCGAGAGGCGCGACGGCCTCACGCGATACAGTCCGGCTAGGGATGTTTGGGTCCGCGCGCTCATTGAGTCTCAGAAGCGGTTCGAAGGGGCGTCTACAATCGAAACCACAAAACTTGATTCTATCGGAGACGACTAGTGCAAAAATGCCACAGCCCTCGCAGAACCCGATTGGCGCAGCCGCCCTGGGCGGCCGCAAGCGCAATAAATGGAAAACGGTAGGCTACGCGCGACCTTGCCAAGCCCTCGTCCCGGCGACGGGACCTCAGAAGAAGCGGCCCCAACCCTGCTTCCCTCAACGCCGCGTTCATTTCCTCCCAAGCAGCTTCGCTTCGCCGCCGGTCGACGAGATCAGCTCGACCGCTTCTTTGTCGAAGCTCGCAAAAATGCGACCTCCCGCGCGCCGGCCCTCAAAAGCGATCACGCCATCCGCGAAATCGCCGCCCTTATCAAGAACGCCAAGACCGGCTTCGACGGCGGGACGATCGACCACGACGCTCGCGCTTTCGATCAATCTTCTCAAGGCGTTGGCCCACTTCCGAAGGTTTTTTCTTGTAACCGCGCGTCAGCACCCAGACGAATTCACAATGCGACGGCAGCGTCACAGCCACAATTTCGGCGTTGAGCAGCGCCTTGACCGCGAGAGAGCTTTGGACCGGATCGTCCATCACGGCGGCTCGGACAAGAATATTTGTATCCGCCGTGATTTTCACCGCTCGCCCGCCCAACCCTTGCGAGCAATCTCATTCATCTCTTCGATCGACAGCTTCGGCGCTCCCGGCTTTTTCAGACAGCCGACAAACGCTTCTAGCTTCGCCGGCGTCTCAGCCGGCCTCACCTCAACCCACCCAGGAGAGACGAGCTCCACCGTAATCTTGTCGCCGGGCTTGACGCCAAGCTGGTCCAGCACCTCCTTGCGGAAGGTGACTTGCCCCCTTGGAGGTAATTTTCAGCGTGCTTTTCATCATGGCCTCGGGTGGGCGCCGCCTGTGCGAAGCGGTCGAAACAAAAAGTAAGGCGCTATTACCTTACTTGCAAGATCATCGAGGCGGCCATTCAACGGGATGGTCCGTACCGCACCACGTGCCGTTCAACGACGACGACAGTGATTGGGGTGACGCAGGTCCGCGGTTTAAGGAGTCCGAAGCGTTTGAAAAAGAATGTTCTACGCGGCGTCCCGCCAGTAGCAGAACAAAGCGTTCTCCATAGTGGGTCTTGGGATGTATCGGACCTCCGCTACCACCGATCCCCCCGACGCGGCGATCCGCATATTGGGGTAAGCGTTCGGAGCATCCATGAGCAGAGCAAGGCGTCCCTGAAGCTGGATGGCAAAGCCGTCGCCTGAGGGTATGACGACTGCTTTCGCGACCAGTTCACGGATTTTCTCCGCCGCCTCCGCGTTGTCGGGGGTAACCCCTCGGCGAAAACATCGTTTAACTGTCCAACCAGCCTCTCATAATGCCGAAGCGCGGCCGGGTGCAGGCCGACGATCTTTTCCGGCTCTGGTTGCGCCTCCAGCTCCGCCAGCAACGCCACTTTTTGCGCCTCAACGAGGCCGTTGTGAGTGCCGGTCGTAAACTCCCCAAATGTGCCGGTTGAAAATTCCCCAGTTTTCGTGACGCCCGGCCTTCCAGGGCATGCCCTGGAAGGCCGGGCGGCGCCGACTCGCCGATGCTGCTCCCCTTGGCGGAAGGGAGGGCTCGGTGATCAAACTCGGGGAAATTGTCATGATCCTGGAATTACATCGTCAGGGCGTCTCTGTGTCCGCGATCGCGCGCCAGCTCGGAATCGACCGGAAGACCGTCCGCAAGCACATCGCCGCGGGGCTGACGGCGCCCAGCTACAAGGCGCGGCCGCCGCGCGAACGCGCGATCGCAACTTTCGAGGCCTATCTGCGGGAGCGCCTCGTCGCCTATCCGGCGCTGAGCGGCCGCCGGCTATGGCGAGAGATCAAGGATCGCGGATATGCCGGCGGCTACACTGCGGTCACCGACTTCCTGCGCGAACTTCGGCCGCCGCGCTCGAAAGGCTTCGAGGTGCGCTTCGAGACGCCGCCTGGCGAACAGGCTCAGGTCGACTTCGCCCGCTTCGATGTCGAGTTCCTCGACGAGCTCGGCGTCAAGCGGATCGTCTGGCTCTTTTCCATGGTCCTGGGGCATTCCCGCTTCATCTGGGCGCGCTTCGTCCTGCACCAGGATATGCAAAGCGTCCTACGCTGCCATATGGCCGCCTTCGAGGCGCTCGGCGGCGTCCCGCGCGAGATCCTCTACGATCGCATGAAGACGGCCGTTATCGGGGAAGACCCGGATGGCCTCGTTGTCTACAATCGCGCGCTACTGGATCTGGCGCGCCATTACGGCTTTCAGCCGCGCGCCTGCAAACCCTACCGCGCCAAAACGAAGGGCAAGGTTGAGCGGCCCTTCCGCTACATCCGGGAAGACTTTTTCCTCGGCGGCGCCTTCCGCAATCTTGATGACCTGAACGCCCAGCTCCGAATCTGGCTCGATACGATCGCCAATCCGAGGGTCCACGCCACGACCAGGCGCGTCGTCGATGAGGCTTTCGCCGAAGAGAAGGCGTCGCTCAAGCCGGTGCCGTCGACGCCCTATCAGGCGGTGCTTCGGCTCGAGCGGCGCGCGTCGCATGAAGGCATGGTCAGCGTCGGCGGCAATCTCTACAGCGTCCCGGACACGACCCGGCGACGCGTCCTTGATGTCCATGTCTTCGCCGACGCCATCCGCATCTTCGAGGAATTGATCGCCGCCCATGCGCCGCCCGAAGGCCGCGGCGAAAAACGTCTCGATCCGGCGCATCGCAGAATGCCGTTGCAAGCGTATCGTCGCCGGCCGCCCGACGCATTGCCGCCCCTCATGCTGCGCGCCGGCGATCACGCCGCGAGATGCCCGCTGGGAGCTATGGCGGAATCTAGGTGATGACGGTGTGAAGCAGGCGGCGTAACGGGGTTGGTGTCGAGCCGACCCGAACCTCCCGAGGGAGCGTTACGCCATGAACGAAAGTAAGGTTGTTTCCCTTCGTCAGAAAGACGAAATCGACGATCCGCTCACTGATATTTTGCGCTGTGGCGCGAAGCGGCTGGTGCAGCAGGCTGTAGAGGCGGAGTTCGCCGCCTTCCTGGCTGCGCACGCGGAACTGGAACTGCCGGACGGACGCCGGCGGGTCGTTCGGCATGGGCATGATCCGGTTCGTCCGATCCAGACGGGGATCGGGCCGGTCGAGGTGGCGAAGCCGAAAGCGCGCGATCGTGGCGCAGCAACCGCCGACGCGCGCATTCGCTATGTGTCGTCGATCTTGCCGAAATGGGCGCGCCGAACCAAAAGTCTCGATGTTCTTTTGCCGGCGCTTTATCTGCGTGGGATTTCCACCGGCGACTTTCAGGAAGTGCTGACGGCCTTGCTCGGAAAAGACGCGCCCAACCTTTCACCTGCGGTGATCGCGCGGCTCAAGGGCGAATGGGAGGACGAGCATCGGCGCTGGCAAGGGCGCGATCTGTCGGCTCGGCGTTACGTTTATGTCTGGGCTGACGGCGTCTATCTGCAAGCGCGCATGGAGCCGCAAGCCGAATGTATGCTGGTGGTGATCGGCGCCACGCCCGAGGGCAAGAAGGAGCTGCTCGGCTTTCAGACGGGTATGCGGGAAAGCGCGCAGAGCTGGAAGGAATTGCTCGTCGATTTGAAGGCGCGCGGATTGTCGATCGCGCCGGAGGTCGCCGTCGGCGATGGCGCGCTCGGCTTCTGGAAGGCGTTGGAGCAGACGTTCCCATCGACGCGCCATCAACGCTGCTGGCAGCACAAAACCCTGAACGTTCTCGACAAGCTGCCAAAGTCCATGCAGCCCAATGCGCATCAGGATTTGCGCGAAATCTGGCTTGCCGAGAACCGCGCGGCGGCCGAAGCCGCGATGACGATCTTCGCCGAGAAATACGCGCCAAAATACGACAGGGCCGTCGATTGCTTGCTCAAGGACCGCGACGCACTGCTGACGTTTTTCGATTTTCCCGCCGAACATTGGACGCATCTGCGCACGTCGAACCCGATCGAAAGCGCCTTCGCGACGGTCCGGCATCGCACAGTTCGCATGAAGGGCGCGCTTTCCCAGGACACGGCGCGCCTCATGGTCTTCAAGCTGATCATGGCGGCAGCGAAAAATTGGCGACGACTACAAGGACAAAGTCAGTTGCCGAAAGTTGTCAGCGGTGTAACATTCCGCGACGGCATCGAAGTCGCAAGCGAAGAAAAGTCCGCCGCTTGATTTACGCCGTCACCCAAAATCCCGCATAGCTCGCCCGCTGGCCTTCTATGACGCGGTGGGGCGCCGGCTGGCGATGCAGGGAGGCTCGCGATGAATGCAACGCCCTCCGCCGTCATCGACCGCGTCAAACGCAATCTCGTCGGCCTGAGAATGCCGCGCGCCCTCGAAATCCTCGACATCACCCTGCGCGGCATCGAGCGTGGCGAGACTACGGCGCTCGACGCGCTCGACATTCTGCTCACCGAAGAACTGACGCTACGCGAGAACCGCCGCGTCCGGATGGCGCGCCTGTCCGCCGTCAAGACGCTCGCCGGCTTCGACTTCGCCTTCCAGCCGTCGCTCGACAAGAGCCGCGTCATGGCGCTCGCCGAATTGCAGTTCATCGATCGCGCCGAAGCGGTTCATCTCATCGGACCGCCCGGCACAGGCAAAACCCATCTCAGCCTGGCGCTCGGCGTCGAGGCGGTTAAAGCCGGCCGCAGCGTCTACTTCGCCTGCCTCGCCGACATCATCACAACATTGGCCAAGGCCGAACGCGAAGGGGCGCTGCGGGAGAAGATCCGTTACTTCTGCCGCTTCTCGCTGCTGATCGTCGACGAGATCGGCTATCTGCCGGTTACGCCCGGCGGCGGCAATCTGTTCTTCCAGCTCGTCAACGCCCGCTATGAAAGGGGCGCCATGATCCTCACCTCGAACCGCGGCTTCGCGGAATGGGGCGAAATCTTCGGCGAGCCGACGTTTTCATGATGCCTCCTTTCTCGAACGCCTCATGCGCTGGAGGTGGGTGCGAAGCCTATCGATTTGTTCGATTGAGAGGTCGATTTGCCAAGGCTGGCCCTTCGTGAGCTGATGGCCGGCCAACAGTCCACGAGCGAGGTAATCGAAAATCGTTTGCGGCGTCACACCGATCGCCGATGCGGCGCCCTGGATCGAGTAGCTGCCGTCAGGCCACTGCGGCGGGTTCGCGTCGCCACCGTTGATTTTAACCGTTGGGATGCCCCAATGGGTGCGCAGCAACCAGACATTGCCTCCCTTGAATGCGCAACCACGCGCCGCGACAAAACCCTCTCGATTGAGGGTTTCCGCGATCTCTTTGTCCATCTTGTTGGCGGCGTTGAGCTCCGTGATCCGTCGCCGCAGCCCATCGAGATCGACGTAGTCGCGGTAAGTGTGAACGCGCCTCTGTAAGCAATGCTCACTGGTTGCGCCGGTCTGCCAGATAATCTTCAGCCATACCTGACCATGCGCCCGCTTTTGATCGAGGATCGCTTCGCGAACGATGAATCGCAAAATGCGTTTTTGGTCGGCGGGTGATGTTGTGGCCGCGCGCCAGATTCTCGGCAGGTTTTCGCCGAGCGTTTGCAACGAGGCGCGATCCGCCTCGTGCAACACGAGCGGCTCCTCTGCCCGCCAGCGTGCATGCTCGCGGTCGATCTCCTCGACGGCGCGCAGCTTCTCCTCCCAGGCCCGCTCCAGCGATCGCGCCACGAGCCGGTTTTCTGGTTCGACCGCATCATATTGGCGGCGCGCCCGCTCCGCCTCGTAGCGGGCGCGTTCGCGACGGAGCGCCCATTGCCGTTCGAGTTGTCGGCTCTCTTCTTCCAAGTGCCCCATGGCGGCGAGCGCGATCGCAATCCGATCCGGGGCCAGCGCGTCGAGGAGAACGTCTTCAACGAGCGCGTCGATCGGCATCGCCCGCACTTCCTGGCACAAGGCGACGCCTCGCTGATCCCGATCGGACCGGCAGCAATAGACTGGATAGTCGCCATTTGGTCCTGTGTAGCGCAGGCTCATGCGCCGGCCGCAACGACCACAAATAGCGACGCCCTGAAGCAGCGCCGAGCCTTTGCGCGGCGCGCCGGCGTGCCCCGCCTCGTAACGGTTGACGTTGTCCGCCAATCGTCGCTGGTTGGCCATGAACTCCTCCCAGCTGATGTAACCAGGGTGTGCGGCCTGCAAGCAAACCGCCCAATCGGTGACAGCCACCTTGACGGTTCCCCGGACAGAACCCGGGCGGCATCGGGCCGGGTCCCGTTGCCGACGGCCGTAGACATAGGCCCCAGCATAAGCGGGATTCTGAAGAATATTGCGAACCCGCGCGCTGTCGGCTTCGCGCCAGACAACATCATGTGGGCTCGGACCGAGGATTGGACGGACCGGCAGCGGCAAGCTGTTCGCCTGCAAAAAGCGCATTACGGCTCGAGCGCTCTGCAACTCCCGGAACTTGGCGAAGACGAGCTGGAGACGGGCCTGCACCTCTTCGTCGGGATTGAGAATGATCGCTCCCGCGCGGTCGTGGGCGAGCCCGGCAGGCAATGGCAAGCGGAGTTCACCGCGCGACGCCTTTTGGCGTTCTCCCTGATGGAGGCGCGTGCGAATCTGGTGCAGCTCCGCCTCGCTCATGATGCCGGACAGCCCCAGCAGCAAGCGGTCGTGATAGACGCGCGGGTCATAGAGGCGCTCGCCATCCGCGATGAGCACGCCGAACACCGAGCAAAGTTCCAGGAGCTGATGCCAGTCGCGATTGTTGCGCGCCAGGCGAGACGCATCGAGACTGACCACGAGACCGGCGTTGCCAAGGCCGATCTCGGCAATCAATTTTTGAAAACCATGGCGCTCGACGCCACCCGCGCCCGATTTTCCGAGGTCCTCGTCGATGACCTGGACACGCTCATGAGGCCATCCCAGCCCGATGGCGCGATCGACGAGGCGGTATTGCAGCTCCGTGCTTTCCTGGTGTTGCCGCACCTGGTTCACCGACGATTGCCGGACGTAGACGTAAGCGAGTTTGGCGCGATGCGAGGTGGTCAGGCGCTCGTCAGCGTCGCTCAATGTCATCAGCATGAGCGCTCCCCCTTCTTGTTGCGTCGTCGGCCGGCTGCATGCGCCGCATCAGTTGCGCGAGCAGCTGGGCGAGCTGCGTTTGCGTCTCGGCCGACAGATTGGGCCAAAGGCGGGAAGATGCTGTCGGGAGCCGGCCGGATGCGCAGGCCGGAGTCGACGGCGATAGAGACGCTACGCGACGCGGAAGAGCTTGAAGAGTCATCGCGAATCACCTCCTCGACGAGGAGGGACAGCGTCGCGTTCAAATGCCGCGCCAATGGGATCAGCGTGCGCACGCTGACGCGCGGTGGATCAAGCGCCCTCTTATCCGCGGGGGGCGACGCGTGGCCAAGATCCGTGCAGGAAATCCGGATCGAACGCCTTCGCCCGTCTGGCAATGCGACAACGACAAAAGCGGGACCGCGTCCCGAGCGTTCCGGCAAAACTGTAAACCGCTGGCCGAAAAGCGAATGCCGAGAATCCGTGACCGTGGTCACGCACCCCAGCCGTTCGAGAATTGTATCATTCTGCGATGTTCGGTGATCCAGTCGTCGCCACGGCGCTCCTCGACCGTCTCCTGCATCACGCCGTCGTCTTCCAGATCGAAGGCTCGAGCTATCGCCTGCGCGAGCACGCCGACCTCTTGCCCGAACATGTTCGGACGAAAGCCAGCATCCAACCCGCGCCAATCCCGCCGACCCTGCGTCGTCGCGGACGCCCGCCAAAAAACGGAGGCGCCGATCAAGACCTCGGCTGATCGCCACGCCCGCCAACTGGGGAATTTTACTCCGGCGCTTCTGGGGAAATTAACATCGGCATTTACAGCCGTTCTTTCTTGCCTCGGATTGAAACCTCTCTGGAGGCTTTAGCCATGAAAAAAAAACTACTCGTTATTCCTGCCGCTCTTGCGCTGGCGAGCATCTCTTCCGTCGCATTCGCTGATGGCTGGGGCTGGGGCGGCAGTAGCGTTACTGGCAGCTACAATCTCGCCGATTCCTGGGCCTCCGTTAGGCAGAGCGCGAACGGAAACTTCGGCAGCGTGATTACGCAGGATGCGACTGTCGTCCAAAACTCGCCGCAGTTTGACTGCAACTGCAAGGGCTCCATAAAGGGTAGCTACAACGGGGCGGACGCTACGGCGCACGTTTCACAGTCTGCCAACTACAACAAGTTCTCCTACATTGGTCAGACAGCGACCGTCATTCAGGGCTCGCCAAGCTTCACGAGCGGCGGCATGTGAGTGTAAACGGCGTCGTATCTAATAGCCAATGAGCTTCTGCGACCTGCGGCTATCGCAGACGCCCTCTCCACGAAAGGGATCTTTTCCTCACATGGGATAGCGCCATGAAATCCTCTCTCGCACACCTCAGCGTTAGCGTGATGCTGGCGACAGCCTTGAGCGCGGCGGAAGCTAACGCACAAGACTTAACGCGCACCTTTGTTTCGCCATTGCTTGACATTACGGCAGGCGTCCAATTTGGACAAAGCAATGAGTCGGTTAGGGTTCAAACGAGCGATGTCAATGTGTATGGCGTCGGCCAGGTTGGCAAAAGCAATCAGGCAGGCGTGATTCAAGAAGGCTATCGAAATGTGGCCCACATCACGCAAGTCGGCCCGACTTCTTCAGCCTTTGTCGGACAAAACGGCTTTCATAACCACGCAAACATAGTTCAGATCGCGAATGGCTGGACTGGCTTTTCCGGTTCGCCATAATCGCTCGAATCCATCGTGACGCTGTCTGAAGTTGGGGGGGCGCAAATGCGACGAGTTGTCGTCTTTCTGTGGAGCACGATCGCCATGACGGGAACAGGCTTCGCGGAAGAAACTATGATTGTCACTCGCTCTCACAACGGAAGCAGCTATGCTGAAATTACGCAGTCCGGCTCAGCGCAAGAGAAACCCGTTGTTACGACCAGAGAAGGCCCTGGTTATGTGATCACAGAGCAGCGTAGTAAAAACAGCAGAGCCGTGATTATACAACAGCAGAACTCCGGTGGACAGTGAGTCCTCCGGAATTTCGTCGTGATCGACCTGCTCGGCCCTATAAAAAGGGGGAAAAAAACTACTACGAGTTGAGGCGCTGACTTCTCATGGAGGGTCGGTAGCAGAAGCCGTTCGATCGATCGGCGTAACAGAGGTTACCTGTTATCGGTGGCGCCAAGAATATGGTGTCCTGAAATGTGGCCAAGTTAAGCGTCTGAAGGAGCTCGAACTGGAGAATACGCGGCTTCGGCAGGCGGTGTCTGACCTGATTTTAGAAAAGCAGATCGTCAAAGAAGCGGCGCTCGAAACCTTGAACGGAGCTCCCCGATCTGCTGATCTGGCGCAGCGCTCAGCGCCCTTGCCAACTTGCCGTGGAGCCGGCGGGTGATTACAGACACGCCGACATTGGCGTCATCAGAGGGTGCGGCGCGCATCAGGACCCGAACCGTTTCTGTGGGCGAATTCGGACAAAAATCGACAATTAAAAAACTGCTGCATATTCCACAGCTACTCCTGAACGCTCGGATATTTGAAGGCCTTATGCTTGGCCGATGGGGCTCAGAACTTCAGATAGGCCACCGACTCGTGGACGGCTACTCGCACACGCCGTGAATTGATGAACATCACCAGATCTGCTGACCCTGTCAGAAGGGAGAATCATTCCCCGAGACGGCGTGAAAAGCCTCTCAGCCGCTCTATGATAGAAAGCGCTTTCGGCTCTTGCGAGCGGAAGCGCCGACGTTGCTTTCGCTTCTTCGGCATCGAAGATCGCTCTTGATCGTCGCTAATCTCCAAAATCTCTCGTGGAACTGATGGATAAGGCAGATGGTCCCGGTCCGCCGCAGGCGAGCGTTGCGCTTCATCGCCATCAGAAATCTTCCCCGGCTTAGGCAACGATTTCAATGCAAAAACATAGGCTGCGCCGGTGAGCAATCCACCAAGATACGCTTGCGGTCCATAGCCGACAATATCGGCAGCGGCTGCAATGCCGAACAACACGGTCACGACGAACCAAGTCCAGTACAGCAAATGAGCTCTCCATCGGTTTACGCGGTCATCGACGCAGCCCTGCAGATGACGCTCGACGGGGTTAGTCCGCACGGTCGTCACATGAGATATCGCGACAATCCGTCCCCAGGCAACTGAACGTCTTAAGCGCGACGATCGACGGTCGGTCTCGCCATTCCGCGCCGCCATCGAAATCGATGGCGTCGAGCTTCCGAATAGCGAAGAGGCAAGGTGCAGCTGCCGTAAATGCCGATTCTAATTTCCCCAAAGCTGGGTTGGGCCACGGCGACATACACGAGGCGGACGGCGATCGCGATCGCGACATGCGCGATGTCGGCGATGCGAGAGAATTTACGTCCGACGCTCACAGAGCTGCTTGGCCAGCCGATCTTCTCGCAGCTGCGCTCGACTGGACCAACAGCCAGGAGCTCGGCCTTGGCGAGGCCGTTGCTCGATTTTCCTGCAGCAAATTTTGATAAAAGTTCATTTCACATCCAAGCGGTCGATCGAAAGTGTGATCATCTCGCGTTAGACGAGACGCGCCCGGCGTAATTCTGGTCGAGCGCGTCTCTAACCGCCAAATGCGGGCTGGGGATACTGCACATCAGACGGCTGCGTTGAACATAGTCTTCGAATCCCAGCGAAAG
Organism: Methylocystis sp. Uni0008; assembly: GCF_056838045.1. Taxonomy (NCBI): domain Bacteria; kingdom Pseudomonadati; phylum Pseudomonadota; class Alphaproteobacteria; order Hyphomicrobiales; family Methylocystaceae; genus Methylocystis; species Methylocystis sp. Uni0008. The sequence goes on from NZ_JBXEJH010000002.1 coordinate 73,797, forward strand.
TGAGCCGCAACGGCGGCGGCGAGAAGGGGATGCGTTGATCCGCGAGTAGAGCCGCCGCCATACCTTGCCGAACGCCTCGCAGGCTGCCCCCAACCATAATCCTCACTTTCAGCGTTTCACTTCATCACCGGAGAATCGCAAAAAAGAGAAGGCGACTGAGCGAAGTTCTCGCCGAAATCAAGCGGCTTAGAGGATTGAATCAAGCGATCAAATCGCCTTGCAGAAAAGCGTGTGCGCTGCGAAAGCAAGCGCCCTTTCCTACCGAACCACAGGAATTCGAACATTTCTCACGAGATCGAGGCTGACGCGAAGGTATCACCGCCATCACTGATCGCGGGCCGCTCCGGAGAAGCTCTTGCCGTTCCATGTATATGCGACAATGCAGGGGTCGCTTTCTTGCCCACACACGGAATGATCGACCGCGATCAGCAGAACCTTGGCTTTATCTAGATCAACGACTTTCCATTTTTGAGCAAGAAAATGCGTCGGGCTGCCTTCGACGATCAGGATGAGTTCGGCGCCGCCCGCGCCGCCATAAAGTGACGTAGCTGTCGAGCAGGCAAACTTCGCGAAGTCGATGATCTCCTCAGGCGTGCTGTCACCCGTCAGGTCTAGCTTCGTTATTGCATTCTTTGCAACTTTGAATTCGCCCTTTTTGTCGGCGCACGTAGCCTTCGCAGCAGCAATGATTTTTTCAGCTGTCTCCGATGCATGGGCGGTGCAAACGAACCCCAATAGAGCCGCTAGCGAAGCGCACATTCGTAACATGTCGCCTTCCTCCTCTTGCATTATCAGCGTTTGCTCGCCCGCTTTTCTTTTCTTGGGCTCGGAACACATACACAGTAGCTGACGGTTGCGGCAAGGCAGGCTGCGGGGCGAGGAAGTTGAGCGTGGCGGTCGCATTGCGTTGTCGCCGCGTTGGGAGCACTGATTCCAGAAGATCGTGAGCGCCCAGTCCGCAGATCGTGAACGGCAAATCCACGCAATGATGAGCAGTCAATCTGCGGGATCGTGAGCAGCCTGTGGAGGGCTCTGGCGAGCGCCTTCATAAAGAGTGCGACAGCTGTGCCCTTTGGGGCGCAGCGAATTTACCCTGCCAGGCAAATTATTTTGTGTCCCACACTCAGGCTTGAAGTTTTGTTCCCTGGGAGTTGATCCGCCTCAGCTTACAATTGCCGGTCCAAGAGGACATAAAGCGGCGCTCTTTGCCCGCTGATGGCGGGTGGAACGGACTTGACCTCCGGGCAAGAGAGGCGCCACCCCAGGGTGAGACTAAACAAGTAGAACAACCCAGGGCCTATAGAACAGCCGGAGCGCGGTGAAACCGACGGTTTTTCCGACATTGGCCGAGTGGACCTGCGCGCCAAAAGGGGATTTCAGGGGAGGTGAAGGTGAAGCGCTTCAAACGGCTCTCTTCGCGAAGGAGCTCGAAATCCTTTCCGCGACACCCCAGACACAGACAGATGCGCTCGTTCAGCTTCGATTCTGCGTGATATTCCTGGAGAGGAATGGCGGCAGGACCGGTCTCGCGGCAGATGCAATCCGCAATGCAGCTACTGTCTTGGCTGTGAGCCTTGGCGCTGCTTCGCCTCAGTACAAGGCAACTTCTCCAATAGATCGAGAAGCGCTTCAAACCCCACCGGTTTCGCCAGCAGACCGTCAAAACCGGCGCTTTTCGATAGATGCGCTTTAACCTGCGCGCGCGACGTGCTGAGGGCTACGAGAGGGACTGTTTCGGCCCCAGGCGACTCACGGATGCGACGTATAATTTCGATGACCTCTACGTAGGGGATGCTGATATCAAGAAAGACAATCTTCGGCACAAAATCATCCAACGCGCCCGCGCCGTCTGCTCCGCTGTAAGCGAGCCGGACATACGCTCCGACTGTTTCGAGGAGCAGCGCAAGTCGATCGGCGGCGTCACGATTGTTATCAATCACAAGAGCCTTAACTGGCGCTGCTGAGGCCGCGATCTTGGAAGCAAGGCCCGCTTCCAATCCACGCTTGTCGCGCTGCGCCGTAATGTCGTGCGCGATGCCGATCATCCGAACCGGCCGCCCGCGCTGGTCTCGCTCGACGATACCTAGCTCGCGGAACCACGACACTGCGCCATCTGCGCTCAGCACGCGGATCTCAGTTTCAAACCGTTCCGTCTCGCCGCGTAGCGCTGCTTCAATGTCTACGCAAAACTTCCTTCTATCTTCTGGATGAACAGCATCCCGGACAGCGGCGAAACGACTGAGCATCCCAGTGTTTGAGTAAACATTGGAGTCAAACGGATCGAAGCGCCGCACGATGTCCCGTATGATATCCCACTCGAAGCTGATCGTAGGAACCGCGTGTAGCGCTAAGCGTAGCGCAAGTTCATTACGTCGCGACCGTTCCGCGCGAGCGATACCTAAACGCAGTTGCCGTCTAAGTTGCGTCATTGCAGCATCGCCGTGATTTATCGATTATTCTCCCGATCATCGGTCAGTACAGTCGATTTGAATGTTAGGGCAACATCAGGCCGTTGGCCAGCGCGGACGCACTTAGCGATTCTTGCTGGCGCGATGTCGTTGACCAACGAGAGACTCCGACGCCGCGCACTCGCTCGCTAAATTTCGTGCAAAGGTTGTTCCTCCGCCAATCTAAATCTTTCCGATGTGCGTAGTTCTACCCAAACCTCCGTCGCCGGACGTCCCGCAATTCAGTTCGGTCAACTGAATCGGCTAAGTGAGCCGGGACTATCCCCGTAGCGTAAATGCGAATAATGACGAAAAGACTGGCGCAAGTCATCGCAGCTTCCATATCGGCGCCAACGACGATTCTCTCGCTGCCAAACAGCAATGATTTTATAGTTGCCGGTGCCGGCGCCGCTTCAAGCGGCAAAAGCTGGCGGCGCCGTTATGACCGGCAAAATGCGCCGCAAATCGCGCTCCTTTCCGTTCGCGCCGTCCGAGAGTGTATCGGCGGGATGCAGCGCTTCTCCTTCTCTTCCGAGGCAAGGTCGTGGGGCCCAATCATTCGTTGAGGCGCGCGCTTCCGAACCACTCATTCGCGATATGGTCTATTATCTGATGATGGCGTGATCGACGCGCGCCCGCGCGTCGATCATTGGCGAAATCTAAAAAAACAGCCAGGCGGCCTTCGCCAGCTTCGCCAAAAATGACCGGGAACCTGCACCCTTTGAAAAGGAACGGCCCACGCCTCCCTCAAACCGTGGGCCGCCCCGCGCCTTGCGGCGCTGCACCCGCCAGGGGGCGCGTAACAGAGCGAAGCCCGTCCATTGCAAGCTTCACCATACGAAACGGGCGGCCCCTTACGGTCATGAGCTAAGAGGCCGCCCGCAGCGCCATTTGAAACCGATGAGATGAAACAAAAGTTAAATTGCACTGCGTCGCCGCTCGTCAACCCCGTGCGCAGCGAGGGTGCGCGCCACTCGGCACATGCGCAGCGGCATCATTGATGAACAGTTGCGCGCGAATTGCCGCTCTACTTGCTGTACGTGTCCCCGGGGAGTCCTTCAGCATTCCTCCTCGTTGCCCCATGAGGCGATCACCGTCTAACCGATATTCTTCGCCGGTCCCACGCATCGTTCGCAACTCATTTGACAGGCGCAGACCAGCCGCCGTCGGCGGAATGAACCTTCCGGAGCGCCTCAGCGCAATCCTCTTCAACACCGCCAGGCCGGCCGGCAGAGCCGCTGGCCGAACGCCATCCATTTGCCGGTCGACATCTCTGGTTCCAGCGAACTTTTAGGCCGCGCGCGCTCCGATGCGCCGGCAATTGTCACGCGACAACTGCTACACGCCATCCGAAACCAAAGACGCTCGGCTATCGCACTATCGATCGCGAGAATCGGAGAGACTGCCAAGGGGCGGAAGCGCTCGCATTATGGATTGTCGGAGTTCGTTCGCGCCGTCATATTCGCTCAGCCGTTCGATCGCGGCTCGAAGGACCCATGGTTTACACCGAGCGGCCTCCACGCGCCTTGCGGCGGCCACTCCGTGGCGCTATGACTTTGCCATGTTGGCATCTGGCGCTAAAAAAACGTGGACGACCGCGCATTGATAGAGAAGCAGTAAATGTTCGCCTTGAAAGGCGGTCGCTTGACGCTCTCGACGCGTGGATCGCGAAACAGCGCGAGCCACAATTGACGCGCCCAGCCGCGATCCGACGATTACTCCAAAAGGTGCTGAGGACGAGTGAATTTTAGGACGAAATTGCCGCCATCCTATGCGAACGCCTCAAGAGCAGCACAGCTCAATTTTGGTGTGATTCTTCAAACTTTGAAAATTCTCGCTTGGCTATCTGCCCTTGCAATTGTAGCGCTCTCGCTGGTCCCTGGTTATCTGCGGCCCTCTACCTTGTCCTCGGCGAGGGTGGAGCACTTCCTAGCCTACGCAGGCGCAGCATTTCTTTTCGGCATCGCTTACTCCTCCCTTTGGGAGCTCGTGTCGGTTGGGGCGGGCTCGCAGCCGTTAGTGTCGTGTTGGAGGTTTTTCAGGGCTTAGTTCCCGGCCGCTCGCCTCACATTCTTGACGCGCTTGCGAGCACCACCGGGCTCACGATGGGGCTCCTGTCTGGCGCTGTCGTGAGCGCCTATTGTCGCGCCGTGATGAGAAGGAAGCGGCTCCCAACGGGATTGCCGTGAATCAATCATCTAGCCGCGACCAGCTCGAGTAAGCGATGAGCGCTCGACGGCGGATCCGTGACGTTGATGGTCCTTATGCTCAACTGGTCCTACAGTCAGGAAGGCCCGGGCGCGGGGCGCGTCAGACGACGGTGAAGGAGAAAGCAAGCTCGTCGAACACGGCGGCAATTCAGCAGCCGACGCTCGGCGCCCGACGGCGATGGACCAAGGATGGCGCGTCGATTGTCACTGCGGCCATCTTCAGCGGCGCTGTGAGTTGTGACGGCGATCGCGCAGCGCCTCGGCCTCGGCTGCGCGCGAGGGCGTGGGCGCGGCAAATGACAGGCGCAAGGCTCACACCCGAGGATTTGCATAGCGCAAGCTGTGGGCGCCTTGTCACGTTTTGCTCCGCCTTAGTCTCCTCTTTGTCGGCCAAAACGCTGCGACCGTGTATGTAAACCGCGGGGATCCGACGGTTTTTACTAAAGATTCGACGCACTCTCGCATTATGCTATATTGTAGCGGTCTGGCCCGCGTCATGGGCTCTCAAGACGACCGTCCAACACTATCGGACCGGTCTGGTCCGCTCGGCAGCATGCGGCGAAGCGCAGACCAAGCGCATGCCAAGCGATCTCACAGTCATTCTTTGGCGGGGGGATCCATGTTCAATCGTCTGCGAAGCTCAGCCAAGATCAATAGTTTCGTTGGCTCCGGCGTGATGCTGATGGGTGTCGCGCTATTGTCGCGCCCGACCTATGCGCAGGACCTGCGCGTCGGTTGCGCCCTCATCCAACACTTCGGCGGCGCGGAAGTGAAAATGCTGCTCGAACACGTGCGTTCGACCGTCGGCGACGGCGAAGCGAACACGCTCTACACAAAATACGTTGGCCTGCGAAACGATTGCCAGTCAAATCAAAGGGCGTTTCGAGTCGTTCATCTTTCCCCGGCAATGCACAGACTGCTGGACGATTACGGCGTCAACTTTCGTCATTTCGCGGTTTCGGGGCGCTAATGCGCGAGCGTGCCGATCGCGGCAGCGGCGCCGGTGTGTCGCCGCGCGTTCCCGCCATCGGCGTTATCTGACGCGCATGGGCCGGCGCCGCATTGGCTGGCATTCCTTCATTCTTCTTTGTCCCGTCATCAATGGCCAGACTCCTACGCTGCTGGACGGCGGAGAGATCGCAGAGACATGCGGCACAGCTGGACGCAAGCCCGCATCTGAGCCTTGATAGTCTCGCTGCTGCGATCTGCAGATAAATACCGCGACGTTCGCGCCTTTCTTACTACCCCGTTGTTCCTAAACCGACTCTCGAGTCGCGCCGGACCGCCGGCGGTCGCGCTCGCGTATTCGCTTTGTCTTTCGACGGTCGATCCAAACTCTATTAAGAACGACGCCTCAGCGCTGAAGCAATGGCGTTCCGCTGAGCGTTTAGGAGCCCCGAAGCATGCTAGCCGGTCGCGACCAGCCCCGCAAAAAGTCTGCGCCGGTCACGGCGAAAGCCTAGTCTGGCGATGGCGCGATGCTCTTAAGCGCGCCATCGCAAGCGCCAGGCGCGCTTCGCCCGATGCCAACGCTCACTTCCAGAGCGCCAGGCGTCCAAGCCCTCTTCCGTCGACAAGGGTTGGCTTGCGCGCCGTGCGCGCATGCGAAACTTTGACGGGTGCGACACCCCGAACTCCTTCTCGGCCTATCGCAACGGCGCGCCTCCCTCCACCATGGCTACTGCCCGCTCACGCAGCTCAGAAGACTCGCCATTTTGTATAAATCGTCTCTCCCTGCACAACCGAGCCGCAGCAAACCAAACGTTGCGAAGGTTGAATGATAGGGAGCTGAGACCCGAATCAGCTTGATGCATCAATCACGCTTGCGCAGTCCTCGGCGTCAGTCGCTTGCATCTCTAATGGCGAGCGAAGCAGGTCCGCCTCGTCAGGATCGGCAATCCGGATGTTAGTTCCCAACTCGGGAATCGACCGACTGCTGGAAGCCATTTGACCGATGGCCGGAACGAAAGAACCCGGTCGCGCTGGCGGGCGGCGACCGGGCTCGAGCTTGATCAGGCTTGGGGGCCTTGACCAAGTGTCATCTTACAGCGCCGTTCATCGGCGCTCAAGTTTTTTGACCTGTCCGGAGAATGCGGCGTCACGGGTTCGCGCCTGCGATGGAGTGCGCTGTCGTCGAATTCACGTCGCAACGATAGAGGCGCGGCAAGGAAAGGCGCGGCAATGCCATCCCGAGCGCCGCCGCGCAGCGACCTGAGAACAATCGCCGAGTAGCCGGCGTGACTTGCGCCAGCGCCGAAAAAACTCGGTGTGACGCAGGCGCTATTCGCTGAGCATCTGGTTCATTGACACAGGCGCCTCGCCACCATCTGACGCGCTCTCACGCGCGCGGCGTGCGGCTCGGCCGCGTCCCGGTGCGGCCCGGCGCTCGCCTGTAACTGAGCGGAATGCAACTATCGGAGAGCGGACGACCGCAACGCCCGCTCGCACTTTGCCCAAATCGAGCGTGTCGCGGATGCGCGGATGGTCCAAAGACGCCGCAGCGCCCGCGAGAGCGTGCACGACGCGCACGAAACCATGGCCCATGATCGCGTCGTGGCGCTCGCTTCGAGCGAGTGGAAATCGCGAGGAAAGCACCAAGCGGGCGCGGGAGTCGCCGGGGAAGTCCGCTGAACCAGGATGTAGATCGCACAGAGCGGCCTATAGGAAACGACAATGCTCCCCACGGGAGCAGTGTCGATATTTGGAAAATTCACTATTCACGCCGCGATCTCGTCGCAAATGACGCGATATTTTCGTCGCACGCCATCTTGATTCGATTCGTGATCGCTCGGCGTCCCCTGGCTAGTCCCGCGGTCTTCTGCTGGACATAGAGCGAGACACATGACGATCACGCAAGGTTGAAGGAAAGCGATGCTGTGGACAAAAACGCGGTTAAAGCGAGCTTGGCGATCTCCGATAGAGTGTCAGCCCTTCAATCGGCGTTACGCTCGGCTCCGCCGAAAGAAGGCGCCCGCTCCCGCAGCCCTCTGAAAGCCGCAGTCGCGCAATTGCTGCCGGATCTGCTCGCTTTCCGCGCGAAAGGGTATACGGGCGCGGAACTCGCCGAGATATTGCGCTGCAATGGCTTTGTCATCGCCGTCCGCACGTTGAACAAATACATCAATGAGGCGCGCGCTCGCCCCGCCAAGCGACGCAAAAGGACAAAGGCGTCCGTCACCGCCAGGCCAAAAACGACGACGGCTAAATCAGGCTCGAGGACAGCCGATGCGGCGAGAACGATCGCGACGTCTCCTTCGCTATTGGCGACGAAGCCTCCGACGCAAGCTCGAAGAACTACGAAGGACGTTCTGGGGCATCGCTTCGACGACGATGTGTAACGAACAAGATCTAGCGTCGCGGCCAATCGCGACACTTAACCCCGACAGCAAAGGACATTCGGACATGGCTACCGCTACTGCCGCCGTCAAAGCCCGTCCTCGCGCGGCTGCCTCGCCCGCCGCCGTCAAGCGCGTGGCCCTCGTCGCCAATGAGAAAGGCGGTGTGGGTAAGTCTGTGTTTACGCGCACGCTCGTCGATCACCTCCGCACCAGCGGCAAGCGCGTCGCGGCCTATGACGCCGACAGCAGCGTCGGCGCGACCGCGCGCGTTCTCGGCAGCCGTGACGCCAGCGGCGCAGTGGAGCGCGTGCAAAATCCAATTGAAGGCGTCGGCTATTACAACGGTCGCGCGGATGATGAACGCAACATTCTGCTCGACTCGATCGAGTCTGGCGAAAGGCTTTACGTTCACGATCTCGCCGGCGGCCTCTTGGCGGACCTCACGCGGATCGTCGACGGCGGCGAAGGACTTGAGGGGCTTCTCGACGCATTCGAAGCTCATGGCTACAGGCTGACGTTATTTCACGTCATTTCGCCGGACGTCGGCGCAGCTCAATCCGTCGCTCGATGGTTGAGTTTGATCGGCGACAGAGCCGATCACGTCGCGGTGATCAACCTCAAACACGGCAAACCGCCGAGTGATTTTCCGTTCTGGTATGGCTTCACCGACGCCAAGGGCGTGGCCAAAGGGGGCAAGACGCGCGAAAAACTGCTCGTCATCGGCGGCGTCGAAATCGAGTTTCCCGCTCTGCCTGCCGGCACTTTCGCCAAACTGGACGCCGAGAATATCCCGTTCACGCGCGCCGACAGGGCCGGTCTGCTGACGATCACCGAAAGGGCACACGTCGCGAAATTCCTGCGCGATTTCGCCGCCGCGTTGACGCCTGCATTTCCGTTCCTCGGCCTCTGAGCAAACGTAATCCGAGCCGCATTTCGTCCCCGGCTTCTGCTTAGTCAGGAACGTCGACCGGACGCCGTCCGCCTAAACTTTACTCCGTGCGACCAAAAGACGGTGGTGGCCTTGTTGTCGGCGGCGACGACAGCGGCCAAGAGCAGATAGCGTACAAGCGAAATCACAGGCCGCAGAGCCGGAGGGTGAATGACGAGGGTAGTGCGTTCGAGGCCCAGGTCCGGCGCTTCGCTCGAAAGACTTTGCAATGAAAATTCCAACTCGTGCGACTACATGCCTAGCATGGGAGCAGCTTGGAGAGGGAGCGATGGTCAAGACCGGCGAGGCGCAGTTTCCCGCCGACGGACGGGTGCAGGTGCGGCCGATCCTTGCCGCTGACCCGCGAATTCCGAAGTTGAAGAAAGAACGACCGGCAAGCAAGGGGCGCATCCACAAGGGGAGGACGCGCAGTTGATCGGCGCATTTCGCGCGCCGCCATTCCCAACGTCCGATGTAGAGAGGCGCCTTGACGTCGAAGGATCACAGCGGCTGCGTGGACTCACGCTCGTCGCCGCCGCCGCATGGCGTTCGTCAACCGCTCCGCGCAAACGATCATGGAGGAATTTCCAAGAGCCTGATCCTTGTCGTGCTTCTCGGCTACTCCGCCTTCGTGCCCGATCTCGCCATCAGGTCGTTCCCAAATCGACCGACGGGTGGTTGGCCGGCGCTCAATAGCGTGGTGAGGTCTCGCTGATCGCCTTCCGTGATCGCGCGGATCTCCTGCTGATCGGCGGTGCTCTGGTCCATCAAAGCCTGTGGTCTCGAGTGGAGGAGCATCGCGCCGCCTGACTTGACAGATCGGAGCAGCAATTCGCGGCGCTGTCCCGTTGTTTCGCTTCCTGCATCGGTGGACAAGGAACGTCCCCAAAGGAACAAAAGACGCAGCAATCCCCGGCCTTTGGCCTGAGCAAGGCCCCGCAAGCCTTGCACTCATAATAGAACTGGCAGGCGTCCGTCGACATGGTTTCCGTCGACCTATGGCCGCAGGCCGGACAGGTGAGCGTCGAGACGATCGGCATCACCGGCCCCGAAACAGCTTGAGCAGCACAGGATCTATGTAACTCCAGCTTTCTGCCGCCGCCACGATCACCGAGACGCATAGGAGAAGCGCCAGCGTGGCGGGTGAGCTTCCGCGCGACGCGCACCGCGACTCAGACGCGCAAAGCATTGGACATCTCCGCCACCATGCCGCCCAACCTCCCACGACGGCCAAGGCGCTAAGAGCAAGAAACGGGATGCGCCAAGCGGCAAAAGTCGCGAGCCCGCCGAGAATGCTTGCGCCCGCGCCCAGCGCGGCGAGACCGAAGGGAATGGCGCAGCAAGAGGACGCCACCACTGCCCCCAGGCCCGCTGCGAGTCCTAGCGCCGCGAACCACTTCGCCGCGGCTGTCGTGGCGGGCGGCGGCGCCTCCGGCGGCATCATCTGTTGTGCGCGGGTTGTGATCGCCATGTCTCGCTCCTCCCTCATGATTGAGCTATTCTGCATTCCGTAGCGGCTACAGGTGCAAGCGGGGAATTATTCACGGCATGAGGGTATTGACGATCGGAAGGCTCGCCGGCGCGGCAGGCGTCAATCTCGAGACAGTGCGCTATTACGAGCGCATAGGGTTGATGCCGAAACCGGCCCGGACGAAAAGCGGCCACCGCGCCTACGAAAAGGCGCACGTTAGACGGCTGGCTTTCATTCGCCGCGCTCGCGAGCTCGGATTCAGCATCGACGATATTCGCATTCTGCTGGCTCTCGCTGAGCCGGCGCGCGGCTCCTGCGCCGAGGTGCGCGGGATCGCGCAAGCGCATCTCGATAATGTGCGGGCGAAGCTCGTCGACCTCGCCAAACTTGAACAGATTCTCGCCGAGACGATCGCCCATTGTTCCGGCGATCCGGCGCCACCCTGTCCCGTGCTCGACATGTTGGAGGCCGGGGAGGCGACGTAGTACACACTCATGGAATCGGCAGAGGCCAACAATGTCGCGATCCAGGCGAACGCACCTTTTGCCCTTTTGACCTTACGAATAAAAAGCGAAATTGGCACTTTCGGCTCAATCGCATATTTGGCGGAAGCGCGCCCTTGGCAAAAGGGGACACGTTTTCCACAAAATGGAATTTTAGTCCCGAGCCGATGCCTCACTGATCACCCGATACCTCGCCGGGGTCGCCGTCTTGCGTCGGCATTTTTTGTTGCTCTTGCCGCGTGGCTTGGATCGAGCAGCGGCCGCACATTCCAGCGCTCGCAAGGAGTTCGGACCCGTCTGGCGGCGCCTTCGCGCAATGGACCGCGGATCCTTGTGATGATTGTTGGCGGCGCGCTGATTTCGCGCTGTTTTCGCGCCTCAACCGCTTCCGGCGGTTCTGCAGGCATCGCCGCTGCTATGGGGTGAAGGCCGCATCGAGACGCGTTCGTCTTCGGAGCCATGGATCGATGGCGCAAGCAGCGGCTGCTGACCCCGCATGGGGGTAAAAGGCGGCGCCGCGCGTCTCGACGACATCGAACCCCAGCCTCGAGGAGACGGCGAAGTTCTGTGCCACGCGCGGATGACGATGAGGCCCTTGCGCCCCAACGATCGCTCAAGGAACCGGTCCGCTTTTCGCAGGACGCCCCATATGACTATCGGGGAGGGTGCGCCATGAAGTTTCTTGCCGGCTTCGTGACAGCGTTCATCGTCAGCGCGCTCGGCGCTTTTCTCGTCATCGTCAGCGGCGTCTACAACGTGGCCGCCACCGCGCCCCACACGGCCTTGGCGCGCGTCGTTCTGAGTTGGACCATGCGTAATTCCGTGCGAGCCCACGCGGGAAACGAGTCGCCAGAAACATGGAGTGAGGATCAGATAAGAAAGGGATTCAAGGATTATCACGACATGTGCGTCATTTGTCACAGCGCACCGGGGAAAGAGCGCAGTTACATCAGCAAAGGCCTGCGACCGGAGCCTCCGAATCTCGCCGAAACTTCAGGGCGATGGAGCAGCGCGGAACTGTTCTGGATCATCAAGAATGGCGTCAAGCTAACTGCGATGCCCGCATTCGGGCCCACGCATCGGGATGAGCAAATATGGAATATCGTGGCCTTCGTTCGTCGTCTACCTCGGCTCTCCGCCCAACAATTCAAGACGATGGAGGCCGATATCGAAAAATCTTCAGAGAATGAGCATGGTCACGATCACAAATAAGCGGCTGGAAAGGCAAACTCGCAGAAAGACAAAATCGCGAGTAGAAAAGGATTCAGCATAGGCGCTGCTATATCCAGAAAGATTGAAGGGGGAAGGTTGGGCGCTAATTCTCGGTATGCCTCGAGAGTTGATGATGCGCAAAAAACGAGTCTTGCTGACCCTCGCGGTCGCAATCAGCATTGTTTCGCCGAGTGGAAGTGGCTTCCGAAACGACGCTTCGATCTCAGACATCGTTGTTCGAGACATTCATGTAACCTTCAAGGAATGGCGCGTGCCAACGCCCGGCTCGCACCCCCACGATCCTCTCGCCACGAGCGATGGGGCTATCTGGTACACTGGACAGATGGTCAACCTGCTCGGCCGTCTTGATCCTAAGACCGGTCAGTTTCGGGAGTACCGTCTGAAAACCGCGAACTCGGGTCCGCACGGGCTCGTCTCCGACGCCGGCGGCAATATTTGGTTCACGGCGAGTTTCAAGGGTTACGTCGGCAAGCTCAATCCCATGAACGGCGACATCCGAGAATTTCCGCTTCCCGATCCGAAGGCCCGCGACCCGCACACGCCGGCCTTCGATCAGGAGGGAACGTTGTGGTTCACCGTGATCGGCGGAAATATGATCGGGCGTCTCGCTCCGGCGACGGGCGAGATCAAGCTTGTCTCATCACCGACCGCAGATTCCCTGCCCTATGGCTTGGTGGTAAATTCCAAGGGCGCGCCGTTCTTCGCCGAATTCGGCTCGAACAAGATCGGACGCGTCGATCCCCAGACGATGCGGATCGAGGAGTTCGTTTTGCCAAATCCCCAGGCGAGGCCTCGGCGGATCGCGGTGACCAGCGACGATCTCATTTGGTATTCAGATTACCCGAGGGGCTATATCGGCAGATTGGACCCGGCGACCGGCGAGGTCGTCGAATGGCCGTCCCCCGGTGGCGGAGAATCCGGACCTTACGCGATTACTGCGGTCAACGATATCATCTGGTACGCCGAGTCGGCGGCTACGCCAAACATGCTGGTGCGATTCGATCCGAAAACTGAATCGTTCAAGCGGTGGCCCGTCCCTTCGGGCGGCGGCGTCATCCGCAATATGACCCCGGCGCCCGAGGGCGGACTGGCGCTTGCCTGCAGCGGCGTCAACATGGTGGCGCTCGTCGAAATAAGCCAGGAAAAACGAATTCGACGAAACTGAATTCGTAAACGGAAGAGGAAATATCGCACGAACGCCATCCCTCAACACGCGCGGCCAGCCAGGTCCGCACATATGGCAAATATTTGCCAACGCGGCCCGAGCAATCCGAAATTCCATGGAACCAAAGCGCCGAACCGCCGCTCAGGTCTCCCCTGCAACATGCCCGCTCCTCGAACAAAAGCCGCGCCGCGCTGCGATCTAGACGGGCGTGTGCGTTTTGGAGCGATCGGATATTTCCAAGACCATCTTCCCGCGCACGTGGCCGGCTTGGCCGACGCGGTGGGCTTCCGCTGCCTGCTCAAGAGGAAGCCTAACGCTTACGACTGGCTTCAGTTTCCCCTCGTCCACCAGTCGACCGAGATAAGCGAGATCGTCCCCGTTGGGTCGAACCATAAGCAGCCTGGCCTGCTTGGCTCTGCCGAATGCCTTCGCGAACTTCTGAATAGCGCTCGAGAAAAAGAACGCCGGGCTCGGCAACGTCGTGATATAGACGCCGCCGGGCGCCAGAATCTTTCGGCAGGCAGAGAATGAACTTTTGCCGACGACGTCGAAGATGACGTCATAATTGGCCCCTTCAGCAGTAAAGTCACGCTGGTGGTAGTCGATGACCGAATCCGCGCCGAGTGAACGGACGAACTCGACGTTGGAGGGCCCGCAGGTGACGGCAGTCACTGCGCCGAACGCTCTGGCGATCTGTACGGCGAAGTGCCCCACCCCACCCGCTCCACCGTGGATGAGAACCCTTGAGCCTCGGGAGAGATTGCCGAGATCACGCAGAGCCTGCAAGGCCGCACATCCTGCAATCGGCAATGAAGCAGCTTCGGCGTAATCCAAAGATTCGGGCTTCGAGGCGGCCATCGCCTGCTTTACGACCGCCAGTTCCGCATAACCGCCGCCTCGCCTCGGATCACTGAAGCCAAAAACGAGATCGCCTGCCTTGAACCTTCTGGCAAGCATGCCTGACGACACGACTTCGCCCGCGACATCCGACCCCAAAACATAAGGGAAGCGCAGGCGGAGTAAGAATCGCAATTGGCCTTGCCGAATCTTCCAATCCAAGGGGTTTACGCTGGCTGCTCGGACACGAACAAGCATCTCCTCGTCGCCTGGCTGCGGATCGGGCAAATCTCGCAGGCTCAAACTGTCTGCGTCGCTGTAACCATCGATCGCGATTGCTTTCATGCGCTGGCTCCTGCTTTTGCCTCGCCTCACGCGCGGCGCCGATCGCTCGTACTCGCTCGCTACTGCTCAAAGACAGTGCGCCTCGGTTTCGACGAGCATCTGTTGCAGCCACTGCATATAGGGAGTGCCGCCCGTTCCTCGCGGGTCATCAGTCCAACGATTAATGTATTCCTCAGCCCAGCCGTAATGGACCCGCCGGAAGCTTGCCATCGCCTCCAAGACAGCGTTGTAGGCCTCCTTATGCAAGGGATTTCGCACATCGGCCATAGCCTCAACCTCTTCGATCAACGCCAAATGTTCGGCCGGCATGTAATTGCGCATATCGAAGAGATGATCCGAGAGCAAAGACCGCTGATGTGGAATCTTCATAAAGGCTACCAGCGTCGGCATGATGCTGCTCTGTGCGCCCGTCTCGCCACGGAAATGCAAGGGGGCTTGATCGACGCCTTCGTAGGTCACGTTCTCGAAAAAGCGAATGTAAGGCCGGAAGGTCCTATAATAAAGCGTCGGATCCATGTGCTCAGGAATGCGCTTGAGCACCTCGACCTGTCGTCGTATCGCCTTCTCGATGCGCCAAAGATCGGCGCTAAGATCAGAGGCGCTTTCAACGATCAGCCTACGCTTGATCGTAGCGATCGCCGACAGAATCTCCGCTGCGATGGCTTCGATCTCGACATGCACGAGTATGAACCAGCGCTCGTCGTACATATGGACAAAGTTCTGGATCGTGTCGATGTTCCCGAGCGCGATCGGCCCGTTCTTGCGAAACCGTTTCCAGTTGTACAGCGCATAGCCGTCGTAACTGAGAATTGGCGGTCGGTTGAGCCGTTTCGCCGCCTTAGTGAGCGGTTCGGCAATGTTGAGAGGAAGAGACGTAGCCGGCTTTTGACCGACTTGATTGATATAAGCCGATGCGAGGAATCCAATCCGGACGTAATACAGACGAAGCTGTGAAAGAGTCGTCTCGGAGATGGGATCCTCCCAGGGGGGAATGCGCAACGCGCGCGCGTAGGTCCGGAACTCCTTTTCATGAAGGAGACTGGGTAGATCGCGCCCGATTTCGTCGAGCGCGGCGTAAGGCGAACCAGACGGAAAGGCGGTGAGCGGATCTAATTCCGGAAGGAAGCCGCGACACGAATATTTCGGCTTTAGCAGCTCACTCTCTTTTAGCGTGATCGTCGGCAACTGTTAAATTACTCCCATTGACTGTGGTGAGCGTAAGCGTAGCGACTCGCTGCAAACGAGAATTGTCGAGACATCTAAGACACGGCCTTTCCCGCGCGAGGGCGACGCACGTCCAAACCTGAACCGTGCGCCAGCCCCTGTTCGGCGAAGGCCAAGAGAGCCATCAGTAGGTTTGAAAAGAGAAGTCATCTGATCCGTGCGGCTCATCCTGAGGGCGAGTACTCATAATTAGAGGACTTAGAAGCTCGGACGCTCCAAGTTCTCGGGCTTTTTTACGGCTCTGCTCATCGGCCGGATTTGCGCAGCGCCGCCAGTGGAGAACCGCAAGCGCCCATACAGCCTGCTTCCAGTGGGTTGGGCACGGCGTCACGTCGCGCCTCTCCATCGGCGTCGCAGTGCTCCCGCGCGTCGCCGCTGCATTGCGATCGTGTGAATCATGCGCATCGCCAGTGCGGGTGAATTCCATTGACTGGCGGTAGACCCAAGGGCCGTTTGCGCTCCTCCGCGGTCACTGGCGTATGTCAGCGATGTCCCTCCCAACGGATGATGACCGGGGTGCAGGCACATGAAACCGCAGAAGTTGACGAATATGCAAAGGACGCAGTAGCGGCTTGCGCTCTCCGATTCATCCGACCGTACCCGCCGCCTCTCAGCATTGGGGCAAAATCTAGCGACGCGCGCCTAACTCCCCTGCAATGTTGCTGGACGCCGCCCTAATACAGGGAGGGCTGGGGCAGTCTTGGTCGGCGAAGGCGGGGGCGCAGATAGATGGCCTTCGCGCGCGCATATGCCCAAGGCACCGTTGCCTCGGCAGTAGACATCGGCATTTAACTACTAAAGGGAGAGCCAAGGAGGCGAAGATGTTCAAGAAGATTCTTGCTGCAATCGATCTCACCGAATCTCAGATGACAAAACAAGCGATTGACAAAGCTGCGGCGCTCGCTCGGGCCTTCAATAGCGAACTCCGGCTTGTCAACGTGCAGACGCTTATCCCAGTCGCCTTTCTTGACTACGTCAAGGGAGATTTCGACACGGATATTCGGCTAGGCATTGAGGAGGAGATCACGGCCCTCGCGGCCAGCGTTGACTACGCGAAGGAACGCGTTTCGACTGTTGTGCTGTTCGGTCCCGTCTATCAAAAGATTCTGACGGAAGCCGAGGAGTGGAGCGCTGACGTCGTGGTCGTAGGATCCCATCGGCCCGGAATGGATCGGTTTCTCATCGGCTCTAACGCCGGCGCCATCGTACACCACGCAAAGTGCTCAGTGCTCGTCGTGCGACAGTAGCGCCTTCGCCTTGACGTCTCGGGGCGGGCGGTGAAAGTCTGGTCTGGCTGCCTTAAACCCAGCCATGCTGACGCCTTTCGCAAAATGGAGCAATCGTCGAATGGGTTCCTTTGTTGTCCCGGCTGCGCCTGTATTCCCCCATGGGCGCCTATCTGTCGCGGATGCGCGACGCCCCTGGCCGGCATAGCTCCCCATGGTTCCCTCTTTCCTGCGCCTCCTGCACTTCGTGGTCTAGACGAATGAAAGCTCGCCGAGCCGCGTTTCGCCGGTGACGGAGCCCTTCAAGGCTTCGGCGAGCTTGACGGCGTATCCGGCCTTGCGGCAGTGCATGACGCGCGTATTGCGAACCGACGCCAACTCCGGCGTCGCTTGATCGGGCAGATGTCGCGCGCAAAACACACCGATCAAGCTTGTCCGCGCGTTTGATTGATTATCGTTGATTTATCGGATCGGTGTCGGGAGCCGGCAACGTTCTGCTCCAGAAGCGCATAATGCTGGGTCGGCGCGGCTTCAGGTAATTCACGTCCCAGAGAAACTGAACGCGTTCATTGTACCTCAATCGCGCTCATCGCACCTTGGACGACCCTTTCATTACCCACTTGGCATGTATCAATTCCTCTCGATCTACAGCATCGAGACGGTCCTCGACACGCCTAATCGCCTCTTCAACTTCGGGCAAAAGGACATTCTCGAGAGCTTTCGCGCGGCGATTCGCGCGTTGGTACTCGCGACCGAGCCGATGAAGATTGCTTGCTCTTGCCCCCACGTCTGCCGAAATCCGAAGTAGACGTTCAAAGGCCCTCCGACAGGACTTTGCTTCCGGCGACGGGTCAATTGCCTCGAGCGGAACGCTGAGAGACTCGGCGAATTCCCCAAGAACAAGCAGAGGAACGCCGAGCAGGCTCCCCTCGGTCGCAAAATCGATGCTCGGCGCTGCCGGCGCTGGGTAAATTTGCAGAGCGTCGAGACCATGCCGCTCGACGGCCGCTTCGAGCGCTCGTGCGGCGACGCTTCGCTCGGCTTCAAATATTTCGAACAACTGCTCATAGATTTTGAGTTGGCGGAGCATTTCGGTTGCGAGCAGAATGCGCTGTTGATCTAGGAATTCGTAGCCCTCGCGCATAAGTTCGCGCTCGCTAATGAGCTCGAGCGCCGCACTTCTCGTGGTCGTCGCCTCACGCATGGGCGCCTTCATTCTCATTAAGGTGAATCGAGATCTGCGCATCGGAAAGACGCGCGAGTTCGAGCTTGGGCAGCCGTCGTAGCGCGCGCCAGCCTAGCTCCATACTTTCTTCCAAAGTCCGTGAACGACTCTGACGGATCACATCGTGTTCGAATAGATCGGCGAACGCCAGGTACTGACGATCTATATGCGTCAGCCCATCTCGACCGACGACGCTTGCGAGTAGCCGCACCTGCGTCGCCTTCGCGTAGGACGCGAAGAGTTGGCTCGCAAGTGCGGGGTGGTCTTCATGCGTGAAGCCGGCGCCGACGCCCTGGTCCATCAAACGCGAAAGGCTCGGCAAAACATTAATAGGCGGATAAACGCCTTTATGATCTAGCGCCCGATCAAGCACCAGTTGGCCCTCGGTGATATAGCCCGTCAAATCCGGTATTGGATGGCTGATGTCGTCGGCCGGCATGGTCAAGATCGGCAGTTGTGTCACGGTTCCTTTTTCGCCGCGCACGCATCCGGCGCGCTCATAAAGCGAAGCGAGGTCCGAATACATATAGCCTGGATAACTCTTACGACTCGGAACTTCGCCGTGACTGGCTGAGACCTCACGCAGAGCTTCGCAATAGTTCGTCATGTCGGTTACGATGACGAGGACATGTCGATCCTCATGAGCCGCCAAATATTCCGCCGCGGTAAGAGCAAAGCGCGGCGTCAGCAGCCGCTGAGTCGACGATTCGCTTGCTAGATTGAGGAACATAACCGTGTGCGCGAGAGCGCCAGAATTCTGCATCGCCTGACGAAAGCCTTCTGCAGTTTCATGCGAGATGCCGATGCCCACGAAAACAATGGCGAACGCGCCAGCGGCATCTCCCCGCAATCGCGCATTCTGGGCAATTTCGATGGCGATGCGGTCGTGCGGCAACCCCCCGCTTGAGAAGATCGGCAATTTCTGGCCGCGGACCAGGCTATTCATCAAGTCGATAGCCGAAACGCCCGTCTCGATGAGATCGCTCGGCAGATCACGGCGCACGGGGTTGAGCGGTTCACCATCGATACGCAAGCGCCTCACCGCGGCGATTGGAGGTCCGCCGTCAACTGGTTGGCCGACCCCGTTGAAGATGCGCCCCAGCAGACCTGGACCGAGCTCGAAATGGAGGGGCTCTCCAAGAAAGCGCACACGAATGTCGTGAAGTCCCAGTCCGATCGTTGGTTCAAGGATTTCGATCACGACGACATCGTCATCGAGCGCCGCGATGCGACCGAGTCTCGGCTTTTCGCCTCGTTGCAGGATTTCAACCGCTTCGTTCAAACCGACTTGGACACTGCGATTCAAGAATAGCAGCGGGCCTTCGATCGCGGTCGCGCCGCCTTGAACTGAGAGCTCAGGCAGCATGTGGCGCGGCCTTTCTGGTATGAGCTGTTCTCAATTCGGCTATCTCCGCCTCCAAAGCGCTACGCAATTCCTGAAATTTCTCCAACTCGCCTTCGCCGATCTCCTCTCCCATTCGTCGCAACCGACGCAATATGCTAAGTTCCGCTAAGTCCTGCGGCGGCACGCCAGCATCTTCGAAGGCAAGCTGCACAAGCTCGAAGAATCGAAATATGAGGCCGAGCATCGCCGTCTGTCGTTGCGGAGAGCAGTAGCGGTCGACCTTCGAGAAGGCCGACTGGCGTAAAAACGCCTCATTGGCGAGACCGGCGCAAAGCAGCGTCAGCTGACTGGAGGGCGGCAAGGCGTCCCTGCCGACGATTCTCGCCATCCGCTCGAGACTGGCCTGACTTTCAAGGAGCGACATGAGCGCCTGTCGGCGCTCTCCCCAATTTGGGTCGCCACGCGCCGCCCACCAAGGCGCAAATCGCGACGCACCCTCGGAGTAAGACTGCAGCGGGTCGATCGCCGGATAAAAGCGGGCCTGCGCTCGATTCCGATCAAGGCCCCAAAAGCTGCGGACATTACGTTTTGTATGGCTGGTCACCGGTTCCGAAAAATCGCCGGCCGGCGGGCTAACAGCGCCAATGATCGTCATTGAGCCGATCCTGCCGGAAAGCGTCCGCACCTGCGCCGCGCGTTCATAAAATTCAGCCAATCTTGAGCCGAGATACGCCGGGTAGGCGGATTCCCCAGGCAGTTCTCCCAGGCGGCCCGACACTTCCCGTAAAGCCTCCGCCCATCTGCTGGTCGAGTCCGCCATCAGCGCAACATGGAGCCCTTGATCTCTGAAATACTCGCCAACAGTGACAGCGGTGTAGATGCTCGCCTCACGCGCTGCGACCGGCATGTTTGAGACATTCGCAATGATGACGGTGCGCTCCATCAATTCTCGGCCGGTGCGAGGATCGTAAAGCGAGGGAAAATCGTGCAGGACTTCAGCCATTTCATTGCCGCGCTCGCCGCAGCCGACGTAAACGATGACGTCCGCGTCGCTCCATTTTGCAAGGGTTTCCTGCAAGACCGTCTTGCCGGCGCCAAATCCGCCGGGCAAGGCTGCGCGTCCGCCTCTCGCCACTGGAAAGAGCGTGTCGAGAATGCGCTGGCCAGTGATCATTGGCTCATCACTCAGCAGCCGCCCCTGAACGGGCCGCGCTCGCCGCACTGGCCAATTGTGAAAAAAGCCGATTTCTTGCAGCGAGTCTGATGACGTGCGAATCACGCAGAGTTTCGCATCGGGTCCAAACTCGCCTTCCTCGACGATATGCTCCACGACGCCGGCGACGTCTGGCGGCAGAAGGCACAGTTGCGACACGCCGCTACTCGGGATGGAGCCGAAGGCGATGCCCGGCGTTACCGTTTGGCGAATTTCGACCAAAGGATGAAAGGGAATGGGACCACGAGACCGGCTCCCAGCATCATTCTCTCTCGGCGCTTCGTCGAGGGGACGCAGCAACCCATCGAAGATGTGTCCGAGGAGGTGGGGACCTAAACGCACCGACAAAGGATGGCCGGCGCCGTGGACCAGATCCCCTGGCCGAAGCCCAGTCGTGTCTTCATAAACCTGCCCGACCAACTCCTCGCCCTTCAGTAGAATCACCTCGCCTCGCAGCCGCCGGTCGCCGACTTCAATCGCTTCGCCGATGTGGAAAGAGCCCCTGGCGCGCGCATAAAGCACAGGACCGCCGATCCACCGAATTACCGCTTCGCTCGTCATTTCTTCACACCGCGCCGCGGGCGCTCGCTTTTGGCTTGGGAGTTGATCTCAGCGAGAAGTGAGGCTTCCCTGGCGCGCCGATCCGCCAAGAGTCCTTGCGACGTCGCGTCGAGCGTCGCCTGACCAGCGCGAATCCTGAGCCCGGCCGTGATGTCGCGATCAATTGTGAAACTGATGTCATCCTGCCCTTTGTCGAGGAGTTCGCAAATACGCCTTTGGTCGTTGGCGCTCCAACCAGGAGGACGTTCAATGGTCCAACTTCCTGCCATTAATCGATCACGCGCATAATGAGCGACGCCCTCAAGCCAGCGTGAGCGGGCGGCGGAACTTTTCCAGCGGGCGTCGAGCGCTTCGATCAAGAATGGCCAAGCTTGCCTGAGCGCCTCTGCAGCATTTTGTTGCGCGCGCATGCGCGCGGCCTCTTCGATCTTGGCTCTGTCACGCGCTAAACGGAGAGCGCGATTTCTACGCAACTCGTTAACGGCGTCGCGCATGCGCCGACGCGCGGCGGCGTGAGCCTGGGCGAGAATAGTACCCGCCTCGCGATCAGCCGCTTCGTCGATGACTCGCATTTCATCCTGCATCTGCCGTTCGATTTCCCGCAGAAGCATTTCCGCCGGGAAAGTGCCTCCCTCTCCAATCTCGTTCATGGCTCGATACCCAGGAGGACCCTGAGCCTCCCGCCAAGATCAGGCGAACGCGCAGGCGACAGGAGGTCGGAGACGATGACGACAATAGGTTGAGCCGCGCGAAGCGTCGCCTCGAGGTCAGATCGTGGTATGTGCCGAGCAATGCTCGCGGCGATGATGACGAGCGCCGCCTTCCGCTTCGCTTCTTCCAACGCCGGAACTATGGCCTCGATAGGGGGCGTCATTGTCTCGATGCCCGCAAGGCGAAAGCCCGCCGCGGCGACTTCGTCGCCGATGAAAATGGCCGCGCCCATGTCAACCAACTCTGTTTAGAATTAGGACAGCGACGATGAGCCCATAGATCGCGACGCCTTCCGCGAGGCCGACGACGATAAGCACCCTGCCCAGCAATTCAGGCTTCTCGGCGAGAGCGCCAACCGCTGCGCTTCCAACGGCGGCGACCGCATAGCCTGCCGCCAGAGCGGAGAGTCCCGATGCGACGGCGGCGGCGATCATGGCCCACTGCGCAACACCGGAATCGGCGGTTGTTGGCGCAGCCTCGACGGCTTCGGCGAACTCTAGCTGCGCCAAAAAGACAATAGCTAAAGCGGCAATAAAACTCAACGTCGCCATCGAAGGCGTTCGCAGCAGCATCATGACGCACCTCTCAGCGAATTCGCGTCGGAGACGTGGGGTGAAGAAAGCGGATTGAAGTCGCGCCCTTTGGCGGTAAAAAAGCGAATAAAGAACTCGAACAGCATCAAGCGGGTCGCTTGAACGCTCACCACCAACCCTTCGAGGGCGATGATAAAAAGATTGCCGAGCGCCAGCGCGAATCCGTAAGCGACAGGGCCACTGGCCTGGGCAAAACTAACAACAACCGCCGACAGCGCGGCATGTGCAAGCGCGAAAGCCCCAATGCGTGCGAATGAGACCGTATTCACGAGCAACCGCAAACACTGCTCGACAAACTCTGCGGCGCCCCGCAGACCAACGGATAGTCGCCCCTCTTGCGCGAACATCGCTGAGCCGAGAATGTACCAGACCGCGCCAAGAGCTACGAGAATTAAGCTCTCGGCCCAGATCGGCGAAAGGATCAGTCCGAAATAGGCGACGGACAGGCCCGCCTTACTTTGCCACCAGCGGCGTGCGGCGCCGCGCCAATATTCCTGCGCGGCGTCAAGCGCCATGCCAATTGAGAGAACCGCCACGCCGATGGATAGAGCGGCGATGAGCAAAGCGACCGGCTCGACCAACGGACGAATCCATAGCGCGGGAATAATATCCTCTCTGCAAAACACGCTGCCGAATAGAAGACCGAAGCCAATGGCGGCGAGCCCTCCAGGTACGAGGATCTTAAGGAAAGCAACGCGACGACCGAAGATTAAGCCGACTGCAAGAAGGACCAGGCCTTGGCCGACGTCGCCGAACATAAAACCGAACATTAGCGGGGCGAGAGTCGCCACGATAAGGCTCGGATCAGCTTCGTGGCGCGCTGGCACGCCGAGTAGCCGAGCAAACATCTCGAAGATGCGAACCCAATAGGGGTTACCGAGAAGCATCGGCGGCTCCGCTCCAACCGGCGCGTCCGAAATGCGGAGCGCATAACGCACGCCGGTTTGATCGAGCGCCTTACGCAGGACCGTTCCCCCAAGATCATTGGTCCACCCAGTGATCCACACAAGCCTTCCGCTTCCGCGCAATGCGCTTACATTTCGGGTGAGCCACTCGAGAATCGCAATATCTGCCAGCGCTTGCGAAATCCGTAATCGCGCAGACAATGCCGCAAGCTCCCCGCGCCGTGCGTCATTCTCCTTTTCAAGGCAAGAGAGACGTTCCGATATGACCCGCTTGGCGTCCGTTACGAAAGGCGGCAACCAAGCGGGGAGCGGTATGAAGCGTCCTTGGACATTTAGAACCTGCGCCTCAAATTGGTCGATGTCCGGCGGCAGGCCAACCGCTAAGACGTAGTTCGCAGCCGATGATTGCCAGCCATGGAACAGAATTCGAGCGGAAGGCTGGCCCGGCATCGCGCCCGCCGGCAGCAATGCAAGCCTAGCCCGCAGTTTTGGGCCAGCGCCCGCCAACAGTTGGGGAGCAGGGAACTCGTCGCCGACATAGCTCAGCGCTTCTCTTAGAGAATTTAATTCTGCGGCCCGCCGTAATTTGTATTCAAGCGGACCGATGATCGAGTCCGCTTTGACACGCCACGCCGCTAGCCGCCGACAAGCAGAGTCCAATATTCTAAGAGCGCATTCCGGCGGCCGTTTTTGTTCCGCCACGGGAGCAGGCCAATATGCCCGGTAACGACTCGCGAGCTCACGGTAATCCTTTAGGCGCCGTTCCAGATCAGGAGCTAGCAAAAGCTCTGCAAAGCGATTGGACGTCTCAAGCTCCACAGCGCCTGTGCGCGAAAGGCGTTCCATGGCGTTCACGACATCGGCGTGCACCGTAATCAGCTCAAACCAGCGTGCAGGAATTGGGCGCAACGTCATCCGGACCTCTCGGCATATGCGGCATCGAATAACCGTCGTCGAACGAGGCTGCCGCGCAGACGCTCTACATCGAGAGCCACCAGCGCCAGGTGGCAAAATGCGGCGGCAGGCGTCCCGCCGCATCTGCGAAACATTCGCGTCAACGCATGCGCCAATTTCTGCCGATAGAGTTGGCTCAATTCTTCGACGCTGGCCTCGGCGAGCTCGCTAACATGAGCTTTAACAAGATCGGCGAGTTTCTCGAGCGGTGGTTGATAGTGAGACCCGCAGCGCTGCGGCCACAACGTCCGCCAGTGTGCGCGCCAGCTTTCGCCAAGCCCGATTTCCTTAGGAGCCGCTGCCAGCGGAAAGAACGGAGACGCTCGGAGCTTGCCGAGGCGCGTATCGTGATCGGCGTCAACGAGTGGACCGAACAGCGGGTCGTCGCGCAGCCAAATCGCCGTCTCACCGGCGAGAAGGCGATCCAACACGACGAGATCCGGGACATAGCTGACCCAGAGCGTCGCCCGCCTCCACGCTGGCGGCGTCCAACTCCCAATCTCCGCCACATATGAATGCCATGCAAAGCGCAGAATGCGCTCGATCGCATGACTCGTCATCTCGTCATCTATGCGATTGATGAACCGGCGAAGCGAGGTTGAGCGCGCTTTCTCTAAGAGGCTCGCCTGCGTTTTGGCGGTCTCGAGCATACGCCACTCGGGCTCGCCCAAGCGCGCGCCATGGCGAGCTTGCAACCTTGCCTGGACATAGCTCCACTCAGCAAGAGGCCTCATCGTCGCCACCCGTGAGCTTCGCTGCGAGGCGCGCAGCCGCCCGCCTCAGCGCAGCGGTATTTTGTCGAGTGCTGGGGATCGCCTTAGCCGAGCTTGGCTCGCCCAAGAGTTTTGCAGCACCATTGTCGATTGAGCCGCATGACGCGTACAATCTCGAGATGCGGGCTTCAGTTCGCCGCCCGAGCGCATTGGCGCTTTCCTGAGCAGCCGCCACCAGGAGCTGCGCCCGCCGTCGACACTCTTGAAGCGCGTTCTCGCTTTCGCGTTCAGCCGCGAGAATCCGCTCGATTGCGGAGGCGTCGCCCGGCCGGCCCTGTTTTCCGAGTTCTGGATGTGCCACGTCTCCACTTTCACAAGAACGACCTTCATGAGGCCAGGGTGTGATGCAACTATAGGATTTTCTCTAGGAGAACATTTAGAGCCTTCGCCAAAAGCTGCCACATCCGAGACATTGTGGCCAAGATTGGGAATCTTTGACTTCGTCCCTGCGAGTTTTTGGTCTTAGACGGGCGGCACAGCCGGTCTCCTCCCGCAGAGCGGCGCCGAGTGCTCCGCGAATGTGTCCGTCACAACTTACGTCGGCGCCAAATGACCCGAACCGACGTCTATAATGGTTACGGGGACGCTTACGACGCCCGCGCTGGCGATCAAAATGACAACCGGAGAGAGGCGCTGCACGTGCCGCGGGCATTGCCTCACTGGCGACGCTGAAGCCCTAAAAAGCCTTTTCGAACCGTGGTCGAAAAACTGGATTGCTCGACGGTAGTCGCCACACTTTGAGCACGGCCCGCCATCGCGCGGGCGTAATCAATCCAGTTAGGCCGCGTCGCGTAAGCGCCTGATCAAATCGCGATGTTCTACCACTCTGTTGTATTGCCGCCGTACGATCGTATGGGCATGCGAAGGCAATTCCTCACTGAGCGCTTTCTCATAGGCGGCTTTCGCGGCGTCTTCCTCGCGCTCGCAATCCTTCAGAATGGCTTCGTCGTCGCTACCGGCAATCGCCGTCTTCAGATTTGTCCAGTAGCGGTGAAGCGCGCCTGAGATAGTGCCACCAGTTCCAGGAGGCGTACCGCCAAGCATCACTACCTCGTCCTCGAGCTCGCCAGCGCCAATCCCAAATCGCTCTGAAACTCCCTCAAAGACGCGTTGCAGTTTTTCGTCTTTAACGACTCCGGCCGCAGCGGCAAACCCCTTTTCTCCGTCGCGACTTACCTCGGCCAAGTTCCTCAACACAATCTGAGCTTTGGTACTCATTTCATTGCTCCTTTTAGGGTCTGCGCGGATGCGCAGGAACCTTTTGACCGCCAAAATGTTCCTCGGATTGGGCGGCTGCACGCCGTGTCATCGCGCGGCACCGCCGAAGCTACGACATAATTTTTCACTTCGAAGGAATGATAGTTTTCGTTCTTTACGATGTGGCTTAGCGCATTCCTGCAGGCAGACATAAGAATTCGCGCGCGCCATAGGGGTAGAGCCAATACTGCGTCGCAGGCGCCTGGCGACAAGAACCTTCGCACGTAATGGCAGGACCGGTCCGCGCCATCGCCTGAGTCATCAAGTGCCTTAGCCCTCGCGAATCGCCCCTTAAGGCCGAGTAGCCGCTGCCGATCGCCTTAACCCTCGCAAGGACCAGGGGTGTAGTTGAGCAAAGCGCCTGACTTTCTTCAGCGCCATCTCGGCTTCGCTAAGCGGCTGTGCGGTCGCAACCGTCGAGCAACAGATAAGGCCTGAAGACATTCTGAACCCTGACTCGTGGCCGCGCCTCAATGCGGCCAGACTATAAAAATCAAAACGTGAATTCCTGAGAAAACCCGGGCGGCCAGGCCACGCAAAGCGCCCGCGGCTTGATGGACCTCGAACTATAGACGTGTTCTCATGGAGAGTTGAAGCGCGTCGGTGGAAAAATGGAAATGGTCAAGCGGAGCGCGGGAATTCTCCTGTATCGCCGCATCCGCGGCTCGCTGCAGGTTCTCCTGATCCATCCTGGCGGCCCTTATTGGCAGCTTAAGGACGCAGGCGCCTGGTCAATCCCGAAAGGACTGATTGGCGTGGGTGAAGAGCCCCTGCTGGCCGCCAAGCGCGAATTTCGGGAGGAAACGGGAACGACCCCCCAAGGCGCCTTCGTCGATCTTGGCGAGTTTCGTCAGCCCAGCGGCAAGCGCCTGACCGTGTGGGCGCTCCAAGGAGATTTCGATCTTGACTCCTTTAAGAGCGATGAATTCCAAATGGAGTGGCCACCGAGATCTGCTCGCGTTAAAAATTTCCCAGAGGCGGACCGCGCGGAATGGTTCGAGATTGGAGATGCTGCGCGTAGAATCACCAACGGTCAGCGACCGATTCTTGACGCTCTCCTCCGGCTCCTCCGCTCAAAGGAATACTCGCGGACGTAGCCGGGCAGCTGCAGCAGTTGGCGCGCGTGTTCCACGAAGATTCAGCTAGGCCGACCGCCTCTCAGACGCCTCGTGCATATGGCCAAGGCGGCGTCGATGCGCAATCACGCCGCCATCGATAATGACAGCGATTTCCTTGAGCGTCAGGTGATGGACCGTTTCGACGTCTCCCTTGCCGCTCGCGAAGATTATGGCCTCCCCGTTCGTGAGCTTGCTGCGCAAGTTCTCGCAGTTCAACCTATCGCCGATGTGCAAGCGGTCATAAGCGTCATTGTGTGCGAAGAGCAGCGGGAGAATGCCGTAATTGATGAGATTTTGGCGGTGAATGCGCGCGAAACTCTTCGCGATGACCACGCGCAGGCCGAGATAGCGCGGCGCCGCGGCGGCGTGTTCGCGCGATGATCCCTGACCATAATTCTCTCCGCCGATAACGGCGTGCCCGAGCGCGGCGCCGAGCGCGCGGGCGCGGCGTGAATAGCCCGGATCAATCGGTTCGAACGCGAAATCCGAGATGCGCTCCAGATTTGAGCGGAAAGGCAGCACCTTGGCTCCAGCTGGAAGAATTTCGTCGGTTGATACGTCGTCGCCCATTTTAAGCAAGATCTCTAACTCGACCTTGTCAGGAAGAGGATCAAAGTCCGGCAACGAATGAATATTGGCGCTCTTTTCTAAAGCGACGCGCTTCGCTTCCGCTGGCGGTAGCGGCGGCTCAATCAGCGACAATTCGGACCGCGGCGCGGGCTCAACCAGTCCCGGATAGAGAATGCCGATCTTGCGCGGATCAGCCACGCAGCCTGCAAGGGCTGAAGCAGTCGCGGTTTCTGGCGAGCAGAGAAAGACCGAATCTTCCTTCGTGCCGGATCGTCCGGGGAAATTACGCGGCGTCGTACGCAAGGAATTGCGGCCAATCGCGGGGGCCTGACCCATACCGATGCACCCATTGCACCCTGTCTGATGAATGCGGGCGCCAGCGCCAAGGAGCGCCGCAAGGCGACCATCGTCAAGCAACATCTGCAACACTTCTCGCGACGTCGGATTGACGTCGAAGGAAACGGCTGGCGGAATTGTCTTGCCTCGAACCATTTCGGCGGAAATGGCGAAATCCCGCCAACCGGGATTAGCGGAAGAACCGATATAAGCTTGGGCGATCTCCCGGCCTTCAACCTCGGTGACTGGAACGACCTTGCCAGGACTGGAAGGCAGAGCAATCAGCGGCTCAAGAGCCGACAGGTTGATGCTGTCGTGGACATCATATTCACAGCCTTCGTCCGCCGCGAGCGCTCGCCATTGCGCTTCGCGCCCGCGCGCGGCCATGAAAGCGCGCGTTGCATTGTCGGAAGGAAAGACGGATGTCGTCGCGCCAAGTTCAGCGCCCATATTGGCGATAACGTGGCGGTCCATCGCGCTAAGACCAGCAAGGCCGCTTCCATAATACTCAATTATTTTTCCCACGCCGCCAGCGACGCCGTGACGACGCAGCATTTCGAGTATGACGTCCTTGGCGCTCACCCAGGCCGGTAAGACGCCACTGAGCTCGACGCCAAATATGGCGGGCGCCTCAGTCACATAGGGCTCTCCCGCCATGGCCAGCGCTACATCGAGGCCGCCAGCGCCAATCGCCAGCATGCCAAGCGAACCGGCCGCCGGCGTATGGCTATCGGAGCCAAGCAGAGATTTTCCTGGCTGACCGAAGCGCTCCATATGCACGACGTGGCTGATGCCGTTGCCGGGCCGCGAATACCAAAGGCCAAATCGCCGGCAGGCGCTTTCCAGGAAGAGGTGATCTTCAGCGTTGAGATTGTCGACCTGTAGTAGATTGTGATCGACATATTGGACGCTGACCTCGGCTTTCACGCGATCAAGGCGCATTGCCTCAAGCGAAAGCATGGCGAGCGTGCCCGTGGCGTCTTGCGTAAGGGTCTGGTCAATGCGCAGTGCGAGTGGCGCGCCGATTTCCTCGCCGCCGTCGATACGGTGCAGATCGATCAGTTTTTTGGCGAGCGATGATCTTCTTGCCGATGACTTTAAAGCCGAAGCCTTGGCCATCGGACGTTCCCTCGAGCATTCGTCACGAGCCCTCATATAGGGCGCGGCGCCGATCAAGACAGCGCGACAGTTAGGCGGAAAACACCCAAATTGTTCTTTGGGCGATCTAAGCACGCAGGCCGTGTGCGCCAGCGGATTCAGTTTCTTCTACCCTATCGGCGCAATTGACGTGGAACACACGCCTTGAGGCAGCGTTGCTCCCCAGAAATTCTGAGGCAGCCATGGTTCATATTTCGGGACGCGATTTCACCGTGAATTTTGGCCCCGCGCATCCGGCCGCCCATGGCGTATTGCGGCTCATACTCGAGCTAGACGGCGAAGTGGTGACGCGCGTCGATCCGCATGTCGGCTTTTTGCATCGTGGAACCGAAAAGCTCATTGAGAGCAAGACGTACTTACAAGCCCTGCCCTATTTCGACCGGTTGGACTACGTCGCACCGATGAATCAAGAGCACGCCTTTTGTCTCGCTGTAGAAAGACTGCTCGGACTCGAGCTTCCGAGGCGAGCGCAACTCATTCGCGTGCTCTTTTGTGAGATCGGTCGGCTTCTTTCTCATCTGCTGAATGTCACTACACAAGCTTCAGACATCGGCGCGCTCACTCCCAATTTGTGGGGTTTCGAAGAGCGCGAGAAACTAATGGTGTTTTACGAGCGCGCCTCGGGGGCGCGCATGCACGCCAATTATTTCCGCATCGGCGGCGTGCATCAGGACCTCCCCGGTAAGCTTCTTGATGACATTTATGCCTTCTGTGATCCATTCTTGAAAGTCTGCGACGATCTCGAAGGATTGCTTACTGACAATCGCATCTTTAAGCAGCGAAACGTCGACATCGGCGTCGTGACCTTGGAAGACGCGTGGCGCTTGGGCTTTTCTGGCGTGTTCGTCAGGAGCTGCGGCGCGGCGTGGGATCTGCGCAAGGCGCAACCTTACGAATGTTACCCTGAATTCGATTTCGGCATCCCAACCGGCAAGCATGGCGATTGTTACGATCGCTACTGCGTTCGAATGGAGGAAATGCGACAGTCGACCTGCATTATGAAGCAATGCCTCGACAAGCTCGCCTCAAGCGCGGGCCGCGGGCCAATTGCAGTGATTGATCATAAAATTACACCGCCGAAGCGCTTCGAAATGAAGCGCTCAATGGAAGCGATGATCGAGCAGTTCAAGCTCTACACGGAAGGATTTCATGTGCCGGCCGGCGAAGTCTATGCAGCAGTAGAAGCGCCAAAAGGAGAGTTTGGCGTCTATCTCATCTCCGACGGCTCAAATAAGCCATACAGGTGCAAGATTCGCGCGCCCTCTTTCGCGCATCTCGCCGCGGCCGATTATTTGATGCGTTATCATATGTTGGCGGATGTGTCCGCCATCGTCGGCTCTCTCGATATTGTTTTTGGCGAAATCGACAGGTAAGAACGCCTGTGACAAGCAGGATTTTTGCGCTAGCGCCAACGTAGGCAATGGTCCTTTAGTGGTCGATGGCCTCAAGCCTTAGATGGTGATTCTTTCTCATGTTGAATGACACGGGTCGGCGCTCACACGCGATCCAGGCGACGCTAAAGCCAGCGATCGGTCCAAAGCTCCTGTTTTTCTTCGTTATCGGCGACGTCGTCGGCACCGGCATATATGCGCTCATCGGCAGCGTAGCTGAGCAGATTGGCGGCGCGCTTTGGCTGCCATTCCTAGCGGCGTTCGCAGTCGCCTTCGTCACCGCTTTCAGCTATCTCGAATTGGTCGGCAAATATCCCCGCGCTGCCGGCGCAGCGCTATACGTCCAGCAGGCGTTTCGTATTCCTTTCCTCACCTTCTTGGTCGCTTTCGCCGTGATGAGTTCGGGCATTACGTCAGCTGCGGCGGCGGCCCTGGCTTTCGGCGCTTACCTCCAGCCGTTCGTCCAAATGCCGGTCATGCCGACGGCCGTCGGATTTCTCATCGCCCTTGGCCTGATCAACTTCCGAGGGGTGACCGAATCGGTGAAGGTCAACATGGCGCTTACCAGCATCGAGGTTTCGGGCCTCTTGCTAGTCATTGCGATGGGCGGCTACGCCCTCGGAGCGGGCCACGGCGAGCCGAGCCGGCTCTTAGAGATTCATACCGGAGACCAGAGCTTTCTGCTTTCGATCAGCGCGGCCACCTCACTGGCGTTTTTCGCTATGGTCGGGTTCGAGGATTCGGTGAACATGGTCGAAGAATGCGAGGGCGGAGCGCGGATCTTCCCGCGCTCATTGCTTTCCGGACTGGCCGCCGCAGCCGTGCTCTATGAGCTGGTCGCTCTCACCGCTTCGCTGCTGGTTCCCGCCGAGACGCTTGCCGCCGCGAGGTCAGATGCGCTGCTGAAGGTGGTCGCCATCGGAGCTCCTTCCTTTCCGCTAAGATTCTTCGCCGGCATCGGTTTGCTCGCCGTGATCAACTCGGCTCTGATCAATCTGATGATGGCTAGCCGGTTACTGTACGGCATGGCCAATGAAGGCATTTTGCCCCCTGGGTTCGCCGCGGTGCATCCTTCCCGGCGCACGCCCTGGGTATCAATCTTGTTCACCACTGCGCTTGCTGCGGCGTTGGTCGTCATCGTCGGCGAAGATGGAGTGAAGAAGCTTGGCGGCACCACAGCGCTTCTCCTTCTGTGCGTATTCACGGGAGTTAATATGGCCTGTCTGGCGCTGCGTCGGGAGCAAGTCGAACACACACACTTTCACGCGCCCTCCGGTACGCCACTCCTGGGCGCGGTTTTATGCGGCTATCTCGCCCTCCCAGTGTTGTCGGGTCGGCCTCCCAACGACTACGTTATCGCGCTCGCTTTGCTGGGCGTCGGCATCGCGCTTTGGGCAGTGAATCGGCGATGGATCGATCATAACGGCGTCAACGCAAAAGCGAATAACAAGAGCTAACGCCGGGCGCCACCAAGAGAGCGCGAACTTGCGCGCCCCAGGCCTAAACGTTCACTGGCGTATAGCTTGCTTAACGTTTCCTCGTCGGCCGCCGAGTCGATCGAGGCGCACTCCTACACTTCGCTCCGACGGCCGCTCTTGCAGCGATAATCGGAGTGGGCTGCTCGGACGCTTAGCGGGCTTTCCGCGGTGGCGACGCTATGAGTTCTTTCGCGAGACGCATGACCTCAATCCCTTCGAGCTCGGCATCGGACTCGTGCTTGTCGTCATCACGGTATTGAAGTTGAGCTCGCGTTTTCCAGGCTCGCCCTTCCGCCATGTTTCCTCATTCCGGATGCTGCTTTTCTTGGCGCCTACATCGGAGCTCGGCTAGCAATAATAGTTCCGCTTCGGTTCGTACGGTTGGCTATCGCAGGAATGATGGTCGTGATCGGGTCGATTTGGCGACTGGAGTTCTGTAAGATGAGTGGCAATTCTGCAGCGCTGCTCCGGCCACCGCACAGTAAAACTAGAAGAATGGGCGCCGTCGCCGCCGGTCACAGAACCGGCGCCGGCAATGTCAATTCGACGCTCAATTCAGGCCCGACATCAATTTTTTCCGAATATCGTGGAACGAAACTGCCGTGAAGAGGTTAGCGCCCAGAGCGGAGCATCTCATGAAAGAACTGAAGCCAGACGATTGGAGCAGTGCGTTTAGCCGCGAGCGTCAAGGGCTGCCCGCCGCTACGCTAGAAAAAATCGGCAAACAATTGGAATTTAAGTTCACGAAGATCGTCACTGAGCCGTTGCCTGCCGAACTCCAAGATCTTTTGATTGAGTTGGAAGAAGCTCTGTAAGAACTAGAGCGGTGCTGCCGTCCGCTTCATGCCCGCCGGCGCGGATGCCGATTTCGCCCCACGCCGACCGATCGATCATCCTTAGAAAAAAAGCCCTAGGGCGCCGCCCGCTAATCCACCCACGACGGCAGCAGCGATTGTGTTCGGAACGCCGCCGAGGCTCGCATATGCGAGACCGCCCAATATGACGGCGCCGACTCCAGCGAAAATGTAGGTGTTGGTCGTTACTTCCCATTCCTTCTCGGGAGATGGCCCTTGATTGGTCATGATCGCTCCTCCACCATTTCCGGCGAGCCGCCCGGTCGCGCGTCTTGAGGCTATGCTGCGTACGTCCGTTCTGGACAGGCGTCATTTGGCTCGCCGAGCCGAGGCGTCAATGGTCGCGTCGGACGTATCGGACATAAAGGCAACTCGTCATAGTTGGCGTAGATCGTTTCGTCCGGATGCGCCTGATCAGACATCATCCAAAGATGACCCGTCCTCACAACCGCTGCAGTCAAGCTCAGATCGTCATCAGGATCGCGCTTAGTAGCCAATGGCGTGAAGACGTAATCCTGAGCCGCTTTGTCAAGACCCATTGTCTTGCAACCGCGCAGCATAGGCTGCCACGCCCGCGGTATCATCGTCGTACGCCGCGCAACGATCGTTGCCCAATTCCGCGCATGCGGACCGGGAACCGCCGCGTCGCGGCACACTCGGTTGCGCGACCTGTCGACCACAACAAGGCGCTGTATCCCGCGCATCTCCATCACAATTCCGCCATGACGAAATTAACCTTTGATTTGTCCCTCGCTAGCAGAATACCTCTCTATTGAGCCTATGCTTGTTCTGCTTGGCTCCGTTCCGACGTTCGAAGTGAGCAGCGCTTTTCATTCTTTGTCCTCCGAGAGCGACAGACGTGTTCCGTCGCATCCCC
The DNA here is from genome assembly GCF_056838045.1 of Methylocystis sp. Uni0008. Taxonomy (NCBI): domain Bacteria; kingdom Pseudomonadati; phylum Pseudomonadota; class Alphaproteobacteria; order Hyphomicrobiales; family Methylocystaceae; genus Methylocystis; species Methylocystis sp. Uni0008. Next base: position 108,043 of record NZ_JBXEJH010000002.1, read on the forward strand.
GCGGCTTTCACCGCTGCGAGGTGTCAATTATCGCCATATAAACTCTGCGGCCTTGGAGCCGGCGCGCGGCGCGGCGAGCTTCGCGAAGGTCGAGCTCGTCAATTAGACGGGGTACAAAACGTTCGAAAGATGCCGTCGAACTGGTTCCGCATTTCATCGAAGAGGGGCGTCTACGACAAGCGTCAACGCTCAATCAGGCTGCGCACAGCTTCAACAACGTCATTGTGCCTGAGAGGCTTGGCTAAGGCTATAACGCCGGGGTATTTCGCCCTAACCTTATCGGGCAACGTTTGGCCGCTGTAGAACACGAAAGGGACGTTTCGAGCTGCAAGCACATCCGCGATGGGTTCGGAAGTGTCCCCACCCAATCGGAAATCCAATACAGCCGCGCTGAGCATTGTATTCTCTGCGCGTATCAAAGCCTCTTGGAGAGTCGTAGCGCTTGTGGTTTCGGCGCCCGCGTCATTCAAGATCGTTTCGATATGCACGGCGATGAGGAACTCGTCGTCGACGACGAGTATCTTTGCGCCTCTTAGCTTACCGTCCCCCTCAACTTTCGACGTCACTTTTTGGCCTCCTGGCGATGTCAATCTCAATCGTGCAAATCAAGCCCTCAGGCAAAAATTCGCGACGCACGCTTGCTCCCGGCAAGCTGCGCTCGATCAATGAACCCCCAAAGCCCACCCTATTTGGCAAAACAACTTCGGGTCCCTCGGATTCACGCCAGATGATTTTTAAGATCTGCTGTTTTTTCTCCTGGCGCACGGTCCAATCCAGGTCAACCTTACCTTTGGGCGACGAGAGCGCTCCATATTTGGCGGCGTTGGTCGCGAGCTCATGAAGCACCAAACCCAACGGAGTGGCGATATCGGGAGACAACATGATCGGTTCGCCATGCAATTGTAGGCGCTGTATGCCCTCGTCTCGAATGTAGGCTGCGAGCTGCGTACTGACGAGATGACCGAGCTCTGCGCCTTCCCAGCGCGACTCGATCAGCAGCGTATGCGCATGCGCCAACGCTGCGAGTCGTCCCTCAAATAAGTCGACGAATTCGCTATTCGATGCAGTCGTGCGCAGCGTCTGCCGCGCAATTGACTGGACCACCGCAAGCGTATTGCTCACGCGATGATTCATTTCTCGGAGCAGCAGACGCTGCCGCTGCTCCCATTTCTTCTGGTCGGTGATATCTCTGGTGCTCTCGAGCACTAGGCGTCGATCTCCGGTTGCCATGAATTCAACCTGGCTTTCGACAGTTAGCGTCCGCCCGTCCTTGGTTCGATGCAGCTGCTCGCCGCTCCAAACTCGGTTTTTTATAAGCGAATGTCGCAGCGCATCCAAATTGATTCCCGGCACGGATGTTTGAAGCAAAGCTTCTTCCTTCTGCCCAATCGCTTCCTCACGCGAGTAGCCGTACAGCTGCTCGCTCCCTCGATTCCACTGTGTGATGCCATCGTCAAAATCCCATACGAAGATGGGCGACCTTGACAGTTCGACGAGCCGCGTTTCTTGACGCAGCCGCGCCTCGCTTTCGCGGAGCGCTTCCTCAGCTCGACGGCGTTCAGTGATATCAACGAACGTGGCGACCACGCCGTCGATCTTATCCTCGACTGTTCTGTAGGGTCGCACGCGTATGAGATACCATCTCCCGTTGCGGCTTTTTGCTTCGCGCTCGATAGGCACAAGGTCTTTTAGTACGACCCGGGCTTGGTCGGCTAGCCCATCATATTCGAGCTGGTGCATGAAATCGGTGATCGGCCGCCCCTCATCGCTGGGCGTGATGTTGAAGAGCTCCGTTATGTTCGGCGTGAAGCGCTTGATGCGCAGCGAAGGATCGAGAAAGAGCGTTCCAAAATCAGTAGCCGCCATTAGGTTCTGGAGATCGCTGTTTGCGCGCGACACGTTCTCCAGTTTGAGTTTCAACTCATTGTTGACGGTTTGGAGTTCTTCATTAATGGACTGAAGCTCCTCTTTGCTCGTCTCCAGCTCCTCCGACGTTGAACGATATTCCTCGTTGATCGACTGAAGCTCCTCATTGGCCGCGCGCAACTCCTCATTGGCCGCTTCCGACTCCTCCCTGGTCGCTCGCAATTGCCCGTGGGCGAGCTGGAGCTTGCTTTGTAGCTGTTTGACTATGTTGCTGACCCCCGATGTTGGCGCGCGTTGATCAACTTCCAGATCGTTACGCTCAACGGTTTCGCCCTCGATAAAGAGCACCAAGGCGTAGCGCGTTGGATCGTTTTCCTCGAGCGCCGGCTTAACCTGCAGATAGACGCGCCTTTCATCTCCGTTGAATTTGACCGTAAGCGGCGTGCTGAGGGTCCCTTCTCCGCGTACGAACGCACGGTGAAGCGCCATCCGTAGATCAAAGCGGAGTTCCTCTCGCACTAATTCGATCGCATCCGTGGTGATGGGGCCGCCAGAAAATTTTAAGAATCGGCCGGCATTGTCGGAGAGATGAATTGCATGGTGATTTTCATCGATCAGCATGCTTGGCGGAGCGACTCTCTCAAGTGTACAAGTTGATATTTGATCTGACGGACGGCATGAGTTGGCCGATGTCGTTTCAGGCGGCGTTGCTCTCCTCGTTGGCCTGAAGATGACCTGATTTTTCACGCGCCAAGGGCAGCGCGTCAATAAAGGTCTGCATCGGCGTTTTTCCGAAGCACCATTTTCCCTGATGTGGGCGGAGTTCGTTGAACTCTCGCATCCACGCGTCAAGATCGCTCTGCAGCTCGTCGATCGTCGCATAGACCTTCTTGCGGAAAGCGATGCGGTAGAACTCGTCGAGCATGGTCTTGTGGAAACGCTCGACGATGCCGTTATCCGGTATGTGATTCCTGGCGCCTTTTCGTCCGGCTGTTTTCTTTTTGGGAACGGCGTATGGTGAGCCCATCCGGGACGAGGGGCGCCGGGAGCACGAAGGTGCGGGCAGGCCGCCGATAGACATTGGGCTGAGAGCCCGAGCTCGTTACATGGCCGCCCCTGCGACTTTCCCGGATGCGCCGCGAGCGCGGATCAGTAGATGTCGTGTTGCCCGCCAGCTCCCATTTTGAACGAGGCAAAGGGGAGAGATTGGGCATGCGCATCATTGGACTGGACATTCACCGAGCTTTCGCCGAAGCGGTGGCTTGGGATGACGGAAAGCTAAAGCGGCTAGGGCGCGTTGACATGCGACGCGCGCTTCTGACGGCCTTTGCGCAAAAACTCTCGGAAGATGACACCGTGGTTATCGAGGCGACGGGCAATGCAGCGGCTGTCGCAGCGGTTATCGCTCCGCATGTCAAGAAGGTCGTGATCGCGAACCCGAAGCAAGTGCGCATGATCGCTCACGCGAAGATCAAAACCGATACGATCGATGCGAGCGTATTGGCTCAGCTCTACGCCAGCGGCTTCCTGCCCGAAGTTTGGATCCCCGACGAACCGACGCAGGCCTTGCGCCGTCAGGTGACGCGTCGCAATCAGATTGTCCGACAGAGATCCCGTCTCAAGAACATCATACAATCGATTTTGCATGCCTATCTCATCCCGTCTTGCCCGCATGCAGATCTCTGCGGACCTAAGGGCCGGGCCTGGCTCGTCGAGCAGGTCGTGCCCGAGGATGAGCGCCTCGCGATCGAACGGCATCTGCGCGAGTTCGACCGCCTGGGCGAGGACCTGAAAGTGATCGAACGCGATCTGGCCCGCTCGGCTCTTTCGGACGATGGCGTCAAGCGTCTGATGACGATCCCGGGCGTCGACATGGTGGTGGCGCTTGCGATCGTGGCTGCGGTTGGCGATGTGACCCGTTTCGGCGAACCGCAGAAGCTTGTCAGCTACCTCGGCTTGAACCCAAGTGTCCGGCAGTCGGGACCAGGGCCGGCTTATCACGGCCGGATTACCAAGCAAGGCCGCGGTCATGCCCGCGGCATGCTCGTAGAGGCCGCCTGGGCCGCGGCGCGCGCGCCGGGTCCTTTGAGAGCTTTCTTTCTCCGGGTCAGGGCCCGGCGCGGCCAGCATGTAGCGGCCGTCGCGACCGCGCGCAAACTCGCCATCGTGATTTGGCATCTCTTGACCAAGGGCGAGAGCTATGTGTGGGCGCGTCCGTCGCTGCACGCGAAGAAGCTGCGCGACCTCGAGCTCAGGGCAGGATTCAAGCCGGCGCGCGGCCAAAAGGGCGCAGCTCACGCCTACAACATCAAGAGTTGCCGAGACGAGGAGCGGAGGTGGGTGGAGCAGGCCGAAACGGCTTATGCCCGCTTTGTCTCCGGATGGAACCCTCGCGGCCCAAAAAGGGTGCGCACAGGCGCCGCAAACGAGGTGCGACGATAAAGGCTGCGCGGCAGGGCTCTCACCTCATGCCCTGCTCTTCGCCACGCGGTCACCCGTGCGCAGGGAGAGAATAACCCAAATCCGAAAAATAAACTCTTGTCGATCACATCAGTGGTTTGCGGGCTCTTCGCCTTAGTGCGCGTATGGTCGATGTCCTCGACCGCGAGATACAGCTCGTATTCGTGCCGCTCGGGGTTGCCGCAATATTCGGTTCCGCGATCGGTGAGCACGCGTTGCAGCGGAATGCCGTGCTCCTCGTAGAAGGGAATGACGCGGTCGTTCAAGAGATCGGCGGCGGTGATCGGCGTCTTGCGGTCATAGAGCTTGGCGAAGCCGACCTTGGCGTAGGTGTCGACGAAGGTCTGCTGGTAGACACGGCCGACGCCTTTCAACGTGCCGACGTAGAAGGTGTCCTGCGCGCCGCAATAACCGGGGCATTCGGAGACGAATTCGCCATGCGCTTCCTTGTCGGACTTGGCTTTTTCCAGGGCGGCGACCTGCGCCTCGGTGAGGATCAGCTGCTCCTGCGCCATCTTGGCTTCGAGCGCCTTCAGCCGGTGTTTCATGGTCGCGAGGTCGTGGCGCAGCCAGATCGAGCGCACGCCGAACGGCGATACGCTGATCCCTTTCTTGGCCAGTTCGTTGGCGACGCGCGTCTGCCCCCAGGCCGGCTGGTCGATCGCCATGGCGACGACCGCCGCTTCGGTCTCGGGCGCGACCCGGTTCTTCAGCAACGGCTTGCGACGAGACAGTTCCTGCAGCGCCAGTTCGCCGCCTTTGTCATAAAGGTCCTTGAAGCGATAAAAGCTGTCGCGGCTGTACCCCATGATTTTGCAAGCCTGGCTGACGTTGCCAAGCTGCTTGGCGAGCTCGAGCAGGCCGGCCTTGGCGCGGATGACTTTCTGATCCTTGGTCATATCGGTGTCTCCTGGAGACGCCGTGGCGGGGGCTGCGCTACCCCGACCAACTCCGCCCCCGCCACGGCTCCCACGCGTGGCTAAAAACACCGTCCGTCAGATTAAGTCAAAACTTGTACATCTCAAGCATGTGCCGGTGCAATGCCGAGCGGTCGACGTCCGCTTTCTCCGACGGCGAAGGCTCTGCAGACCATTCAACCGGCGATTTACGCGGACTGAGGGTAACCGGCAGCCTAGTTCCTATTTCGGAATTGTTTGCGACCGCTTGAAAAATCCGCGCCTCGCGATTTACACTTTTGAACAATTCACCTGGGTGATCTGCGCTTTCCGACGATCCGAGGAACAGGAACCCGCCAGGATTGAGAGCGTAATGAAATGTGTTGCAAACCTGGTCTTGGAGTTCGCGGTCCAAATAGATGAGGAGATTGCGGCACGAAATCAGGTCGACGTGCGAAAAGGGCGGATCCCGCAGCAGGCTGTGGCTCGCAAATAGGATGATATCGCGAAGCTCCCGACGTACGCGATAATAGTCTCCTTCACGAAGAAAGAATCGCTCAATTCTTTCGTTGGAGATGTCGGCTTCTATTGTCGCCGGAAACCGTCCTTCTCGGCCGATAGCGAGCGCTTTTGTGTCCAGATCAGACGCGAAGACCTGTATGTCGGGCCCTGGATCGCGGCGCGCAGCCTCTTCAAGGAGCAGCATGCCGATCGTATAAGCCTCTTCTCCGGTCGCACAGCCCGGCGCCCAGACGCGGACCGTGTCGCTCGCAGCCTTGTCATCGAAAAGTTTTGGGATGACATCTCGAGCGAGAACGCCGAACGCCTTCGGGTCTCTGAAGAATGTCGTAACGGAGATCAAAAAATCAGCGAATAGCGCTTGCGCCTCCTCGGCGTTATCCCTCAGATACCGGTAATACTCCTCCAGCGAGTCCTTGCGGGTTATCAGCGCCCTTCTCCCAATTCGTCGCAATACGGTCACTCTTTTGTAGAGCGAAAAATCGTGCCCGGTTCTTAAGCGTAGGTGTGCGAGTATGCGACTTGTCACTTCCTGATTATCTTCGGTTGCGGCTGGGATTGAATGCGCTTTGGCGTCCTTCAGCAGCTCGGCTAGCTGGTTCGCGAGCGCCCGAATGGGCAGGACATAATCGGCTACGCCGCCCGCGATCGCGTTGCGGGGCATTGAAGGAAATTCCGCCTCATTGGGGTCCTGCACGAGAACGATGCCGCCGGACTCCTTAATGGACTTCACACCATGCGCGCCATCGGCGCCGGCGCCTGTAAGCACAACGCCATAGGCGAACCCATCGCCGTGATTTTTAGCGAGCGAGCGAAAAAATAGGTCGATGGACGCCCGCTGCTCGGGGGACGCACCAAAGGGGACGGCCGAAATGACATGATCGGCGATCGTCAGCCGCTTGTTCGGCGGTATTACGTAAACGTGATTATTCTTGATTGGCGTCGTCTTCTCGACCTGCTCGACGGGCATTGCCGTCCACGCCGCCATCATTTCGGCCAGATGGCTCTTAAATTCCGGCTTAAGGTGAACAACAACGACGAATGCCGCGTTGGGGTGATCAGGTAGAGCCTCAAAGAAATTTTGAAGCGCCTTAATTCCTCCAGCCGACGTTCCGATTCCGACGATCATGGGATCGTCTAGCTGCGCCATAGCAGGTTCTCTCCCTTGGACCTCTACGCACGCGCGGCGCCGCTAACGCGCTAGTATTTCGAAAGCATCCGCTAATTATAGGCTTGAATGCGATCGTCGCCATAGTTTTAGCGCCTCGCATGCATGACCTCGTCTCGACCTGCGGAGGACTGATCATGTGCCCGCGCGACATCATCGCAATTGGAGGGTCTCTAGGAGCTGTGGACGCAGTGCAGCAACTCTGCCGCGGCTTGCCCGAAGATCTGCGCGCGACGATGTTCATCGTGATCCACATCGGCGCTGAAGGCAATAATCTACTGGCTGGAATTTTCGACGCCGCCTCGCCGATCCCAGTCAGCACCGCCGTAGATGGCGAGCTCCTGCGGCCGGGGCGCGCCTATGTTGCGCCGGCGGACCACCACCTTCTCGTAATGGGCGACGTTATTAGACTAGGTCGCGGACCACGCGAAAATATGGCTCGACCTGCGATCGATCCTTTATTCCGATCGGTGGGGATCTCTTTTGGCTCTCGGACAATCGCGGTCGTACTGACCGGGCTCTTAAACGACGGAGCCAGCGGTTTGGCGGACGTAAAGCGATGCGGAGGCGTAACTGTCGTTCAAAATCCTGGGAACGCTACAGCCCCAGACATGCCTTTGGGTGCGCTTCAGGCAAGCGATGTGGACTATCGCGCGCCGATCTGGGAATTGCCCGCGCTTATCGTCAAGCTAGCCGCCGAAGAGGCCGGACCATCCGTTGAGATCCCAGCTGACATAAAGTTGGAAGTCGAGATTGCGCTTGGCCGAAGAATAGACCCGGACATTCTTGCGAAGTTTGCGAAGCCGGTCCCTCTCTCATGCCCAGCGTGTGGCGGCGTCCTGTCGGAGGTCAACCGCTGGCCGCCGCTACGGTTCCGGTGCCAGGTCGGACATTCCTATACTGCCGACTCATTGGCGACGCAAAAGGAGGGCAGCGTCGATGAAGCCCTACGCGTCGCGCTGAGGATAATGGAAGAGCGCGCGGTCCTGGTGGCGAAAATGGCGAGGGAGGCGCGGCGTACTGGACGTGAAGCTGCGGCAGCTTCCTACGAGAAACGACTCAATGAAAGCCGGAATTACGCGAAGATTTTGAGAAGCGCAGTTGCCGCAGCGCCCGAGTGAATACGCGCGGGGCGCCGTTTGACCACGACTGCGCCGCTCTCGCCGAGTCTTTGTCGAGGCGCCAGCGCGGCAAGCGCCAACTGAGCGGCCTTCTGGCGCTAAGACGGCAGATGGCTCCGCATTCGTCTAGTTCAATCTAGACGGGCAAAGCAGCGTCAGTGACTTCGCGTTGTGCTGAACTGCGCCCGTTCGGGAGCTTATAAGCCTTGCCTCGCCAGAGTTCATCACTGAAGCAGCCCAAAGTAGGGCGACAGAGAAGCCTTCCTGAGTATCTTTCTCCCCAGCTTGGTCCGATCCATATCCCGAGCGTAAGCAGCCAACTCCAGCGACGAGATAAAATCGGCGCCCTATCCGGGGCGAGTCCCGCGCTCGGTCTAGAGCGCGCCGGCACAACGCAAGCATCGGAAGTCGCATAACGCCTTTTTTAGCTTGGACTCCGGCAACGCGCGCCAGATCACAGGCGCTCTTGTACGGCGCGGGCCGAGGCTTTGCTCTCGGCTCTTGGGCATCCCTACCTCCCTGATGGAGGCCTCGCGCCGTCTATTCCCATTCCGACAACGACCCCACCGCCCCTTCACGCCGAAGCAGCGCGGCGCAACAGCTTCTCGATCGCACTCAAAGAAGCTGGTTTCGTTAGATGCTCGTCAAAGCCGGCTTCCTGCGCTCGGCGCAGGTCGTCTGATTGTCCCCAGCCTGTTAGGGCAACGAGAAGGAAAGGGTGCTCGTGAACGGCGCCACGGAGGATTCGCGCTGTCTCATATCCGTCAACGCCTGGCATGCCGATATCGAGAAAAATGATGTCCGGTTTGAACTCGTCGACCATCGCGACTGCAGTCGGTCCATCATAAACGACGCGCACTACCGCTCCCATGCTGTCCAACAACAGGCCCATGCTGTTACCAACCTGCCTTTTGTCGTCGACGACCAGAACTCGTACCGAATTGTGGTTGTCCTCCGTTGCAGGCGCTGCCGTTTCCGATGAGGGCGGTTCGTCGTAAAGCGGAAGCCGAACCACGAATTCGCTACCGCGTCCTTGCCCCTCGCTATGCGCCGTTATTCGCCCGCCGTGCAATTCGACGAGTTTGCGGGCCAATGCCAGGCCGATGCCAAGGCCGCCTTCGGAACTATCGGCGGAGCTGCCGATTTGCGTAAAGAGCTCGAACACGTGAGGCAGCATGTCAGCGGAGACACCGATCCCATTATCGCGAACGCGTAGGACGGCATCACGATCCTCGCGGCCCGCCTTAATTTCGATAGCGCCGTTTGCGGCTGTATATTTTGTCGCGTTGTTGATGAGATTGGCGACCACCTGCACGAGCCGCATTCGATCGCCAAAAACCCACAATGGCTCCTTTGGCAAGCTCGTGGTAATGCGGTGACCTTTCTTCTCGGCCAGCGGCTTAGAGGTTTCTACCGCATCGCGCACGACGTTCGCGACGTCTATTCCCTCCTTACGTAGATCTATCTTGCCTCTGCTGATCCGCGAGACTTCCGTAAGTTCGCTCACAAGCCGCACGAGATGCTCAACCTGGCGCTGGATAGTATCGAGCAGCGGAGCATCCGGATCGCCGACGCCATGCCTCTTTTTCAAAACATGAGCAGCGTTGTGTATCGGAGCGAGTGGATTACGTAGTTCGTGCGCGAGCGTCGCCAGAAATTCATCTTTGAGCCGATCTGCCTGGATCAGGGCCTCCTCTGAACTTTTCCGATACGTGATATCGGTCGCCGCGCCGAACCATTCGACGATTTCGCCGTCCTCATTCAGGATGGGCACCGCGCGCGAAGTTATCCACCCCACGCTTCCGTCAGCACGGCGGACACGATGCTCCAGCTCGAAAATGCTCTTAGTCCGGATCGCTTCTGACATAGCGGCTACGAAGCGAGGCTGATCCTCGACCAAGATATATTTTCCCAGCCACTCATGCGATGCGCTTCCCAGATCAGCGAGAAAACCGCGACCATGCAGCTGACGCATTTCTTTCCAGTCGGGGCTCATACTGTAGATGACCTGCGAACTCGCTATTACCAGAGCGCGGAACCGTTCCTCGCTCGCGCGAAGCGCTTCCTCCGTTCTACGGCGTACCGTAATGTCCACGAAAGTGGCGACGACCCCGTCGATCTTGTCATCGACTGTTCTGTAAGGTCGAACGCGTACGAGATACCATCTCCCGTCGTGACTTTTCACCTCATGCTCGACAGGCACGAGGTTCTTCAGTACGGCGCGGGCATGGATGGCCAGCCCGTCGTACTCGAGCTGATGGGTGAAGTCCGTGATCGGACGTCCCTCATCGTTCGGCGTAATGTTGAAAAGCTCTGTGAGCTTCGGCGTAAACCTTTTGATGCGCAGCGCAGTATCGAGAAAGAGTGTTCCAAAATCACTCGCTGCCATCAGATTTTGCAGATCGCTGTTTGTGCGCGACACGCTCTCCAGCTTGAATTTCAGCTCACTGTTGACGGTTTGCAACTCCTCGTTGATCGACTGCAGCTCCTCCTTGCTTGTTTCGAGCTCCTCAGAGGTTGAACGATACTCCTCATTGATCGACTGAAGCTCCTCATTTGCGGCGCGCAACTCCTCATTAGCGGCTTCCGAATCCTCCCTCGTCGCTCGCAGTTGGCCGTGCGCGAGTTGAAGCTCGTCTTGTAATTGTTTGATCGTATCGGTGACCTGCGCCGCCGGTTCGCCCTCATCAGCTGCCGACTCCTTGGGTTCTACCGTTTCGCCCTCAATGAAGAGGACTAGGGCGTAGTGCGTGGAATCATTTTCTTCAAGCGCCGGCTTGACCTGCAGATAGACACGGCGCTTGTCTCCGTTGAACTGGACTAAAATCGGCGTGCTGAGTGTGGTTTCTCCCCGCCCAAACGCTCGATGAAGCGCCATCCGGAGACCGAACCGAAGTTCTTCCCGAACCAGTTCGGTTGCGTCAGTGGTGATCGAGCCGCCTGAAAACTTCAAATAGCGACCGGCGCTGTCCGAAAGATGAATTGCATGGTGATGCTCATCGATCAGCATGCTTGGCGGAGCAACTTTCTCCAGCATGTGGCGATGCAACGCCGCGCGGTCTGTGTCTGCTCTGGGCGAGACTGGAGGCTCTGCCGACCATTCGACCGGCAATCTGCGCGGGCTAAGTATGACAGGTAATGACATTCCTTGTTCGCTGCTGCTTGGGACGGACTGAAAAATACGCGCCTCTCGATTCACCACCCTGAAGAGTCCACTCGGATGATCTACGCTTTCAGACGTTCCCAAGAACAGGAAGCCGCCTGGCTTAAGCGCATAATGAAACGTCGAACAGGCCTGATTTTGGAGTTCGCGGTTCAGATAGATGAGGAGATTGCGACACGAGATCATGTCCACGCGTGAGAATGGCGGATCCCGGAGCAGGCTATGGCTTGCGAACAGAATGATGTCCCGAAGCTCCCGTCGAACCCGATAGAACTCGCCCTCGCGAACAAAGAATCGGCTGATTCTTTCTTCAGAGACATCAGCCTCTATGGTTGCCGGAAATCGACCTTCGCGCCCGATAGCTAGCGCATTGGTGTCGAGATCAGAAGCAAAGACCTGTATTTCGGGCGGCACATCTCGGTGTGCCGCCTCTTCAAGCAACATCATGCCGATCGTATAGGCTTCCTCCCCCGTGGCGCAGCCCGGCACCCAGACCCGGACAGTGTCACCGGAGCTTTTTTCGTCGAAAAGCTTCGGGACGACGTCTCGAGCAAGGACGCCAAACGCCTTTGGATCTCGGAAAAATGTCGTGACGGAGATCAGGAAGTCGGCGAATAATGCCTTCGCTTCTTCTGCATTTTCTCGCAAATATTCGTAATAACCCTCCAACGATTCCTTGCGCGAGATCAAAACTCTTCTCGCTAGCCGGCGCAGAATAGTCGCCCTTTTATAGAGCGAGAAGTCATGTCCGGTCCTTACACGTAGGTGCGCGAGTATGCGACGGATGACCTCCTCTTTGTCTTCCTCCGCCGCGGGGAGGCCTTGCGCCTTAGTGGTGTGCTTCAAGAGCTCGACAAGATGGTTGGCGAGTTCGCGGATGGGCAGCACCAGGTCGGCGACGCCGGTCGCTATTGCAGCACGCGGCATTGAGGGAAACTCGGCCTCGTGCGGATCTTGGACCAGGACAATGCCGCCTGACCCTTTGATGAACTTGACGCCGTTTGCGCCATCGGAGCCGGCGCCTGTTAACACGATCCCATAGGCGAAACCGTCGTCGTTACGTTCAGCAAGGGACCGAAAGAACGTGTCGATCGGCGCCCGCGGTTCAGAGGACTCCTCGAAAGGAGTAGCGGTGATGACGTGATCCGCGATCATCAGCCGCCTGTTGGGGGAGATGACATAGACGTGATTGCTTTCGAGCGCCGCCGATTCGCTCACCTGCTCGACCGGCATTGCCGTGTGCGCCCCAACAATTTCAGCGAGTTGGCTTTTATACTGCGGATCAAGATGAATAACGACGACAAATGCAGCGTTTGGCCGATCACCCAAGGCCTCAAAAAAGTTCTGAAGCGCCTTAACTCCTCCAGCTGAGGCTCCGATTCCAACTACCACTGGATTGTCCCGCTGCGCCATAGTCAGTTCCTCTTGGGACCCTTCGGCATGCGCGGCCCGCAGACGCGCTACCATCTCGAAAGTATCCGCTAGTTATCAGCATATGAGCGATTATCGCCACAGTTGATTGTCTGTCGTACAGATCCCATGAAATTAAAAGAGGACATTCGTGCACTCTTGACCTGCGTAGGACATACCTAAGCCACGATATCGCAGCAATTTGGTCCCTTAGGCGCTGTAGACGCAGCGTAGAAACTATGCCGCAGTTTGCCGGACGACTTCGCTGGGACTTAATCGCTCGGCAACCAATCGGTCCCCATTGCAATCTGCCGGAGCATCCTTTGGCTCTCGGACAATCGCTGGTCGTATCCAGGGCCTTCTGAATGGCGACGTCAGCGGTCTCGCTGACGTAAAGGGCGTCACGGTCGCCCGGCCCTGGTGAGGCTGCAGCCCCGGACATAGCAGACGCTCTCAGGGCGACGATGTCGACTATGGCGCGCTTCGTTTCGGAGATGGCGGCGCTTCGTCAAACTTTCCCAATAGGAGCCTGGACCGTCAGTAAATCGGCTGGACGCGGCGGCCCACCCTTAGAATAAGAGTATGGGAATGCCGCTGTCCATGAAGATTCTGATCTGAACGCAGAGGTTCTGATGGTCCAGAGAGCGCCGGCCCGCGATTCAGATCACAGGGCATCCTGCTGCCGTTAATCCTATACACCATTCATCCAGCATTTGGTCGCCAGGTTGGTTGATCGAACGTAGCTCTCCAGAAGGCTCAGCGGCGCGTCTCCTTGGGCGCTCGCCTTCTTTCTGCTTGAGGGGGCAGACGGCCCGCGCGAGGATCAGGTGAACACCAAGGGACTGTCATGCGGTCAAAGGCATCGACAGCGACGTTAGACGGCGCAGTAAACTAACGACGGAACGGAAGTTCGGGGCTGACTTTTCGCAACGTAATACGACGCCTTGAAGCGTTTGATGCGCCCCATACCCTGCTCGATGCGCGGGCCTTGTAGAGCCTCTTGGCGAAGAACTTCGGCTTGTCCTTCTCGTTGGAGCTCTGCGGGATCACCGGCGCGATGCCGCGTGCTCTTGCCGCGGCACGATTGGCCTTGCTGGCGTAGCCCTTGTCGCAGATGCCGGCGCGCGGCTGAATGTCAGGTCCAATGTCGAGCAGCGTCTCGAAATGCGGCGCGTCGGCACTTCGCCGCCGGTCAGATCGAAAGCGATGATGTCGCCCAACGCGTCCGCCTTGGCGTGGATTTTCGTCGTGAACCCGCCGCTCGAGCGCCTGCGCTTCCTGCGCCCTTTGGCGCCGGCCGCCGACGCGTGCGCACGCACGACGGTGGAATCGAACATCTGGATCAGTTGCGCTGACGCACTCATGGAGGCGAGCGAGCGTATCGAAGAAGGCCTCGAACACGCCGGCCTTGCTCAGGCGGTCAAAGCGCTTCCAAACGCTGTTCCAGTTGCCGAACCGCGCCGGCAGGGCGCGCCATCGCACGTTTTCGACAGCGAAGAAATCAAGCGCTTCGAGGAAGCGGCGATCGTCTTCCTCCCTTGCGTCCGCGACGCGGAATGCGGGCCCGAAACACCGTGAAGGTATTCGCCCAGTCATCGTCGCTCATCCGCGTCGACATTGCTTCCGGTCTCCGACTCAGTCGGAGTCCTATGAATGCCGCCGCTTCGTTTACCAATGAAGCGCAGACTTTGAGGAAGGCATGGTGTGTCAATCGAAGGTTGGTGGCCACATCACTCGATCATCGACTATAATTCGTTCTCACACTTGAGTCCCAATGGCTGTGTGCGCGAACACGGTCCTTCGTCAAAGACGCCATGAGCTCAACCATCTCTAAACTCGGCTGCCCCGAACAGAAAAGAAACATTACAATGCACAACGCAGGAAACCGACGCTCAAATAAGAGTTGGACTAGCGAAACAGTTCGAAGGTTTGTTGAGATGGCGAGCAATGAAGACGTCTTAGCCCTGCACCAGTCGTTCAAGCGCCAGGCGGGTTTCTTGCGCCGGCAGGGTCGAGACACAAGCGCAGCATTTTTGGAGGTATTGGCCGACGGCGTCGCTGATGCGGCTAATCGGTCAGATTGGCGAACCGGCGCGCCGCTACTCGATGGACGTAGAGCAAATGGCGCGTCGCGTAGGTCGGAGCGCAGTAATGCGAGGCAAGCGCGGCGCCATGGACTGCGCGAATTTTGAGCTAAGCGCCCGGCCGCACCGATATTCTCGGCCTTGCGGGAAATCGCCGGAGCGACCAAGTATGCAGGGAACATGGTCTTCGGGGCCAAATTCGCGGATTTGGACCAAGGTCACTGCTTCATCTTCACGCCAATTTCGCAAGCTGAGCCCTCCGCGCGTTCGTTGGGTCAAGAGCCTGGGCGAGACGGCTCGAAATCGTCCTCACGCTATGCGCCATGGACGATGATTCCGATTCTACTGCAGCCGCGGGATTGATCGCCACCTCTGTTGTCGGACGCTACGGTTACGTGGGCAGAATGGCGTCCTAGCCGAGTGGCTGCAGCAACCTAGAACCTGAGGAAACTCACAAAGATCATTCCGCCGCTGGCGCCACAGGCTCTCCGAGGGCACACGGATCAAGCAAAGGCTATCTTAGCACACTCATTCTCTCGACAAACCGACGATTTTATCATCGATATGTCAGCCAGCAGCCGAGACAAGCTGAAGTTCTTCTTACTCGGAATCGATAAATCGGTAGCCAACGCAGGGTTCAGTCAGGATGATTTTGGGCGTCGCGGCGTTGTCCTCTATTTTTGCTCTCAGCTGGCCAACAAATACGCGCAGATATTGACTGTCGTCCTGATGCGCCGGCCCCCACACGGCTCTTAGAATTTCTCGGTGCGTCAACGGACGGCCGGCATGGCGAGCGAGAAAGGCTAAGAGATCGAATTCTTTCGGCGTCAGTTTCACCGGCGCGCCATTTTTTGTGACCAGGCGCGATTTGACGTTCACGACAAGTGTATCGCCGACGACCCGCTCTGGCTCCAAAGCCAGTGAATGCCGGAGCGCCGTGCGCATGCGCGCCAGTAGCTCTCCCATCGCGAAGGGTTTCTCGACATAATCGTCAGCGCCGAGATCGAGCGCTGCGATCTTCTCCGACTCCCGGTCACGCGCTGAGAGAACGATTACCGGCGTTCGCGTAAAGATTCGCAGCTTTCGCAGCACCTCCTTTCCATCCATGTCTGGAAGACCGAGGTCGAGAATGACGAGATCGGGCGTTTTCGCCGATATGGCTGCGAGCGCCTCGCGGCCTGTCGCAGCCTCGGACACCTCATAGCCGCTTGCCGCCAGCGATGGCCGCAAGATGCGGCGTATTTGAGTTTCATCGTCGACGACGAGAACGCTCGCGCCGCTCATGCCGCCACGCCTCGCTTCGATTCGCTTGCGGCGGGGAAGCGCATAATCATTCTCGTCCCTCGGCGCCGGACGGCGGGGCTTTGCGCGACAATGGTTCCGCCCATAGCATTTACCAGCCCCCGACAGATCGACAGGCCGAGCCCCGTTCCCGCCTTGCGGCCGTCAACGCGTCCGCTGCGATAGAATTTCTCGAAGATGCGCTCGAGATCCGCCGTCTTCACGCCGGGTCCTTCGTCGGTCACGGTGATGACGACATCGCTTCCTTCAGGGCGGGCATGAATGATCGCGCCGGTCGGTCCGCCATATTTGTGGGCGTTGTCGATAAGGTTGAAGAGCACTTGACCGAGGAGATTGGCATCGGCGCGGATCGGCGGCAGGTTGGGCGCGATGCTGCTTGACGTGTCCATTGCAGGAAACGCTTTCTTGGATCTTGCGAGGACGCTACGGATCACCTCCGCCACGTCGACGAGCTCACTGCTTGGCGCGAGCGCACCTGACTCAATGCGCGACATGTCAAGCAGATTAGCGATGAAGCGCGATAGGCGGCCGGCCTCTTCTTCGATCGACAGCAGAAGGTCATCGCGGGCCTCGAGCGGAAGCTTCTCTCGAAGCTCACGTAGGCTGGTGACCGCGCCGGTAATCGAGGTTAGCGGCGTGCGCAGATCATGCGAGAGGGCGGACAGCAAAATCGTCCGCAACTTTTCATTCTCTTCGAGCGCCGCAGCCTTGACCGATTCGCCGACAAGCATGGATCGGTCGATCGCGAGCGCCGTCTGCTCGATGAGCGAAGATATCGTGCTCTCAGCCGCAGCGGCGAGCGGTTCCTCGGGCGCCTTGGGCTCGATCCCACAAACTGCGACGACCCCCCGCGCTGTCGCAAGAGGTCGGAATTGAAACCGCACATTGGGCAACGTGTCCGTCCGCCATCCGGCCGGTTCGCTTTTTTCCAGAGCCCAGCGCGCGGCGGCGAGTTCGCCAGGATCCAGTTGGTCCACCGGCGGCCAGGAAGCCGCCGCTCTCAATCCGCCGTCCTCCGGAATTAGAAGGACGACACATGACGCTTCCCCGACTTTCAGAATTTGAAGAGCGGAGACCCAAGTGATGTCATCGATCGTCGTTATCGTCGAGAGCTTACGCGAGAATTCAAAGAGCGACTGCACCGCCTGAGACCGCTGGCGCATGTTTCGCGCATAATCCCGCATTTTGCTCGCGAGCATTCCCGTGATCACGGCGACGATCAGCGCAACGAGGAGCGATAGAAACTCCTGCGGTTGAGAGATCGTCATTTCGTAACGCGGATCGAAAAAGAGGAAGTCGCAGGCCAGAAAGGAAAGAACCGCCGCGATGATCGCAGACCACATTCCAAAGCGCGCCGCGCAGAGCACCACGGGGAGGAGAAAGATCGCCGACGGATTGGTGAGGCCGAGCCAGCGATCGAGCGCATATGCAACAGGCAACGTCGCGGCGACCGCAACGACAGCGCCGGCGGCGCCAATCGACGTCTCCGATAAGCTCGGAAGTTTCGGGCTGCGCGCAACTGCGAGCCCGCTATCTTCCTGGACGACGACGTGAACCGCGATATCAGTCGATTGTCGAAGAATTTCGTCGGTCAGCGACCGACGCAAAATCCTGGGAAATGGCCGGGACGGCGAACGACCCAGCACAATCTGGGTAATATTCTCACGTCGGGCAAAGCGCAGCACTTCGTCTACGAGATCATCTCCGGAGATGCGTGCGACTTCGGCGCCGAGCCGCTCCGCCAGACGCAACGAATGGTCGACATTTCGTACGACATCCGCAGACCGTTCTTCCTGGCCAGCGCGCTCGACGTAGAGCGCGATCCATGTCGCGTTGAGGCCTGTGGCGAGCCGGGCGCCCGCGCGGACCACGGCTTCGGACTTTGCGTCGCGGCCGACGCAAACAAGTAAACGCTCCGCCGTCGCCCAGGGACCCTCGATCGCCCCTTGCCGAAGGAAGTCGACCATTTGATCGTCGACCCGCTCGGCCGTTCGACGCAAGGCAAGCTCGCGCAGCGCCGTGAGATTGCGCGGCGTGAAGAAATTCTGCGTCGCGCGTCTCGCGGTCTCGGGAACATAGACCTTGCCTTCCTTCAGTCTCTGGAGCAGCTCGTCGGGCGTGATGTCGACAAGGATGACGTCCGCGGCGTTCTGCAGCACACGATCCGGCACGGTCTCTCGCACGGCGACGCCGGTGACGCGCGATACGACGTCGGCGAGGCTTTCAAGGTGCTGGACGTTCAGCGTCGTCCATACGTCGATACCGGCGTCGAGCAGCTCCTCGACGTCCTGCCAGCGTTTGGGATGACGACTATCAGGCGCATTGGTATGCGCGAGCTCGTCGACGACGATGAGCTGAGGCTTTCGCGACAGCGCCGCATCTATGTCGAATTCCTCAATGGTCCGGCCGCGATAGTCGCACTTGCGGCGCGAAAGCGTTTCGAGACCATTGAGGAGCGTCTGCGTTTCGAGGCGTCCATGGGTCTCAGCCACGCCTATGACAATATCAACGCCCTCAGCCTTCGCGGTTTGCGCGCGCGCCAGCATCGCATAGGTCTTGCCGACGCCGGGCGCGGCGCCAAGGAATACGCGTAGCTTCCCTCGACCCTCCTTGTCGCTCAAGGCAAGGAGCGCGTCGGGATCAGGTCGGCGGTCGAAGTCTTCGTCATTACGGGCCAAAGACGTCTACCTTCTGGCGTCATCCTCAATTTAAGCGATCTATCGCCATGTTCAGCAAGAGCACATTCACTCGCGGCTCGCCAATCACGCCAAGAACGCGTCCTTCGGTATTCGCCTCAACAAGCCCGCGCACCTGCGCCTCGCTGAGATGGCGCGCCTTGGCGATGGCGGGCGCTTGCGCCAGCGCGAACTGCGGCGAAATGTGCGGGTCGAGGCCGGAGGCGGAGGTGGTAACGGCGTCGGCCGCCACGATGTCGATGCGACCAGCGTCGAATTCCGCCTCGATCGCCGCATTAACCCGATCGACGAGCTTTTTCGACGTCGGTGCAAGATTTGAGCCCATCGAGTTCGCGGCGTTGTACGGGGCGTCGACCATTCGGGATGGATCAGCCGGATCGGGGCCGGTCGTCGCCGACGGTCGGCCATGAAAATAGCGGTCGGACCCAAAATTCTGTCCGATCAGCGCCGAGCCGACAACGATCCCTTCACGTTCGATGAGACTGCCGTTCGCCTGCCCAGGCAGAACGAGCTGGGCGACGCCGGTGATCGCGAGCGGATAGAGCACTCCGGTCAGCGCTGTGAACAGCAGGATCATGACGATCGCCGGACGAAAATGGGAGAACATCTTGAGGCTCCTTACGCGAGATGTATGGCCGAGACCGCCAGGTCAATAAGCTTAATGCCGATGAAAGGCGCGATCAGCCCGCCCAGCCCGTAGATCAGCAGGTTTCGCCGCAGCAGCGCGGCGGCCCCGATGGGCCGGTACGGGACGCCGGTGAGCGCGAGAGGTATGAGCGCGACAATGATGAGCGCGTTGAAGATCACCGCGGAGAGGATCGCCGAATGCGGCGAGGCGAGCTTCATGATGTTGATCGCCTCGAGTTCCGGATAGGCGACGACAAACAGCGCTGGAATGATCGCGAAATATTTGGCGACGTCGTTGGCGATTGAAAATGTCGTCAGCGATCCGCGCGTCATCAGCAGCTGTTTGCCGATCGCGACGATCTCGATGAGTTTCGTCGGATCGCTGTCGAGGTCGACCATGTTGCCGGCCTCGCGCGCCGCCTGCGTGCCGGTCTGCATGGCGACGCCGACGTCGGCTTGAGCGAGCGCGGGCGCATCATTGGTGCCGTCGCCGCACATGGCGATGAGCCGGCCGCCTTGCTGTTCCTTGCGAATGTAGGAGAGTTTGTCCTCGGGTTTGGCCTGCGCGATGAAATCGTCGACGCCCGCTTCTCCGGCGATCGCCGCGGCGGTGATCGGATTATCACCCGTGACCATGACCGTCTTGATGCCCATGGCGCGTAAGGCGGCGAAGCGCGACTTAATATCAGGCTTGATGATGTCCTTCAGATGAATGACGCCCAACAGCTTCCCATTCTCAGACACCGCGAGCGGCGTCCCGCCCGCGCGCGAGATGCGCTCCACCGCGCGCTCAAAATCGACAGGAACAGACTTAACTTGCGCGGCGACGGCGTCGACCGCGCCTTTGCGTAGCGTTCGGCCGGGAAGATCGACGCCGGAAATGCGCGTGTGCGCGGAGAATGGAACGATCTGGGCCTCGGGGCCGAGGTTTGGCGTCGACGAGTGAAGAACGCTCTTGGCCAGCGCGACGATCGATCGGCCTTCCGGCGTTTCATCCGCGAGTGAGGCAAGCAGCGCCGCTTCAACGAAAGCATGCTCCGAAACCCCTTCGACCGGAACGAATTCGTCCGCCATGCGATTGCCGAAGGTGATGGTGCCGGTCTTGTCGAGAAGCAGCGTGTCCACGTCGCCCGCCGCTTCCACCGCGCGACCGGAGGTGGCGATGACATTGAAGCGGATCAGCCGGTCCATACCGGCGATGCCGATGGCGGACAGGAGTCCACCGATGGTCGTCGGGATCAGGCAGACAAGCAGCGCGATCAGCACGGTGACCGAAATTGCTGCGCCGGAGTACGCCGCGAAAGGCCAAAGCGTCACGCACACGATCAAGAAAATGATCGTCAGCCCTGAGAGCAGGATCGATAGCGCAAGCTCATTTGGCGTTTTCTGCCGTTGCGCGCCCTCGACGAGCGCGATCATACGGTCAATGAAGGTCGAACCAGGCGCCGCGGTAACCTTGACCTTGATCCAGTCGGAAAGAACCGTCGTGCCGCCGGTGACCGCCGACCGGTCGCCGCCCGCCTCGCGAATCACCGGCGCCGACTCGCCCGTTATCGCTGATTCGTTGACCGAGGCGACGCCTTCGATAACTTCGCCGTCGCCGGGGATGAGGTCGCCCGCTTCGACCAACACGACGTCGCCGAGCTTGAGATCAAGCGCCGAGACGCCTTCATAGACGTCCTTCATCCCGCTATTGTTTTGCGGATCAATCAACCGTTTGGCGTGCGAATCGCTACGCGTCCTGCGCAGAGCGTCCGCCTGCGCCTTTCCGCGCCCCTCGGCGACCGCTTCGGCGAAATTGGCGAAGAGCACGGTGAACCAAAGCCAGGCGGAGATTTGGCCGGAGAAAAAGGCGGCGTCACTTTGCGCAAAGAGATCACGCACAAAAAACGCCGTGACGACCGCCGACACAATTTCCGTGACAAAGATCACTGGATTGCGCGCGAGGCGACGCGGATCAAGCTTTTTGAAGGCGTCGACGGCAGCCCGCTTGGTGATCGCGGCGTCGAACAAGCCGGGAGCGGCGACCTTATGCGACATTGGACATGCTCCTTAGAAGGTCTTTCCTGCGAGCAGCGCGAAATGCTCGACGATGGGGCCGAGCGCGAGCGCCGGAAAATATTGAAGCAGGTAGAGAACGACGATCACGCCGAGCAGCAGGCCGATGAAGAGCGGGCCATGCGTAGGGAATGTGCCGACTGATGCGGAGACTTTCTTTTTCGCTGCGAACGAACCCGCGATCGCCAACACGGGAATGACGAAGGCGAAGCGTCCGAGCAGCATGGCGACGCCAAGCGTCGTGTTGTACCAGAGCGTGTTGCCGCTGAGCCCGGCGAAAGCCGACCCATTATTGTCGGTGGCGGAAGCGAATGCGTAGAGAATTTCGGAGAGCCCGTGCGGGCCCGCATTGTTCAGGCTGGCGAGGCCGGTCTGAAGCATGACTGAAACGCCCGTGAAGACGAGAACCGTGAGCGGATAGATCAGCACCACCAGCATCGCGAGCTTCATCTCGCGCGCCTCGATCTTCTTGCCGAGATATTCTGGCGTGCGGCCGACCATGAGTCCGGCGACGAAAACGGCGATGATCGCCAGCACCAAGAAGCCATAAAGGCCCGCGCCGACGCCGCCTGGCGCGATGCTGCCCATCAGCATGTTGAACAGGGGCACGAGACCGCCGAGCGGCATGAAGGAGTCATGCATCGCGTTGACGGCGCCGCAGCTGGTGCCTGTCGTCGCCGCGGCGAATAACGCGCTCATCGCCGGACCAAAGCGCACTTCCTTGCCTTCCATATTGCCGGGCAAAGGATCGACGCCGATCTCGGTCAGCAGCGGATTTCCATGCGCCTCCGCCCAGTAGGCGACGAACACGCCCGCGACGAGCACGATCATCATGGTGATAGCGATGGCGCGACCTTGCCGATGGTCCAAGACTGCGCGTCCGAAAGCAAAAACTGTCGCAAAGGGGATGACGAGGAGCGACCAGATCTCGAGCATATTGGTAAGAGCGTTCGGGCTCTCGAAGGGATGCGCGGAATTGGCGTTGAAGAAGCCGCCGCCATTGGTGCCAAGCTCCTTGATCGCCTCTTGGCTGGCGACAGGTCCTATGGCGAGCGTCTGCTTCGCGCCCTCAAGCGTCGTCGCTTCGATCGAACCCTGGAGCGTCTGTGGCACGCCCAGAGCGACCAGGACGAGCGCGACGACGACCGAAAGCGGCAGGAGCACGTAAAGCGTCGATCGGGTGAGGTCGACCCAGAAGTTGCCGATTGTCTGCGACTCGGCGCGCGACAAACCGCGCACCAATGCAAACGCCATCGCGAGCCCCGTCGCAGCGGACACGAAATTGTGCACGGTGAGGCCGAGCATTTGCGTCAAGTGACTCATCGTCGACTCGCCGCCGTAGTTCTGCCAATTCGTGTTGGTGACGAAGCTCACCGACGTGTTGAAGGCGAGGTCTGCAGGAACCCCGCTAAAGCCTTGTGGATTGAGCGGCAGATAGGCCTGGAGCCGCTGTAAAGCATATAGCGAAGCAAATCCGATGACGCTGAAGGCGAGCACCGCCATCGCGTACGCCAGCCAGTTTTGCTCCCTCGTAGGGTCAACGCCGGCGAGTCTGTAGAAGGCGCGTTCGACGGGCGCCAGCGCGGGAGTGATCAGGGTGCGCTCACCCGCCAAAACTTTGGCTATGTAACCGCCGAGCGGAACAGCCGCGACGATAACGGCAAGCAGGACGATGGCGATTTGCGCCAGCCCAATGGAAGTCATGGTGAACGCCCGGTCTTCGCCGGGCCTCCCTTCAGAATTTTTCGGGATGGAGCAGCGTGTAGGCGAGGTAGGCGCCGAGCAGAACGGCGACGATCAGTCCAATGACGGGTTCCGACATGCGACTCACCCTAAAGTCGCGCACAGGCGCGGGCGTAGGCGCCGATGATCACGAAAAGCAGGAGACCGAAGCCAAGATACAGAATGTCGAGCATGTGCGCCCTCCGCGATGATCAGCGCCGTGCGCCTCTTCGAGCGCGCCAAGCCCGCAACTCGTGAAAAAGGTTGCTTGCGATGAGAAAGACCAGGGCCGCTATGCCCAGGCCCATCAGAGATTCAGGCATGATCGTGTCTCACTTTAATGTCGCGCTCGCGCTTGGCCATCCGCCAAGGGTGAACTCACGAGGCGGAATTTGCTCTCGAACGACGTAAGGGCGCTATTAGGATTTTAGGTCTGTCCGCCGACGCCGCTCACGTCGGCGCCTGCAACACCTGGGCATCTGCGAAGCGTGGCGTATCCCGAACGCCGTGTCGGTTCTAAAAGGCTGCGGCCGCGCTCCAATATCGGCTGCAAGCGTTCGCCGCTAGGGCGCGCAGCGGCGTAGGGCAAGTGTAACAAACATCCCGCGACGGCCTGGCGCGCAGCTGGTCTTATTGGCGTCGAATTTCCAGCCTTCAGCCCTGCCGATGTTACCTGTTGATGTGGCGCAGAAAGTCCGACACTCTTGCGAGACCTGCCACGAGCACACCCCGGTTGTTAGCATAGCCGATTCGCACATAACCTTCGCTATCTAGAGCGCTGCCGGGCATTAACATTACGCCTTTTTTCTTGAGTAGCTCGACGCAAAAGTCACGAGACGTCACGGCGGCATCGATGCGTAACCATGCGGTTGTGCCAGACTTTGGTTTCACATATGACAAACGCGATTCTTTGGCGATCCAGTCATCGAGCAAGAAGAGATTTGTGCGTAAAATTCCGTGATTGCGTTCCAGAATTGCGCCTCGGTTTTCAAGTGCGATCGACGCAAGCAGATCGTTCAACATTCCGACACTGATCGTGTTGTAATCACGATGGATCTGTACGCGCTGAATCACCTCGACGGGCGCAGCGATCCAACCTATGCGCAAGCCCGCGAGCGACCAGGTCTTCGACATGCTGCCCGTGCTGATGCCCTTCTCATAAAGGTCCGCGATTGACGCGGTGAAGCCCGTGCCTTGCTGATCGGTGCCACGATAGACCTCATCACTCAAGACATAAGCCCCACAGGAACGGGCAATTCGCACAATCTGCTCGAGAAATTCTCGCTCCATCAACGCGCCGGTTGGGTTGTTGGGGTTGCTGAAGGCGATAAGGCGCGTAGCCGGCGCGACAATTCGCTTTAGTTCGTCGAGATCCGGCAGGAATGCATCTTCTTGGCGCAAACGTAAAACGTCGACCTTAGCGCCGTAGCTCTCGGGAATTGAGTAGTGCTGCTGATAGGTTGGCAGCACGGATATCATGTGATCGCCCGGCTCGATGAGTGTCTCATAGACGAGCGCATTTGCGCTGATCGCCCCATGTGTAATGATCACATTGGACATGCTTTGGTTCTCGTACAGTAACGCTACATTGTTACGCAGCCGCTCTGTGCCGTCGATCTCGCCATATGTCAGCTTCATCGGCAGGATCTCACCGAGCGATGCATCCTCCTTGTCAGCAATCTTCAGTAATTCAGCCACCGTTAGAGATTCGACGCAGGTTTCCGCAAGATTGAGTTCGGAATCCTCTTCGTAGAGATACATCCAGCGTTCCACACCAAATTCTTTGATTTGCATGAGATCCGTCCTTGCATGAAAGCTGTGGCGTTGAGACTGTGATTTTCAAGCGAAGGTCCTTCTCCGAGAGCGCTCCTTAACTGAATAGCGAAATCTGAGGCATGGCGGTAGTTGCGAGCAGCAGCGGAAGGCGGCCAATCCCGGCTTGCCTCTGAGAGAATATCTTTACGTGTACTTAGTCGACCCGATTTCCGGACGGCGTCTGGTTAGCAATCGCGACAGGTACAATTCGTAGCGCAGGAAATCGTGCAAAGCTCGCAGATCTCATGACCGGGTATGCGAACCCCAGCGCGATTTTAGTCCCGTCAGTTTTTGAACGACGTATAATAGGCTGCGGGAGCACGACATGCAGGAAAGCCGCCGGCAGATTTCCCCGGCGCGCGCATCCGGCAGTCCGTCGCATTCCGCGCGCTGCGTCATCCCAGTCGGCGCCCGTCAGCCCGCCATCCGACGTCCGGTTCTGCGTCCCAATGCTTGGAGGAAAAGCTAGGCATTCAACTCAAGTTTTTCCGCCAGCACGGTTGCATGCAGCGCCAGCCGACGTATGACCGGTCAGACGCCCGGCGTCGATAGCTCCAACTCGACGGCTGACACAGATCCTGCGGGGAACCGCCAAGACGCCGTCTTCAGCTCCATTTCCCGTGGGCGGAACACGTCGGGCTGGTCCTCGGTGACATAGCTCCTGAGGTTCTCCGGCGCTATCTCGACCACACGGCCGCCTTTCGTCCCCGGGAAGCTCGCCTCTACCGCCCGGTCGTACTGGATGTTTGCCACGTGGAGGAACAATTTGTTGCCTGCGCGGCTGGCCGCGATATCGAGACCCGCCGGCGCGAACTTCACCGCTACCCCATGCGTGCCGTTGTGCTTGCGGAACAGCCGCGCAATCGACCCGACCGGCGTAAGGTAGCTCCTGCCGCGCGGCGTTGGCACCATCAGCGCCGTGGTCGTCCAGCGATTGCCTTGCAGGTCGCACGCGGTGGCGATACGGATGCGTCCGCCATGCCGCTGGTAGATGTTCATCGACCGCGCGTGGTACGCCGCCGAGAGCCATTCGTGCAGGATCGGGTTGGCGTTGTGGGGGCTCAGGCTGAGATGCCCCTCAGTGATCGCAATCGGCTTCTTCGTCGCCTGCTCGATCTCCACAGCGCGCTGCTCCACCGCTTCCGACAGCTCCACCAGCTCCTCCCATGCGCGCGCAGGGTCCTGCTCATAGCGGAGGCCTTTGAGAACCGTGTCCGGCCGCTTCGGGTTCTGCCCCATCATGTGGATGGCGACGAAATCGATGAGCTCGCCTGCCTGCTTTTCCATGTCCGCCGCCCAAAGCTTTCCGTCGTGCCCGCGGTCCCCCCACCCGATCAGCTTGATTGAAGTGTCAACCTGCCGCATTGCCCTTGCGAACTCGATGGTGTGCGCGATCGCCTCGTCCTTGGTGAAGCACGCTGTTTCATATGAGGTCTCGTTGCCTATTTGCCAAAGCTTTAGCTTGGAGTATCGCACCCACTCCGCCGCCTCGTTGGCGCCGCCTGCGCGCGCGGCGTAGCGCTTCTCCCCGTCGCTCAGGAAGTTCACGCAGAAGAACGGTTCGGCGTTGACGCGGCGGCACAAATCGACGAATTCGTCAGTGCCGACACGGTTGGTCTCCCAGCCGCCCCAGACATAGTTGCGCATCGGCGGTCGCTTGGCGGCCGGGCCGGTCCCTTCCCGCCACTTGTAGTAACGGCTAAAGAGGCCGCCGAAGCGGATGGCGCCCGGCGCGAGCTCACGCACGGCGTCGACGAAGTCCTCACGCCAATCGTCGGCGTCATAATCCCAACAGGCCTCAACCGAGCTGTCGGTAGCGCCGAGCGGCTCCATGAATTGCATGTAGAGCCACGGCGAGATTTCGAACAGCGGCTTGGGGTCGACGACGATGGCATTCGCATCGGCGGAGCTGGAAAGCGAGGCCGTGGTGAACTCGCGGCGGCTGAGCATCATTTATCATAGTACTCGATCAAAGACTTGGTCCACCCTCCAAAGCGCTCGCAAACTCCGTCGCGACACCGGCCTGCTGCCGACTATCATTAACCGGACGCCTTACGTCATCCGCCTGCCTCATTCTCGGCCCCTGAATTCTGGGCGGCGTGCTTCTTGGCTGGGTCGAGCCATTTGTCGTGGGGGGCCGCGAAACTCTTGTGATCGTCCCCAAGCAACGCTCTCTTGCGCGCAGAAGCCCGGTAGGATTTTGGCTTTGAGCTGCGCAGGGTCGAAATCCCAAACCGGGCGCTAATTTCTAATCAAAGGCGGTTCTATGTTTGAGTCCTCGCGCCGTTCACAAACAAAACCAGATAGTGCATATTTGCGATGGGATTCCGGGATCTGTTATCATTTGGTCAGCAAGAACATCCATTCGGTCAAATTTCCCCACGGAACCAATTGCCCGAATTTTCGTTGAATGAGAGCAGAGTGGAATGCTCTGCCGCTAGGAGGATTTACTGGGAGGGGAGGGCGCTGCATGCCTGTATTGGCTTTCATTCCTTGCGTAAGACCGTCCTCTCCTATCCTGGTCCCATGCCGAGGCGTAGTCACGCCCGCAACTGAACGTGCTAACTGACCGGTAGCGCGTGAGATGAGTGGCCGGCCCGAGGCGATCGCCTACGGTTCGGCGGCATAGCTCGGCATGCCGTCTGGACATTGGGTCAGCGCGGAAAGTCGTCCGCCGCCAGGAAATTGCAGCATTATACAGGCTGTCTGGAAGGATTGCCTCAGCCCTAACGCTGGATCGGCGGGTCTTTGCCGACGGCATTAACCCTTATCTTAAGGGTGGGCCGTGTCCGGGCGATTAGGGGGCTACGTCACATGCGTCGCATTTGGTGGCGCACGATTCTGATCCGTTTCCCATCTACCGCGCGCTTCTATTTGAAGCGGACCAGAATCGCGATCCTCGCGGCTGCTTCGCGAAGCGTTGACGAACTGCCACGCCGCCGAATTTGAGTCGCCAATTGGCGTACGATTAGACATCGCTTGGGAAGCATTGACGTTCGACGCCGAGCGAAGTTTGGCGTGGAGAGACAAAGATCGTTGAGGCGACGACAGAGACGCCCGGCGCGCTACGTGCATCACTCCCGTTGGAAATCGTCTAGATTCGGTCACACCAACGCGGGCATTTCCGTCTCGTCAAGGAATGTAATGGCCCTGAACTTCGCGGTCGCGGCCTTATCCACGAGCGAAGCAGGCCCTTGATCAGTTGGCACGTTGGCTCGACCATTCTCCACAGAACCCGATGTCGCCAATCGCCATCATGGCGACAGAATCGGCGCATGGCCACTGGCCGAGTATTTGCGGCATAGTCCTTAATCCCTGCATTACGTCGAGTGATGACCGCCCCACGTCATCGCCAGGAACGCCCCGACCGTAGGTGTAACGGCGGGGCGTTTTTCTATTCGTCAGTTCCTTGGTCGAGAGGCCTACTTCGATTGGTGAAGTTCTTTCCCATGAAGCGCGTCCAAAGAGGTCATCGCCCTTCAGCGTCGAGACGCGTGCGGCCGTGCCGTCCTCATTGCATTTCCCACTCGTGTTTTCGAGTCAGTGCAACGGCGGCTCGCGTCGGGGGGCATTCGAAGACAACGTCGTTTGTGTATCCGACCAGAGAATTGCCTTTGATGCCATAATTGCCGGTTTGCCCGGCATCGTGCATTTGGTCGCAGAGTCGAATGCTCAGCCGGCTCGGATCATCTTCGAGGTAGACACAGGCGAGCGCGACGCCGTTCGCGTCTTTATTGAAGAAAGACAGCGGTTCTCGCTCCAGTCACACGGGTGGAACGAGCGGAAAAGTCAGCCGCACGGCAGTTCCCATGGCGCTTGGCGCGATCACCAGCGCGCCGCCGAGCTGCTTCGCGATATCGCTCATGAGCTTGAGCCCCTTTCCCGAAACTCCAGTCGTCTGGGACAAGGCGGATAAAGGGAAGGGCTCTCCATCGTTTTCAATGACGAGCTCGATCTCGTTTTCCGAACACCGGATGCGTGTCTCGATCCTGCCCGCTTCGTGACCGGCAAGTCCGTATTTGAGGGCGTTGATCGTCGCTTCGACGACCACGAGCCCGACACACTTGGCGCGCGCGCAGTCAATCTCAAAATCGCCGTCTACTTACACGATGTACTCAAAGCGGCCGTCGAAAGCTGAATGCAGGGTGTCAGCGAGAAGCCTGACGAAGGAGCCGAGATGGCATATCTCGCGCTCATTTGTATCAAGGACGCTGTGGAGCGCAGTAGTGGCGCAAGATGCGCGAAATGCAGACGTCGCAATGTTCCGGATGACCGCACTGTCTCCGCTGCGCAGCGAAGAGCGCGGAGAAAACTTGCAATTCGTTCTTGATCCGATGACAGACCTCGTCATACCGCTGCTGCGCCACGGCCAGCTGCGCCTTTATCGAGGCATTCTGCCGTCGCAATCTCAAAAGCTCTTCAGACTCAAGACTCACGAGAAAAGCCTTTAAATACAGCCAAGCGAAACATTTTCGCGCAGTCGAAGCTTACGTCCGACCAGCTCCCCGAACAAGCTGAACAAGAATACACCGCCCGCAAACAGCCGTCAGCGGGGAGGCGGTATGCAAGCGCTCCGCCAGAGATCGGAAAAGCGAAGACTCCGCCCCGCTTTCGCCGGACGGAGTCCCTGCCCCACGCTCCGGTTCGGAGCTGGGCGCCCGCCCGTCGGCCAGGTGAGGTATGGCGGTTCGACGGACTCCCTCTCGAATCGGTAAGTGTGCACGCTTAAGGCAAGCTTCGCCCTAGGTCATTGCTCTTGGCGGCTGACCGAGGAAAGTGGGCTGCCGACAGCGCCGCGGGAAAGAGATGGCCGAAATGGCGTCGCTTCCGGATCATCAGGCCGACGCTCTCGTCAATGGCAACAACGCCCGCGAGAGCAGCCGGAGTCGAACGACGCTGCATCGCATGAACGAAAGTCGCGCTCTAGAGCCTTAGCATTCTGGGGGTTATCCCTGTTTTGTGCTAACATTCCATACATTCTTTTTGCCCGCGGAGGGTCACGCCGACGCGCATTGTTCTGATCGATAAGAAGAATCAGGTTCGCGCTGATACGGCCGCTCTGGCGTTGGATTCGCGCGAGTGGGCGGAGATTGCCGCCAAAGGCCAAAGCAATCGGGTCACATTTGCTATTCGCGCTGCGAAATTGTTGGACGAACGATACGGCAAAACATGCCGCGCATATGGTTTTACGCCGTTCGCAACTGCAGACACCGATGGCTATTTCGTGTTTGATTGCGATACGCCGAGCGCGCCACCTCTGATCTTCGAGGGGCATAGCGACCCTGCCATGACCGCCGAAGTTATGATGGCGTGCTTCTATGTAGGCTACGTCCGTCGCCACCATTAATGGGCGACCGCCACCGACACAGCGCTGCGTGCCTACTTCCGATCAAGCTGCCGTTCCAATTTCTCCAATAGCGCGTGTAGCTCGGAAGGCAGCGGTTCGCCGATGATCTCTGTGAGTATAATCCGTAGCTCCTTGCCGATTTGCTGGAGACCGGCCAAGGGCAATTCCTGAAGTTCGCGAGCGATCGGGTCGGTTTTTCCGTTGTTTTGTTCGCTCATCACGCTGCCGCCCAAGGCGACAACCTTTGGGGCGAGGGTTTTGTTCCCACGGCGCAATCGCATCGTGTGTTGTTCTTTGGTTCTTTGGTCATGCGTCGCCCTAGCAAAAGCCTGGACCACAATTTTTGCCATGACTACCGCCTAGGTTCTGGGTCGCGACGCCCCCGCCCTTCTAACGGGTTCGGAGCGTACCTGATGGCAGCCCGCAGCGAGCGAGAGATTTCCGCAATTTTCGGCTCCGCGATTGGCGCAACTGGTGGCGCCATGGTTGGCTCTTTGTTCGGCTTGATCGGAACCGCGGCAGGCGGCGTTCCTTGGAGCCACAGTCGGAGCGACCCTTGGACCCGCTAAACAGACCTGATGAGCAGGCGGATCGCTCCGCATTCATTTTTGTTTGGAAATATCGGCATGTCGGTGGCTTCGCGCCGCGCTGAGCTGCAGCGGTTCGGGAGCTTATGGGCCTCGCCTAGCCAGAGCTCATCGCTAGAACAGCCAAAGTAGGGCGACCAGAGAAGCCATCCCAAGAGCGTCAAACACGATTCCTTCCCAGCTTGGACCGATCCATGTCCCGAGCGTAAGCAGGCCAACTCCGGCGACGAGAGATACAAACGATGCCCCTATTCCGGGACGGGTCGGGCGCTCGGCCATGTCGTCTTCATCCTTGCGCTATTGCCGAGATGTCGGTTGGCGGCCGGCCATTGGCTGTCGTAACTCCGCAGCGGCTCGTCTTAAGAACCGCGACCCTGATCCGAGCCGCGGGCAAGTGGCAAGACAAAACGCCTGCCGCTGCCGAGGACGGATAACGACAGGCGCAGGCTTATGTAGGATCGCGTCGGGACAGGGCAAGCGCCGCGGTCGCACAATCGCTCAAGAACGCGGCCCAACAGCAAGCTCTCACGCGCTTTTCCCGAGGGCGAATACGAGCAGAGTCGCCAGCTGGCGGGGCGTATCGGCATAGTAATGAGCCGGCTTTGGTCAAGTCCCTCCGAACAATAGGTCGCCAGGATCATGCTTCTGACCGCGGTCGACACGAATGGCCGCCACATGATGGCATCAGATCCAAAGACGACAGGTTAATTTAACACGCGTGATCCGCCGTGGCCTTCACAGCATCATCCACGACCTTGCCAGCCTTCGTCACGGCGACGGGACCTTGGGCAGTCCACCGCCTCAAAGTCCGCTCTCAGCCAGCGCATCTAATTTATTCATCATAAAGGTATCCAACGGCTCCCGGGACCAGCAGCCATAAGGACTAGGTAATTTTTCGAACTTACGAAGGTCGACAAAAATGTTCTATAGGGCGATAGGTAGCGTCTATTGGTCGCGCCGTCGTCAGGCTTGAATTTCGGCAGGTCACGTCGATGGCACGAGGGCCTTTGTGTGAGTGCGCTTTGCGCCCGAGGAGTGGGCATGATGATCACACTGGTGCAGTGCGTCGCATGGACCGGCATTCACTCTGATGAAATGATTTTGGGTGTTTCCCCCTCGCTCAGACATCGCGCGCTACTCGGGGGCTATCTGCTCAATTTGGAACGAGGGGCAGCCACTGTGCGCGATATGATTGTTTTTGACTATCGCTCTGTTCTCGAGCTAGGGGCCAGGGAACGAGCAGCGGATCTGCTAGTCGTTCTCCGAATTTTCCTTTTCGAGTATCCGCAAGCGAGACGCGTCGCTAAGAGAGAAGCGGGTGAGCCCGCCTTCTTGGAACTGTTGACGATGCAAACAAGGCTTCCACAGCAGCCTGCGCATTCAGTGTCGGGCGGTCCAATTACTTTACCGAAGACCTTTGATCCACTGCCAGAATTTCCGGCGACTTGATGAAGTCGCTACCGCTGGTCCTGCGGGTCATCAATCGCAAACGCTGAACGAAACGATCCAGCCCGTCCGTCCCGCTCGCTCGCGAACCTCCGGAATTGCCTTTCGCAGTTCTCCAGCGCATCGGCAGCGAACTACGCATTAAACTCACGGAGAGCATCAGCGAACCGCTGCCCACCGAGCTTCACGCAATCTTGGAGAAATTGGAATCGAAGATCGATGGGAATTAGGCGCAGGCCGACTGTCAATGAAGGCGGCGGACGTAGCCCACATAGAAACAGCCCGTCATGACGGAGTAGATCGCTTCCTTAGGGTCTAACGCGTCCGGTAAGATTGGCGGCGATCTGTCCTCGCAGCTGCAGTTAAATATCAAGTAGCCGTCTGAGGCTCGGTCCTCGGCAAATGGCGTGAAGACGTAATCATGCGCGCTCTTGCCTAGACTCTGATAGAGAAGGCGCGCAGCTGATGCGGCCAAGGCCGCAATATCATCGTCAAATTGAGCGGCAATCTGGGTGCAAATCCGGGCATGCGGTCCAGAAGTCGACGTGTCACCGCACACGCGGTTGCTCGTCCTGTCAACGAGAACAAGGCGCTTCATCGAGCGCATCTCCAGAAATCCCCGCCGGACAGGAAGCTAGCGCTTGGGGCGACCAGACACCAGCTCAAATGTGCTTGGAGACTTGCAGTCGAGCGTTTTCCAGAGCCAAGACCTGCGTTCGAAGCGTTGTCAAAGCAATAGAGCGCCTTGCGAAGTAGCATGCGACGCGCTTTGGGGAACGGAAATTCCACCACTTCAGCCGTGGTGGGGATTGTCATGCATCCCCCGCACAAAAAAGCCCGGCCGTCGCCGGCCGAGCTGGAGGTGATGCGTAACGTCAGCCCATTCGGCCGGCGCAGACATGACTGTAGGCGCGTGGAGCCTTGGAGGCAAGAGGCAAGGCGGAGCGTCGGGCGAGAGATGCGGGGCGGTATGGCGAGGAGACTCGGCCATATTTCGGTGAGCATCTCGGGAGTGAGACACGGCGTCGGCTTAGCACTGAGGGCGTCGGCCTTTCAAATTGTCAAACCTCTGGCCGGTCGATACTCGGCTGACGAGACGGAAATCGCCTGGCGCGGCGTCGTGATGGCCGTTGGGATAGTCGAGTTTCACCTGATGGCGGTTAATGGCGTTACCAAAGCGGCCGCTGGCAACATCGCGCTCATTGGGCCGTTGGTTTGGCCGCACCTGCAGCGGCCTGTATTTCAAAGCGCCAAGAGCGAGATATGCGAAAGCGCCTAAGATAATGGCCCCTATACTGACGAACACGTATGTTTTTTGGGTGATCTCATGCTCTTTTTCGCTTGCATGTTTGAGACTCCAGCTCCGTTTCGAGAGGGGCCATTCTCCGCTTGAACGACTGGCCTTCGTCTAGGTCTGCTTCGAGGACGCGCGCCGGCGAGAGCCTCGTTCCTCCGGGTCTCCGGCCGATTTTGCTTTCCCCACAAATTTCTGCATTTCGCCTATCGCTTGCTGCGCTAGACCCGCCAAGACGAGCTCGGGAGATTGGGTTGCAAGAGCGACGGCGAGCTTTGTCTTGCCCATCGCCGCATTGGCATAACCCCGCATCTGATCCGCGGAGCCGCTTTGAGCAAGCGCGTCGAGCGCGGCCGTCACGGCGTCTTTTACCTGACCTACGGCGCTTTGAGCGTTCTCTTGAAGATCGAGGGCGGCGGACTGGACCGGCGCCATTGCGGACTCGGCTAGGGCCTCGATTTCTTGTTTGAGTTCGATCGTTGGACCAACGCTGCTTGTTGCAATTTCTCCATTAGGCATTGCCTCGTCTCCACTGTGACGCACCAGTCAAGGGAAGCGTGGGCGCGCCAATACCAAAACTCAAAAAGCGTCGGTGAGTTCCGCGAGCGCCCCACCCAAAAACGTCCCGCCGTTACATCCACGGTCGGGCGTCGCTAGGGGGCGACGACAGGGACGGCGTGGGCGCAATGTAAGGCTTAAGCCTATGCAGCAAATCGTACGGCAGTGGCCTTGCGCGCTCCTTCGCGACCGCCCACGCCTTGGCCTGCTTAACGTCCAGCCGAGCCTGAAGCGCTTGCCGGCCCGGAACCGTTAGCACCGCATGATCCCCGCGCGGCCATAAGTCACGCTAGCCTTTTCCGGAACTGATCCGACTTCCGGCCGCAGCACTCTGCGCTCTCGAGATAGTCGAACGATTTGCGTGATGGACACCGTCGCATCTGTTGGTCACGCGCAACAGCGCGCGCTTGAGCCGCCATCTCAGCGCAATGATGGTGCGAAGCGGCAGCCCGGCTGAAGCCGCGCCTTGACGTTGGAACGATCGGTCATCGGCCCGGCCTCCGCGTCACGCCATGCCGCCCGGCAGATGCGGCAGGTTGAAGCAAGAGTCCATCCCGCCTTTGTCGCTGTCGTCGTCTTCTTCATCGCGCCGTCAGGTCGTCTCGCGCAATCTCGCGCAGCGACGCCTTTTCAGGATGGCCGCGCCCGTGGCCCTGCAGCCGAGCCACGGCTCATCGTCGTTGATCGCATCAGCCGCGCGAGACGCGGCTTAGGCCTGTTACTGATTGACGGCCGTCGTTGCGCCGAGTGTCGGCTCGTCATAGCGGCCGGGTTCGAGCAGCTCGCTCTCGTCTTCGAGGATTTGAGGGAGTGACGCAGAATCCAGAAATCGCCGCCTACGCTCCCCACGTTCTGCTCATCGTCGCCTGGGTCGTGTCCGTCAACGTCTTGTTGGGTTGTACGTGAGACGATCATTCGTCAGGCGGCTTTGGATGTAATCTGCAAGGGCCTTAAGCCGGCCTCTTTGTCGGGCAGCGCGACGAGCGCATGGGACGCTGCGATGCCCCGCGCGTCATCGGCGGCGCCTCGCACGATACGGGCTCCGAAGCTCCCGCCGCCCAGATCGCCGCGGGACCATCCCGCGGTCATCAGCGGGCTTTTGAGATGGCGTCTTGTGCGCTTTTGCGCTGATATTCGACGACGGCCACAACGATCGGTTCGTCATTGGCCGCGAGAGGGCTGCCGCATACCCTACCCGGGCGCTTTGTTAGCGATTCGACTTGAAGGTCAGGCCGCGAACAATCCGGCGATGCGCCCGAAATGCTTGGTGTAGAAGCGGGTTAGAGTCATGCGAGCGGCGTAGTCGTGCGCGAGAAGGGTGGCGGCTCCAATATGCTCGTCATGCGCCAGCATTAAAAAATGACCACCTACATATTCGTCGCGTCAAAAACCGGCGGGAATGCGAGAATACGCCACGTCTGAGCTTGAGCGCACTTTGCCGCCGCGGGAGCGACAGCAGTGCTGGCCTGCAAAGCGATGGCGAACAAGTGAGCCGGCAAGATCTCCCCGCGCGGCATGGACGCACTCTAGCCATCGGCGGGCGTATAGACGCCCCGCGCAGCGGCGCTAGTTAGCCAACGCTATCATGAACGCCGACAAGACAGCAATCGAGCGAGCGTTCGAACTTGCTCGCGCCGGAGCGTGCAGCAGCGTCGCTGAGATCGTCGTGCGCCTTGACCGCGAGGGCTATGATGGCCGGCACATCTATGGGCGCGCACTCAGAAGGCAGCTACGAGATTCAACCGAAGAGCTGAGAAACCCTCGCGACGACAGCGGTGAAAAGGCTCCGGCACACGCGAGACAAGCAATACGTAATCGACGCTGGCCGAGGGCCAAGCATTAAGAAACAAGCCCGCAGGCCCCTCATTTGATCGCCCTCGCCGCCCCCGCTTCGCGGATAACCGCCGAGCGCTGTCAACGCTCTAGTTCTCAACTAGCCCCCTTCGAATCTGAAATCGCAGCCGTCGCCGCGCCGAGCACCCTCGACTTCGCAAACCCCGTCATCAGTTCCATTTGCCACCTGTGCAGCCTTGAGCCGCCATAACAGAAACTGTAGCTTCACTTGCTATCCTTAGGTGAGGGGACGATTGGCTCCTACCGGCGCCATCGCCAGCAAGAAGAACACACTCGACGTCCAGAGCAGACTTCCCATGACGCAATCCCACTAAATGTCTAGATCAGAATCGCGGCTCGAGCGTAGCCCGCCGCCAAGCTAATCGTTCCGCGCAAGAAAATCCGTGCCGCTTCGCGAGATAAGCCGCCCGTGTAAATCGAAGGTTTGTTCCGGGCGCTAGATATCCGGAAGCTTGCTGAGGATGCGGTCTTCGCTTAAGCGATTTCGGGGTCAACGCGTCGCCCAAGTCGGCCGCTTCAATATAGAGGACGGATTTGGATGTCGCTGGGGCTGGGCATCGGGTTGGGGCATCGCTTCACCCGATCGCCTCGTCCATGTCCTTGACCTCCCAAAGCCAAAATCCAGCGACTAGCTCCGTCGTCTCCTCGAATGGCCCGTCATAGACGGCTCGGTCGGCGCCGTTGAACGCAACGCGCTTACCGCTAGAGGATGGCTGTAGGCCCTCGCCGGCGAGCATGATGCCGGCGTCAATTAGTTCGTCGTTGAACTTCGTCATCGCATCCAGGAGCTCGGTCGACGGCAGGAGGCCGGCCTCGCTTTCAAGCGTCGCTTTCACAAGAACCATGACGCGCATCGACTATATCCTCGGTTCGCAGTCGCTACGCTGGGCGCCGCTGACCGGTCGGCCCGCAGATAGCATGTCACTAAGCGAGAAAGCCGTGAAGTGGCGTTCCCTGCTTCCACGATGGAAAGCCAATGAAGAGGAGCACGAACTCTCGAGACGTACAAGAGGCGAGTGCACGCGATCAGAATGATTGTAATAGTGAGAGGCGAACCGGCCTTTGATGCAGCTATGATCGTGTTTTGCCTTTCCTCTTTCCAAGGAATTATGCGAGTGATGCGGCCGTTGCGGGTCTCGGCCTTGATGCCACAGCCCATGCCGCAATTTGGCATGTCATAATGACGGACCGTCGGGTTTGAGCGGGTTCGGCATGATGACGGTTACTTCGGACAGGCTCTTTTCGACCGGCCCATGGCTAGGACAAGCCTGTACGCACGCGGCGCAACTGACGCATTCCGAATTGAAGAACAACTGGTCGTGGCTTGCTGCAACCATTGATTAAAGCTTCGCCCAGTAAACGTCAGCGCGAACGTTCCTTGCACTTCGGCGCAGGCGCGCACGCAGCGGCCGCCGAGATGTGCTTGGCGGTGTCGAAGAGGATATTGGGATTGATCGGTCGTGGCGCTGAAGTGATTACCGCCACTGCCGTAGCGGCTCTCAGTCAGCCCCTCCGCTTTGACGCGCCCAAAGAAATACGCCGGAGATATCGCTCCTTTTAGGCAAACTGCGAATCTTTTCAGCGTGCGGCGCCACATTCATAGCACCTTGGCGCCGTCCGGCAGCCCATTTGAGCAAATCGCTCATAGGCTGTTTCGACAGGAACCTTAAAGCATCGCAGGCCCTCGTCATCATTCGCCTGCAACGGCGCAATGGCTGCGCTGCAGGTGGCGCGGTCATTGCATCCATTGACGCGAGGGCGTCGTTCGCGACGTCTAACGGTCCAATGGGGGACCCCCCAGCATCGCCGCTGTCCTGAACGTCTGCTGCGCAGGCGTTCAGGACAGCGGCTTTTTGTTTCCGACGCCGTGCAGGCGAAGCGCATGTGAGGTTCGCGATGAAGAAAGCGCGGTTTCTACGACTGACGCATCGGCGCCGGCTACGCGGCGGCGCATTGGCTACGAGCATGGCGACCGCTGTAATCTTGGGAACCGGCGCGAACGCTGCGCCTCGCAGGAATATTGCCCTCGAGGTGACTTCCGCTCAACAGCAAGTCGCGGTCCCGGCAGCCCAGGCGCCTGTCGCGGTCCCTGCGCCGCCGCCAGCGCCGATGGGCCTCTTTGGCGTCGATATGCCGGCCGCGGGAAAGCTTGTACTCTCCATTACACCCGTCTTTGCCAACTTGTCGGGCATCAAGATGGGAACGCGCACGGTCTCAAACGAATATATTGTCACGACGGTGCCGTTCTTTCTCAATCCCAGGCAGACCGTGCGCATTATTCCGCAAAACATTGCGGTCGCGACGCAAATTGTCGGCCTGAGCTACGGCGTCACGAAAGATTTTGCGGTGGTTCTCACTGCCGGCATGATCGAGAAAAATCTCAATGCGCTAACCTTCAAGGGCACGTCGGGAATTCTGCCGCTCGGCAGGAGTTTGCCTGGAACGACCAGCCTTGCCGACGTCACTTTGTCGGGCGTCTATCGCATTTATCAGGACGACGTCCACCGCATCCAGCTCTCTCTTGGCTTCTCCTTCCCCGCCGGCAGCTACACGGCCACCTTCAAGGACTTTCTCCTGCCCGACGGGACCCGCCGCAACATCCGCGCATTTTACGGTATGCAACCCGGCACGGGCACGTTCGATATCCTCCCGGGCGTCATATATGCGGGCTATCTCGGACCTTGGTCGTGGGGCCTTGGCTATCGCGGGCGCTTTCCGCTGGCCGCTCATTCACTCGGCTATTCCTGGAACTACCTGCTCGAATATCGCCTGCGCTTCCCGCTCGGCCCCAATCCGACACAGGGCTACCGCTGGGGCGATCTGCATGAATTTAACGCCTGGGGCGGCTACACTTGGACGCCTGGTCTCACCACGACCTTCCGCGTGAGCGGTTCGACGCAAGGCCCGATTCGCGGCTTCGACCCCGAAATCCGCGGACCGGCCGTGCCGGCGAATCCGGCCTTTTATGGCGGGCAACGGATCGAGCTGTTTGGCGGCGCGACGATCAGCGGCAAGTTTGTCGGCTATGAAGCCGCGACGGTCGCGGTGGAGGCGGGCCTGCCCGTTTATCAGAATCTCAACGGTCCACAGATTATGAAAAACTGGCAGGCAGGCATGTCGCTGCGATTCAAAATCTAAATAGTCGTCTACTCCGTTGAGAGTAGCCGCTTTTGCCGTCGCATCAGACGAAGCTGAGGACGTTCGTGATGTCGTTCGGGCACGCACGGCGCCGCTTTGGCGCAACAACAGAGGGTGCAGCCAACTGCAAAGACGCGGATCTGGCGAGGTTATTGGCCCGCCTGTCGAAGGCTGGGAACGCGGCTTGGACCCTTGCGGTCGGTTTGGCGCAGGCTGCGCTGCTGATCGCCACGATCGTCCTTGGCAGCGCAGCGACCGTCAAATTTGTCGACGCCTTATTGGATGCGATTCACCGCTGAAGCCGAAAGCGGCGCCTTCCGCCCGCTGCGCCGTCCGTAAAACAGTCACGCATTCAACCCTGATACGCTGCAAGTACTCGGCTGTCCGCCAGAGCTTAAAGATCGTTGTCGTCGATGAAGTCTGATCCGCGCGGACTGATGATCAAAGCAAGGGCATCTCCGGGGAGAAGCCCTATCGGCCGATGGGCACGGCGGCGATGCGGGGCAAACAACAAATCGCCGGAATCGCGCAGGCGATCATCTCGGCGGCGGAGCTCCTCAAATGACCGGCGCCAGGAAGCTCTTGCGGATCAGCTTCATGCCGCTCATTGACGCGGCGGCGCTCGTCGTCGCCGTCGACGGCGGCTTTTTGCGGCCGACGAAGGTCTCGATATCGAGTTGGCGCGGGAAGTCTCCTGGTCGAACATTCGAGACAAGTTGGCCATCGGCCTTTTTACGCCGCCCATTTGCTTGCGCCGATGGCGATCGGATCGAGCATGGGACCCGGCCACATCAAGGCGCCGTTCGTAGCGCCGATGAACCTCGCGATGAATGGCAACGCCATCCCTGTCTCCGGCGCGCTGTACGAGGAGTTGCTGGCCGCCGACGGCGATCTGCCCAACCCGGCGTCGAGCGCGCGCGCTAGCCGCTGCCGTTCGCGTCCGCGAGGCGCAAGGGCGCGAGCCGCTCGCCTTTGCGACGACCTTTCCGTTTTCGACCCATAATTATAAGCTGCGTTATTGGGTGGCCGCTGGCTGCCTCGATCCGGATCAGGATCTAAGACTCGTGACGCTGCCGCGGCCCTTATGGTCGAGTCGATGGCGCACGGACAGGTAGACGGGTTCTGCGTCGGCGCCATGGAGCTCCGTTGCGGTCGAGGCCCGCGTGGGCCGCATCCTGCGTTTCGGTTGCGATATTCTTGGCCGCGCGCCAGAGAAGGCGCTGGCGCTCCGCGGGCGCGACATTGAAGCCGCACCCGACGTCGCGCGAACGCTCACGCGCGCCATCGCAAAGGCGGCCCGTAATATGGAAGAGTCCAGAGGGCGTCAGGAAATCGCGGCGATGTTGGCGCGGCCCAACCGCGTCAGCGTAAACGCGCGTCTTATCCAACGGACGCTCGTTGGCGAACTCGTGATCGCCGCAAACGAGACGCGCGCTAACCTGAATGACCTCATCCTCGGTCAGGGCGGCGCTGCGGCCCGACGCGGCGCATGCGCTATGGCTTGACGCGCAACTGCTGCGCTGGGGACAAGCGGATTCCTCCATGGAGCGCGTCGAAGAGGCGACGCACGTTTTCCGAGCTGATCTCTTCGACGCCTCGCTCGGAGCCGACGCGCCCGGCGCAGCAGCGATTGGCGATCCGGTCGGCGCTTTCGACGCGTTCCATTCGGTTGACAATATCCGCACGCATCTTGGCGGCTTCTCGATCGGCCGAAAGCATTAGCGTTTACCCCGTCGACGCACAGCGTGACGGCACAGTGCCGCTTGTTTGATCCGCCCGGATGGGGGCCGCCATCTCGGTTACGCGCTGGACATGACCGAATTCCTGCGCTGGGGTCTGGCGCCTGACTTGCAAAGATGAGGGGGTATCGCCGGACACTCCCCGGTCTCGCGCCCCGATGAAGGGACGCATCAGCAACGCCGCTGTTCCGTGAGACAAGCGCAATTGCGCGACGCTCCCGGGCAAGCGGCGTTTTTTTATTTCGCTCTGCGAACAAATGACGAGGACCAAAAATGGGCAACGACAAAGCCGATGTTTTGCGCCGGCCGGCGATCAATCGACGCGAAACGCTGAAAGGCGCGGTGGCGACATTGGCCGCGGCGAAGTCCCTATTCCCCTGTGGCGCCTTTGCGCAAAAAGCTGGCCCCGAGACCACTAAAGCGGCCCTTGGCTACATCGCGCTCACCGATTCGGCGCCGCTGATCATCGCTAAGGAAAGGGGCCTCTTCGCCAAGCACGGCTTGCCCGACGTCGAAGTGCTGAAACAGGCGTCCTGGGGCGCAACGCGCGACAATCTCATGCTAGGCGGCGCCAGTAATGGCGTCGACGGCGCGCATATTCTGACGCCGATGACCTATCTCATTTCGACGGGCAAGGTGACGCAAAACAACGCGCCCATGCCGATGTATGTGCTCGCGCGCCTCAATCTCGACTGCCAGGGAATATCGGTTTCCAACGAATATAAGGATCTCAATGTCACCGCCAAGGCCGACGCTTTAAAAACGGCTTTCGCGAAGAAGAAAGCCGAAGGCAAGGAGGTGAAGGTCGCAATGACCTTCCCGGGTGGAACTCATGATTTGTGGCTCCGCTATTGGCTCGCCGCTGCGGGAATTGATCCCGATAAGGACGTCTCGACGATCGTCGTTCCGCCGCCCCAGATGGTTGCGAATATGAAGGTCGGCAATATGGACGCCTTCTGCGTTGGCGAGCCCTGGAACGCGCAGCTCGTTAACCAGGGAATCGGCTATACCGCCTGCACCACCGGCGAGATCTGGCCGAAACATCCCGAAAAGGCGCTCGGCATGCGCGCCGATTGGGTTGACAAAAATCCCAAGGCCGCGACCGCGCTGACCGCCGCCGTGTTGGAGGCTCAGCAGTGGTGCGACAAGAACGAAAACAAAGTTGAGCTCGCCGACATTGTCGGCCGTCGCCAGTGGTTCAACGTGCCGACGACAGACATCATCGGCCGCCTGAAAGGCGACATCAACTATGGCAACGACCGAGTCGAAAAGGGCGCCAAGCAGCTCATGAAGTTCTGGCGCGATCACGCGTCCTATCCCTTCAAGAGTCATGACGCCTGGTTCATCGTCGAAGACATGCGCTGGGGCAAGCTCGATCCCAAGACCGACGTCAAGTCGCTCGTCGACAGGGTCAATCGCGAGGATCTATGGCGCGCGGCCGCCAAATCTATTGGCGTCGCGGCTAAGGACGTTCCCGCCTCGACCTCGCGCGGCAAGGAAACCTTTTTCGACGGCAAGGTTTTCGATCCCGATCAGCCGCTCGCCTATCTCAAGAGCCTCGCCATCAAGCGGGCTGAAGTCTGAATTCGATACGCGAGGCCAATATGACGATGCCATTGACGAAGAATCAAATCTCCACGAGTCGGCTTCCGCCGCTCGACGACGCCGACGAAATCTTTCGTCGACGTCGAACGCCGCTCCTGATCAAATATCAGCCGCAGATTCGCGGCTTCTTCGCGGCGACTTTGCCACCCATCATCATGTGCGCGCTCCTTCTCCTCGTCTGGCAGATCATATGCGCGAAACCCAATGCAGCG
Organism: Methylocystis sp. Uni0008; assembly: GCF_056838045.1. Taxonomy (NCBI): domain Bacteria; kingdom Pseudomonadati; phylum Pseudomonadota; class Alphaproteobacteria; order Hyphomicrobiales; family Methylocystaceae; genus Methylocystis; species Methylocystis sp. Uni0008. Next base: position 150,730 of record NZ_JBXEJH010000002.1, read on the forward strand.
CTGCCCTCGCCCGCTCGCATCTGGATCGAGGCTAATGATCTCATCCTGCACCCGCTCTTCGTCAATGGGCCGCAGGACATAGGCCTAGGCTGGCGCGTATTAACTTCGCTTCAGCGCGTCGCTGTTGGCTTCGGGCTGGCGAGCGTCGTGGGAGTGATCGTCGGCGCTTTCGTCGGACAAGCGCAATGGGCGTCGCGCGGCCTCGATCCGATCTTTCAGATCTTGCGCACGGTGCCGCCGCTCGCCTGGCTGCCGATCTCGCTTGCCGCCTTTCGCGACAGCCGCCCGTCGGCAATCTTCGTGATCTTCATCACCGCGATCTGGCCGATCATCATCAATACCGCCGTCGGCGTGCGCAACATTCCGCTGGATTATCGAAATGTCGCCGCCGTTCTTCGGCTCAACGCACTCGAATTCTTCTACCGCATCGCCGCGCCGAGCGCCGCGCCTTACATCTTCACCGGGCTGCGCATCGGCATCGGGCTTTCCTGGCTCGCAATCGTCGCCGCGGAGATGCTGACCGGCGGCGTGGGCATCGGCTTCTTTATCTGGGACGCCTGGAATTCCTCCCGCCTGCCAGACATTTTCGTCGCGCTGCTCTACATCGGCCTCACCGGCTTCATTTTGGATCGACTCGTCGGCTTCATCGGCGCGCTGGTTACGCGCGGCGCGCAGGCGAACTAGGGAGGACGCCATGTCAGGTTTTCTTAAGATCGAAAACGTCGACAAGGTTTTTACCCGCGGCTCCGCGACGACGAAAGTCTTAGAGAATGTCACCCTGCGTGTCGAAGAGGGAGAATTTGTCTCCATCATTGGCCATTCGGGCTGCGGTAAATCCACGCTGCTCAACATTGTCGCCGGCCTTCTTTCGGCGACGAGCGGCGGCGTAATTCTGGAGGAAAGGGAAGTCAACGAGCCCGGACCCGACCGCGCAATGGTCTTTCAGAACCATTCCCTACTTCCCTGGCTATCGACTTATGACAATGTGCGACTCGCCGTGGATCAGGTGTTCCGCCCATCCGAGAACCGGAGAAAGCGGCATGAGCGTACGATGCGAATGCTCGACCTCGTGCAGATGACGCATGCGAAAGACAAGCGCCCCGGCGAAATATCGGGCGGCATGAAGCAGCGCGTCGGCATCGCCCGCGCCCTTGCGATGGAGCCGAAAGTCCTGCTGCTCGACGAGCCTTTCGGCGCCCTCGACGCGCTGACGCGCGCACATTTGCAGGATCAAGTGATGGGGCTGCAGGCGAAGCTTGGCGCCACCGTGATAATGATCACCCACGACGTCGACGAGGCCGTGCTGCTCTCGGACCGTATCGTGATGATGACGAATGGGCCGCGTGCGACAATCGGCGAAATTCTGCCAGTTCTGCTCGCGCGTCCACGCGACCGCATCCAGCTTGCTGTCGATCCAGTCTATCTCGAATGCCGACAACGGGTGCTGCAATTTCTTTATGAGCGCCACAGCTACGTCGAAGCGGCGTAAGGAGCTGCGGGTCGTGGCCTTCATTTAGCACGATATTGCAATGCCGGCGCCCTCGATTGTCCATCGCGATTTCCTGAGCCGCGAGCGCACCATCGCATCGCCTGCCTTCAATCGCTGGCTCGCGCCGCCGGCGGCGCTCGCCATTCATCTGTGCATCGGCATGGCGTACGGCTTCTCAGTCTTCTGGCTGCCGCTCTCTCGCGTGGTCGGCGGCGCGCAGCCGAAGGAATGCCCGCAAACGCTCGGGTTTTTCGCGAGGCTCGTCGCCACCGATTGCGACTGGAAGATCAGCTGGCTCGGGTGGACGTTCACGCTGTTCTTCGTCTTTCTCGGCTCCTCGGCGGCGGTCTTCGGCCATTGGCTGGAGACGGCGGGCCCTCGCAAGGCCGGCCTCGCGGCGGCCTGCTGCTGGTGCGGCGGCCTGCTCGTCTCCGCGCTCGGCGTCTATCTGCACCAGATCTGGATGCTCTGGATCGGCTCCGGCGTGATCGGCGGCGTCGGCCTGGGGCTCGGATATATCTCCCCCGTCTCGACGCTGATCAAATGGTTCCCCGACCGTCGTGGCCTCGCGACAGGTCTCGCCATCATGGGCTTTGGCGGCGGCGCGATGATCGGCGCGCCGCTCGCCGACCGGCTGATGAGCATTTACGCCACGCCGGCGTCGCCCGGCGTCTGGCAGACCTTCGTCACGCTGGCGGCGATCTATTTCGCCTTCATGGTCGCCGGCGCGCTCAGCTATCGGGTGCCGCCCCAGGGCTGGGCGCCGGACGGCTTCACGCCTCCCGCGGCCGGCATGAACGGCATGATGACGCATCGCCATGTGCATCTCGACATAGCCTGGAAGACGCCGCAGTTCTGGCTGCTCTGGGGAGTGCTTTGCCTCAATGTTTCAGCGGGCATCGGCGTTCTCGGCATGGCCTCGCCAATGCTGCAGGAAGTTTTCGGCGGCAGGCTGATCGGGCTGGACGTCGGATTCGACCAGCTCGACGCCGATCAGAAGAAGCAGATCGCCGCGATCGCCGCGGGCTTCACGGGCCTTTTGAGCCTCTGCAACATCGGTGGGCGCATCGGCTGGGCGTCGGCCTCCGACAGGTTCGGCCGCAAGCTCACTTACGCGATCTTCTTCGTCGCCGGCCTTGCGCTTTATTCGGCGATCCCCTTTGCGGCGAAAGGCGGAATGGTCGGCGTCTTCGTTCTGCTCTTCGCGTTCATCATCACCATGTATGGCGGCGGCTTTTCCACGATCCCCGCCTATCTCGCCGACATTTTCGGCACGCACCATGTCGGCGCCATCCATGGCCGGCTTTTGACCGCCTGGTCGACCGCGGGCGTGCTCGGGCCGGTGCTCGTCAATTACATTCGCGAATATCAGTTGAGCGTCGGCGCGCCGCGCGAGGACGCCTATAATCAGACGATGTATGTTCTCGCCGGCCTGCTGCTCTGCGGGCTCCTCTGCAATCTCCTCGTGCGGCCGTGCGCCGAGAAATATTACATGAGCGACGAAGAGGTGGCGGCGCAAAAACACGTCACCGTCGCCGAGGTCGTCAAGGAAGAGGACGAGGTCCACGCCGACTTCGAGGATTTTGTCGAAGAGGCGCGGGAGCCGAGCGCCGCGGATGAGGATCCGCCGGCCGCCGCACGCGCCGCGCGTCTCCCCAACGGCGGAGCGCTTCTGATGGGCCTCGCCTGGGCCGCCGTCGGCGCGCCGCTCGCCTGGGGCGTCTGGATCACGCTCCTGAAGACCGCGGCGCTGTTTCGCTAGACTTCTCCAACACGCCGCCACGGAAAAACCCCTAGCCAACATCGTAAGCTGACGCACATCGCAAACCCCTTGGACGCCGCCTTAATGTGTCATCGATGTGAAATTGCGTGTCGTCATCTGTCCCCTTGGCTTTATGCAAACCGGGTCTGCGGAAAGGGCGACTGCGGAGGCCCGTCGCAGGATTAATGGTGGCCTTCGAACATGGGGGGACGTCAGCCGCCGACGACGTCCGAGGACGATGGTTTGACTACCGCTCTGTGACGCGGACCCATGAGTGCAGCGCGACAACATGGTTTGCAAAATATCGTAAGGCCGGTAATCGGTCACCGCGAGCGGATCTTTCGAAGGATCTCTTCGATCAGTGATCCCGCAATATCTCCTGGAGTATTTCCTCGACCGAGTGCGGCGAGATTCCGAGATCTTCAAATCCTGGCATCTCTGGCGACGACACGGTATCGACCTGCATCAGCTCTACTTGATTGCGAGTGACGGGCGGGCTCGGAAGCATTTCCGCAAACCAAGCCAGCGTGCGCCAGGCAGCAAACGGGACCGGAACTAACATAGGCTTGAGGTTGGCTTCGTGTGCAACGACTCTGAGCAATGCCTCGTAAGAGTAGACGCGAGGACCGCCAAACTCGAAGGTGATCGCATGCACGTCCTTCTGATCGAACGCCCGAGCGATTGCCTCCGCCACATCCTCCACATAGGCGGGCTGCAATCTCGTGAGACCGCGCCCGAACATCGGGTAGATTGGAAGCTGGCGGAGGAGTTTGAGGATGGCGGTGAGAAATGAATCGTCCGCGCCAAACATCACCGCCGGCCGAATAAGAATTGCATCTGCGAAGGCGGCGCGAACCGCCAGTTCGCCTTCGCCACGCTTGCGGATATAGAGCGATGACGAGCCGGCATCGGAGCCGATTCCCGAAACATGCGCGAACCGCTCCACTCCGGCTCGACGCGCTTGATCCGCCACTCGTTGAGCAGCCTCGACATGCACGGAATGGAAGGTCTCGCGGCCATGCTCGACGTAAAGACTGACTGCATTCACAACGCCGTAAGCGTCAGCTACTACGTTGGCGATTGACCGCTCATCGTGAATGTTGGCCTCGACCGAGCGAAGTTGCGGATCATCAGAACCAAACAGCCTAAGCCCTCGATCCGGATGCCTCGACGCAATCCGAACAAAAACCCCGGCCTTGCGGAGACGCCAAACCACCCGGCGCCCGAGAAACCCGGTTCCGCCGAACACGACAATGGAGCGCTCGTGCATGGTCGCCATGGCTTAAACTCGTCTGCTTACGTCGGACCAGCCCCGATCGGACAGATAACGTGGACGGATCGCGCGCCAACTGCGCGCGCCTTGGCTGGATCGGCGTCAGCAAAGTTGCACACCCGCCTCTAGATTTCGCCGAAGGAGTTAAGTCGGCAGCTTGTGAGACTGGATGGCACAAGCCAGCGCCGAATTCGTGCGATCCACGGCTGAAATGTCTGACTCAACGGTCGGATTGCGTGAGCCGCGCGATGCAGTCGTTCTTGCGATAAGCAATGACAGTTAGCCAAGCGCCCGGCAGGTCCGACTGGACGCAACCGCATTGTCGGGGTCGATGGAAAGGTTGAATCTCATTGGAAAGTTATCCTTTGAGGCCGAAACATTGCATACAGGGAGGACAGACCACCTGGCTCATCTTCACCGAATGCGACCGACGATGAAGCTAACAATTCAGAAGCTGCGGAGCGCCGATGCATCTCACTTAAACCTTCGTTTCCTCAACCTGACCGTTAATCAAGAGCGCTGACGCCGAAGCGCAGGAGTCGATCGACCGCCGCTTTTAAATCTTGCGCGACCAGCGTCGGCGGCTCCGTTAGTCGAGACTCCTGGCCGGGGCGATATTTTCCCGTCTGGACGAGGACGCCCATCAATCCAGCGGCCATGGCCCCGCCGACGTCAGCTTCGGCGTCGTCGCCGACCATCGCAACGTGCTGAGCGTCGAGGCCCAGGCCCTTCACGGCAAGTTCAAAGAAGGCGTGCGACGGCTTTCCGAGCACGGTCGCCTCCCGGCCGCAAGCATATTCCAATCCCGCGACAAAAGGACCTGCGTCGAGGCTCAGTTCACCGTCGCGATCGAGAAAACTGCGGTTTTTCGCCAACGCCAGAAACGGCGCGCCGCGGAGGATTTTTCGATAGGCGCGGTTCAACCGATCGTAAGTGAAAAATGCGCCCGCGTCGCCGACGATGACAGCCTCATCTCCCTCCTGCGGCAGTGCGGCGAAATCCTCGTAGAGATCCGGGTGCACCACGAGAAACGGCGCGAGATGGCGGCCGGCCAAATAATTGCGCGCTATCGCTGCCGGCGTAAAAATATCTCTCGGCTCGACGCGCAATCCGAGGGAAGCAAGGTCATCGACGATGCGACTGAGCGGGCGACGCGTCGTGTTGGTGACGAATTTCAGTGGAAGACCCGCCGAGCGAATCTGCGAAACCGCCTCAAGCGACCCCGGCAAGACCGTCTCGCCGACATATACCACCCCGTCTAGATCGAGCAGTATGCCCCTGACGGCTCGGCCGCAGCTTCGCGACGCCCATAGCTTTTCGTGCGGCATCGACCCTCCGATGAATTTCTTCACGAGCTAAATGATAATGAGAGCGCGACGAGCAGACGTCGAGTCGCGAGAGTCGAGTCGCGAGAGTTCTGTCGTCAGTCATTTCCAAAGCTCTCCGGCGTCGCTCTCCGCGTCAAAACGCTCCCACCCGGAAAGAATGGCGTCGAATCGGTCTCGGGCTTTGGCATCTCAATAGTCGCGGTGTCGCTTCGACGGAAACGGCGAATCCAATGGTCTTTGCGTCGAGCAAGGGTCAATCCCCTTCATCTATCGGCCGCGGCGCGATGGTTGTCGGAATCACCCAACCGAAGCGACGCAGCGAACGCTGGGGCTCGGAACTCGCGCCGACGTTTCCTTTTGATGACGGGCGCATGAGATCGACGACGTTAGTTCGATTTCATTTTGTTTGTTTGTTTGAAGTGCAGAATTGACGGTTACGAACGATTCGACGCTACTTGCCCACGCAAGCCTGCTCACATTTTTTCTTGTTGGGTCCGGTGCATGCCGACTCCCTGGACGCCTGCGGTGCATTTTTCCGAGCGGTAGCGCCACACCCCCACCGTCGGCGGGGCACGATCAGAAGAACATACGCCGCCGGCGATCCTTGAACGCGCCTTGAGTGAAATAGGGTTTGAGCCATTCCTCGGGCTTTTCTTTCAGGAAGACCGCTTCGCCCGACTTTCCGTCGTCCGCCGTTTCCGCCGCCACGTCGCGAAAATAGAAATGCCGAAGGATGCGGTCGAATTCCGTCAGGTAGATGTCGGCGACGCGCGTATCGCCGCGGATCAGCATCATGTTCTCGTCGTTGCTGCGCAGCGAATCCTCCGAAAAATTCGCGGAGCCGGTGAACACAAGCGGATCGTCGGACAGCGGATCGATCATCAGGATTTTGGTGTGCACGAAAAAGATGTTCCCAAATTTGCGGTAATGCTCTTCTTCAAGGAACCATTTCGTGAGTTCAAAGCCGGGGATTTTACGCCGCAGGGTGAGTTCGCCCTTTTTGTTCGCGGCAAAGGCCTCCCCCAGCACATTGCCGTAAACGATGATAAGGTCCCGATCCCTGCCGAGAAGCTCTTTCGTCTTTTTGGTCGGCGGCTTTTCGAGCAGGATGAAGCGCAGGAAATCGCGGTCTTCCGCGAATGCGGGCGCGAGTATTTCATTGACGCCGAAACCGCCGGTGAACATCACGGCGCTGTCGGCGCCGCGGATTTGGTCGGCGTACCAGGTGAGCATGTCTTTCGTCGCCCGCGGCGAGAATATAGAGGTTACGGCGTTTTTCTTTAACGCTTCGCCCGGCTCGGGCGTCAGCGCATCGAGCTGCGCCACAAGCTCCTCCGGCTCCGGATCGTCCGCGAGCGCCTTCCAGTATTCGAAATACAGCGCCGCAACATTCGGATCGTCGACGCGGTGGCCGACATTGGTCTGCCCGAGGAATCCGGAGGGCGTGAAATTCGTGGAGCCGGTCCAGACGGCGACGGCAGTCTCTTTGTTCTCCAGCCGCACGATGAATTTGTTGTGCGGGATTTTCTTGCGCTTTGTGCGCTTGATAAGATTCTTGGCGGGAAGACCGGCCTCTTTGATCGCTTTCTTGTTGGCCTTGGTCGTATCCGTCTCTTTCAGGACGCCTGCAACCTTCGTCTTCCCCGCCTCGTAAACGATCATCACGTCGACCCCGCGCTTGATCGCGGCGCGGAGCGCGTTCAGGATCGGCGGATATGTGAATTCATAGGCGGCGAGGCGTAGCGCGTCGCCTTTCGGCGTTTCGTCGATGAATTCAAGGCAGGCTTCGAGAAGCCCGCGCGAAAGCCACTTCGTCTGCTTGTGATCGGGATTGTCCGGCTCGGGCGGCGGCGCGTTCTCGAACGTGTCCGCGTAAAACTGGCTCGCGATGGCGCCGCGGTTGAACCAGACGCCGTGTTTTTCGCCGTCCGCCCTTTCGGGCTCGGTGGTCAATTCGATCACGATGTCCTCGCCGTAGGTCAGGTTCCGCGGCGCGCCGTAAACCGGGCGGATCGTGTAGATATATTTGCGTCCAGGCTTTGCCGTGTAATCGCCCCACAGGAAACTCTGGATGGGCTGTTCGAGCGTCGTATAACGCACGCCTTTTTTCGGGCGCGGCACGACGGAGGGAAAAACCTTGAGTCCCTTGAGCCAGTAGGCTTGGCTTTCCGCGGGGTCCTCACGGTGGATGGCGAAGCCGAGCAGGCCTTCGCGGCTTGGCTCGTCGGCGTCGAATGCAAACAGAACCGTGTAGGCGCCGGCGATAGCGCGGGCGCGGATGCCGTCGCCGAAAACTGGCGTTCTCATGTCAATTCCCCGAAAATTGCCATTGCTATGGATTTATGATGATCCCAATACAGTATTGTTACACCCGTCCGCGACGGGCGGAAAGCGCGCCTGCCGGATCGGCAGGCGCGCTTTTTGAACTACGGCTCCCCGCATCAGCCGCTCGCCTTCGCCCCGCCGTCAAGCCCGGCAAATCCGGCTGCCGGCAACGCCGGCGACGGCTCGTTCCGCCGCCGGCGGAAGTCCGTTTTCAGCTCGAACAGCAGAGCAGCCGCCCCTGCGCCGCGCGGCGCACATCATGCTTGCTCATGGCGCTATGCGGCGTCCTGCGCCTGCTTCTGCAAACCGCCAAGGAAATCCGCCGCGCGCTGCGCGTGCGAGGCGGCGGTGAAGACCGCGCGTTTGTCGCCTTTCAGGACTTTCAGCCATGAGGCGATATAGGCCGCATGATCGTCCCGCACTTCCGGCGTCAGACCCAATTCAGCCGAGACGAATGCCGAGCCCATTTCCGCAACAAGCTCCTCCATCGCATAGCCTTCATCGCCCCAGCGCTTGCGCCCGAAATCCCGGTCCAGCCGCGCCGGATGGCGGGTCCAGTGAGTCATTTCATGGGCAAGAACGGCGTAATAGGTTTCCGTGTCCCTGAACGATTCAAAGGGCGGCATCTGCACATGATCGGATGAGACGCTGTAGTAAGCGCGCCCACCGCCCTGCCTTATGTCGGCGCCGGTCGCCGCGAAGAAGCATTCCGCCTGCGCGATGCGCGGCAGCGCATCGGTGACCGCCTGCGCCTTGGTGTAGTAATGTTCAGGGAGTCCTTCGATCTGCTCCACGTTAAAGACGGTGTAGGATTTGAGAAACGGAATCTCGCGCACGGATTCCTCGCCGCTGTCTTCGTCGGCTTCCCTCCTCGTCACGGATGAGGCGTAAACGACAAGGCTGCCCTGCTCGCCCTTGCGCACATGAGCGCCCAGCTCCATCGCCTGCCTGAAAGTCATCCAGACCGGCGCGCCGTAGCCTTTGCTCACGGCTTCCGACCAAAGCATGATGACATTGATGCCCTGATACGGAATGCCGTTAGAGCGCAGCGGGCGGGTGATGCGCCCGGCGGCATGTTCCGCGCTCCACGGCTGAAGCCACGGGCGGACGCCCTTTTCCAGAGCTTCGACAATCCTGCCTGTGATCTTCTCGTAAACATCATGTCTCATTGCCTTTCCTCTTCGTTGGCTGGCGGGTTGCGGCTGCTGCTGCAAACCGACTAGCCACGCGGCAATGAGCGGGGTGCGGCCGTCACAGGCCGGCGCGGGAATGAGGGGGATCGCCCGGGCTGCACGACCGAAGCGCAGCGCAGAGAGGAAGGCCGGGGACACGTCCCGGCGCCGCCGCGCCGAACGGCGCGAGCCTGGCCTTGACGGCCCCGGGGCCGCAGGCCCTTTTTAATGAATACGAATATTCAGCCCAGGCTGTTCTTCTCCCGCGCGAGGGATCGTCATGTGCAAGGGCCGAGTTACACCCCCGGATAACGATATGAGGTGATGCGGCGCACGAAACCTGAGCTTGCGGCGCTGCCGCCCCGGATCGCCGGCGACTTGCCGAGATTCCTGGAAGGGTCGATGGAGCTGCAACGCACATTGCGGCCTGAACATCATCCGCAGGGCATTGGCGCGGCCGGGTATGGGGCCGCGGCTGCAAGCGCACGGGGCCGCGCACGCCGGGAGCGGCGTGTTGCGATCGTCTTAAGCGCTGCCGCCCCGCCGCTTCCCCCGGTTGTCGCCGAAAACCAGGCCGCTTCAACAATCCGCGCATCGAGCACGGCATGCTGCGCCTTGCCGCCGAATGCGGCCTTCATGTCGCGGACAGCCGCCTTGAAACCGTGGGCGGCAAGGAGGTCCTGCTCGTGCGCCGCTTCGACCGCGACCACGCCGAAACCGGCTATCGCATACCGCATGGTCAGCGCCCTCACCCTGCTGCGGACGGGTGACCAGCCGGAAGACCGCGCACAATGCTCCTACCTCCCCTTTGCCGATGAAATCAGGCGCGTCAGCTCGGCTCCCGAAGCCGATCTCCAGGAGCTGTTCGGGAGGATTTGCTTCAATGCGGCGGTTTCCAATCTCGACGACGACCCGCGCAATCAAGCGGCGCTCGGCAGGGACAGGAGCTGGCGGCTCAGCCCCACCTACGATCTCACCCCAACCTCGGCCATCGCCGAAGAGCGGCGCGATCTTGCAATGACGTGCGGCCCCTACGGGCCTACGCGAACCGCGTCAATCTGATCGCCGCCACGGCCGTTTCTTTCTTTCGCAAGATGAGGCGGCGGCAATCTTCGACCACACCGCCGCAAAGGCAAAAAAACGCTGGCGCCCGCTCATGCGCAGCATCGGAGCCACCGAACGGGATTGCGAAATCATCACCCGGGCCACCGTATACGGCGGGCCCTTTCTGCAAACGCGCGAGGCCTGATTGATGAGGGTCTAGGGCATCGACTTCACGAGCACGACGTCGCGACGCAAACTTCTCTCCTGCCTTGCCTGTACTTTTGACTGTGGTCTCCTGCGGAAATCACCCCAAGAATGGCAGATTTTTCTGAATTCGAATGAACATCGAAACACCCCGGCCGTGGATTGCCGGGGCCAACTTTCGATTCGGTCAATCCCCAGGTGAGAGCATCGGCTTGGACGCTGACTGAGCCGGCTATGTCCGCACGCGCAAAGCCTCGGACGGGCCGGACTCCGGAAGCCCTTAACGGCTACCGCACGCCTTCGCCTAAGAAACACCGCCGCCAGACAGATTGTGGTGGATCCGATAAGCCCGCAAATTTTTACGGCGTTCTCGTCACACCGATGTTATTCGAAGACGCCCTACGCCTGATCGACGCAACCGTTGCGATTCGGTCATCTCTGGGAAGGCGCTTCCGGCCCATCGTCATCGAATCCTACCTCAACGTGCTCCCGCTCGATCATCAGCCGCTGTCACGCTTTAGTTAGAGGGTCCGCATTGGGCAACGAGATTCTACGCCTCAATAACGCCTCACGAAGAAAGCCAATTTGGCGTTCGGGCTCGCAGTGGTCATCCGCGGCGATGTTCTCCGAGAGAGCGGGTCGTTCGTATCAGCACAGGGAAACGGGGCGCCGTCTTGCCCCGAGTGTGGAGGGGTTCAGCATCTCGCCATAGTTGGCGCGTCGGGCGCCTGTAGGATCTTGTCATGCAGGGCGCCCCTGCCGTTCTTGAGCCGCGTTAGGGGCAATGGCGATGCGTGAACGAGCGATGCGCGCGACTTTCGTCGAAAGACCGATGATGGCGTCTCTATTTCACGAGAAAGGCGGCGCGTCGCCGAACTTGTGCGATTCTTCGGCCATGCCGCTCGCGGCAGGACAAGCGAGACGTCGTCATGCGTCAACTCGCGATGGGCTTCCGCGGAATTCTTTGGCCCGCTCACGGCGGCAGCGTTTCGAACAACGATCGACGACTCTGGAGGGTTCAAACATTCGAGAGCCGTCGGAGCGCATATGGGTTTTTCTATGCGGCGGCCGTGCGCCGATCGCGCAGAAAGGCGTGTGATCCGCCCTATCGCGCGGCGAGACGATCCGTACTGGAACGCATCCTCGGGCAAGGACGCAAGAGCCCAAATTCGCGTCGAGGATGCTCCATCCGCTGGCGCATCATTCGGCTCGGCGCCGTATCGCTAACGCGTATAATTACTGATAGGTGCAGCGCACATAATCAATTAGCTCTAGGAGCCGCGCGGGAATTGTCCGGCGCGTAGCAAGAAGTGGAACAACCATGACGCTCTTCCCGAATATGAAGACATTCGGTACGAATCCGTTCGAGGCGTTTACCAGGACGACTACAGCGTCAATCAAGGGATTAGAAACCATCGCAGCCGAAACGGCGGACTATTCGAAGAAGTCCTTTGAAAAAAACCGCGCGTTTTTTGAACAGCTGACGGGCGTGAAGAAGATCGACGAAGCGATTGAGCTCCAGTCGGCCTTCACCAAATCCTGCTATGACGACTTCCTGGCGCACGCCTTCAAGATTGGCGAGATGTATTCTAGCCTCGGCAAAGAAGCGTTCCAGCCGATCGATATCGCATCGCCCGCACCTTCGCCAGTCACAGCGCCCCCATCAAAAGCGCCAATCGCGGCCAAGCAGAGCTAAAATTGCACGTTATTCCGAACGTGGCGTCGCTGCTCTCCGAGAGAGGTGATTCGTTGGACGATCAGAGGAGAGCAGCGATGACGATGTTTGCGGGATCGGACCTCTGTTCTTTCATTATCGTTCGCGGACGCTCGGAGCGCCGACGGCCCCATGTTCCGTTGTGCCGAACCTTTGTCGCGCGCGAATCTTGTAGAGATATTTGCGCGCCATTCTCGGCGATGTGGATCTTGCACACCACCTGCTCTGCCAAAGAGACAGCGGACTGGGCCCAGCAGCATCCTGAAAGCGACGGCGTCAGCCACGACCGCTGCGGAGCATCGAGCGACACACTGGGTCAACCGCTTCGGGTCGCCCTCAACTCCACCTGTCCCAGAAGATCGTCAAGCAGCGCCGCGCGCGGCAGCCAAGTCGCTACCCAACTCGGGCAGCTTGGCGTTGATGCCGAGTTCGCGGCTCCAATTCAAAGATTTTCCGTGCCCGTCGATGCAAGAGACCGGATAGGCCGACGTTTCTTTTACGAGTTTTGATACCGGGCCTACATGGGATGCTTTTCAAATCTGGAGCGACCTTTGTCGACATGGCGTCCAGACATCCGGGCGGTAACGAGCCGAGCAGCAATATAGCCGCAATTGAAGAGAGCCCGGCTTGATCCGGCGGCCCGCTGGAAAATCTCTCCGGTCGGTTGCTGTTCTCTCTGTTGGAGCGGACGCGACTGCTCACGCCCCTCCGAGACTACCAAGGTCACCGCTTTGAGGAAAGCCTCGCCGAGCTTCGCCGTCATGCGTCAACTCGCGATGCCGCTTCTGCGGCGTTCTGCGCGGCCAAGAACCTAACAAGTTCAGTTCCTGGCTTATGGCAGGGCATAGTGTCCCGCCTGTGATCCGCTCCCGTGAAACTGGATCGTTTTTGGTTAGAGTCTTCCGGGCATGGTCCCTTCGGTTGGGAGGAGCGGAAGACGATGAAAGCGTCGAAGTTTTCGGATGCGCAGAAGGCGTTCATCCTGAAGCAAGGAGCTGACGGCGTGCCGGTGGCCGATATTTGTCGGAAGGCCGGAATCAGCCAGGCGACCTATTTCAATTGGAAGCGAAAATACGAAGGCATGCAGCCGCCGGAGATGCGGCGCTTAAAGCAGCTTGAGGACGAGAACGCGAAGCTGAAGAAAATCGTCGCCGATTTGTCGCTTGATCGCGAGATGCTTCAGGACGTCATCCGCCGAAAGCTCTGAGGCCTGGTCGCAAGCGCAAGCTGGCGGCGGGGATTTGCAATGAGTGGAATGTCTCGATCCGGCGCGCTTGCCGTGTTCTCGAGTTCGACACATCCAGCTACCATTATAAGTCCCGTCGCCCCGATCAGGCCGGTCTCGAAGCGCGCATCAAGGAGATCTGCGCAACGCGTGTGCGCTACGGCTACCGCCGCGTGCACGTGTTGCTGTGCCGCGATGGCTGGAACATCAACGTCAAGAAGACATACAGGATCTACAATGAGCTTGGCCTGCAATTGCGCAAGAAGCCGCCGAAGCGGCGCGTCAAAGCGAAGCTCCGCGACGATCGGAAGCCAGCGAGCCAACCGAACGAGACATGGGCGATGGACTTCGTCCACGACCAGCTGGCGACCGGCCGGAAGATCAGAGTGCTCACGGTCGTCGACACGTTCTCGCGCTTCTCTCCGATCATCGACCCGCGCTTCAGCTACCGGGCTGAGAATGTTGTGCGGGCGCTGGAGCGCACATGCGCGCAGATCGGCTACCCGAAGACGATCCGCGTCGATCAAGGCTCGGAGTTCGTCTCGCGCGACATGGACCTTTGGGCCTATGCGAAGGGCGTCACTCTGGATTTTTCTCGCCCGGGCAAACCCACGGACAATGCGTTCATCGAAGCTTTCAACGGTCGCTTCCGGGCCGAGTGCCTGAATGCGCACTGGTTCCTGTCGCTTGACGACGCGCGGGCGAAAATGGAGGATTGGCGCAGATACTATAATGAGGAACGCCCACACGGGGCGATCGGGAACAAACCCCCGATCACGTTGCAACTGCCCGATGGCGCACCCAGCCCGTCATCGTGAATAAAGCCCGAAAACTCTAACTTCGGGCGGTCCAATGTTTGGGAGCAGAGCAAAAGCCCGAAAACTCTAACTTCGGGCGGTCCAATGTTTGGGAGCAGAGCACAATAGGCCGGACTCTATTCGATCATGGAGGTGTTTCTCAGGGGCAGGTCACCTGGAAGCTGGCGAACCAAGCGTCCAGCTTCGCACGTTAATGGGCGGCCGATCGGCGTTGAACGCTTGAACTCGCGGCGACCCGCAGGCAAGGCAGAGCTGCAACGCTGAAGCACGAACCTCTAACCGAGCCCGCCTGGATGTCCACACATTTGAAAAAAACAAATCAGCACAGTTGCAAGCGACGGTCTTTCCCGCGTTGCAGCCACCGTAAAATTCGCTTGAGGGCGCGGGACAAGTCCGTCGTCTAGGGCGTCACAGCCACGCATGAGTGTCTTCCCGAACAGTGATCATCGAGCAGCCTAACTGGCGTTTCCGTTCTCTCCGGCCTTGGACTCGAGCTTGAGAATCTATTCTTTCTTGTCGCGCTGAGAGCGTGACGTGACATTTCGGCCGCGATTTCGAGTTCTGTCGCTTGCTGCTTGCCCACAGTCGGGCGCGAAGCTAGTGGCGGCCGCGTCGCCGTTTTCGCTTTTGAGGGGACTGGGATTTGCAATTTCCGGAGCTTGAGGTGCACGGGGGGGTCTGTTCGCAGGAGTCGCTGGAAGAGACGCGAGGGTCTTTTGTTGAAGAAGGTCCGGAAGCACGCGCCCAGGAGAAGGTTTTGACGTCGAATTCACTTCGGGACGTTGTACTGCCTTACCCCCGAAAATCGCATCCGCCGCTTCGAGCGCCGCCGCATATGCGGCATCCTGTTCAGTCGGCGATGTCGCGAGGCTGTTTGGATCACCAAGAGCTGGATCCCGGCCGGCGTTCTCAGCATCGCCATTATCTAACGGCTTCGATGCGCGAGATTTCGGCAAGCGACCCTTGTGTTCCGTAATAAACGGACGAATCGGCGGTCGCATCGACGTCTTGATCCTTGTTTGCCTGCATCGCTTTAGCGGCTCGGTTTAGCGAGCGACGTGAAGCGAACCAAGATTAGGGTTGGCGTCGTCGATCTTACAAGGGCCGACCTCGCGCTTGGGAGCAAACTTTATTTTTCTGTGTAGAAAATCTCCGACCGCATCAGATGTACAAGTTGATATTTGATCTGACAGACGGCCTGAGTTGGCGGATGTCGTTTCAGGCGGCGTTGCTCTCCTCGTTTGCCTGAAGATGACCTGATTTTTCGCGCGCCAGCGGCAACGCGTCAATGAAGGTTTGCATCGGTGTCTTGCCGAAGCACCATTTGCCCTGATGCGGACGGATTTCGTTGAACGCGCGCATCCACAGGTCGAGATCGGCCTGCAGCTCATCGATCGTCGCATAAACCGTCTTGCGGAAAGCGATGCGATAGAATTCGTCGAGCATGGTCTTGTGGAAACGCTCGACGATGCCGTTATCCGGTATGTGATTCCTGGCGCCTTTTCGTCCGGCTGTTTTCTTTTTGGGAACGGCGTATGGTGAGCCCATCCGGGACGAGGGGCGCCGGGAGCACGAAGGTGCGGGCAGGCCGCCGATAGACATTGGGCTGAGAGCCCGAGCTCGTTACATGGCCGCCCCTGCGACTTTCCCGGATGCGCCGCGAGCGCGGATCAGTAGATGTCGTGTTGCCCGCCAGCTCCCATTTTGAACGAGGCAAAGGGGAGAGATTGGGCATGCGCATCATTGGACTGGACATTCACCGAGCTTTCGCCGAAGCGGTGGCTTGGGATGACGGAAAGCTAAAGCGGCTAGGGCGCGTTGACATGCGACGCGCGCTTCTGACGGCCTTTGCGCAAAAACTCTCGGAAGATGACACCGTGGTTATCGAGGCGACGGGCAATGCAGCGGCTGTCGCAGCGGTTATCGCTCCGCATGTCAAGAAGGTCGTGATCGCGAACCCGAAGCAAGTGCGCATGATCGCTCACGCGAAGATCAAAACCGATACGATCGATGCGAGCGTATTGGCTCAGCTCTACGCCAGCGGCTTCCTGCCCGAAGTTTGGATCCCCGACGAACCGACGCAGGCCTTGCGCCGTCAGGTGACGCGTCGCAATCAGATTGTCCGACAGAGATCCCGTCTCAAGAACATCATACAATCGATTTTGCATGCCTATCTCATCCCGTCTTGCCCGCATGCAGATCTCTGCGGACCTAAGGGCCGGGCCTGGCTCG
Source organism: Methylocystis sp. Uni0008 (assembly GCF_056838045.1). Lineage (NCBI taxonomy): Bacteria > Pseudomonadati > Pseudomonadota > Alphaproteobacteria > Hyphomicrobiales > Methylocystaceae > Methylocystis > Methylocystis sp. Uni0008. The sequence continues at coordinate 167,316 of NZ_JBXEJH010000002.1, forward strand.
TCGAGCAGGTCGTGCCCGAGGATGAGCGCCTCGCGATCGAACGGCATCTGCGCGAGTTCGACCGCCTGGGCGAGGACCTGAAAGTGATCGAACGCGATCTGGCCCGCTCGGCTCTTTCGGACGATGGCGTCAAGCGTCTGATGACGATCCCGGGCGTCGACATGGTGGTGGCGCTTGCGATCGTGGCTGCGGTTGGCGATGTGACCCGTTTCGGCGAACCGCAGAAGCTTGTCAGCTACCTCGGCTTGAACCCAAGTGTCCGGCAGTCGGGACCAGGGCCGGCTTATCACGGCCGGATTACCAAGCAAGGCCGCGGTCATGCCCGCGGCATGCTCGTAGAGGCCGCCTGGGCCGCGGCGCGCGCGCCGGGTCCTTTGAGAGCTTTCTTTCTCCGGGTCAGGGCCCGGCGCGGCCAGCATGTAGCGGCCGTCGCGACCGCGCGCAAACTCGCCATCGTGATTTGGCATCTCTTGACCAAGGGCGAGAGCTATGTGTGGGCGCGTCCGTCGCTGCACGCGAAGAAGCTGCGCGACCTCGAGCTCAGGGCAGGATTCAAGCCGGCGCGCGGCCAAAAGGGCGCAGCTCACGCCTACAACATCAAGAGTTGCCGAGACGAGGAGCGGAGGTGGGTGGAGCAGGCCGAAACGGCTTATGCCCGCTTTGTCTCCGGATGGAACCCTCGCGGCCCAAAAAGGGTGCGCACAGGCGCCGCAAACGAGGTGCGACGATAAAGGCTGCGCGGCAGGGCTCTCACCTCATGCCCTGCTCTTCGCCACGCGGTCACCCGTGCGCAGGGAGAGAATAACCCAAATCCGAAAAATAAACTCTTGTCGATCACATCAGTGGTTTGCGGGCTCTTCGCCTTGGTGCGCGTATGGTCGATGTCCTCGACCGCGAGATACAGCTCGTATTCGTGCCGCTCGGGGTTGCCGCAATATTCGGTTCCGCGATCGGTGAGCACGCGTTGCAGCGGAATGCCGTGCTCCTCGTAGAAGGGAATGACGCGGTCGTTCAAGAGATCGGCGGCGGTGATCGGCGTCTTGCGGTCGTAGAGCTTAGCGAAGCCAACCTTGGCGTGGGTGTCGACGAAGGTCTGCTGGTAGACGCGGCCGACGCCTTTCAACGTGCCGACGTAGAAGGTGTCCTGCGCGCCGCAATAGCCGGGGCATTCGGATACGAACTCGCCATGCGCTTCTTTGTCGGCCTTGGCCTTTTCCAGCGCGGCGACCTGCGCCTCGGTGAGGATCAGCTGCTCCTGCGCCATCTTGGCTTCGAGCGCCTTCAGCCGGTGTTTCATGGTCGCGAGGTCGTGGCGCAGCCAGATCGAGCGCACGCCGAACGGCGACACGCTGATCCCTTTCTTGGCCAGCTCGTTGGCGACACGCGTCTGGCCCCAGGCCGGCTGGTCGATCGCCATGGCGACGACCGCCGCCTCGGTCTCGGGCGCCACTCGGTTCTTCAGCAACGGCTTGCGGCGAGACAGTTCCTGCAGCGCCAGTTCGCCGCCTTTGTCATAAAGGTCCTTGAAGCGATAAAAGCTGTCGCGGCTGTAACCCATGATCTTGCAAGCCTGGCTGACGTTGCCAAGCTGCTTGGCCAGCTCGAGCAGGCCTGCCTTGGCGCGGATGATTTTCTGTTCCTGGGTCATTTCGGTGTCTCCTGGAGACGCCGTGGCGGGGGCTGCGCTACCCCGACCAACTCCGCCCCCGCCACGGCTCCCGCGTGTGGCTAAAAACACCGTCCGTCAGATTAAATCAAAACTTATACACATCAGAACTTTTGTGGTTACAGTCACCCGCTGTTGGACTAACGGCGAGAGCTCCTATAAGGCGCTCTCACCCTGCCGAGTTATTCGGCCATAAACCGCCTTTTGTGAAGTTCACTGTCGCGCTTAAAACGCGCCGAAGCGTTGGGTCCGACAAGGCCACGATGCGTAAAGCCGCAGCGCACCTTGCTCCGCCTATAGAAGCGCCTGCTGGCGCTCTCCTACCGCTTCACCCCCGCGCGATCTGCCTTTGCATTTTCATCCCAGAGGCGATTGACGAGTCCGCGCCTGCTTGCGCCGACGCTAGAGCGGACCTGCCGGCGCGAGGGGTCGGCCTTCTGCACCGCCTCAACGCCCGGCGGCGACCCAGCGCATCGTTGCACGGGAAGAACGTGTGCGCGCCAAGAAAGGAGCGGCTAGGATGCAATCCGAGAACGCCGCGGTTTCGGCAAGGCTAATTCTCTATTTCAAGCCGCCCAAGATTCCGCAAGAGCCAACGTCGACCACGGACGCAGCGCTATCCGAGCGTGACGCCGCGTTAGGAAGTACGCGCCGGCGACAACGCAGCGTGTTTCGCCTATGCCGCGGCAATTTCGGAACGCGCATCAGCGCAGCGCCACGATCGAGGCAGCAGGCGTGGTGATTATTAATAGTGACGAGCTGCGCGTGAAACTGAAAAGCTTGCGGCGGCATGGGGCAACAAGGAAAGGAATCTCTCTGAGAGGGTTTCGCCAGCCAGCCGATTAGCGCTAAAGCGCGGAAGCAAGCGTGACAGGTGCAGAGCTGACCGCCCTGAAGCGCAGATGAGCACGTCGCCGACCTGGGGCCGCGATCGGCGAAGCTATGACACCGGTGCGACCGCCGTCGTTTTGAGCACGCTTAAGCCGGCGCTGAGTGCAGACAGTCGAGTTGGAGCTGTCCCTCTCCAGTGTATTAGTGGGCTTTCAACGCTCTTTAACGGCTGGACCTCTATACCGAACTTTCTCAGGCGAACCGGTTCATGTGCTTTCTCAAAAAACTCCCAAACCTCGCCGCGCCGCTTGTCGGGGTCACAGTCGCGCTTGCCCTGTGCGTCATCGTGTTCGCATTGTCTTTGACCGGAGCCGATTCGACCGTCGAATAGGAACGTAACCTCAGCGCTGAAGCAACAGCATCATGGCGCCCAAAATCTCGGCCATGACGATTGACGCGATCACGGCATTAGCGATCGGAGCTCGGATCATACCCAGAATATTGGGCGCTAGCGCACCGATTCAATTAGGCACGTCGCGCGCGAGCGGCTGAAAAAGGCCCACGACTTCGGCTAAAAAAATGCGCGCCGACGAGGCTGCGCGTCGCACCACGTCCAAAGCGCCAACTCCCAACCGTACGCCGTTCACGAAAATCAGACTACGCGCGGCCCCTGCGCGCCCTTGCGGGCGATGCCGTCGGCATAGTCGTCGCATTGCGCACCCGTGTTCTGACGCGTGCGAGACGTGAACGTCACAACGGTAACGCGGAAGTTCTTGCATTTGGCATCATCGCCGCGCTTCCGCAAATACTTCTGAACGCCACTTTCGTGCGCTCTCAACGCCTCGGCAACGGGGGCGCCGTGATTACCCGCGAAGCGTCAATTTAAGGCAGCCCCGCTTCAAGACGGGCGTTCAGCGCTTTTCTCGCGATAGGCCGCCCGGGCCAGCGCGCCGATCGCGATCTAATTCGACCGCTCGGCGGCGAAACCCATCATCTCGCGGAAAATATCCGCATCGGGCGTTCTCAGTTGCATTGGAGTGTCGCAACTCGGCGAATCGTCGATGCCCGCTGCAGGCCGCTCGCTCGCTACGGCGCAACGAAAAGCGCGTTGCGAGCGGTCTTGCTCCAACCAGCTACACCATCGCTGGGGGCACGACCTGCACTTTTATGGTTTTCTGATTGGACTCCTGCTCACGTCACAGCACGCTCTTGAAAGATGACAACCTCCCCCTGGAGCAGGATAAACTATCTCTTCGCTGGCTGCTGGCTTGCCCGGCAAGAAAATCCCTGGCGTGTTTGCCCGCCGTCGTCTTTGATCCGCGTTGACATCTATCCTGGCCCTCCAATCAACTGGAAGCTCATGAATAGGGCCTGATTCTGAACGGGAAAGCTTGTATCCCGGCAATATGCCGCGTATATATCTGGCAGATTGCCGGACCAGCAAGGATGCCAGGATGCCCCTGACTATCTTCGAAGAGATCGCCCGCAAGCTTGGAGGGGCGGCGGTGATTGGCGCGCCAGTCCATTCGCAGGCCGATCTTGCCTTGGCGATCCGCAACCGACTTCCCTTGTCCGCTCTCAAAGGGCTCTCCAAGGCGGGTCTAAGCGAGAATGAAATCGAGATGTTCGTAATCCCACAACGCACCCGCCGCCATCGCGCCGAGAAGCGCCAACCTTTAACCGTGGACGAGTCTGATCGCGCGGTCCGCCTTCTCCGAATTCAGACCGTGGCGGAGGATGTATTCGGCGACAAGGACAAAGCCAATTATTGGCTGCGGCGGCCTTTGGCTGAACTCTCGGGCGAAACGCCGCTCGTAGTCGCCCAAACGGATGTGGGCGCACGGGTAATCGAAACGATCCTCGGCAAGATCGCATGGGGCGCGGCGGCCTAATGCTGCTATGGCGTCTGTCGGCCAAGCAATATGCGAACAATTTCGACGGTGGATATGGCCTGCTCTTTGATGGCCGGTGGAACACCATAGGACACGCCGTAACCTATTGCGCGAGTTCGCCATCCCTGTGCGTGCTGGAGAAGCTTGTTCACGTCGAGGATCCAGCCCTCCTGCCCGATCTTGTCATGGTCACCTATGATGTTCCCGAACGGACCGATTTCTCCTCGATTGGCCTCGACCAACTGCCAAAAGATTGGCGTCGGCGAGAAGGTTTCACGCAACTTCGCGGCGATGTCTGGCATCGCTCGCGCTCAACTCTATTGCTCAAAGTCCCGTCCGCGATTGTTCCTTTGAAAGATTCGCCCGACGTCAACGTTATGATCAATCATAATCACCCCGGCGTCATCGACATCAAAATCTGTTCGACTGAGCCATTCGCGCTCGATCAGAGATTGTTGCGAAAGCGCCGTCATTTATGACGGCAATTATTCGTTTCCTATCCCCAACGAGAACCCCTTTATCCATCGCAGCTCTATCAAGCTGCTCGGATCGCAAGCCACGCAAGTCTGCTGGTCAAATTCGGAAAAGTACTCCAAAGGCGCATGTGTGGACGGCGCCCGCGGGTCAAGGCTTTTTTGCTGCGCTGACTGCGGTCGGGTGCAGTCATGTGTCCGGCCTGTCGACGCGGCATTCATGACCGCTGGCCCTGATGAAATTCGCGGATCGGATTCCATTCAGCTCATCGCGCTTCGATGCGCCGTCCCCTTTTGATCGGATTGTCCCGCTCCTCGGTTCGACCGATTGCCATCACACCATTTTCACCTCGACCATCTCGATGAACGCCTATCGGCAGTTCGGATCACGCAGGAACGGCTCCAGTGCGATAAACGCCGTCTCTCACCCGGCCGTGGGGGCGCGCTCGCGCGCGAACCGTAGAACGGACGTGGCCCCGATTATCAGCAGCCGTCGAATGCAAGGATCGCCCTGCTTCGTAATGCCGCGCAGTCGCTCTTTGCCGCCACTGGAATGCTGTCGCGGCACGAGACCGAGCCACGCGGAAAGTTGCCATCCGGACGCAAACAATCCTGGGTCGGTTACAGTTGCGGCAATCGCGCTCGCGATGATTGGGCCGATGCCCGGTATCGTTTCCAGGCGTCGACTCACGGGGTTTGCCCGATGCCAGGTCTGAATGCGTTTCTCGATTTCGGTCACACGAATCCGAGCCGCTCGAATCTGTCCAGCTAGAGCGGATTCACACTAAACCGGCTCATATCCTGCGGCGGCGAAGAAGTTCGCGCATTCCTGCGCCGTGAACTCTTCGAGCACGGCGGCGATCCTATCCCAGAGGGCGTCGACGGATCGCTCGGCGGCCTTTCGCAGCAGCGCTTTGAGTTTCGAGAAGGCCATCTCGATCGGGTTGAAATCCGGACTGTAGGGCGGGAGATAAAGCAGCGTTGCGCCTGCCGCCTCGATCGCCTTGCGCACGCCAGCGCCCTTGTGGCTGCCGAGATTGTCCATGACGACGATGTCGCCTTTGCGTAGCGTCGGAACGAGAACCTGATCGACATAGGCCTGGAACCAGAGGCCGTTGATCGGTCCGTCGAGGACAAAAGGCGCCGTTAAGCCCGTGTGGCGAAGGCCGGCGACGAAGGTCGTCGTTTTCCAATGTCCATGCGGGACGCTGGCGCGCAGCCTCTCGCCCTTCGGGGCGCGCCCGCTCTTGCGCGCCATGTTCGTCGTCGCCCAAGTCTCGTCGATGAAGATGAGCCTCTCGGGATCGAGGTCGAGCTGACCATCGAACCAGTCTTGGCGTCGCTTTATGATGTCCGGCCGGTTTTGCTCGCTCGCATGGGCGGTCTTTTTTTGAATGTCAGACCGCAGCGGTCGAGAAACGTCCACAGCGTCGCGCGACTGGCCTTAACGCCGCGCTCGGCGAGCAGCCGCCCCAAGAGTTCGCTGATGGTCAAATCCGGCGTCGACTTGATCAGTCCCAGCAGATAGTCGCGGTGCGGATCGAGCTTCGAGCGTCGCGGCTGCCCCTGCTTGCGCGCCGTTCGCTCGCCCGTCTGGCGCGCCCGCCGCACCCACACGATCGCCGTCGCGTCGCCGATCCCAAACCGCGCTGCAGCGTGGCGAGCCGGCAATCCCGCCAACGCGGCGTCAATCACGCGATCACGCAAATCCTGGCTGTAAGCCCGAGCCATGCTTCGCCTCCATCGCTGTCGCAATGAAGGAATCACTGTTCAGCCGATTCGGGAATCCCGCGCAGAATCGGAAAACGACGAACGTGCTCTAGCGGCAGCAGGCCGTCTCGAGCGATCTCGGGCACGCCGCTGACGTCATCGGTTTCAATCCGCAAAAGCAGCGCATCCAAGCCCGCCTCGCCGAGTTTCTCGATGATGCCGAATTCCGCCAGAGCGCTCGAAGCGCGTTCGCCAGCATTGTCCGTTGTCGAATGAGGAGATCACGGGTCCTATGCAGCACCAGCACGCCCTGTTGCTCCGCACTTTTCAGCGGCACGAAACGCATCGAAGGGCAAGAAACGGCCTCGCAGATCGCCTCAGCATCGGCGGCGTCGTTTTTCTGCCGCTTTAGTAGAGTCGAGGAGAGGCGCGGTCGCGCGTATTGACGCGCTCCGTTTCCTCTCCCCGCTCATCAAACCGGACGTGCAGATTTCCCGCATCCGGCTTTCCGACTGGCTTCATCATAAGGCACACGGCAGCGATACTTTACGCACGCTGTTCAGTTGTAGCACCCCCTGTTCCCCACAGACCGCCTCGCGAAGGAACAGTTTTGTGCCACGTCCTGGCGCTTTGTGTCGTTTGCGCAGAAAGCCGCATACCCGGTCGTAGACATGCCGATCAACGGCCTGATACGCCGGTGCAAGTGAACCATGGCTGAAGTATGCGGCCCAACCACCCAGAAGGCGATTAAGCCGTTCACAAACTCGCGGCCATGAGCTCTTGTTACCCGGCGTCAGCAGGTCGCTGACTTTTGCCTTGATCCGCTGTACGCTTTTCTTGGACGGCGCCGCGCCCAGGTACCAGCGACCACCATTGGGAAAGTGCCGGGGTCCGAGCGTATAGCCAAGGAAGTCGAAGCTTTCCTGTCGGGCGTTCTTCACCGAGGTTTTCGCCTCGTTGAGTGTTAGCCCGAGCTTCGTCATCACCGCCTTCGTCCACGCCAGCGCCTCTTCCGCGCGACCGCGGCTGAGGATGACGAAGTCGTCGGCGTAAGAGACGACGTGCGCGCGGAATGCTTCGCCGCGTTCGGTGAGACGCCAATGCTTCAGGAACCGATTCATGTAAATGTTGGCGAGCAATGGACTTGCGACGCCGCCCTGGGGCGTGCCGCAGATGCTGCTCTTACCTCCACTCATGCGCGTCCCGTCGCCATCCCGCTGTTCAACCGGCGCTTTCAGCCATAGCTTGATCAGCCACAGCACATGCCGGTCGACAATGCGTCGGGCCACCGATCTGAGGAGGTCCGAGTGCGGGATCGTGTCGAAATATTTCGACAAATCAGCGTCTACCACGTCGGTATAACCCCGGCAGATCAGCCGGTGCGTTTCCTTGACCGCATCGACCGCGCTGCGGCGCGGGCGATAGCCATAGGCGCAGTCTTCGAAATCCGCCTCGAAGATCGGCTCCAGCACGATCTTGGCGGCAGTCTGAACCACCCGATCCCGGATCGTCGGGATGCCGAGCGGACGTTCGCCGCCTCCCGGCTTCGGGATCGTCACCCGCCGCACCGGATCGGGCCGATACGTCTTCGAGACGAGTTCCTCGCGCAAGCCCGCCAACCAAGCGTCCACGCCCGACGCGTCGATCTGCTTGAAGGTCACCCCGTCCACGCCCGGCGCGCCCGCATTAGCGCGGGCCAGCGCATAGGCATGTCGTAGAATGTCCTCGCGGCAAATCTTGTCGTAGAGCAAATAGAAGCGGAAAGCGGGCTCCGCCTTCGCTTTACAATACAGCTTTCTCTGAAGGTTCCTGATCTTATCGGGCGTTTCGAGGCTCATCGCCAATCACCCCTTCCTCACGATCTTCGAAAGCACACCAGAAGTCAGGGTCCTTTCCTCCGCCGGCATTACCCAGCATCAACGGTCGTACGACCCTGTCCGACTCCCGCCCGATCCACCGCCGAAAGCGGTGTTGAAGCCGCGACCTCCGATCCAGACGGGTCTCCCCCGATTACCCGCGTCACCCTTCCAACGTGCCGTGCCCATTACCCCGGCGGACCAGACAGGTGCATCCGTCGATGCTTCCCTGTTCGCGCGGCCTTCCCCGCCATTCGGTCGAGTCGGCATCCGCATCGTAACTTTCGAGGCCTGCTCAGGCTTCACACACGTTACGGCCCGCTGGATCGCTCGGCCGCCCGAAGCGGCCTTTGTCACGAGGCTTCAGTCCGTCCGATTACTCGTCCACACTGCTCGTCAGCTACCAGATCAATCGACAACTCTCTGGGTGGAACCTTCCTCCACTGGTGACACGCGCCTTCGGGGCGCACCAAACGGCTTCACATAAGACGGCGGAATCAGGCGGACGTGTGGCCGAGCCGTTCGAGCTCCCGCGCCCAGTAATGAGCCGTCGCACAGGCCTCCATCCCGATCAGAGCAGCAGGCAACTTAACGAAAAACCTGATCACCTCGGACCGGCACAATTTGCGGCGAACAACGACACTTCCATCGGCGTCGACACCGTGAACCTGAAAAACATGCTTTGCGAGGTCAATCCCGATCGTCGTAACCTGCATGGCGAATGGCTCCTCTCGATGGCCGCTCAGAAAACGACCACACTTTGGCACATCCGTGCCGGGGAGCGGGGGCCGTCCACCACATCAGGTCAGGACACGGACCAAAATGTGCGCATCACGAAGCCATATTCAAAATATCGGCGCCCTTAACTTGCATTCTCATTTGCTGCGCGCCGCGGCGCTAGGCGCACGCGATGAATTAAGAGCACGGCTGGCGATGCTCGGCGTGCGACCGCAGCGAACAGGTGAACCTTCGGAAGAGGACGACAAGGCCACGCGACGAAGAGGACGAAGACAGCGACGAGGGAGAGCTAGACGGCGATTAGATGGACCCTTGGTTCACTCTGCCGCTCGCGTGGCGGTGGAGGTGGAGGCCAAACTCGGAAGTGGATGAACTCAATGTGCCATCATTACTCGCCCATTGGCGCGCAATGGCCGCTATCTTGGCGGATCGTAAAACACACCGCCGCCGCTGTGCCCGGTCGACGCCCCTCCATATGGGCTCCGATAGGCCCCCATGGAGTGATAACGCGCGCCAGGCATTTGCACTGGGCCATATCTGCGGCCCAGTTGCTGCTGTCGATAGGCATGGTAGCGAAGCCAGTTTGCCTGATAAGGGGAAAGACGCGGACCGGAATAGCGGTATTGGTAGTAAGACCCCGGCGCATGATATCCCGGCGCATGCGCGGAGCGCGGTCTGTTGCCGAGAAGGTAACTCGGAACTCCTACGCCGAGCCCAGTAAAAACCCCGGCTTGCGTCCTTGGATGCGACCACCATGCCCAGACGCGTGGTCCGACGGTTCGAGCGCATCGATACACCCAGCGTCCCGCCACCCAGACAGCGCGGCACGCCGCTGATTGCCACTGCGCATGCGCCAGGGTGGGGCCGATCCCCATCAGGGCTAACGGTGTGGGTGGATTGTCGAGCGGCGCGGCCAATAGGCCTACGGCGATAATGGCGCTCATCACGAGCCGACGTAGCCTTGCCAACATTTTGCGCCTTCCCCCCGTACGCTGAAAGCCGCATCTCAGCTTAGCTTTGTTGTAGTGGAAATCAACAAGTTCTCCATGTTCGGCACAATTTCCATGTCACGGCACGAAATCTAAACGAAATTGAGGGACAGGAGTAAGTAGAAAAACGTGTTATTTTTCAGTAGCTCGCGCGCAGAGCAACGATCGCTGGTGCTTTGGACCAACTCACAGTTTCTCATAGCTTTCCGTTCACTCGCTGAACTGTTGAAACACGCCCCCACCGCGGAATTGAGGCCGAGCGCTTTTGTGTTCAGACGGGACGATCCAGCGTTCCTTTCTCATTCGCTCGTGAGTGAGCGATTGAAGATGGCACTTCGATTGATCTACGATATTGGCTCATCGCTCTCGTCCCATATCGGAGCAGATTTGCGTCGAGCCGGGTAACATTTGCTGGGAGAGGTGAGAATTATTGTGTTTGTTCGAGATCACTGGCCACAAATTATTATAGGCTGGGGAACATTAGCTGGCTTGGCATGGCTGTTTATCTATGGAGCCTGCAAAGCCTCGGAAGACAACTGTGAATCTTTCAAACCGGATGCGTGACGCGCAAACTGGGATTACGCGTGAATCCGAGGCGCCGTGCTGAGGCCGCGAGGTGGACGGTGCGACGGCATACATCGCGCTGGCGCTGAACAGCGCCCGGGGAGGAGCTGTCGCCGTTGGAGCGCGGACTTCATGCGTTCGGCTTTGTCGTGAAAGGCAAGCATTGCGGAGTGCCGACACCTGTGCAAAAACAAGAACAATGAAAAAAGACCGCACCGCACTGTTCGACGCGCAATAGATTTCACTGATATGATCGCTACCTTTCCGAATTCCACCCCGATAATCGCGGCAGAGTGGACGGCCGCAGCTATCTCGAACCCGCCGATCATTACGGCGCGGCGATCCCGCCTGGCGGCCCTACAAACCTGGAGGATAAGGCCAAGGTCGAGCAATCGGTCCTGATCGACGAACGATGGATCGTCGCCAGGCTGCGCAATCGACGCTTCTTCAGTCTCGCCGAACTCAACGCCGCCATCGCCGACCTCGTCCATGACATCAACGCCCGCCTCATGAAGGGCTTCGATGCCAGCCGGGCCGAGCTTTTCGCTGCGATCGACAGGCCCGCCCTGAAGGAGCTGCCGGAGGAGCCATACGCCTTCGCCGTTTGGAAGCGCTGTCGCGTCGCCCCCGATTACCATATCGAGGTCGACGGCCATTGGGGTCCGCGCCGTTCCGATTGATCCGCGAACTGGTCGACGTGCGCGTCGCCGACAAAACGCTCGAGATATTCTTCAAAGGCCAGCGCATCGCCAGCCATCTGCGCGCCCCGAACCGGCGCGGCCATGCGACGCTTCCCGAACACATGCCAAGCGCCCACCGGCGCCATGCGTCCTGAACGCCGAGTCGACTCGGCGCCTCCGCCGAAAAAATCGGCCCGTCGGCCGCCGCGCTTTTCGAGGAGATCATGGCCGCTCGCCGGCATCCCGAACGGGGGTTTCGAACCTGTCTCGGTATCCTCGCCCTGACGCGGACCTACTACAACGTGCGAGTGGACGCCGCCTGCCGACGGGGCATGTCGATCAGGGCGCGCTCGGTCGCCTCCATCCGCTCCACAGGCGACGCAGGTCTTACCGACCGCTGGCACTTGCGGGAGGACGCCAGCCGCGCCTTTCCCGACGCTGTGCACAAGCCGATCGCCGAATCCGCGCCGCGATCATCAACCCTGATCTCCTCACCACAGCCGAACGCATTCAATACGAAGGTTATCCTCGACGGGAGAGAACGAACGCCGCCATTCTCGCGCGCGCCGTCGCGACGCCTCGATCAAAGAGATCGTCCGCGAGACCGGACATAGCCGGGGCCTCGCGTGCAGGGCTCTGCGCGGTCAGCGTTCGGACGTGTTCCGAACCCGCCAGAACTCGCTTGAGCCCTATCTTGCCTGGCTCGACCCGCAATGGAGTGTTCAGGGGACGTTTGCGTGTTTCCGAATGGCTGGCCGCCGACGCTGCGCCGATAGGGACGGCGCCGAAAGTTTACGCCGTGTTCCCTCCCCGCCCGAACAATCGCGCGGCTGATGACGAGGGGCAGCGACACGCTTTCCAAATCGTAGCCAGTAACAATTGCGGCGATCGAAGATGGCGCTCCGCCGCTCGTCAGAGCGCGCCGTCATTGCCGCCTTCCACACAATGATCCACAAGAAAGCCGAGGCGGAATTCGACGCCTGGATCGAACAGCCCAATCCAGTCCCGTCACATCTTTCGCCAACGGCGTTGTGAAGGACGAGGCAGCCATTCGGGCCGCCATCGCTTCCGCCTGGCCCACAGCAGATCACTAAACTCGAGCTCGCGAAGCGACGAATGTATGGGCGAGCAAAACTCGATCTGCTCGAAGTCCGCGTCATCGGCGCAACCTGATTACCCCTGCACCAAATATGTGGCAGAGCTCCGTTTGGACGCTTATATGGGTCCCGGTTCAATGCTGACTGATACATACGAGGGCGCGCCAAGTTGGCGAAGGCTCGCCGGCCGCCAGGCGCACCGCTAACACTGCCACGACGGCAGCCGCCGACGGGGTCGCGACCAGCTTCCCGCTTTGCTAGTCGTTTAAACCAAGTCTCGACTGAGAGGGCATTATAGCCAGTCACCAAGCCTCAACGCTGAAAAAGCAAGACCAGCCCGCCCAAGATAACGGCGAACACAATGGACGCGATCACAGCGTTGGCAATAGGAGCAGAAATGGGAACGCGAGTCATGTGAGGACTTTGGGCGCCAGCAAACTTAGCGTCAATTAGGCGCATCGCCGCATGCTTTATGCAGCCCTCCCATTGACAGCGTCAACGCGGAATCAGCCACCCATATATTTTATCGCGAGGAGCCCCCTCGCTGAGGAAGAAGTCTGCCCTTGACGGTTATACGTTGCTCTCGAAGGAAAATCTCCCCGGCGATCGTCAAGCAGCGGTGCGAACGCGGCCGCGCGCATCACGCTCTTATTTGACCAAATCAAATTGCTACACGACTCGGCAAGACGTTTATCGACCTCGCTGCGCAGATTGGCCTCGACCGCAGAACCGTCGCCAAATGGATCAAGAAGGTTTGCCGCTACACCGTCGGCGCTCGGCGTTGAAGCTGAGTTCACCGCTGTCCTTCAGAGATTTTCTCTACATGGCGCGCCGGCAGCCGGGACCACGCGCTTGCAGAACCCTTGAGCAGCGGCCAGGTCGAGGGGCAAATCAATCGCCTAAGGACACCAAAAACGCGCCATGTACGGCCACGCAAGCATTGAGCTGCCGCGTACCCGAATGCTTCCGTTCGAACCCGACGCGTGCACGTAAAGTGAAGCAGACCCGGATGGAGCGCCAATCGCCAGCGGCGATACTCGGCACAAAGCCACTGCGCTAGGATTTAAGCCATAGGCTCTGAGCCCTACGTATGCTTGGCGTCGATCTTCGTCCTGTCGACGCAACTCAACGCCCCGACCGTAATTATAACGGCGGGGCGTCTTCGGGCTTTGGATTATTTCTTAGCCGCTTCGAGATGGGTCAACGCCTCTTCGGCGTGTCCGGTCGCGGCTTTAGCGTCCTTTTTCTGGCCTTCTGCAATTGACGCCTTGAGATGCGTTATTCCTTCCTTGGTGTGCTCATTTTTCTTCGCTTTTTCCGCCGCTTCAGCGTGTTTGAGCGCGGCTTCGGCGTGCGTCACCAACACATCCGCATGACCTTGTTTGCCGTGGTCGATCGCTTCCTTGGTGTGGCTGATTGCCTCGGCCAGATGATCCTCGGCGAGCGCGCCGCGGGGCGCTGCGAAAGCCGCAACGCCAAGTCCCAGCGCGAAGACGAAAATTCTACGGTTCATTGAAAGATCCTCCTGTTAAGCATTCCTCATTTTTGCAGTGTGGAAGATAATTCACGACGCTTGATGACTGGCCGATGAGTTGGATCGGCCTATCCCAAGGTCGGTGCGCGAGACCGTTGACCTCGATCTCGCCACACTAGCCACGCCAGGGCGTCCGGCGCGGATGGCGCTTAGATACCGCGTGAGCGCATTCAGACAAGCCGCCACGCCTGCCCGGCCGGCGACTACCGGGCCTTTTCTGCGTGAGGTCAAGAGAACGCCCGACCCGGACCAACTCGCGTGTCGCTTAGTACTTCGCAAGGCGTTCTATCGCGTCGACAAATGCCTCGGGAGCAGTCCTTGCACGTCGTAGAAGACGCGCGGGTAATTCTCCAAGGACGCGAACCGCAGAAGCGACAGCAAACAATCTGAGACTTGAGACAATGCGTTGCATGGGCGACTCCATTTGAGCTGCGCCCTTTCGGGCGCTCGCCTAGCCCCGAACGATCGTCTTGCAACTTTCTTAAAAAATAGGTGCTCGTGATGTCACAGCTGCGCTAGCGCCTTAACGTCGGCGCCCGAACGCCGATTGACGAGCCCGCGTCAGCTCGCATCCTCGAAATAGACAGGCGAGCGCGACGCCGTTCCTCGTCTTTCAAGGCGAAGACGCGCCGCACCTTCGGATGCGTAGAGTCAAGACATGAAGCGCAGGAGCGTCATTTCACCGCGACTGCGCAGATTTGATCCTGCGCCAATTGGCCTGTTCGGCCGCGAGGGTTAGGCTTTTCGGCGCGCTTCGACACAATGCCCTGGACGCCGAGCTTTTCGACGTTTCGAAACACCTCGGGCCGGACGCTTGCAATCGCTTGCGAAAGCATGACGCCGGCGCGCTCTCGATCGAGCAGCCCCTCGAGTCGGCTCCACCGGCACGATCCTAAGAGCCCACTGCTCAAGAAAGACTAGAAAAAATACTTAGAGGCAACTACTTACTCAAAAACCTCTGAGAAAAGGAGGCTGCAATGCTAGAGCTTCGCGAAAAGGAGCAGTGCAGGATGAGTTGAGGCTCCAGAGCACGCTGGACGAAGCCATTCATCACTCGCTCCAAACCATTATCCGTGAGCCACTTCCTAACGAAATGGCGCTGCTACTCCTGCAATTGGCGTTAGCTCAGGTTTCAGGTCCGAAAAATGGCGAGATGTGGAAGAGCCACATCTCGGCCTTGCTGGGAAAGCGCGAGACGGAACTCGACAGAGCAACTTGGCACGTCGCCAACGCGAAACTTATCGTCGCTCGTCAACGAGAGCATTATCCGGCTTCAGGTGGAACATCGCCAGACCGAAGACGCTCTGCGCTTGCTGAATGCGTTCATCGAAACGCTTGCGTCGCTGGAACACCATCAACGCCTCTTGCGTGAAGAAGCTGAAGGCAAAGACCGAACTCCAGAATGGTTGTTTTCACGCTTAGCCGCAGGCATTCCACGCCCTTGGGCCGAATAAGGCTCATCGTGGACTGCGCGGAACCTTCCGCCGTTGGGCGCTAAGCGGACACGGAGACGCTGAGACGGTCGGACGCATCAAGCGAGAGATCTGAGGCCTGAGGGGCATGATGTTAGCGAAGAAAATAGCGACAGGCCTGCGTCATCTCATCCAACGATAGGATCCGCCCGATTTGGCGAGCGGAGCCACACCAGAGACAGCATAAAGCGCCGCGCTTTCGTCCTTCGGACAGGTGAGGTGTGGCTGCCCAAGGACCTCATTTCATGTTGAGGCCAGGCATGTGCCGTCAGCTTCGCCTGAGCTGCTTTTGGCTGCTGACCGGAAAAAGCCCGCGGCTGTGAACCGCGGACGAGATAGCTGCAAAAACGTCGTTTCGAGAGGCAATGCCGCAAATTAGCTCCGAGGCACGCCGAGGCGAGCGTGGCAGGGCGCCGACCGAGCGCTCTTGAGCGCGACGAGCACGTCGCGGAGTGGATATGGCTGGCGGACGGAGTTTCCACGCAAGTCGCGCAAAAAATTGAAGACCGACACTTGAAGCCGCCGCGCATCACGAGAGGCAAATCGGGCGGCGCCCGCCGCGCAACGAAGATTGCAGCGCTGTCCGATGAGGCGAAGACCGCCACCGTTGAGGAGGGGTTCACAGCGCCTTATTTGACTAGAGGCGATTCCAGTTGGGCTTCTATCCAAGCGAGCATTTAAAAAAAGTGGAAGGAGCCGGCATGCATCGAGATTTAATAGACGAGGCCTTCCGCGTCGCCAATCGAATGGCCGCTGATCGCGGGATAAGTCTCGATCGAACTGCGCTGATGCGGGCTGTGCTTGCTGTCGCTGGTGAAGACGATGGGCAGGACGGACTCGAGGAAATCGCGGAGGATGCCTTGGAGCTATTGGGAAATGGCAGCGGATCCTCGTCCTCCAGGCGAGGACGCAGACCTTTCTAAATTCCAGCGTCGCATGCGCCGAGCTGAACCATGATCTTGCAGCGCGACGGATATGTCGAAGAGGACGGCGATAAATGATGCACGGCAGCGTCGTGAACGGGATCCCTCCTGTGTGAGCCGCCTCTATTGAGATCGGGGGAGGCGCGAAGCTGCGCACTAAGTCGGCTTCAAGAGTGAAGCAAGCTGCGCAGCATGCGTCGGATGACATTTATTATGGGCCGCGAACGGCTCCGCCCGTGTCCTTGCGTGCATCGCCACGTATTCAGCGCATCGCCTCGACGAGCTGCCGCCGTGGAATTGGCAAAACGGCGAAAAGGACACGCCTGCACTCGCGAAATCGCTTGCCGCCACACTTTCCTCAGTAACTTCCGGCTCGACGTCGGCCGTAGAGTCAATCCCTGGTGATCGCGAGAACGTTGAAGTCCTTGTCGAGGCGGAAGTCGTATTGGCCGCCCTTGCATTTTACGTCCTCTGCCTCCAGAACGCCTGACGCTTCCGATTCCTTCTCGTATTTTCCGCCTTCGCAACCCCAGGCAGCGAGCGCTCGTTTGACCTGTGCAACCTCTGCATCGGTCAGCTTCGCATCGGCGAAAGCACCGGGAGAGAACAGAACCGCACCAAGCGCTGCAATCATGATTCGCTTCATGGAATGTTCTCCTCAAGAAATAACCGTTCAGACTGGCAATAGGGCTGGTGAGTGTTGTTTCAAGTCGGTGGAGACCATCATACGGAAGGGGAGCGTCAAATTTAGCTGGAGCGCTGCGCTGCTCTAGGAGCGGTGGCGCTTGGCTGTGCTGCAAAGCAGTATGGTCATCGACTGAAATTCGTGGCGGACTCTTGTCGCAGAGCGAATAGTGTGACGCTATGGATTAAGTAAAGCCATTGGGGCCAGTCGATGAACGAGTTCGCTCAGGATACGCCATCGGACCTCGCCGCCGTCGCGCTCAGCCTTGTAGCGGAAGCAGCGGCGGCGATTAGGGCGTCAGAGGAGCAAGCGGCTCATGCGCTCCTGCGTGAGCGGGAAATCGCCAAAGAGATCCAGGAGCAGTTGGGGCCTGCAGAGCTCCGCGCCGAACGCGCCGAGACGATGCTGCATTTGGCCGAGGCTCAAATCGAGCAAATGATGGCCGCCGCCGAGCAGATGCGCGGTCAACTTGAACATCTGCAGTCACAACTTGCCGGGCGGGAAGCGGAATTGGCCGCATCGATACGACGCGCGAACGAAGCCGAAGCCGCCACGCAAAAAATCGTCAATGCGATCCGCACACATCTCCCGGTCAAATTGAACGTGCCGACGGAATAAAGCGGCGCATCGCATGCGCTTAAACGCCCTGGCCGCATCCGCGGCGCGTTTTTTGTTAGCCCAGCTTTGCCGCTAACACGTCGACCTTCCCGATTTTGGGCGGCTGCGCAAAAAGCTCCGGCGCCTTCGCCATGAGCGCTTTAGCGACTTCCCCAGCAAGATGAGCGTCTCTGCCAGTTTCGTCATTGAAGACGTCGAAAATGGCGAAAGTGGTGGGTGACCCTCGGATCGCGAACCAAGACACTGTGCCAGGCTCCGCTTCCACAAGCGGCAGCGCCGATTTCAAGAACGCCGCGACCTCGTGCCCCTGCCGATCGTCGCCTCCAGCGTCGCGAAAATGCCCAATTTCACCATTGTGACTTCGTTGCAGTTTGTACCAAGCGTCCGCACCTGGCGGCAGCATAGCATTAAAGTTTCCCGGCCGGTTGCGGTTGCTTGCATTGGAGACAACATCCCCCGCTCCGAGAGCGCCGGCCGCGCTCGTCAGAAAGCGGACTGCTTTGCGGCGCCCGCTAACTCTGTTTCAGCACGCGATCACTCCGGGGCGTTTCTTGAAGCCAGGCAGGCGGATCGGCAAAAGCTGCTAATTCACCACTCGGTGATCCAGGCGGCGAGCGAGTAGCCCGCCACATGGCGGCGCGATCTCATCGGCGAACGTCGGAGCAGCGGTTCCCCCAAGGAAAACGACCCCTTACTACAAGGCGCGCCAGGCTGATCAATTTTCCCGCGACGAAATAATCGAATCTAATTGAGCCAATGCCTTGAGAAGGTAATTGCCGAAGGGCAACCCCTCCACAAATGCCTCCGTGCGCTTGGGTTCTTTACCCCAGATAATTAGAAACCCCGCCAGCGCCAGCAGGAGCAAGGCGAGCATAAATGATGTGAGCCCGGCAGAAACCGCAATTCCCAAGGCAATTCCCATCTTGGTTCTATAGTTCATTGTAGCCTCTCCTGGGCGTCACGGCCGCTTTATGCATCACCGTGTTCCGCTCGCTTTGGCCGGGATTAGATCGAGCCTCAATCAGGACGAACTCCGTCGGAGGTATAGCGAGCCCTCAGCGCTGCAGCAACAGCATTACCCCGCCCATGATCAAAGCGATCACGATGAATGTGATCAGCGCGTGGGGTATATAGGAGCGCGAGTCAGCCGCGAACTTTGGGCGCGAGCGGCACAACTGTGCCCCATTCGCCGATCGAATAGCGGAGAGAACGTCAACCTTCTACTGCTCACCCAGACAAAGCCGCGGCAACTGCCTACGGTTTGGCACTTGAGCGTTGCTGTTGGACTCTTGCGCGGGAGCCTTCAAAGAATCGACGATGTCGGTTACCGCGCCGGGAACGTTCTGTTCGTGCATGTGCCCCATCCTTCTGAGGGGAATGGGCATTTGGCGTCTTTATCCGAGGCGAGGGCCCTGCTAGGGGGAAGGGCGGATGGCCCGTGAAGCACTTAAATCAGCATCAAGTGCGTGACGGGTTGCCGCTGCAAAGCTCGGACTATACGGCCGCGCCGCATACCCCCATTATGGAACGCGCGACCCCGCCCCTGACGGGCTTGTATATCTCTCGCAACACTCTGTTTCAGCGAAGAGATTATCCTACATAAGGCCGAGGTACAGGGCCGCCGGCTAGCCCTTGCTTTGTACGATTGAATTGCTGGGCGAGAGGTGGACCACGCCCCGGCGAACATGTCGAAAGCGGCCGGGTCGGGCTGCGTCTCAAACCTGAGGACAAGGCCGTGCTGGCGCGCGCCGCCGCGCTCGAACGGCTCGACCTGACCAGTTTCATCCTGCGCGCCGCGCTGCCTGCGCCAAGGCAGTCATCACTTAAGCTGCGCCTGTCGGAGCGCGACTCCTTGCGCGTGCTCGATCTTTTGGAAAATTCGCCCGAGCCGGCCGCGCGCCTCGTTCGCGCCGCCAAGGCCGGCTTCACCCTGGAATAACGCCCTTCATCTGGAAGGAAGCCCCGCTCGACAAGAGTCATGATCGCGACGCGTTCGACTGCGGCGATGATGACCTCAACGTTTATCTGAAGCGCTACGCGCGCGAGAACCACTAAGGCGGCGGCGCCAAATGCTTCGTGGCGGCGCCGCGCGACGCCCCCGCGCACATCCTCGGTCATTACACGCTCAGTCGGGCCTCGATCGAATTTAGGCGGGCGCCCGCCGTCGAGAAACGTGGCCTCAATCGCTATGAGATTCCCGTCTACCGTCTCGGCCGGCTCGCCGTCGATCGGAGCATGCAAGGACGCGGGCTCGGCGGACGGTTGCTGCTGCGCGCTTCTGAACGATGCATAACGGTCGCGCAAGAAGTGGGCGGCGTGGCCTGTTGATCGACGCGAAGAGCGACGACGCGGCCAAGTGGTATGAGAGATATGGCGCGCTGCGTCTCCTCGATGCGCCGCCTTCTCTCGTACTGCCCTTCTCAGTTCGTCGAGGCTTTGAAACAGAGGAATTGAAGCGCGTTTTGCACGCGATTTTTGCAACGAACAGTCGCTGAAATTCAGCCCCGCCGCACCGATGGAGAATTTTTGACCTATAGTGCCATCTATTTCCGCCGTCGCGACAACAATCAGTGCAATCACGCGGTCCAGATTCTTTTGCACGATCGCGTGCTCATGCGGGAGAGCCTGCTGCGTATATTCTTCCAGCGCCCGCATAAGCCCAATGATTCATGTCGTGCGGACAAACTCCGAGCCCTGATCGACGCGGATCATCTTCGTGTAGCCGATCCGGGCGCACGCGCGTTCCGGCGCCTGCACGACATCCTCGGCCCCATAGCTGAAGCGCGGATCGACGATCGGAGAGCAGCGGGAGAACGTATCGACGACCGTGAACACCCTGCTCTTTCTGCCGGTCGCCAACTGGTCGTGCACAATGTCCATTGCCCACCTCTCGTTCGGTTCGGTCGCCGGCTTCCGATCATCGCGTAGCTTCGCTTTGACTCGGCGCTTGGGCGTCTTCTTGCGTAATTCGAGACCAAGCTCATTGTAAATCCTGTAGGCCTCCTTGACGTTGATGGTCCAGCCTTCGCGCTGCAGCAGCACATGTACGCGGCGATAGCCGTAGCCGCCGATCGAAATGTTCAAGGCTCGCAAGAGCGGCGCTTACGCCTCGGCGCGATCATGGGCGAGGACGCGAATTGTCGGCCGTCCGACTGGCCGGATTTCCTTCACACGCATTACGAGGTGAGCTGGCTGGGCGTCGGCGAGGAAGAAGCACGCGCCCGTTCTCGCAACGTCGTCGTCCTTAAAATGCCTCCTGACAACTCCAATGGTCTCGACATCGGCTTGCCAGCGAGCGACCGCACGATGCTCAAATTCTTGCCGATGAAGGCGCCGCGGTCGCCATTCTCGACATCGACGCAGTGCGCGCCGAACGGGCGGCTGCCGCTCTAAGCGCGCAGGGCGCCTTGGCGTTCGGGCATTGGCGCGGATGTAACGGCTTGGGAGTCGGTTTCCGACGCAGTTAAAAAACAGAGGCGACGCTTAGGCCGATCGATGGTCTCGTCAATAACGCGGGTGTGGCCGCATTGGGGGCCGTGCATGAAATTGAAGAGGCTCAATGGGATCGCATGATGACGATCAACGTCAAGGGCGCCTTTCTTGTCTCTAGGGCCGTCTTGCCGGAATGATGGAGCGCAACCGCGGCGCGATTGTTCATATCGGGTCGGTTGCGGGCATGGTCGGAATTCCGAATATGGCCGCCTATTGCGCGTCCAAGGGCGCCGTGAACAATCTTGCGCGGCAGATGGCGATCGACTACGCCAAATGGGGAATACGGGTCAACGCGTTAGCGCCGGGAACAGTTGCCGCCACCGAAATGGGAGCGATGCTTTTGCAAAGCGACGCGAGTCCGGAAGCCAAGGCCCGTCGACTAGCCAAATATCCGCTGGGCCGCTTCGGCGAGCCGAAGGAGGTTGCCCAAGCGGCGCTTTTTCTGCTGAGCGATGAAGCGTCTTTCGTAACTGGCGCCGTCATGACGGTCGACGGCGGAATGACGGCGAATTGATCGAACGGGGCTTGGCTGACTTGGCCTGATTTTGAGGATTTCCGACTCTGCGAACAAGCTCGTGCGTCACGTGCGCGCGATACCATCCCACAAGGTGACGTCAAACTCGCGAGATTAGGCTCTCCGGATCTTGCGGGCTTGGCCTCGGTCTTGCCGGCGCAGAACGCCCCGAGCGGGTATGTAGCGGCGGGGCGTTCTGCGGTTGTGATCCAAGGGTTCGTCGCCGCTGACACGTGTGTTGGAGTGCTTACGATCGATAAGAATTTGGGCCGATCCGATCGGCTTTATGGCTTGGAAAGCGTTGGCGTTTCCCCGTCGGGCATCTCTTCACGACCGAGATACTCCATCGTCGCGGAAGCGATATATTTCCTAAGCCACTCTGCCATTGCCTCTTCTTGACGCAGAATGTCTTCGCACACTGCACGCGTTTCACTGTCCCCGACGGCCGCGGCTGCGCCAAGTAAAATATTATAGCATGAAATCTCTATCATAGCGCGTTTGACGAACTTATCGCCGACAAACGCCCCGCTGAGACCTTGTCCCATGGCTACGGACTGTCCAGTCGAGTCTTTCCAATTTGGCGTGGCGTCAGCGTGCCGATCTACATATCCCTGCAATGCGGCCGCCTGTTCCCGTCCTTCTCGGAAATGGCGTTCGATTTGCTCTTTGACGTCTGGGTAGTTTTCAATCCGCCGGGCGAGGGCATCTAGCATTGTCTTGGCTTGCTTCTCCACTGCGTGGGCGTCCAGAAGCAAACGGCTTATTCGTTCAGTTGCGGTCGCCATATGCTCTCCTTTACAGGAGCGGGTTCTCCCCCCCCCTTAACTGTCGATGAGTGGAAGAAATGCCGTCGCCCTTGTATTGTTCCTCCGGCAACACAAATAGTACATTTTTAAAACAATGTCTTAGCAGACGAAGCTTGTCGGCAATCGCCGTAGGTCGAAGTCCCCGTGCTTGCGTCGACGGCTTCACGCGCCTTCCCTCGCCGGGGCCATCCGGGTCGGCGCGGTTCGTCTTCGCCTCCCGCCCCGGCCGGCGACGATGTGCGAGGTGATGCCATCGCGAACGCAACTTTAACTCATCGTTAATTCTCAGGAGCACAAGCTGCGTGCTTATGTGTTGAGACGGTGAGTTCGTGTCATGCGTGTGATTTTACGAAGCGTCCTATTCGTCTTCATGGCTTCAGCGCTTGGGGCCTGTGCTGGGCGGCAATCAGAGTGGCAGGGAAGCTATGCAGCCTCGCCCGGCTACCATGATCCGAGCCCCAATTACGACTACCGCTATGAACGCGACAGTGCTCGCGCGCCATGCCGATGCAGATATGAGCAGTATGAAGAGGATCGGCGCGGTGACTATACTTACCGCCAGTAGCGCCTTGCATTAGACGTATACGCCGTCCCCCAGAATGCTCATCATGCAGCGCTCGGGATTGGTAGAGCAGGTTCAACGGCCTTTCGTTCCCACAACCCGCTTCTCTCTGCGCGTGTCAACACGAGGGCCTCGATAAGCGCGCGATCGATTGGGAGCCCGGCGACGCCGTCGTGGATGGCGGCAAATCGCGCCGGCAGGTCAATGGGCGCACGCGATCGCCGTCTTGCGCGACAACGCCAAAGCTATCGGACTTTGTTTCGTGCACCCCACTCCGCCCGCTTGAAGTTCGCAGCGCGCGCATGCTGGCGTGGGCGGGACAGCACGGATCGTGATGCGGAACGAGAGTGGCGCAAGCTGCCGCTGCGCGAACGCTACGACGGCCCAGCTTAGCGTTGTTCGAAATCTTTCTGGCCGCCTGAGGGATCCGCTCGAGGCTGATTCTGGCGCACCAACTCGCAAAATCAGCACCGGATCAGCGTCGCCGACCCCGATGGCGGCTCGACCAAGCGGCTGTGTGCGCGAGCGCATTCCGCCGCTGAGTGAATATGCGCCACTGTCGGCCATTGAGTCATGCCGTCAAAGGGAGCTTGACGGAATTAGGCAGGCAGGCATCCGCCATGAAAAAACAGGCAGATCCTGATCTTGGCGGAAGCTGGACTTTTGAAGCGGTTCGAAAGTTCGCCGGCGAAGCGACGGGGGAGAGGTCGCGGCTATGCAGGAATCCATTCAAGCGCGAGGCGGCGCTCTTTCAGCGTAATGGCGACGACGGCCGCGCCGCACTTTGAGGCGATGACAAACGGGATTGTCGACGCGGCTGGCCAATAACCCCGGCAAGCCGCTGAAGCTCCTCCCGAAATGCTGAGTGAAACCACTGCACACAGGCCGCGGCCAAAGACGCGCAGCCAATAAGAACCTCGCGAGCGCTCGTCCCGCGACGCGTAATTTGCTAAGCTTTGAGTGGCGGAACCCTTGCACGTGAGGCGAAATAGCCACGGACGTGAGCCGCTGGCGGCAATTGCGGAGAAGCCGGCCATGAACTTTTATGTTTTCTTGGCTCCGACTCATCAGTCGGCGACGGTTCACAGAGGTTCTTGTCCTCACTGCAATGAAGGTAAGGGTCAGCGAAGGCCAGGGCTAAAGACAAATCTCGCTACGACATGGCTCGGCCCACATCCAAATAGCGAACGAGCGTTCGAAATCGCTCGCGGATCTGGCGTCAAGAACGTCACGGGATGCGGGCACTGCAAGCCTGAGAACCCAGACTAAGAACTGATCAGGTTGGCGGACCTTCAATCGGTTCAAGTTGAGCCAAATGAGTAAGCGAGCTGATGGCCGTGCCCATCGCGCTCGTGTCGCCTCCATCAGCTTCGGCAGCCGGATCAAATTGTAGGCGGCAGTTGCGAAGGTAAACGCCCAGCGACGCGCGCGCGGCCTCTGAATTTGCTCTTCTCTTTGCCCGGCGATGGGCTTGCGCCCCGCCTCCGGCGGTGGGCAATATTTTGGCAGACGTTAAGCCGCGCCGGTCGCCTGGACGGTGTTGGCGATCGCCCAAACGAACCCAAGCATCTCGCGAGCGACAGCCGTCGTGACTACGACCTTGGGCTTACCGGTCGCAGCGAGACGACGGTAGCGGGTGTAAAGCCGGACTTGCGCCTTCCAGGCGATATCGCGAACGGTTTGCGGTAAGCCCTCGATACGGTCGTGCAGCTTGCGACTGACGCGCGCCTGCATGCGATGCGTCCAAGCGCCTTCAACCAAGGCCCGTCGCGCCAAGGCGTTTCCGGCTTTGGTGATTCCGGCTCGATGCACTGTTCGTCCGCTGGAATGCTCAGAAGGAACCAGGCCGAGATAGGCCATCAACTGTCGAGGATTGGCGAAGCGGCTGAAATCGCCGACCTCCGCGACAAGCGTTACGGCGACGATGAAAGCCACGCCTCGCATAGCTTGCACCGCGGCGACCACGGGAGCGTGCGACCAGTTTTGCGCCAGGTTCCCGATCTGCTGCGTCAGGCGCTCGACCCTCGATTCAGCGTCAGTGACAGCGTGAATGTAATTCTGAAGCACCAGTTGCTGGGCGGCGTGGTCGAATCGGACCGTCGTCAGCCAGCGAGGATAGGCCAGGGTCCAGCCTTTCTTGCCGGCATAAATGCGCCCATGTCGGAGGAGAAAACCCTGCAAATGCTGTCGCGCCTTGCCCAAGGCCCGCACCACGATCGAGCGCGCGCGGATCAAGTCCCCGCATGGCCTCGTGGGCGTCATCTGGAACACACACCGCGGTCAGTTCGCCGGCGCGATGAAGTCTGGCCAACATCACCGCGTCCCGGCGATCGGTCTTGACCCGATCTCCCGCCTTCACGGGAATAAGAGACGGCGCCACCACCGTGCATTCGTGGCCAAGGGCCGCCAAGTGACGATAAAGGCCATAGCCGCATGGCCCGGCCTCGTAGCAGAATGACAAGGGACGGCCGCCTTTCGCCAGGCGCTCAATCAATTTGCGGATGTGATCGGGATGATTGAGAAAGTTGCCGAGTTCGCGGACTTCCCCGCCGCGTGCACCTTCTGCGACCGCGACAGCGATCGTCGCCTTATGGACATCCAGTCCCACGAACAGAATATTATTCATCAGGCCCGTCCCCCATGTCTGAGGCTCGGCGCCGGCCAGCCCGGCGCAATCCTCGACTAGGGACATGCAGTGGGGCGGGCCGCCAATGCCTTCTTCGGGCGAACATAAGGTCTAGACTTCCATAACCAGCCGGAAAAGCCTTTCGAAGATTTTTTGTGGAAGCAGGCGCTTTAGTGGAACAACAATCCGCTGCCCAATCATCGCTACCGAATAGCGCATCTTGGGATTGGGATTGTTGAGAATTCCTTCGACTAGGCGAGCAACTGGTTCAGGAGACGACGCAGTACTTTCGTCGTGATCTTGCTTACGCTTCGATTTTGAAAATGCGTCCCGATATACGCCTTGTTCAGCCGCAGCGGTGACGCGGCGGTTTGCCGTGGTCCGAGTGCGGAAGTCTCCTGGTTCGACTAAGACGACCCTTATTCCGAACGGACGCGTTTCCAGCCGCATGCTTTCGCTTAGTCCCTCTAGAGCAAACTTGCTCGCGCTATAAAGCCCACTGAAAGGCAAGCCTACAACACCGCCCAACGAGCTTATATTGACAATATGGCCGCCTCCTGCAGCCCGCAGAGCAGGTAAGGCTGCCCGACACACCCGCAGGACTCCGAAGAAGTTCGTTTCTAATTGGGCTTTCGCCTCTTCAATCGAAGTATCCTCCACAGCGCCCATCATAGAAAAACCAGCGTTGTTCACGACCGCATCCAGCCGACCTGCCTTGGCGAGCACGTCCGCGACTCCGGTGTTGACCGACTCTTCGTCATCAACATCCATTCGAATCATCTCAACGCCGCGCGTGGATTTGTACTCGCTAACGGTTCGCCCGGTGCCAAAGACGCGCCAGCCGGCATCCGCCAGACGTTCCGCGCACGCCAAGCCGATACCTGAAGTAGCCCCAGTCACCAACACGGTCTTTTTTGGTGCTTCATCGTCCATCGAGGACATTCCTCCCCATGTCACTTGGCGCTCAAAATCCTATCCTAAGGCGCTGATGGGAATTCGAGGCTATCGTGTCGACGGAGTTGCGCAGATACCGAGGCATTGAAAATAGCGACAAGCGCAACGCTGGGTGAACAAAAGATTGCACAGCAAAGGACCCGGCGATGAAGAAGCATGGAATCATTTCGTCTCAGGCCCGCGCCGCGCTGTTCGATCCGCCAACAGATCCGGCGGCAATTGGCCCGCAGTATACGTTTCGCCCAAAGATCTGGCGCTGATCCGTCGACGGCGGCGTCATGCCAAGCGGCTCGGTTTTGCGGCGCATCTCGCGGCCGACAATGGCAAAAAAGGCGCAGGTGAAAGGGGTCCCTTTTGGGCGCCGATTTGGGGACCCGGTTCAATGCTCATAGACAATTCGGCGAGGATAGCGGCGGCCTACCGTCAGATCCCCAAGAAACCCAGAAAGCTCTTTTTCTTTTTGAGGCGTTGAATGTCTGAGGCTTCACGACGAACTGACTCTCGGAGTTCAAGGATTTTTTCGTCTGGGATCGAGAAATCGATTGCGGCCAAGGCCAGATTCCGGCGAGCGCCCACAAGTCTTTCTTGCATGTAGTCGGTCAAATTTTTTTTCGCCATGTCATCCCTCTCGTGATTACCTGCCAATCATACCCGGCCGGCGACGATCGGGCTCTTTTATGTGTGGTCGGCGCTTGCCGTCAATAATGATGACGGCGGGAGTAGCGTGGAACCGGCGTCGTCGCTATGCCGACCAGACCGCCAGCCGCTGCTCCGACCGCGGCGCCGCCTGAGGCCAGTGCACCAATGCCAGCGCCGCCAAGAGCGCCTATGACCCCTCCGCCCAATGCGCGTTCCGTCGCGTATAGCAGCCATAGAGCGGCAAGGAGGCGGTGAGAATTGATGCCGACACAAGCGCTTCTTGGCGGAGCTATCAATATGATGCTTTGCATTCGCGTGTCCTTGATTGACACTATTGGTCGGCTTTGGAGAGATCGCCTTCGCGTCACATGACGAGTGAGCCCGGATTTGCGTCGTAATGATGGTAGTGCGGTCGAGCCGCTTTGGATTCGAATCGCGAGGCAAACGCAGCAGACCGCCGCCTATGAGGCGCTACACCGGAGACGAAGCACGGCGGCCCGTCCGTAGGTCGCCAAGCTAGCGACACACGCGAGCGGAGTGAGGTTGACCGCTTCACCGCCGACTGCCGCTAAGGCCAGACGATCCGAGCGAGCCGCTCGGCTTGCGTCTTCGTCAACGTGGGTGCGTTACTTTTAGCGCTTCTTGTCATCACCACCAGCCGCCATAGGGATAGCCCCAGCCCCACCCGCCATAAGGATAGCCCCAGCCGTAGTAGCGGGGCGCCGTGGCGGCGGCGATGCCCGCGCCCATTATTCCGAGCGCTGCGGCGGCGAACATCGCTCCAGCCGGATCATAGCGATAACCGTAGCCTCGACGGTAATAGCGACGCGGATGGTAGTAACGCACATAATGACGATGGCGTTGGCGCCGGTAGTGGATTGTCTCGATAGGAGCCGTCAGGCCGATATCGGCGGGCGAGGCCATGCTCATCGGGCCGGCTAGAACTTCCGTCGGCATCGCCGAAAGCGCCATTAGCCCGCACAACGCGCCGGCCATGCCGGATTTTAAACTCTTACGCATGGGCGCACCCTTGGAACGATGTTTTGGGGGGCGGTGAGCCGCGAAGGACTACGTCCCTTTTTTCAACGCGTAATTCCACTCGATTGTTCCGGCGTCGCCTGGCGAGGCAGGCGATCTTTGCTGTGGTGCGTCAGCATAGCCGTCGCGACGAGGGCCTTGGGAAATGGATCGGCTGCTGGACTTGCGCGATGCCGGAGTCGTTCGCTATCGCGCCCCTGCCTCGAAGAGGCGGAAGACGCAGACATGGCAGCGCGCAGAGGCAAGCGAGCTTCTGAGCGCTTTTTGTGAGACGCCCCCGACGAGATGTGCGCGGGCGCTTTGCGGCTGCTCCGCCTTTGACCTTCTTCTCGGCGACGTGGCTCCCGCATCGCCACCTTGCCGCTTGCGTCGACTGCTCCGCGCGCCTAAGATAGCGCCTGTATCGGGGCCTCACGCGCCGATGCGCGAATCCAATCTCCAAATCTCTCCAGCCCGGCCGACGACGACCGGGCTTTTTTCTGCGTGAGGGCTGGAGAACGCCCTCACCACTGCTAGACTGCGAGATGTTCTGCGTTCGGCGTCCACGCGACATCAGTAGTAATACGGCGGAGGCGGAGGAGCAGTCAGCGCGCCCACCGCAGCCCCACTCGCCGCGCCGACCGCCGCGCCGGCGAGAGTTCCACCCGCTCGCCCGCCAGAAGCGAGAGCGCCTATCCCGGCGCCGCCAAGGCCGCCAATAGCAGCGCCGCCGAACGCTCGGTCTTGAGAGGTGTAGCAACCACTGAAGGAAAGGGCGGACGTTGCGACAAGCGCAACACAAGCAAAGAATTTCATCAGAGCTCCTTTCTGATGCAAACCAAAAAAGGAGAGTTGATCAATCCGGCTAAAAGTTGATCAGTCACGGGTCGGCGCTGCTGCCTCGCCCCCAGCGCCTCGGCTCGCTGATTTCTAGAGATGCGCGGACCGACTTATGGTTGCATGAGAAGCGCAATTTCTAAGTAATATTACGAACTTGGCGAGAAGCCTAACGTCAGCAGAAAATGAATTCTGCTTAGACGCATTCCATTTGCAACGCTCAACAGGGGAGTCGGCTGCCCCTGATTTGCACTGCTAGGCTGGCTTCCCCAGCTTTGATCCATTGGGGGGATTGTGATTGGACCGTGATTGATGGACCCTGTTTCAGCAACTAATGCTTTTCGAACTAACCCGTCCTATTCAGCCAGCCGACGGTCTTTCCCGAGTTTTTTCCGCGGTATGATCGCGGACGCGCGTCCGCTTTGCGGTTGATCGCTGAGTAATTTCTACACTTTTGGAACGCGTTGGAGTTGAAAGGACGGGCTCTCTGGGGCTTGCGGACGCGGTCTCTGCCCCGTCGTTCACGGTCCTGCCGGCTGTAACGCGCTGGCCAGACGTCGGAATAGCTCGGCTTGTGGGCAGGCGCTTGCGAGCGCAAGCCTGATGCGGCTTGCGGTCTCGACAATGCGCGCGCCGATCTTGAGCAGCTTCTCGCGCAAGGTGGCAAATTCGGCGACGGCGAGCGGATGGGGTTTTGGAATGGCGTCGCGCAGTTCGAGCATCAGCCAATAGGCGGCTGTATGCAGGAAGAGCCGCATCTGATTGGCGAGCGGCGCCCGACAGGAGGTGCGATCCGACGCCAGCTGGCTCTTGTGCAATTTGATCAGATTTTCCATCTGGCCGCGCGCGCAATAGAGCGCGTCGTAGACATGCTCGGGCGAGCCATTTGCAATGCTGGTGACGACATAGCGAATATCGAGCCCCATTTCCGTCGCTTCGATGCGGGCGCAGACGCGGCGCTCAGCCCGCCAAGATTTGGCGGCGTAGTTCGTTTGCGCGTAGCCGCGCAGGACAAGTATCTGTTCCAATGCGCGACGGGTGCGGATGTCGTCGGCCTTTTCTTCGACGGCGGCGGCGAGAAGCTTATTGCCGGACAGGCCGAAAACATAATCGAGGCCATTGTCCTCACACCAATCCATCACCTCGCGGCGGCCATAGTGGCCGTCGCCCCGAATGGTGATCTTGGTCGTCGGCCAATGCGCGCGGATGCGGCGGACGATCCGGCGCAAATGACAGCGCACTTCCTTGCCGGTCGGCGTCTTTCCCGGACGTAGAATGATGGCGACAGGGCGTCCGGTCACGGTGTCGTAAATATGGATCGGCAGGAAGCAGCGCTCATCGTAATGCGCATTGAACAGCGACAGTTGCTGATGTCCATGCACGACGTCGCAGGTGTCGTCGATATCGAGCGTGACGGCTTTCGGAGGCGCAGCGTAGCTGGCGCAATAAAGATCGATCAGCACGCCGCCAAGCTTCACGATTTCGCGCAAAGTCGGCGCATTCTCCCAACGCGACATGGTCGGCTGCGAGCACAAATCGTTCCCTGTATCGGGCAAGCGCCCGCAGGCGATCTTGAAGGCCGGGTCCTTGCGTAGATGATCGAGATCGTCCGCATCCTCGTAACCGCAAGCGATAGCGAGAATGCGCGCACGAAAAATGGTGGCGAGCGAATGGGTGATCAACAAAGGATTACGCGGATCGGCAATAACGGCGGCGAGCTTGTCCGCCAGCCCCAGACGACGTTCGGCTTGCCCCAGCAACATCACGCCGGCGTCCGAGGTGATGCGTCCGCCGTCGAATGCGGCGGTGATCTTCTTGCGGCCAACGGCTGGAAACGAAAATGGCAGGGGGGTATCTTCGGTCATGGCGCGCGTGGCGTCGATGCGATAGCGTGAATGATCGGCTTAGACAACCGATCCATACACTAAATCAACATTTTACGCTACGCTCGCCAGCCCAAAATTACCCCATCGCTGAATAAGGTGGGCTAAAGTTGCGCGCAGCGGCGGCAAGAAGCGCGCTTTGACTCGCTCCGACCTTGCAAACGCGATTCATCGTAAAGTCGGACTGACGCAGGCTGAGTCCGCGCAATACGTAGACATGGTGCTCGAAGAGATTTCCGACAGCCTCGTAGCGCGCGAAGATGTCAAGCTCTCATCGTTTGGCGCTTTCTTGGTGCGCGCCAAAAAGGAGAGGCTCGGACGTAATCCGAAAACCGGCGTAAGCGCGACGGTTTCGGCAAGGCTAGTCGTCTGTTTCAAATCATCCAAGATCCTGCGGGCAAGAATCAACGGCGACGATCGACGCCGCTATAACCGAGCGTGACGCCGCGTCAGGAAGTGAACGATCCACGATCGGACTCCACTATGCGGCGAGGCTCGCTGGATGTCTGCTAGAATATCGGCAAACCCATTCCCACTTTCCGTGATGGCTGCGGCGCCAACAGACGTGGTGCTTATGCGCTTTTGCGTGTGGACCACTCCAACCGTTTTGGTCGTGGCTATATGCCCCACTCGCCTGCTGTCCATGCTCTTGCGGCACTTGATCCAGGGCCAGAGACGTAGCGGGGAAAACCAACAGCGCCGCGCCTAAAAGCAAAGAAAACCTCCGCATTCCGCTCTCCCATAGTCTAAAGGATAGGCAACGGCTCGGCGGATTGACAGCCCTTGAGCGCGACAAGCGCGCCGCCGAGTGAATAAGGCTGGCGGAGAGATAGCCTGCGCAGCTTGCACAAGCATTCCTGAAGGATGGAAGCGCGCCGCGTCGCCGCCCGCGCGGCATGAAAAAGGCCCGCGACTACGAGGACGCGGGCAAGAGTCTAACAGGAGTCGCTTACGAGAGGCGACGCCGCCTAAATAGTCATGAAGCGCGCCCAGGCAAGCGTGACGGCGCGCTGCTATCGAAGGCCGAACGCAGATGCGAACGGACGAAGCGAGAGCGTGGGGCGAACTCGCGATGATGGAAAAAGCTAAAGAACCTCGCGGCGCGCGAGGTTTGAAACTAACCTTCGCCGGAACTTCTGTCATTTAGCCATGACGATCGAAGCGCCATCCTTCCCAACCGCACGCCGTTGACAAAGATCGGACCGCGCTCGGCCTTGCGCGCCTGTGTAGCGTTGACGTCGCTGTCACCAACGCCTTGCGCACCCATGTTCTGACGCCTTCATGCGAAATATCAAACGCCACAGCGACGACGCGGGAGCTTCTATTTGACATACATTGGGGGGCTCGGCGCGCTGCTCCGCAGGTAAGCTTTTGGACGCCGCTCGTTCACGCACTCCCCTGCCCGCTCGCCTCGATTTCGGCGATGCGTTTGACGAGTCGCTCGGCGAGCGTGTCGGCGAGCGCGCTCAAGTCCCTGCCGGCGAATTCTTCCTTGACGGAAAGTCCGTCGATCAGTTCTTGCCGAAACCACGCCACTGCGCTGGCTCGAACGTCGTCGCCTTGTGTGGCCGCGACCAACGCAACTGTATCGATTACGCGCCGGACTGACGCCTCGACGCCACTGAGGCCGAAAAGATCGGCGACGGGATCGCTCATCGGTTATTTCCTCGCCTCTGTTGAGCTGACAGAATGCCCGGAAGATGGCGATTATTGGACTCCGCAAACGTTACTGTCTGCGATGTGGAAAGCGTGTCGCGGCCCGTCGTCATCTGCCGCGCGATTGTTCGGGCGGAGGGAACGCGGCGCAAACTTTCGGCGCCGCGTCGGCGGCCAGCCCATTCGCAAACGACACGCAAGCATCCCCTGAACCGCTGACTTTTCATACGCCGCCAAAGCTCCGAGCCGTTACGCAGCCCTGCCGTCCATTGCACGTCGAGCCAGGGAAGATCGCGCTCAAGCGAGCTCTGGCGGATTCGGAACACGTCCGAACGCTGACCGCGCAGAACCCTGCGCACGAGACTCCGGCGCGCAACCACGTGCCTCGCGGGACGATGGATGAGACGAGTTCGTCTCTGCCTACTTGATCCCATGCTCGGAGAGCCGACGGCTGATCCCAAAGAAAAGCGCGGGCTCGCGAGCGACAAAGTCGAGTTGTCGACCAACGCGCTTGACTGCTGCCGGCCCAAAAGAGAAGAGCCCATATTCGGCGCCGCGCCACACATTCTTTGCGGTCGCTCGGGCGGCGCAGCCCGAGCTGCTGCGCCGTCTATGCGCAGCGGCCCCTTCGATCAAAGCATGCGGTGATTTTCGAAGTGGCAAAATTCATAACTATGACGCCACACTCAAGAGGCGCAGTCACTAGCTAAAACACCCAAAGAAGCGCGACGAAGGAAGTCATCCCAAGAGTATCGCACACTGTGCCTCCAATCAGGACCGACACGTGTTCCGAGCGTGAGCCGGCCAGCGCTGGCGATGGAGAGGTGTGAACGAAGCTCTAGTTGAGTCGGGCGTTCGACCACGACCTCCTCTCCACCCGTGCGTGTTGCCCCGAATTGTCGATTGGGGCCTCCCCGACGTCGCTGTCGCAAACCAGGTCCGCCTTTCTTCGCCGCTTGAGTGGTCGTCATTGGAATACGCGGTCGCCAAATGGCCGGCAAAGGACATGCTCCGCCGCCGGCATCGCGACGTAACAATAGTACGTCTCGAAGACTATGAGCAGCTTGCGCAGAAGGTGCTGGAAGCGGGGAAAATGCGGGCTGTTGGTAAGATTCCGTTTACCGCCCAAATTGATCATCCCTCATCGGGTAGTTAACATCATTAAAAAGGCGGGTCAGCAAACGCAGCGTGGCCCAGCACTGATAGCACCAACTGGGCGAACTAGAGCCAGTGTCACGAAAAACGTGGAACCCCGCGTCCGACGGAAAAGGCGCCATACAAGAATCTATGGGGCATGCGGCCGGGCTGGGGGCCGGCATGGCGACGCCCAACGGCTCTGACTTGAGCCGCTGCAACCGAAACCTAATCCGAGGCTAGAGCATAATGGCCATGTTGGAACCGGCGCCTGGAACAGGTGGGGAAGTCAGGCCGCCAACGCGAGACGAAGCCTTCCTCACTGTCGCGGCTTGCGATGACCGACGCTACCGCGTGACCTCGCGCACAGTCGCTCTGCTCGGAGCCTTGGGCCTGGGGTTCGTTAGCGGATGCATCTGGAACCACTTTTTTTACTTGGACAGCGCCGATCCGCACAGGTCTATCAACCCGTACCTGAGAGACTTTCTGTCCGGCAGCCTTAAGAGCGGGGCTGGTAGCACGACGGCCCTAACGGCAGTGAAACCATTGTCCATTGCCGCGGACTTGGAGATTGAAATCAAGTTCAAAGGCGTTGTTCCGACAGTTCTGCCGCACGAAGTGGGGGCCGCCGTTCAAATAACAAATAAGGGACCGTCCCTCAAAGCGGTGCTTGTAAGATGCTTAGCGCTTTCTGACGATGGCGATCCAATAGGGTTTGGGATTAAGCAGGCCCCCGAAATTCCCCGCAACACAGTCGTGTTTGATGAAGTCCGGATCGATACAGGGGGACGAAAGCAGGCTCGGATCGAATGCCAACCGGCTACGCGCTGGTAAGAAGCGAATGACACGAGAATCATACGAATCTGACGTTACGTTTGCGATCGTTTACAGCCTTTGCGCGCGGGATTGAGCAATTCGTTGTCAGGCGCAACTGTCGCCGCAATCAAATTGTTTACTGTAACCGCATCAAACCCAATTGTTCCGTAGAAATAACACGTTCTTAGTCGACCAAAGTCTCATTCACTCAGCGTTACGTATTCGCAGCATATTCAAAATCAGGCTGGACCTTTTGAGTGAGTGATTAGGCAAGAACGCTATACCCCGCGTCGTTCGATTGATGTGACATCGCCCTACTGTTGAAAAGGCCGCTACCGCATGTCTCAAATATTCCTGTCGCATTCGAACAAAGACGAATTCGAGGTCATCGCAATCCGCGTTTGGCTGAAAGAAAATGGGTGGAACGACATCCTTCTCAATATGCATTCGGCAGAAGGAATTCAAACCGGCGAGCGTTGGCGGCGCGCGCTGTGTAAAGACCTGACGCGCTGCGAGGCCGCGGTTTTTCTTGTTTCACGAGATTGGCTCGATTCCGATTTGTGTCGCACCGAATATCACCTCGCACGCAAGCTCAATAAGCGCATTTTCATCGTGCTGATCGACGATCTGTCGATCGACGATCTGCCCCTCTATGTGAAGGACGCGCATCAGCCTGTGTCCCTTGCCTCCGGCGAGGACCGTCATGTGCTTCGCGTCAGCCGGCCTGGGACGCAAGAGGAGCGGGAAATCACGTTTTCCAGCTGCGGTCTGGCTCAGCTGAAGACTGAACTGACGCAAGCCAGACTGGACCCCAGCTATTTCAGCTGGCCGCCCGAGAGCGAGCCTGACCGCGCTCCTTATCGTGGGTTCGAGCCCTTGCAGGAAGTAGACGCCGGCGTATTCTTTGGCCGCAATGAAGCTCTGATCGAGGTCATGGATGCGTTACGCGGCCTCGCCGAGGACGCTGGGCCGCGCCTCCTAGTTATTTTAGGCGCATCCGGCGCCGGAAAGTCATCTTTCCTGAGGGCGGGGCTATGGCCCCGTCTTGCCCTAGATGAGGGTCATTTTCTGCCGTTGCCCATCATCTGTCCAGGGAAAGCCGCGATCAGCGGTTCCAGTGGGCTCCTCGCGGCGCTGGCGCGCGTCGCGGAAGATCATGATCTTTGCATGACCCGCGCGCAGATCCGCGAGGCAGTGGCAGAGGGCGCAAACGCCCTGCGGCCTTTGCTCCGAACACTCGTAGAGCGTGCCGCCATTTCATCTGTTGGCCCCTTATTCCCGACGATTCTGATCGCGATCGATCAAGCGGAGAAACTATTTGAAGTGGAAGAAAACTTGGAAAGTGGAAGAATTCTGACGTTGCTGCGCGACCTTACCTCCACCGACGATCCTGCTATCATTGTCCTTTTTGCAATACAAACCGATTCCTATGACACGCTAGCGCAAGAAAAGACATTCAGAGGCTCACATCAGCGCGTCTTTACATTGCCGCCTCTGGGACGCGACGCGTATCAGATGATGATCGAATGCCCTGCCAAACGCCTCGTCCAAACGGAGCGAGCTGTAGAGATCGATCCAAGTCTAACGCAATCACTACTTGATGATGCGGAGAAGAGTGTTGGAGACAACCTGCCACTGCTCGTCTTCGCTCTGGAGCAGCTTTATCGCTACCGCGGCCCGACGCAACGTATCAGCCACGCGGCTTACGCGGGATTTGGCGGGCTTGCCGGCTCGATCGACGCTGCGCTCGGGCGGGTCTTCGTCGCCGCCGATGCCGATCAACGCATTCCCAAGAACGATGAGGCGCGTTTTACTCTTTTACGTCGGGGACTCATCCCCTTGCTCGCGGGAATTGATCCAGAAACGCGAACAGCGCGCCGGCGCACGGCTAGCATCACACAAGTTCCGGAAGATGCGCGTCCGCTCATGAAGCTCTTGATTGACCAACGACTCGTCGCTTGTAACTTCGACGAAGAGACGCGCGAGTCGACTCTCGAACTTGCCCACGAGGCGTTGCTGCGCCGATGGGGCCGATTGAAGAGTTGGCTGGACGAGGAGTTCGTTAGGCATGCGACACTGCAAGGCGTAAAGCGCGCCGCGCTTGAATGGAACGCCAATGCGCGCTCCGAATCCTGTGCGGTGCATGGAGGCGTACTGCTGGAAGAAGCACTACGCCTTTTTGCTCGCCTTGACTTCATACCGCTCCTTGCCTCAACCGACCGAGCCTATCTCGCCGCTTGCATCGAAAAAGAAAGAGCTGCCCGCAAGACTCCGAATGTGCAGCCTCGTGTGGAGGCGCAACCGCAGCTCGGTCAGGATAGGGATCGTTCGCCGCGCGCAAAAAATGCAGGGCGAACAACATGGACCTATTTGATCGGCCTAGCGATGGTGCTGACTTCGGCGGCGCTGGCTCTGACGGTCTACAAGGGCAACGGCCTTGCGCTCGAACTCGCGCAAAGGCTCAGGCATGTTCCCGACGCATCGGTTTCGGTCGCTAGTGATATTGTGAACCAGGCGCGCAAGCTCGGAGACCGATTGACGAGCAGGCAAGCCAATAGCACGGATCTATCGCGCAGAAAGTCCGTAGCCCTCAACCAAGCTGTGGACGCGCGTCTAGCCATGGGCGACATAGAAGGCGCATTCGTGGCGGCGCAACAGTCGGCAGTTCTTATGGAAACCATCGTGGCTTCCAATCCCACAGACGCTGGATGGCGGCGAGACTTATCGGTGAGTTACGAGAAAGTTGGCGACGTCCAGAAGGCTCAGAACGATCTTCCAGGAGCGCTGCAGTCCTACCGTGCCGACCTTGCCATCGCCGAGGCGCTTTCGGCCTCCAATCCCAGCAACGCTCAGGGGCGATGGGACTTATCTGTAAGCTACGAAAAGGTCGGCAATGTTCAGCAAGCTCAAGGTGATCTCGCAGGAGCGCTGAAGTCTTATCGTGCCGCGATGGCTCTCAGAGAAACTGTTTCGGCTGCCCATAGGAACAACCTGGGGTGGCGACGCGATCTTGCCGTCATTTATGAGCGTATTGGGGATACGCTCGAGAAGCGGAGCGATATTCCCGGCGCTGTCGCCGCATTCGAGCGGGCGTTAGCCATTTATCAGGAGCTTTCGCGCACTCACCCCGATGACGCCCAATCGCTCGTATTCTCTGTTGTGCCGCGTTGGCGACTCGCGGAATTGGACAAGCCCAAGCAGCGTGAAAACCTCGGAGCAGCGCTGGCGATATTAGAGTCACTGGCTATGGCGAATCAATTGGACGAAAAACGGCGAGGGTGGCTCACGCAGATTAGGGCGCAATTGGCGGGGCTGGACGAATCCGTGCAACCAACAGAAGCCCCCGAGCGGACGGACTAGATCGAGTGACGGTGCGGGAGAGTGGTAAAGTGGCCAGATCTGGCCCATTCAGAAGAGCTCAAGCAAGAAGGCGCTTTTTCGCGGGAGCGCGGGTCTCGGTCGATGAGAGGGAAAGATGGACAACTCTCGATCGCTTCTCCCAACACGCGATGCCACAATTGCCAATTTCTGCCGGTGGACCAAGACAATGATCGGGAGAAGACAATGCAAGAAAAGAGCCGGCGATTGAACGCTCCGTTTTTTGGGCTACGCGTCGCGCCGACGCTTGCATTGATCGCACTCACCGCGGTGGGGCAATCGGCCGCACAAGATTACTACTCTCCTCCTGAGTATGAGTCGGACGAACCGACCGGTGAACCGCAACCAGACATTTCTCCGGAGCGTGTCGCCTTGATCCTGGCGCGCCGCGGTTATCGTCTCGTAGGTCTACTCCGCGGTCGGGGTGATTATATCGTCGCTTCTGGCATCGACGCACACGGTTGGACCGAGAAATTCATTATCGACCCTTACGACGGCGTCGTAGTGAGATCTTGGCGCGTCGAACCCGATTTTCGATACGACGGATCAAGCGAGGGGACCGGCGAGTCGAGGAATCCGGTCGGCCGGGGAAACTATGGGCCAGATGTGGGAGCACCTGCAATGGAGCAGCGAGGGCCCGCAGAAACAATTGGCCGTGATGCTTACGGCTCGCAACACGCACATGCTGCCAAGAAGCCTCATGAGATCTCCGACGAGATTCGCTCTGACAGATCTCGTCGTCGTGTTGCGCGTACCGTTCTGGAGCCGTTCGAGCTTCCAGGGGCGGTCGACCCATTCGCGCCGGGCCCAGGCATGGCTCCCAAAACTGGGCGCCGCTCGCATCTGAAAAGCTTCGAGCCACTTGACGTCAAACCAGTTAGTAACCCGGAGCGAAAGCACGTGGGTCATACAGTCTCGCCTTTGGCGGCCTCACGAGCGAACAACGTGAAAATTGCGCCGGCAGCAGCTGCCCTCAATGTCCGTAAGTCGGCGCTAAGGTCGACCGCGCTATCTCGGAGTTCAGAGACACGATCTACAACAGCGCCAGCGCGTGGTTCAAACCCGGAAACGGCGGCTACCGCACTTCCGGCAAAAGCGGTGGCGCCCGCCTCTCCAATCCATCCTGCCCTAGCACCTGTCGCTGCTGACTCTAGCGAAGCGCGAACGCATGATGCGACTCGCTCAGACACTCTGCCGCGATCCATCGAAAAGCCCCGCAGCAACTGGATTACGAACGAGGCTGCGCCGAAGTCAAATAGCGATCGTTGATCGAGGACGGCGACATCAAGAGGCTGTTATCTTTGAACGGGAAGTTTTGATGGGTATGGATGGCCTTAAGTCGGCAGCGCTATCCACCCGACGTTAGAGCGGATTCACATTAAACCGGCTCATATCCTGCGGCGGCGAAGAAGTTCGCGCATTCCTGCGGCGTGAACTCTTCGAGCACGGCGGCGATCCTATCCCAGAGGGCGTCGACGGTTCGCTCAGCGGCCTTTCGCAGCAGCGCTTTGAGTTTCGAGAAGGCCATCTCGATCGGGTTGAAATCCGGACTGTAGGGCGGGAGATAAAGCAGCCTTGCGCCTGCCGCCTCGATCGCCTTGCGCACGCCAGCGCCCTTGTGGCTGCCGAGATTGTCCATGACGACGATGTCGCCTTTGCCTAGCGTCGGAACGAGAACCTGATCGACATAGGCCTGGAACCAGAGGCCGTTGATCGGTCCGTCGAGGACAAAAGGCGCCGTTAAGCCCGTGTGGCGAAGACCGGCGACGAAGGTCGTCGTTTTCCAATGTCCATGCGGGACGCTGGCGCGCAGCCTCTCGCCCTTCGGGGCGCGCCCGCTCTTGCGCGCCATGTTCGTCGTCGCCCAAGTCTCGTCGATGAAGATGAGCCTCTCGGGATCGAGGTCGAGCTGACCATCGAACCAGTCTTGGCGTCGCTTTATGATGTCCGGCCGGTTTTGCTCGCTCGCATGGGCGGTCTTTTTTTGAATGTCAGACCGCAGCGGTCGAGAAACGTCCACAGCGTCGCGCGACTGGCCTTAACGCCGCGCTCGGCGAGCAGCCGCCCCAAGAGTTCGCTGATGGTCAAATCCGGCGTCGACTTGATCAGTCCCAGCAGATAGTCGCGGTGCGGATCGAGCTTCGAGCGTCGCGGCTGCCCCTGCTTGCGCGCCGTTCGCTCGCCCGTCTGGCGCGCCCGCCGCACCCACACGATCGCCGTCGCGTCGCCGATCCCAAACCGCGCTGCAGCGTGGCGAGCCGGCAATCCCGCCAACGCGGCGTCAATCACGCGATCACGCAAATCCTGGCTGTAAGCCCGAGCCATGCTTCGCCTCCATCGCTGTCGCAATGAAGGAATCACTGTTCAGCCGATTCGGGAATCCCGCGCAGAATCGGAAAACGACGAACGTGCTCTAGTGATGAAGAACGCTAGTTGGACGCGCGTGCCACGCTTTGATGACTGAGGCCGCGCGCGCCGCAACCGCGTAAGCGTTCGTCGTAGGCCGCGGGGGCGGCGGCGTCACGTTTGGGGAGCGGCTTCGTCTCTTCGTGGATTTTGATGCGCTCGACGACTTTCTGACGCCGAAGCCTGTGAATGCCAGAACGCCATCATCGCCGACTCCGATAGACCCAGATGACGCCGTCTGCGATATCCTTTCATTGGCGGCGTCATGGAGGAAGTCGACGCTTTCGCCGGGCTGCGCCGCGACGCAGTCAGTAGTCGTGACGTGATCCACCTTGTGACGTGCAGCCTTGCCTCCTTGCCGGGTCCTTGCGATAGAGCCGCGCTTCTGGAGCTGCAGCTCCGAGCGGATCGAATAGAACGCTTGCAGCAGCACCAGAACTCTTTCAACAGCCTGCTAGTTTTACTGTGTCATAAATTTTGCCGCTGGATTTTTCGTTGACAACACGGACATCGGAACAGCCGTCGCACCAAGGCGCGCGCCAACCTAATGCGGATGCTGGCGATTGATGAGACGACGTGGCGTTCGGGTCTGATCGGCGGATCCGCGGGGTCGATAACCGTCGGATAGGCGAGACGCTTCGAGGATCGTGGTTTTGACGCCTGAGGGGGGAATCAGACTCCTCTCGGAGACCAGGAATCCATAGGCTGCGACGCAGAGAGCCATGTGGTGGTGAAAGCCGCGCCACCCTCGTCCTTCGTAATGATCGAGGCCGAGTTCTTGTTTGAGTTCCTGATAATCCCGCTCGATCCGCCAGCGCAATTTGGCGTGTTCGACGAGCGCCGAGATGGTCGTGTCCGGCGGCAAGGTCGAAAGCCAATATTTGGTCGGCTGGTTTTCACCTTCAGGCCATTCGACGAGAAGCCATTCTTCGGCATGGGGCGTCGAACGCCAATAGTCGCGATGGGCAGGCCGAACTCGAGCAGCAGCGAAACGGGAGGCGAGATTTTCGTTCGTGCCTTCGCGCCATGCGATCTCATGCCAAGTATTTTCGGGGAGCGACATCGCCAGTTGTTTGGCCGACATGGGTTTGTTTTGCGCATCGCGTCGTAAGAGCGTCGGAGGGCGTCCTTGGCCCGTCCATGTCTTCGGCGGCAACGGACCGGTTCCCGAAGACCAGAGCCGCGCGGAGGACTGAATGCCGACAACATAAGTCAGGCCCATCTTCATCAACGCGGTTCGGAACGCCGTATTGATCCCATAACCGGCGTCGGCCAAAACGACGCCAGCCGGCACACCTTCTGCTTGCGCGACGCGGATTTGATCGAGCGCGATCTGCGGTTTGGTCTTGAAGACGACGTCCTCGGGAACGCCAGCCTTACTGCGACGCCCCGAGTCCTTGGCCCAATCTTCCGGCAGATAAAGCCGAAAGGCGATCGGCAGGCTTGCGTGATCGTTGGCGACTGACAAAGATACCGCGACCTGACAATTGTCTTGTTTGCCGATCTGCCCGCAATATTGTCGCGTCACGCCGACCGAATAAACACCCTGCTTGGGGAACCCCGTGTCATCGATGATCCACGCTTTTATGGCTCCATGCTTCTCGATTATCGGAAGAACATGAGTGCGCACCTGCCTCAACATCGCTTCATCGGACCATTCGGCCTTCGCGACGAAATGGTGGAGCGATTGATGCGCGGCCTGAACACGATTGGGCTCAACACGCGCGGCAATCGGTTCGACGCTCTTGCGTTCGCCCGGAAGGATCAAGCCGGTGCAATAGGAACGAAACGGCGCGATACGATCCGCATGTCCCAAGATCGAAGACATCGACTCAACGAACGCAGCGAACCGACCCTCACTCCCTGCATCCAAGCCATTTCGATCCACAGCTCCCTCCGAATCGAGCGTGAATCTTCAAAATATTCCATTCGCCATCTTATGACACAGTAAAACTAGAGCCCATCAACTGGATGGCCATTGGCATTTGGTTGCGGGAGACTGAGACCATCGAGCGTTGCGCGAAGGCGCGGCGCGGCGAAGTCGATGAATGCTCTCAGCTTGGGAGAGATCAGGCGACTCTGAGGATAGACCAGATGCACGGGAACTGGCGCCGGCGTGAAGCTGTCGAGAACAGGTGCGAGTCGGCCGTCGCCAATCTTGTCGGCGACCATGTAGGACAGCGCCACGGTGATCCCATCTCCCATTTCCGCCGCGGCGATGGATGCAACCGCGTCGTTGATTTCGAGTCGCGGGACGAAGGAAATGGAATTCCCTCTCTTGCCATCGAGAAACCGCCACTCGCGGTTAGGCATGAGGCCGGTGAACGCAATCACTGAGTGGAGATGCAGATCCGCTGGCGTCTGCGGAACGCCGCGCCGCGCGAGATAGTCTGGACTCGCGACCAGCATCCTTCGAACGGTTCCGATCTTTTTCGCGACCAGATTCGAATCCGGCAAAGGGCCGATGCGGACGGCGAGATCGATCCCTTCATCCACGAGGTTGGCGACACGATCGAGCAGGAGCACCGACACAGTTACGCGTGGGTGCTGATTAAGAAACGCGCACACCACTGGCGCAAGGGCCGACCGACCAAAAGTCACCGAGGCCGTGAGCGTGAGATGGCCATTTGGAACGGCCGTTTCGCCAACGGCTTCCTTTTCGGCGGAATCGACATCGGTCAGGATGCGCCGTGCGCTTTCCAGGAAGCGCTGACCGACGTCGGTGATGGTCAGACTGCGGGTCGTGCGGTTAAAGACGCGGGCGCCGAGGCGGTCTTCGAGCGCAGAAATCGCCCGGGTCACCGCGGGGGGAGACAGGCGCAGGCGTGTTCCCGCCTTGGCGAAGCTGCCGGCGTCGGCGACGGCGACAAAGACCTCGAGTTCGTGGAGACGATCCAATTTATTCCTCTAGACGGAATAATGAATTCCATACATCGGGTATTCTTACAAGAAAAATAACGGGCCATTGTCTGGACGAGCGGCGCCACGGAGCGCCGCGCCGTCAACGAAACGAGGGAATTGACCTTATGGCTCGCATTGCCGTCATCGACCCCAAATCCGCCGCTGGCGAAGCCAAGAAGTTGCTGGACGCCGTCCAGGCCAGCCTTGGCGCCGTCCCCAACTTCATCCGCGCGCTCGCCAATTCTCCGGCGGCGCTGAACGCGTTCCTTGGCATCCACACGATCGCCGGCGCGGGTTATCTCGACCCGAAGACGCGGGAGCGCATCGCCTTGGCGGTCGCTGAACAGAACGCCTGCCAGTATTGCGTTTCGGCGCACACCGCCATCGGCCGCAAGGCCGGCCTAGACAGCCAGGAGATGCTGGCGAACCGCATGGGCCGTTCGTCGGACGCCAAGGCGGAAGCCGCGCTCGCCTTCGCCCGCGCGCTCGTCGAGCATGCCGGACAGGTGAGCAAGGCGGAATTCGACGCCGTGCGCGCCGCCGGCCATTCGGATGGCGAGATCGTCGAGATCGTCACGCATGTCGCGATGAACATCTTCACCAATT
Source organism: Methylocystis sp. Uni0008 (assembly GCF_056838045.1). Lineage (NCBI taxonomy): Bacteria > Pseudomonadati > Pseudomonadota > Alphaproteobacteria > Hyphomicrobiales > Methylocystaceae > Methylocystis > Methylocystis sp. Uni0008. The sequence goes on from NZ_JBXEJH010000002.1 coordinate 211,271, forward strand.
TGCTGGGCAAGGCGACACAGATCGAGATCGACTTCCCGGAGATCGAGCTGAACAAGGCCGCCTGACTACTCAGTTCCGGCGCGGCGGAGTCTGCGCCGGATTCCTCAATCCAGACAGGAGAATCGAAATGGTCAAGGTGGCTCAACCCGTCGGCGCTCGTCCACCGCTGCCGCCGTTCACGCGCGAAACCGCGATACAGAAAGTTCGCGTGGCCGAAGACGCCTGGAATACGCGCGACGCCGAGCGCGTGTCCCTCGCCTACACCGAGGACAGCCGCTGGCGCAATCGCGCGGAGTTCCCGGTGGGACGGTCGGAGATCGTGGCGTTCCTGAAGCGCAAATGGTCGCGCGAGCTCGAATATCGCCTGATCAAGGAGCTTTGGGCGTTTGCCGAGAACCGGATCGCGGTGCGTTTCGTTTACGAGTCGTGTGATGACGCCGGCAACTGGTTCCGCAGCCATGGCAATGAGAATTGGGAGTTCGACGAGCGCGGTCTGATGCGACTGCGCTTCGCGAGCATCAACGATCGACCGATCCGGGAGAACGAGCGGAAATTCCATTGGCCGCAAGGCCCGCGGCCTGCGGATCACCCCGGCCTGTCCGATCTCGGCCTTTAAGGCGCGGGGCGGGCCCGCAGGAGGACGCTATGCCGCATCGCTACGCTGAAATCGCCTTCACCCCAACGGTGAAGAAGGCGCAGGAGCAATTGGGCAGCCGCAACGCTTATGCGCGTATGGAGGGAGCGCCGGAGACCAGGAACCATCGCCTGAGCGAACTGGAGACCAAATTCATCGCGGCTCGAAATTCATTCTACATGGCGACGGTCAGCGAAACCGGCTGGCCTTACATCCAGCATCGCGGCGGGCCGACGGGATTCGTGCGCGTGCTCGACGAGACCACGATCGGCTTCGCCGATTTCCGCGGCAACCGGCAATACATCAGTCTCGGCAATCTCGCGAACGACGGTCGCGTGTCGCTGTTCTTCATGGACTATCCAAACAAGACGCGGCTGAAGCTCTTCGGGCGCGCGACGATCGTCGGTCTCGAGGACGAGACGACCTTGTCTCGACTCGAAACCCCGGATTACCGGGCCCGCGTCGAACGGGGCTTCCTGATCAAGGTAGAGGGATTCGACTGGAACTGCCCGCAGCACATCGTCGAGCGCTATACGCTCGACGAGATGCGCGCGATGACGGCGCCGCTCACCGCGCGCATCGCCGAACTCGAGGCGGAACTCACTCGGCTTCGAAATGCGGAGGCTTCCGAAGCCGGATGGACCAACCCGCGTGCTTCGACGTGATGTAACCTAGTTACCGACTCGCGCGAACTTGTAGCGTGATCGCGCCGCGCTCGCTTAGATTTTTCCAGCGTTCTGTTGGAGGGGCGAATCATTGTTCGAGCTCGAACGTAAAAGCGAATGGGCGACTGGTGTTGCGACGCGGCGACCGGGACGATGAACGCATGACGAGGCGAGGAGCGCTCTTGCTGTTCGGCGCAATCCCCTTGAACATAACTACGCGTGCGGACGCCAGCTCCAACCGTCCCACGCGCGCCGACGAGGTTCCGTTGCCGGAGGCATTTCGCATTCCAACGGAGTTTTATCCGTCGTCACTGCCCGGCCTACTTTGGAAGGGAACGGGTTCGGGCGGAGTCGAGCTTTATGAATTTTTCGACTACAATTGCCCGCACTGCAAAAAAGCTGCGCGGGAGATCGACGACCTGATCGGCGTCAATCCGGGCGTGAAACTCGCACTTGTCAACAGCCCTATACTGTCGGTCGGATCGGTTCAGGCCGCGAAAGTCCAGCAGGCGATTCTCCGACTGTACGGTCCGTCCGTCGCCTACACATTCCATCGGCGAATGCTCGCCAGGCGTGGTCAAGTCGATGGCGTGTCGCGCTCGCAATCGCGCGTGATATGGCCCTCGATCTCGCAAAGGTAGAAGCAACAGCCGACAGCGCGACCGTCACGGGCGTGCTGCGACGGCAGGTGGAACTTGCGCCCGTTTGGGCGTGTCGGTGACGCCTTCCTTTGCAATCTCCGGATTCGGATTTCCGGGTTGGCCAGGCAAGAAAGCGCTACAAACGATGATTTCTAACGTGCGCCGTTGTGAGCGCCCGAGATGCGACGATGAGCAATGAAGTCAGCCCTCAATGAAAAATTTGAGAAACCCGATCGCCTCAGGAGATAACCAGTCAACCTCGCCGGTGATGTAGCCTATGACTGCGCCGGTTCGGTCGATCACATAGGTTATCGGCATTCCGTAGAGAGAGAACGGTGCGCCGGTCTCATGACGGGCGCGCTCCGCGATTCTTCCATCCGGATCGAGATAAACAGGCAGACGCCTGACGCCCAGACGATCCAGAAACCATCTAACGGTCAGTTGGCCGCTTGTGTCGACGGAGACCGCTACGATTTCGAGCTTCCTTGAATCGAACGTCCTCTGCAGACGTTCAAGCGTTGGCAACTCCCTCCGGCACGGCGGACACCATGTCGCCCAGAAGTTTAAGAGAACGACCTTTCCGCGTGACGCATTGAGCGGAATGGCTATGCCATCGATTCGCTGCAAGACGACTTGCGGCGCCATTACACGAGGCCGTAGCTCGATGAATTGCGAGCTACCCGTACTCAGCGGCGGCGGCGCGTCGAATTGCGCGCTCGCTGTCCCCGCGCCAAACGCTCGCGCAAGGCCGAAAAGCACGAGACGGCGTGATAGAGATTCGATCTTATCCGTCATCCTTGGGCAGCGCGAGATCGTTGCATGTTGGTCCGTCTTCCCGAGGCGACCCGTAGAGTTGAATTCCCCCAACGCGCCAAAGATGGCGGAATAGCGCACAGGGAGCTTCCCGGGATCGGCTGATACTCGACAAACTTGAACCGGCGCCCGGGAAGCGATGGCCGAGAGGGGACGCCCCAGCTCGGACACTATTCATTGTTCGTTGCCGAGCCGAGAGAGGTTACGCGCATCAATCGAGACCAAGACCCCTGTGACCTCCAGCGCCGCGAGCAATCCCGACGCGCAGCAAAGCGACGGACCTCGCCGCTAGATTTTACGACCAACAAGCGCGCAAGCAGCGCAGAAGCCCACGAGTCCGGTCATCAGCGCCATCGCGCCCGCGCCCAACAACCCAACCCATGGTCGTCGAGCCGAAATAGGCCATGGCAGCTGCGAACAAAGCTACTCCCATGACAATACGAAGCGCTCGCTCCCAGCCTGGAACGTTCTTGACGTAAAACATGATCGACCTCCTTTGAAAGTCGAGCGGCGTCCCTTTTGCGAAGGAACAGGTGCGTGAAAGGCTTCGATCGCCAGCGACGAAAGGTTACAGCATAGAGCGTTCGATATGATTGTGACGCACGCGACGTAAGCGTTGGCGAAAATGGTCGGCAAGATTCGAGCGCCCGTCGGCTAGCGAAAAAGTGCGCGGCTCGCGATGACGCGTCGGAAGACCGAGATTCGGCTCGCAAAAGTGGCGAGCCGTTAATCCGCCGCCGTCTGTAACTTCCGTCGACCATCCCGCGAAGAACGTTGCGTCGACCTCTCAGAGGTCAGCGCCGCCTCATGTGATGGATCAAAGAGGAGATCAAAATGAAAATGGATATCGTTTCCGGTTCGACGCTCGCCGCCGCGGCGATCGTGCTGGCGCTTAGCGGCGCGACATCGACGCCCGTCGCCGCGAAAAGTGGGATGAAATCCGTTCATTGCATGGGCATCAACGCCTGCAAGGGCCAGGGCGCCTGCCAGACCGCAAGCAGCGGCTGCAAAGGACAAAACGCGTGCAAGGGCCAGGGCTGGCTTCCTGCGAAATCAAAGGGCGCATGCGAGGCGCAGGGCGGCACTGTCGGCTAACGGACCAGGATAAAATCGGGCGGACTCGGCGTCCGCCCGCTTCATTATTGCTGCCGACGCAACCTGAGTTATTCGCCATGAACAAGCCTCTGCCCCTAGGCTTTGGCCTAAGCCTGCGTCCAATTTATTACCGAGAACTCCTTGAATCTCGGCCGAATGTCGACTGGTTGGAGATTATCACGGAAAATTTTCTCGTTCCGGGAGGACGGCCGCTCGCCATGCTCGAACGCATTCGCGCCGAATATCCCGTTGTCATGCACGGCGTGTCGATGTCTCTGGCGTCCACCGATCCGCTCGATATCGACTATCTCAAAGCGCTCAAGAAACTCGCCGATCGCATTGAGCCTCGCTGGATCTCCGATCATCTCTGCTGGACGGGCGTCCATGGCGTGAATTTGCACGATCTACTTCCCGTTCCATACACTTTCGAGGCGCTGCAACACGTTGTCGACCGGATAAGCCGCGTGCAGGATTTTCTCGGTCGACGGATCGCGATCGAGAACGCGTCCACCTACGTGGCGTTCCCTGAATCAGAAATGGACGAATGGACGTTCGTCCGAGAGATGGCGGAGCGCGCAGACTGCTGGCTTCTTGTCGACGTAAACAATATTTACGTTTCTGCGTTCAATCATGGCTTCGATGAACACCAATTTGTCGATGCAATTCCAGCAGAACGCGTCGTCCAGCTGCACCTTGCGGGACACTCGGACGCTGGAACGCATAGGATCGACACGCACGATCAGCCAATCTGCGGCGACGTTTGGACGCTCTACGAACGAGCTTGCCGCCAATTCGGCGAGATCTCGACGATGATTGAGCGCGACGACAACTTCCCGCCATTCGATGAACTGGTCGCCGAACTCGACCGTGCAAGGTCGCTATCCGCCGCCGTCGTTCACTCACGAGAGGAGACGGCTGCATGACGCTCGCCGAGCTGCAGGAAGGATTTCAGGCTGGGATATTAAGCGAAGCAGCGATCGCGCCGCGTTTCGTCGCGAATTCGAAAAGGACGAACGCGGAAGCGCTTTTCGCAGTCTATCATAACGCTTACCGGCTTCGGCTTGCAGAGTTTCTCTCGAACGACTACCCGGTTCTGCGCAATTACCTTGAGGACGAGGAATTCGGGTCTCTCGTCGAGGCGTATATCTTATCGGCGCCGTCGCGCGTTCGAAACGCGCGCTGGTACGGCGCGCGTCTTCCCGAGTTCTTGGGAACCTATGCGCGTTTGGAAAACGACATACAAGCGATCGACCTCGCTCGCTTCGAGCGTGCGCTCGCCCATGCGTTCGACGCCGCCGACGGACCCCGGCTCTCTATCGACATGCTTGCAGCTGTTTCGCCGGAAGGCTGGTCATCGATCTCCTTCAAATTTCACCCTAGCTGCGAACTCCTGGACCTCGCCGTCGGGACCGCGGCGCTGTATGAGGCGGCGCGTGATGGGCGCGAGTCTACTCTGATCGAGGAAGGAGAAGAGCACATCCTGTTTTGGCGTAGCAGCGATTATCGGTCCTGTTACCGGCTCGTTGCGCCGGACGAGCGCCTTGCCGTGCTCGAAGCCGCGGCGGGAAAGACTTTTGCGGAAATCTGTTCCCTTCTACAATTGCACGGGCGCGGCGAAAACGTGGCCGCACGAGCCGGGGAATTTCTCGCGCAGTGGTTCGCGGCAGGGATCATCGCCGGTTTGGCTCTCGATGATTGATCCGCCTCGCACAGAGCCGCTTGCGACCCAAAAACCTCTCGGACGCCTCGGCGAAGTCCTGGCGCGCTTCCTGACGGCCCCGATGCTTGTACGCAACTCGGGACCAGCAACGGAACCGATGCGCCTGCTTGCGTGCCTGCGTCCAGCCGACGTCCTGTTGGTGGAAGGAAGCAGCCGAATCAGCTCTGCGATAAAATATCTGACACAGTCGCCGTGGTCCCACGCGGCGCTCTATGTGGGGTCGCACCTCTCGCAGACCGCCACTGATCGCGATCATTGCTTCGTCGAAGTCGACTTGGTGGAGGGCGTGCGTACCGTCGGGATTAGCGAATTCGAGAATGTCCAGACACGTATTTGCCGGCCAATAGGGCTCGACGAAACCGAACGCCGCAAAGTGACGTCCTATGTCATCGAGCGTTTGGGCAGTCATTATGATCTCCGCAACATCGCCGATCTTGTGCGCTATCTGTTGCCGAACCCGCCGATTCCGCAGCGCTTCCGTCGTCGCATGATCGCGTTAGGCAGCGGCGATCCTACGCGGGCCATTTGCTCCACACTGATCGCGCAAGCGTTCCAGTCGATCCGCTATCCGATCCTGCCGATCGTGAATGCGCGGGATATGAGCGCGCCCGATTGCCCGGCATGTATCGAAGAGATCCTCACCATTCGCCACCACGGGCTGTTCACGCCGAGGGACTTCGATGTTTCTCCCTATTTTCAGATCGTCAAGCCACTTATTGACGGCGCATTCGACTTCCGCGCACTGCGCTGGGACGATCAGGCGCAACCGCACCGCGTAGCAAGCATGCCTTGAACCCGGTCAGTCAGCAGAAACAGGCGTCTCCTACTGAAGAGAGCGCCTATCTACGATCTGCCAGTACAAGAGTTGACGGCCAAACAGCGCCGCAAAGGCGGACACTGTTACGACAGAACCGAACTGCCAAACGAGCACCATGACGCTCGACTCTTCCCCATGAAAGAGGAGCATTGCCGCCGCAACCAGGGAGGCCGCGGCGAGCGTCGCGAGCCCGGTTGTCAGATAAGGCGCAATTGGCGCGCCTCGGCGAACCATGATCAGAATCAAGATCAGCGGCGCAGCGCTTGCAGCGACGATTTTCCAGAAGCAACTGAATTCCGGCTGAATGGCGAGACCCTGCAATCCATGGAGCGTCCAATCGCGCCAGCAGCCTTCGCCAAGAGACGCCAGCCAGACCAGCAAGAACGGAAAAGGCGCAAGGCGCTCCCACAGCGGCCGGCCGGGGCAGGTCGAGCAAAACGCAGCCGCCGCCGCCATCATCGACGTCAGGATGGCGGCCGAAATCTCGATCAGGAATCGCGGCTCCGCGAGCCGGGCCGAAAGATCCGCACGCAAACCCATGGCGAACACCAAACCCGCGGCATAGGCGAGAGAAAGCAAAAACCACATCATTGCGCGCCACAGCGGATGCGGCAGACGGTGTACGGGCTTGGCGTTTGCGGCGAGGCGACGAACAAGTTCTTCCGATTTCATTGTCGTCAGCTCTCTTTCTTCAATACTTCACGCATCGCCTTAAGCGCTCGATGTACGCTGACCTTCAACGACGCCACGCTCTTTCCAGTCACAGCGGAAGCATCTTGGAGCGACAGACCTTGCACTTTCATCAGCTCCACCGCCTCGCGTTGCCCCTCTGGCAATTGCGCCAGAGCGCGCCGGATGACTTCTCATCGCTGGTCTCCTGCTCGTTCTTCGCGGGCTCTCCAGAAAAGGTTTCGGGCAGGACGTCGACCGTTGTTTCATTCGCAGATCGAGCCGTCCGCCGACGCGCGGCGTCGATCGTCCGGCGAATTGCGATGGTCATGAGCCACGGCATGAAAGGGCGCGCGGGGTCATAGGTGTGCCTGACGGTATGGACCGACAGCAAAACCTCCTGGACGATGTCTTCCACGTCCGGCGCGTTCGGCCATCTGTAAGCGACGGATCTGCGAAGGACGGGCAGAATCTCTGAGAGAAGCGCGGCATAGGCGGCGTTATCGCCATCCTGAGCGGCGCGCATCAATTCGCGCCAGCGCTCCTCGCGTTCCAACCTCGCGCCGTTGTCTCGGTGGATAGACATGCCGTTTTGACCCTCGGCGCAGAAAGAGGAGCGCTGCTCAATTGCTTGAGCGGCGGCGGACTTTCTTTTCAATCGAGATTGAGGCGGGCTCCGGACTGGCCTCAGGCAGTTTTCGCTGTATGTGCGTTTGGCCCCATTGATACAACTCCCGCAGCAACGGCTCTAATGTCCTGCCGAGATCGGACAGAGAGTATTCCACCTTGGGAGGCACCTCGGCGAAAACCTTACGCAGGATCATGCCGTCGGCTTCGAGTTCGCGTAGCTGAAGGGTCAGCATCCTCTGCGTAACATTCGGCATAAGCCTGCGAAGTTCATTGAAACGCCTTGTGCCATCGAGAAGGCGAAAGAGAATCGTCGCCTTCCATTTGCTTCCCATGACGTCCAGCGCCGCTTCGAGGGGGCAGCATGTGTAGGTTTGATGTCGCTGTTTCCTCATGCCGGCTCCAATGGTATCAAAACGGATACTATCGCTAGTATTAGTGCCTACTTGTGAAAGATGCAATTACATGTGGAAATCGCTCCATCGATGCTTAACCGAAGGAGCAGCGACATGCCACTCGTCAACATCAAGGGAATCGGCGGCTATCTGACGTCCGATCAGAAGAAGGAACTCATCTCCAAGGTGACGGAGGCTGTTCTGGCCGTGGAAGGCGAGGGCCTGAGGGATGTGACCTGGGTCATCGTCGAGGACGTGGCCCCCGGCGCCTGGGGGGTCGGCGGCCGGCCCATGACGGACGCCGATCTTCGTCGTCTGGCGAATCGTTAATCGGGGAGAGAACTCAATGAGCAACACATATCGAATCAAGGACCTCCCCTTCCTCACGATCGAGACGGCGACTGGAAAAGCCCGGAGCCTGCTCGAATCCGCCAAAAGACAACTGGGGTTCACGCCAAAAATGTACGGCGCCATGGCCAATGAGCCGGCGCTATACGAAGCATATTCTTCCGGCTATGCGGCCTTTCGTGAGGAATGCGGATTCACTCCCGTTGAGCAAGAGGTGATCTTTCTCGTCATCAGCCGCTGGAACGAATGCCACTACTGCATGGCGGCGCACAGCTTTGTCGCCGACAAGATGTCGAAGGTTCCGCCCGCAGTGACAGAGGCCATCCGCGACGGCCGGCCAATTCCCGACGTCAAGCTGGGGGCGCTCGCTGAGTTCACGCGGATCATGCTCGAAAAGCGAGGGCGTCCAAACGAGGCCGAGGCACAAACATTTTTCTCTGCGGGATACAGCGAGAGAAATATTCTCGGAATCATCCTCGCCATCAGCGTCAAGACGATCAGCAATTATGCGAACCACGTCTTTTACACGCCGGTAGACGAGGCTTTCGCCACGCGCGTGTGGGAGATCGCGTAGAGGTCAGAGGATTGAACTTCGCTTCGGCGTGTCTCGTCGAGTGTTCCTTCATGGACGGGACACGCCGATTTCGAGGAAACGACAATGAAGATCTCGATTGAAACACAAATCACGGTCGAAGCGCCACCGACCAGGATTTGGCAGATCCTCACCGACTTCCCAACTATGTCGTTGTGGAATCCCTTTATTCGAGCGATTTCGGGCGCGCTCACGCCGGGCCGCCATCTTACCGTGCAAATTGCGCCGCCTGGCCGAGCCGTCATGACATTCAACCCAACCGGCCTTGTGGCCCGGGAACTTGAGCTACACTGGATCGGGACGACGGAGCAGCTCGTGAGAGGCGGTGCGCTCCGATAGGCGTGGTGCGGAAACGACCGTCCAAAGGCGCAAATTTTGGCGAGCCGATCGTTGGTCGTTGGGCAAGGCGCGCCCGAGAGCGTCGAAGAGGCTTCAGGGTCGAGGCCGCTTGAGCTTCGCCGTCTTCGCCGATGCGCTGCTCGTTCTATTGCGGCGTCGACGGGGGTTCGATGAGTTGGACCCAAAGCTGTCGGCTTTCCTGAGAAGACCGCCCTTCAGGCGTGACTGCGCTTCGGTTGAATTTTTTTGCCAAAATGCACGAGGTCGACGAAGTCGTCGGCTTGACGTAGCAGTTCGTCTGCGACCATTGGCGGCGTCGTGGCGGTTGTAGAAACGACTGAAACCTGAGCGCCTTTGCGTTGAAGGGCGTCGACCAACATACGAAGGTTTCTATTGCCCGAGAACAGCACCAGATGGTCCACGTCATCAACCATACTAATGGCGTCGGTCACGAGTTCTATATTGGTGTTGCGCTTCCCTGTTGGACTCCCAAGTGAGTCGTCGAACTTCCTGGCGGGTTTGGTGACCACGGCGTAGCCGTTGTACGCGAGCCAGTCGATCAGCAGTTGGACCGACGAATATTCGTTATTCTCGACAAGCGCAGGGTAATAAAAGGCGCTGACGAGACGGCCTTTCCCTTGGAACTCCTGGAGCAGGCGTTTGTAATCGATTTCGATGCCTAACGATTTCGCGGTGGCGTAAAGATTTGCGCCATCAATGAACAAAGCGACGCGCTTTCGGCTCATCATTCGTACCAAAGTCCCTGTTTGACCTGAACCAGCTGTTCTACGGCCGCCAGTCCCGCGCCAGCGACTGCGATGACTCAACCTCGAAGGCCACGATCTCCGGCGCCGGGCTCCGAAGCATGACGGCATCATCGAACCGTACCGCTTTCGAACCTTGCGCCGCCCACCAGCAAGGCATCAACATAACGTTCGACTTTGGCTGATCTGCCCGGCACTACTTTCGGGAACGGCGTCGCCGACGCGAGCTTAGCGTTTCGCCGGGCGTTCGCGCTAGCGGGCGGAGTTTGAGTCGTTCAATTTGGCAAGTCCAGCAGAACACGCCGTGAACGAGGCGGTTGCTGAAATCTGGAGCGCCAGTGCAAGTCTCTAGCGTCAATGAAATTGACTCGCCCCTTGCGTGGCAAGCGACTTTCTCATCTCGCGATCGGGGTGCGGCTAGCGTCGGTCTGAGCTGGCATGACACAGGCGCGCGACGAGGAATGCGGCAAAAATTGGTTGCTCAACGGAATCATGACGACGAGCGCTGCGCAGAGGAGAATGATCAGCAACATCGACCACGCGCCAGATGCGACATGCCGCGTCACTCTCTCGTCACCTTCTCTACAAGTATCGCTTGGCGAATTCGCAGCACAGTGCGCCTTATCTCTTCGGCCGATTTCAACGTCGGATTTGCCTACGACCGCGCGACAAACGTCTATCCCCGTATTGCTTACCTTCACCCACGGCGCGTTTAACGCGTAGAGAGCTTCAACCCGGTGGGAAGCTGTGCCGTATCACATCCACAATTGTCTGAATAGTGGCGTCCGCAGCGCTGCACGCTGTTCGAATGCAGCGAGTAGCGCGAAGTCCGGCGCAGTCTAGCTCTTCTTTCACGGTTTCAGCGATCTCTTCGACGCGCTAGCGATTGAGTCGCCTGCTTCTCGAAGCCCTTTATCCCCCCGGCGTTTCCGAGATGAGATGTAACACGGATGTGACCACCTCGCCGCTGGAATGGGCGTGCTGAGGCGCTGGGCCCACGTCGGCTGCAGATTTCGTCGGTGCATCGGTCAAGATCGAGCTTAGTGGAGACCTGACCGCACGACACATTTCTCGCTGAGCTCTAATAATCGCGCGGCGCCTCTGACTGATGCGTTTCGAGTTTCCGGCGAGAAAGCCGCTCGCGAAGCCGGTCTCGACGACAACCGAAGCGCGCTTCTCGCCGCCGCAACCGTGAAAGACCAGAGAGTCAGCGCGCGTCGCCCAGGGAGACGCCGAGTGCGGGCGCTGCGCGGGGCCGGCGCCACATAGTCCATGTCAGCGGCGCGCCTGGAAAGCACTCGAAGCCGTCCGCAATGAGTTCACAGCCCATACGGCGATAGAAACTCACCGTGCGCTGTTCTGCGTTTCGAGATAGATCGACCATTCGTTGTTGGGCTTTGTAAATGCCGATGTTAATTTCCCCAGAAGCGCCGGAGTAAAATTCCCCAGTTGGCGGGCGTGGCGATCAGCCGAGGTCTTGATCGGCGCCTCCGTTTTTTGGCGGGCGTCCGCGACGACGCAGGGTCGGCGGGATTGGCGCGGGTTGGATGCTGGCTTTCGTCCGAACATGTTCGGGCAAGAGGTCGGCGTGCTCGCGCAGGCGATAGCTCGAGCCTTCGATCTGGAAGACGACGGCGTGATGCAGGAGACGGTCGAGGAGCGCCGTGGCGACGACTGGATCGCCAAAGATCTCGCCCCATTCCGCGAAGCCGCGGTTCGAGGTGAGGATCATGGCGCCCCTTTCATAGCGGGCGTTGACGAGCTGGAAGAACAGATTGCCGCCGCCGGGCGTAACCGGCAGATAGCCGATCTCGTCGACGATCAGCAGCGAGAAGCGGCAGAAGTAACGGATCTTCTCCCGCAGCGCCCCTTCGCGTTCGGCCTTGGCCAATGTTGTGATGATGTCGGCGAGGCAGGCGAAGTAGACGCTGCGGCCGGCTTTAACCGCCTCGACGCCGAGCGCCAGGCTGAGATGGGTTTTGCCTGTGCCGGGCGGTCCGATGAGATGAACCGCTTCGGCGCGATCGATGAACTGCAATTCGGCGAGCGCCATGACGCGGCTCTTGTCGAGCGACGGCTGGAAGGCGAAGTCGAAGCCGGCGAGCGTCTTGACGGCGGACAGGCGCGCCATCTGGAGCGCCATCCGGACGCGGCGGTTCTCGCGTAGCGTCAGTTCTTCGGTGAGCAGAATGTCGAGCGCGTCGAGCGCCGTAGTCTCGCCACGCTCGATGCCGCGCAGGGTGATGTCGAGGATTTCGAGGGCGCGCGGCATTCTCAGGCCGACGAGATTGCGTTTGACGCGGTCGATGACGGCGGAGGGCGTTGCATTCATCGTGAGCCTCCCTGCATCGCCAGCCGGCGCCCCACCGCGTCATAGAAGGCCAGCGGGCGTCTCGCGGCGTGATCGCCGGCGCGCAGCATGAGGGACGGCAATGCGTCGGGCGGCCGGCGACGATACGCTTGCAACGGCATTCTGCGATGCGCCGGATCGAGACGTTTTTCGCCGCGGCCTTCGAGCGGCGCATGGGCGGCGATCAATTCGCCGTCCTCGAAGATGCGGATGGCGTCGGCGAAGACATGGACATCAAGGACGCGTCGCCGGGTCGTGTCCGGGACGCTGTAGAGATTGCCGCCGACGCTGACCATGCCTTCATGCGACGCGCGCCGCTCGAGCCGAAGCACCGCCTGATAGGGCGTCGACGGCACCGGCTTGAGCGACGCCTTCTCTTCGGCGAAAGCCTCATCGACGACGCGCCTGGTCGTGGCGTGGACCCTCGGATTGGCGATCGTATCGAGCCAGATTCGGAGCTGGGCGTTCAGGTCATCAAGATTGCGGAAGGCGCCGCCGAGGAAAAAGTCTTCCCGGATGTAGCGGAAGGGCCGCTCAACCTTGCCCTTCGTTTTGGCGCGGTAGGGTTTGCAGGCGCGCGGCTGAAAGCCGTAATGGCGCGCCAGATCCAGTAGCGCGCGATTGTAGACAACGAGGCCATCCGGGTCTTCCCCGATAACGGCCGTCTTCATGCGATCGTAGAGGATCTCGCGCGGGACGCCGCCGAGCGCCTCGAAGGCGGCCATATGGCAGCGTAGGACGCTTTGCATATCCTGGTGCAGGACGAAGCGCGCCCAGATGAAGCGGGAATGCCCCAGGACCATGGAAAAGAGCCAGACGATCCGCTTGACGCCGAGCTCGTCGAGGAACTCGACATCGAAGCGGGCGAAGTCGACCTGAGCCTGTTCGCCAGGCGGCGTCTCGAAGCGCACCTCGAAGCCTTTCGAGCGCGGCGGCCGAAGTTCGCGCAGGAAGTCGGTGACCGCAGTGTAGCCGCCGGCATATCCGCGATCCTTGATCTCTCGCCATAGCCGGCGGCCGCTCAGCGCCGGATAGGCGACGAGGCGCTCCCGCAGATAGGCCTCGAAAGTTGCGATCGCGCGTTCGCGCGGCGGCCGCGCCTTGTAGCTGGGCGCCGTCAGCCCCGCGGCGATGTGCTTGCGGACGGTCTTCCGGTCGATTCCGAGCTGGCGCGCGATCGCGGACACAGAGACGCCCTGACGATGTAATTCCAGGATCATGACAATTTCCCCGAGTTTGATCACCGAGCCCTCCCTTCCGCCAAGGGGAGCAGCATCGGCGAGTCGGCGCCGCCCGGCCTTCCAGGGCATGCCCTGGAAGGCCGGGCGTCACGAAAACTGGGGATTTTTCAATCGGCACATTTGGGGAGTTTACGACCGGCACTCACAGGCTTCCCGCATCAGCGCACGCGCGAGCTGCACGCCGACGCGTTCTCCCGCCCGTCCGGCGAGCCAACAGGCCTGCGCATGTGGCTCTTGAGGGCGGCGCAGCTCGAAAGCCTGCTGCGCACGTCGCAGTTCGAACACGCCGCGCGCACTCTTCGCGACAATGGCGAGGAACCGCGGAAGCTGCCTTAGAATGCGCAAAAGCGTCATAGGATGGTCGCCGGGCCCGTACCACAGAAGTGCGCCGACAATGACCGTGTTGCAGGAGGCGATATGAAGGCCGCCGAAACGCGCGGTGTCGTCGACAAGCGCGTCGAACAGCATCCGCAATACGCGGTCGCGCGTCCGCTTGCTAGGAAAGGCGGTCACGAACAGCGGGCTGTCGTGGAAAGCGTCGACGAGGAGGGCCACTGTTTCGCCAAGCGCCGCACGGCAGGATGCGTCGATGCGCAGAACTTCAACCGCGGGCGACATCAAGCCCCCACGCACATCGGTTCAGGCGCCAAGCGAATCCTTGACAGCATCCCGCTTCCTCCACCAGCGGCAACAGTGACGCCATTGCGAGAACCTATTTCGTTCTTTTGTCCTTTCAAGATGGCGCGCGGCGTGGACTCGTTCGGCGCGAAGATTGGAGGTCACCGGAGAAGAGAAAGAACGGCTCTACGGTAGCTATGTGGTAGGCGCCGCGCGGGGCCGGAAATAGAACCCGCTGCGCCCTGTCGGTGTTTACCCACTCGCCGACCAACGGGGCCGCTTCGTGGAGCTGAATAACCGCAGCCTTGGCCAGACCTATCCATTCGGCGACATGCTCATCGCGCTCAAAGCGCGATTGGGCGCGCCCTGATAAAGGCGGCCCTTACCCTCTCGGCATAGTAGGTTTGTCCACGGGATTGCCTCGCCGCGCCACACTAGGCGCATTGGTGAGCGGGACAGCGAACCGCGCTGCGATGGCGCCGGCTTCGTGACAGGGCGCCGCTTCAATATCTCGCTTGGCGGGATAGGCGTTTCGGGCGCTTGCGAGAGCACGGCGAGTATGCCCGTCTGCAAAGGATAAGACATTCGCCCTGGCTAATAAGGTCCACAAAAGGATGCTATTAACGGGCGAAAGCCGCTCCGAAGATATTCCGCTCATTCACCCTCCCCTGCCCCCTCGCCTCGATTCGGCGATGCGTGCGACGAGCCGCTCGGGGACGCTGAAAAAGCCCACGGCTGTGAACCGCGGGCGACATAGCTGCAAAAGGTGGCGATGAGAGGCGACGCCAGCCCATTAGATCTGAAGCGCGCCGAGGCTAGCCGGCGCGAGGATTTGTGTCGGCCTATCAGTCGTCACGCTTCCTTTTGGAAGCTGCCACGTTCTGATGAACTCATCCCCTCGCCCTAGCCCATCTTATTCGTGACGGTGCGGTTCGAAGGCTGGCGAGCGTAGCATAGGTGGCTGAAACGGCGTAGGATTCGGTTGCTGACACCAACCCGTTCCGCTTCGACCTCACAGCCACGCCCGCCATGACGGACGATACGTTTCCCGCCTTCTCCTTTCCAGCCGTCCAAGGCAAGAAAGTCACAGCCGCTTTCGACGGTGGACGCATCTCCTCGGACGGCGGCGTCATGCTGCTCGCCATGGCGGAGCGGCGGCTCGGCGTCGCTGAACGGCTGGCGCGCTGCTTTCCCGATCGTCGCGACCCTTCGCGAATCACCCATACGCTCGCCGATATGATTCGCGCCCGCATCTTCGCGATCGGCTGCGGCTATGAGGATGCCGACGATCTCGATTTTCTGCGCTCCGATCCGGCGTTCAAGCTCGCCTGCGGGCGCCTGCCTGACACGGGCCGCGATCTCGCCTCGCAGCCGACGCTGTCGCGGCTCGAGAATGCGCCCGCCCTGCGCGACGTGATCCGTCTCACCTACGCGCTCGTCGACCAATGGATGGCCTCCTACGACGACCCGCCGCCCTCGGTCACGCTCGACATCGACGACACATGCGACATCGCGCATGGCCACCAGCAATTGTCGCTGTTCAACGCCCATTACGACGAGCGCTGCTTTCTGCCGATCCATGTCTACGACACGCAGAAGAGCCGCCCCGTCGCCATGATCCTGCGCCCGGGCAAGACCCCGTCCGGCGTCGAGGTGAGAGCGCACCTGCGCCGGCTCGTGCGGCATATTCGCAAGTCTTGGCCGGCGACCCGCATCCTGTTTCGCGGCGACGGACATTATGCGCGGCAAGAGGCGATGGCCTGGTGTGAAGATCATGGCGTCGATTATGTCTTCGGCCTTCCCGGAACCAAGCCGCTGTCCAAGAAGGTGGACGCGACGGCGGACGCCGTCCGTGTCGAGCGTGCCCTCGACGACAAGGACGTCGTGCGCGGCTATGCCGAGACGCGCCACCGCGCCAAATCCTGGGACAGGGAGCGCCGCGGGATCGCCCGCATCGAAGCGACGCGGATCGGCCTCGACATCCGCTTCATCGTCACCAATCTCGCGCATGGCGCGCCGCAATGGCTCTACGACAGCCTCTATTGCGCGCGCGGACAGGCGGAGAACCTCATCAAGCTTCACAAGACGCAGCTTTGCTCGGATCGAACCTCATGCCGCTCGGCGCTCGCCAATCAGGTTCGCCTCGTCCTGCACACCGCCGCCTATTGGCTGATGCTCGGCGTGCGCGACGCGATCCCGAGCCCGCGCGATCTGGCGAAAGCCGAGTTCTCGACGCTGCGCCTGCGGTTGTTGAAAATCGCAGCGCGCGTGATCGAGACCGCGAGCCGCGTGCGCCTCGCCTTTGCCGCCGCTTGTCCCGACGCCGATCTCTTCTGCTCCTTGCCGGCGGCGCTGCTCATGCCCGGAGGGCCGTGAACGACGGGGCGGCGTGCCCCGCTCGTCTCTCCTCTCCCTCTAACGTGTTCCAGAAAGTGCGGTCCTCGAAGGGGTGAAAAACCCCAACGCCGCCGCGCGGCCATGCCGCCCGACATCACGACGACTGCCGAAAGTCGCGCCGTCACGAATAAGATGGGTTAGCTCCCGTGCCTTGCGATACCCTTAGGCCATATGCAGTCCGGCACGACGTCGCAGCTCATCGGTCCAGACCCAAAAATTATAAATGTCAGCGCTTCAATCCGCCTTCGCGGCCAACCGGGCGCTTCTCGACTTCACCGAAACGTCCTGCACGACCGGCCCATCGTGGAATCTCTGACGGGGTCAGAGGGCGGCGGCGCGCGGTGCTGAAGCGGCCTAGGCTTACTTTCTGCGGCTCTCCCGCAAGAGCTTACCGACAAGGTGAGCATTGCGGGCGGCTAGCGCCCCTCTGCAACGACGCGCCTAATTGAAATCCGATCCCTGCAGGTCGACAACTGCGCGCATGATCCGCGCCCCCATTGCTAATGCTGTGAGCGCATCCATCGACGTCGCCGAGATATTGGGCGACATGCTGCTGCTGCTTCAGCACGGACCGGACTCCTCGCCGCGAGCGGGGCGCGCAGGCTATTGCGCGGAATGGCGTTGCTCTTTGCGCCACTCCCAGGGCGCCTGCGTATCGCCCGACCATACGCCGCGACGATTGTTCCTGGCTTCTTGCTCCGCGCCAATATAGTCCGACGAATAGCGCCGATACGCAAAGGCATGGCCGCTTCTGACCATCCAATGCGCTATCTCCTCGCCCCGACCCAGACAGGCGGCGACGGTCCGCCCGTAGCGGTCGACATCCTTCTCTCGGCACGACACGGGCGACTGTCCGACAAATTCGTCTAAGGCCATCGCGGCCTTCTGCCCGCAGCGGTAGGGTTGGTTTGCAGCGTCGAAACACGGCTGCCCCTTCTCTGGCGCATCGACCCCATGGAGCCGGATGCGCTGTCCGTGAATCTCGATCGTGTCGCCGTCTATGACTGACGCTCGCCCGACGATGTCCGCCAAGGAAACGCCGGAGAACAATACGAAGACTACAGCCACGAGCGGGCGTGTGATACCGGACATTCGCCAGCCCTTCATGGATGGGGTTGGCTTTTAAGCCGAGCGAGGCGAATCCGCGATTAGTAATCATGTCCCCGTCATGATGACTACGTGCGCACGGCCGTAACCACCCCAACTACACGCCAGCCCCTCGTGCTTAATCGCTATTACGGAGCCTGTTCTGGCGGACGCAAATTGCGGACCTGACGTAGGCTGTCTGCATATCTTTTCGAGAAAACCGCTCTGAAAACCCGCGGTCTCGGGAGTCCTGGTTGCAAGCGTCTGTGAGGGCGTCATGCGAATTTTCAATCAGAAACTGCTGTGTCAGCTTAGCGAGCCGCTCATCAGCCGGAAAAGACCCAACGATTGGACAAAGAAGTTGTGACCGAAAGTAAGACTGTCCCCAAGGCTTGAATGCAAGCGTGTCCATATTACTCAGCCGGCGACATAAGAATCCGGTGGCGATTGCGTGTAGCGCAGAAAAAATTACTTTCGGGTTTTCCGTTTCTGACCTCACCCCGGCCCATCGCCATTCTCGGCAATGAATTCGACACTGGGCGACTATACTATTTGGCGTCCCTGAGACCGTAGTGGAAGCGCTCGATTTCTGAAGCCGAATAAATTTTGCCGGCCGACGTAATCGTTGCGATTTCCTGTCGCTCTTTGGGCAATTTGTCGTACGCGATCTTGGCTTCCTGCAGCGTCAAATAGTTCTCGGTGATCGCCCCGTGCTCCAGCTGCGCTGCTTGTGAAGCGTCAACATAGAGCGGCTCTTCCGGCATTTGATTTCCTTTCAAACTAGTTTTTTGCCGAGCGCCTTTTCAATCAGCCGCCGAATTGCTTCTGAGCGTCCCTTTGCTTCGCCGCTCCTTTTGTCGACGTCCAATAGGACAGACACAGGGAGACGAATGACGGTGGTCGGCTCTGATTTTGTCCGGCCGCGCTTTTTTGTAACAGACTTTTCTTGATTGCTCAAAATACCACAACTGCGCCGCAGTCCGTATTGACGGACTAGTGGGCAAGCTGCTCGAGGCGGGCGTCAATCGTGAAATTCTAACTTTTTTCAACTGCATCGATCAGGAGCGATCCGAAGCAATCGCGAAGGCAGCGCGGCTTCCTACAATATGCCTGGCGACGAACGCCCACTACTTGTCGAGGTTTTCGACCATTTCAACAATATGAGCCGGCGCCTGTGGGGCATTGCTGCGGCTGTCGGGGACATCGCGTGATCCATGCTCGTCGACGTCGCAAAGGAAATGGAAAGGCTCGCCGAGGCGTTCGAAGCCGATCGAATGTTCTCCGCACTCGATTGGAAAAGACAAACTTAGGGCGATCTACCATCTTGCGGATGAGATCCAGGACCGAACCCGCGAAGCGAACCGTCAATGGCATGAGAAGCGGGGACAGTGACCGATCTTTCCGACGTCAAGGCGCGGCTGCACCGTCTGCCGCTTGGCGCCATCATTGCGATGACGTGGCGCATCAAACTCGCGCGGCTCTTTCTCTGGGTCGCGCGCGTGACCGACCGATACGACGGCGTCCTCATGCGGATTGTTCAACAGATCGTCAAGAGCGTCGAGCGCTGCGCCATCAAGACGGGACGATTTGCGGAGAAGACTGAGGCCGTGACTTACGACCACGCCGCGATCATGCGGGACGCCCATAACCGTTCCGAGACGGCAAGCGCCTCCAGCTCCTCTCGACGTACTGGCAATGCCTGCGGCAACCTCGTCTCCTTGGCCGAGGCTGGGGTCTAGGCGCATAGGGGCAAGCATGCAAGGCGTAGTCGCGCAACGCGGAGCTTCCGAGATAGCTCGTCATCTAATCGCGGCATTCGCTTCGCCGGCTGTTTCTCTTACAGGATAAGCGCGGTCGGCGACGCGCTTCTCTCCAGCCAAGTGCGTCACCGCGCCGAGCGCAACGAACACAATCCAGAAAAGCAGGGGAATGATTGAGGCCACATCGCATTTGGCCATGTTCGCCAAACCTTTCGTCCGGGGCAACTAGAGCCTTCACGCCTACTGACGGCCCAATGATGCTCGATGCCGCCAACGGCCGTTTTGATACCGCCAGTATTGACCGCCATCCGGTGAAGCTCGACTATCCCAATGGCCATCACGACACCGGCCGGCATCGCTATGACGATAGATGCAAGTCTGGGCGAATGTCGTTTCAGGAAAGTTCAACGTCGCGGCCAGCAAGACGGCCATCGAAAGCTTATGCACCATCTTAGGATCCATTTGGAAGCATCGCTACTCAACACAAACGTCGCCAGGCGATTTCCGTCCCGTCAACCTAGCATCGCCCGGCCAGGTTTGCCGTTTTTAAAACAGGCCGACGCCTCAGCGCTAAGCCGACGCCTACTCGCCCGCATATGGCTCCCGCCACGCTGCCGCTTGCGTCTGCGGCTTCACGCGTCTACGCTCGGCCTGCGCCGGGGCCATTCGGGTCGGCGCTATTAGGCTTCACCTCCTGCCCGGCCGGCGACGACCGGGCTTTTTCGTGCGGAAGGCAGCTTGCGCTACCAGCGTCAGCGCCTATCTGCCGGAGCATGCGCCTGCGCCACATGGGCCGGCGATCCTTGGTTCCTGTGTAGCCCGGTCAGCAATGGCCGGGCTTTTTCGCGCACCCAAGAAGCCCGCGGCTTCGGGCGGCGGTGAAGGACGCGACTCCTGCCGATTGACAGCCGTCCGCTAGATATAGGTCGCACGCTTAGTGGCGAACGTGGCAGTCGGCAATCCGTCCGCGTCGAGCCCAGAGCGCATTGCAGCATCATAGTTGGCGCATCAAAAGGGGGAAACCATGCATAAGGTCACACTCGCCACTATTGCCGCGGTTCTGGCGCTCGGCGGCCCAACTTTGGCCGGGAGTGAAACATGGCTCGTGACGGAGGAAGACTTGGCGGGCGTCAAAGGCTCACAAGGAAATTGGACCGTCAACATCGAAGGAAACCAGCTCAGCGGCGTCGCCGCGATGCAGGCAAACAACGGCAGTGGGTTAACCTATAAGCTCGAAGGCGTGATCGCAGATGGCGTCTATACGGTCACGATGAAAGATCGGTCCGACGGGAAGAAGAGCTGCGTGTGGAATGGCCATGCGCCCGCCGGGACAGGAACTCAGAAAAGGGGCCTGCTTGGCTACGCTGAATGCCAAGGCGCGAAGCTCATCATTCGCGCCTCCTTGCCCGGTCAATGAACGTGGGGGAGCTCTGACTATACAGTCTTCGCGGCTGTCTCGGCGGCGAAGCGGTCTGTTTCGCCAATTTGGCGACTTACGGAAGGGTTGCCGAGCTTCGTCTCTGGGTGCAGCGCCTCGTAGGCTTCGGCGATTTCCCGCCCCGCCAATTCTGATCCTGGGGCCGTTTGCCTTCATGCATTGCCGCAACCGGAGCGCATTTCGCGTCGCGATAGCGCGTCACCGTGGGCTACGCGCAAAGATAAAGCTCCGCCCGATTTCGCGAGCGGAGCCCTAGCGCAGCAGGGCCAGAGAGACAGCATCAAGCGCCGCGCTTCCGTCCGTCGGCCAGGCGAGTTTTGGCTATTCGACGGACTCATTTTCTAATTGGAGCCGGGCATGATCGCGGCAAGCGTCGCATCGCGGCCCGCGGCGTGTGCGAACCAGCGGCATGAAGCTGAAAAAGGCTCGCGATCATGAGGCCGCGGGAAAGGAGTCTGAAAAGGTCGCTATGAGAGGCGACACTCCAAATGGCTCTAAAGCGCGCTAAAAAATGCATGGCGGGTTGCGCCAGTTTTCGTCACCTTCGCATCGCATGGGAGACGGCTATGTCCGAAGTCGAAATCTTGAACTCTCTTAGAGAAAAGCTGGTGTCTGAGAGGCGTCGCGTTGCACGACTGGGTATCGAGAAGCAAACCGAACGCCCAGAAAGTTGGGCGGCGAGCCTTCGAATCATTCAGGAGCTGATTGAGGCCGTTGACAGGGCCGCTACTGACGAAACATCTTTGGAGTCGGGGATACCCAGTCCCTCGATAGGCAGCTTCTGATAGATCCCCGTCTCGCTATGCGACCATCAATGTGCGGTCGGACTTCCGCCAATCGGCTTTGTCATGTCCAATTGGTAATTCAGACGACCCATGCCCCAGAGGCGCCCCTCAGCACCGAGATCGGCGATGCCGGAAGGTCGCGGATCAACGTCACTACGGTAGCTATGTGGTAGGCGCCGCGGGGGGCGGAAATAAAACCCGCGGCGCCCTGTCGGGGTTTACCCACTCGCCGACTAACGGGGCCGATGCGCGGAGCTGAACAACCGCAGGCTCGGCCAGACCTAACCACGCGCGCGCGGTCCAGCCGTTCTTGTATACTCTCGAAACTCGGCAACATGCCCAACCCGCGCTCGCCCCCCGCGAGAGTGGCCAATTTGACCACACTGAATGGATCACGTCCACAGCGCCACACGTCCGAGGCTTCGGCCGTCCATCCGGAAACCGGACCCCGTTCGCCCGTCTTTGACGGCAACCTCGTCGGCGCGGCCGTCGCCTCGCACCCATGTTCTGGCGCTTTCATGCGAGACGTGGAACGCCACGGCGACGGCGCGGAAGCTTTTACACTTGGCATACATTGCCACCGCCTCGGCGCGCCGCTACGAAGATATTCCTCTCATTCACGCACTCCCTTCCCGCCCGCCTCGATTTCGGCGACGCGCTATACGGCCCTCTCGGCCAGCGCATCGGCGACTGCATTGAGGTCTTTGCCGCTCGGCGCGTTATTGAACGTTCGGAGTCGCCGTCGCGTCCTTGATGCATTTCTTGGTGAAGCTGGTCTTCGCAGCGCCATGTAATTTTTTCTCGACTGCGGCGCCTTCACAAGAGGCAGCGGCGGCATCCCTCTCGCACTTTTTCATGAAACTATTCAGCGCCGCGCCATGCAGTTTCTTTTCCGTCGCCCGGGCGGCGCAGTCCGGAGCAGCCGGCGCGGTTTGAGCGAAACCGGCGGCGACGCCAGCGGAAAAGATCGCAGCAGTCAAAATCCCTTTGAGCATGTCGTCCTCCTGAAAGATTGCGCAAAATCACATCTGGAACAACCATAGCAGGCCTGCCAGAGAAGCCATCCCAATGACTTCAAATAATTTCCCAAATCGGGCCGATCCATGTTCCGAAGAGCGCCTAGGCAAATTCGTCCGCAGAGTGAGCCAGATCGACGCCTCTGCTTACCTTTCGCTTAACAAACAGCGGCGCTGCTAGCGATGGCGCGGCTGAACAAAGCAGCAAACAGCCTCGCGTGCATACAAGGTTCGGTTGTCAGAACAGCGTCGGCTTGCTGTCTTTTGAGTCGGTGGCGGCCGTGTTCCTTGGGAAAAAGCGTCGGCTGCTCTTCTTCGCGACTTGGCTGCTCTTTGCGCAGTTGTGGGATGTCGAATGCCGTCTATGACGAGACGCCATCGGTCACTCATGTTTCTTTGTCCAATTTCTCGGGAAGAAGCACAGATAGTCCGCTGCGTGCGATACTTTCGACGCTGCCTGAAGATCGTACGACCATCTTCCTTGAGAAGCTACAGCCAGCTGCAAATGTCCGGCGTGGCGCAACTGCCCGTCAACGCCAAGGTGCGCACAGGAACGCTGCGCCCAACTCGCCGATCAGCTCCTCGGCGGCATACGTTTTCGTGCCGAGGCGTTTCTTCAGATGGCGGTTGAGACGCGTCTCGTGTCCGCTGCGATTTACGCGTTCATGTGGCTTGCTCGCGCTGCGTACCCTTCTCGCCCTTGCGCACATGCCTTCCTTGCCGAGCGCTTGCTTGAAGGTGCACCAGGCATGAGGGGACGCCGTGCGCGTTGGCTGCTCGATGTCCTTTGGAGGAGGATGACTTCTAGGATTCCACTTCGGCTCAGGCACGCGGTGCGCGCCATTCAAACTCCTGCCGAAAACTGCACGAAGCTATCATCACTCAAATTCTGCAACCATGAAAGGGCTGAAGTCCTTCACAACATGCAGTTGTTTAGTAGGCGTCGTCGTCCGACGCCGGCGTTGCCATTCTGCAACATCGAAAATCCGCTATTCGCCGCCCGCCAGGATTGCCCGAAACCTTCGTTTTCGCGACAGGCGCGGAGATGCTGCTCACGAAAGCAAAAATGCTTGCGACGAACGCGGCGACGGCATCGCATATCGCGAAACATTCTCGCGCTGCTGCTTACATTCTGGCGTTACCGGGAGTGGATTCGAAATGCGACTTTGAGGGGGCGACGACCCTTAACAGGTGGTTGCTTTCGTTTCGAGCTGGTGCTGTTACTCCTCGCGCTGCTATGGAAAGGGGACTGCGGTGAGCGCTCCGCAAAACCTCTTGTCGAAAGCGATTGGGTGTCCTTCGTGCATGCTCGGCGAACTCGGCGGCCTCATCATGGCGCGCGCAAATCGGCATTGTGCCGCTTGGGTCGTTGAGTTGTTGGACGTTGCGCCAGGAGACAGGATGGTGGAGGTTGGTTTCGGCCCCGGTGTGCGAATAGTGTGACACTATGGATTACGTAAAGCCATTGGGGCCAGTCGATGAACGAGTTCGCTCAGGATACGCCATCGGACCTTGCCACCGTCGCGCTCAGCCTTGTAGCGGAAGCAGCGGCGGCGATTAGGGCGTCAGAGGAGCAAGCGGCTCATGCGCTCCTGCGTGAGCGGGAAATCGCCAAACCAGGAGCAGTTGGGACCTGCAGAGCTCCGCGCCGAACGCGCCGAGACGATGCTGCATTTGGCCGAGGCTCAAATCGAGCAAATGATGGCCGCCGCCGAGCAGATGCGCGGTCAACTTGAACATCTGCAGTCACAACTTGCCGGGCGGGAAGCGGAATTGGCCGCATCGATACGACGCGCGAACGAAGCCGAAACCGCCACGCAAAAAATCGTCGATGCGATCCGCACACATCTCCCGGTCAAATTGAACGTGCCGACGGAATAAAGCGGCGCATCGAATGCGCTTAAACGCCCTGGCCGCATCCGCGGCGCGTTTTTTGTTTGTTAGCCCAGCTTTGCCGCCAACACATCGACCTTCCCGATTTTGGGCGGCTGCGCAAAAAGCTCCGGCGCCTTCGCCATGAGCGCTTTAGCGACTTCCCCAGCAAGATGAGCGTCTCTGCCAGTTTCGTCATTGAACACGTCGAAAATGGCGAAAGTGGTGGGTGACACTCGGATCGCGAACCAAGACACTGTGCCAGGCTCTGCTTCCACAAGCGGCAGCGCCGATTTCAAGAACGCCGCAACCTCGTGCTCCTTGCCGATCTTCGCCTCCAGCGTCGCCAAGATGCCCAATTTCACCATTGTGACCTCCTTGAGAACACGGGCCTCTGGGCCGTCGGTTTGCACCTTTCGAGACATTTTGCACAACGAAACGTCGGCGCGATATCGCATCGTTAAGGTTGAGCTAGCCGTTCAGATCTAAGAGGGCGCCGGTGAATGCTGCGTGGAGCGCGGCAGGCAAAGTCCAGCCTAGCCAAATTTTTGCGGCGACGCAGCTGAAGTTCTACTTCGGGCAAACGGCTCCTGGCGAACGGCTCAGATCGCGGTCGCCTCGCCGTCTACCGTTTTACCGTCTTCCGCGTGGTCCGTCGATGAGACGCCGTCAGCGTTCTGTGGCGCGACGGACGTCTGCCGCGCAAAACCGGGCCGAGGAAACGGCGCGCGCTTCGGCGGAGAACGCACGATCTCCACCACCTGAAATGCGGCGGCGCATTTGGGACAAACAATAGGCACGCGGTTGAGATCGTAAAAAAGAGCCCCACACGTCAGGCAACGGCGCTTCGCGCCGAGTTCGGCTTTGGCCATGAGGATTTATCCCTTCGAGGTTCGGCCCGACAGGCTGTCGGCGCGGCGATGTGCCTTCCGCATCGATGCGGGCTGGGATTTCGCTGACGCCGCGCCAACTTGGCGATAGCAGAGCGGCGACGATGCACGCGCTATGTTTGTAGGCAACGGGGAAAGGAAGCGGAAGCCCCGTCATCTCCTTTTTGAGCGTCCGTAACGAAAACACAAGCTCGCCCGCCGCGTCGCCTTAAATTGATGAAATCGGCGACGAGCTGGAGTGAACCAAATTAGCTCTGAAGCGCGCCGAGGCAAGCTTGGCGTACGCGAGGAACTTAGCAATGTCCGAAGCTGAGATGTTAATAGGAGAAATCGAATCTCTCCGCGAAACAATCCGACGCGAGTGGTTCAACATCAGGCTGGATACGCTGACGCACGATGACCGAGTTGTCATTCGAGATCATATCGAACGCTGCCACGCCGATCTGAAAATCCTGCTGGATCGGGTTATCGAATTGGCGGACGAAAATTCCATATAGCCGGCACTATTGTCCGAGCCATCAGCAAGGCGACGATGTGAGACAAAACATCGGCCACGGCGCCCATATTCAAGAATGGTCTGGCGAAGCATCTATTGGCGGTCGATCATATGTCGAGCCCGCCTTCAAGGAAAGGCTTGCTCGTTACCGACGCAATCTGCGTAGCGTGCGCTGGAATGTTTGGCATTTCGGCAAATCACGCCATGCGCGATGGAGCATAGCGCTGTCTCGATTGCGTGCGCAGCTGCTTCTCATTGCAATGAAATTGACGCGGCGGGCCGCAATCTTTCGAAAATTGAAGCCGCTTGCAAGCGCTTCAACGAACTCGAAGGCTATCTCTATTCGGACACTCGCTCGCTGACGACTACGGAAGGACTTGGCGCCAAGGCGAACGGATCGCAACCGCCAACATCGAGTCTACGGCGAAGCAATTGCTCGATCAACTCATGTGCAAATAGCGCCAGATGAGATGGTCCCGGCTAGGCGCTCAGCTGATGCTTCACGTCCGGACTGCTCATCTCAATGGAATCCTCGAACGCCACTGCGTTTGCACAACGGTTGAATGGGTTGAATAGGCGTGGCCCAATAACAACGCGTTTCGACAAACCGCCTGACCCTAGCCTTTTGCCGGTCTCGATTGAAGGTAACCGGCACGGCGGGCCGCATGAAGCCGGCAGCTATTAGCGGGTGTCAATCATTACTAGCCGCCGTCGACGGCAGAACTGGTCTGCGCATGACAAGGCGCAGATTATCGCGGAAAGCCACGAGTCGGACGCGAACATCTCGGAAGTAGCGCGGCGTAATGGCGCTTCTCATCTCGCCGCGCTCTCGGAAAAAGCCCGCGATTACGCCCGCGCCGCGCGCTCGCAAAACACCCAGCGCGCCTATGACGCCGACTGGCGGCAGTTCGCCGCCTGGCTGCGTCGCCAGGGGTCTTGATCCCCTGCCTCCGGATCCGCAGACCGTCGGCCTCTATCTCGCCGCCTGTATGGAGGGCGAGGTCTCTGCCGGCGCGCGAAACATCGGCGGAATCTCTGCCGGCACGGTCGAAATATGCCGGTCGCGCGCATCGAGCGGTTCCCCGAGCTGGCGGTAGCGCCAGCAAATCCCTGAAAGCCGACGCTCGAGCGTGGCGATCGAAACCGGCGCGCGGCCTCCGGCGCCGATGTTTCGTGCGGCTCGCCGGCATTCGCCGCCGCCATGGCCGTCCGCCAGCCCGAAAGAGGCGATCTTCGCCGACGAGCTCATCGCCACGAACGCGCCGCGACCGGCGCCGATGCGTCGAGCGCCGGCAAACGAACTGGCGCGGATAGATCCAGCGCCAGCCACAACGAAGGCGGCCTACTGTTAACGATCAACGGCAAGACCGGCTGGCGCGAGGTTGAGATCGGTCGCGGCTCTTCCCCCTCACCTGCCCCGTCGCCCTGCTCGAGACCTGGATGCGTCTCGGCCGGATCAGCCACGGGCCGCTGTTTCGGCCTGTCGCGCGCAAGAACGGCGGCGTCGCCGCAGAGCGGCTGACCGACAAACACGTCGCCCGGCTGGTGCAGAAAACGGCGCTCGCCGCCGGCATTCGCGGCGAGCTGACGGAGGGTGAACGACGGCGCGCCTTCGGCGGTCATAGCCTGCGCGCCGGGCTCGCCTCGTCGGCGCAGATCGAGGAAGCGCATGTCCAAAAGCACCTCGGCCACGCCAGCCCCGAAATGACGCGGCGCTATCAGCGCAGGCGCGACCGCTTCAGGGTCAATCTCACCAAGGCGGCGGGTTGTAGCTGGCGGACGCCGCCGGTCCCTCACTTGCGGCGCGCAACCAGCGTTACCCCCGCGGCGCGGATGCCTCAAAAGCGCGGCTTTGTTGTCGACCAATAAAATTTGATCCTCTATTCGGCGCACGCGCCTTCGTAGATACCCCTTTGGGGTATATTGCGCCGATGAGAAGCGCGTCGCTGATGACCGGTGTCGAGACGGCCCTATCTGGCCGACGCGGCACAACTCATGGACGAAGCCGAATGGATCGAAGCGGTCAACGCAATTGCCGCTGATCCTCAAGCAGAAGACGTGATCTCAGGCACAGGCGGCTTGCGAAAAGTTCGAAGTCCGCTGAAGGGCCGCGGAAGGTGGTGGGCTACTCATCACCTTTTCCCACGACGCAGACATGCCGGTGTTCATCATCGCGGTCTACGCCAAGAATGTGCAGGGTGATCTCGACTCCAGACAACGCGAAGCGGCGACGGCGCTCACCACGGCAATTCGCGCCCAGTCCGGGAGGTAGCGGTATGGACGGCAAGGATTTCGGTAAGCTGATTGCAGGCCTCGAAGACGCCCTGGCTTACGCAAAAAAGTTCAGAAAAGCCCAAGCGCGCGATAACATCGCGTCAAGGTCGATCGCTCGTTCGTCGCGGAAACGCGTCTTAGGGCAGGCCTGACGCAGGAGGAAGTTGCAAAGGTCACCGGGGCGTCTCTCGGGACAGTGCGCAAGTGGGAAAGCGGAGAGCGATCTCCCTCGGGCGCCGCCGGAATGTTGGTGCGAATTCTTGCGCGCGATCCGGCGTTGGTGATCAAGGAGGCGGGTCTTGCGAGGACAGTGACCCGCCGGCGTCCAAGCCGCTCCGACAAAGCCGCATGACACAACGCCCGAAGGGAACCACCGGCCTGGTTCGCTCACAAAGTTCGGGCGTGGGACGATGTCTACGCGACGCCTGGATCGACAGCATCCCAGGAATCAGGTGCGGTGCGCCGGTTATTAAGGGCACGCGCAGGCAGGATCGCCGCGCCGTGATGATCGGCGAATTCGAGATAGCTGCAGTTCAGACCCGGCTCATAACGATCCGGGTTGGTGCCGGCGCCTTCAGATTGTCGCAAACGACGAACTTCGGCACGCCGCCGAGAATAGCGAAGAGGTCGACGTGGACGCCGATCCAGTCGGCGATCTGTTCGTGGCCCGCGGCTGCGCAAAAATATAGTCGACGCCCCCATGACCGCGACGAACAGCTTCATCGGCCGCATTTCGCCGGTCATCAGATCGACGACGACGGTCGTCGCCGGTAAAATCGACGAAAGGTTTTTCGCCCGCGGCATGGCTCTGCCGCATAGGCGGGCGAAGTCGGCTCTTGAAGACGGCGCTGCGATCGCAGAACCAGCTGTAGCTGAACCCGTCTGGATGGGGCCGCGATATTCTTCCCAAAGATGAGCCAGAGCGACGCCTGCCGACGCCACGGCGGGCGGCGGCGGGAACCTGTGACAGCGTGAAATGCGGCTCGCCATCCACGAGGTTCGACCAGACGAAGACCATGGCCGTGCACGGCGCGTCGACCAGCAGGATCAGGCCCGCAATATAGCTGTCGATTCGGTCAGCAGGCAGGAACGGCCTGAACAGGTGAGAGATGAGATCCAGCCGAGCAGCGCCACGGAGAAGGGCTTCACCAGCCAGTTAGTCCCGAACCGTCACGCGATCCCGCGCCAATGCTCCTTGACCTGCCCCAGGGCGCCAAGATCGATCTTGAGCAGCATCGGGATAATCATCAGCCAGAACAGCACGGCGACGGGCAGATTGACCTCGACGATCGTAGAGCCGCCAATGCGTGGAAAACGTCAGGCACGGCCTGACCAAAGACGACGCCGCCACGATGCAGAGCGCGACCCAGAGCGTCAGGTACCACTCTCGAAGACGCCCATAGCGGGCGCGTTTCCTATCGCGGGATTACCGGCGAGGGTTGTGGCTTCATCTCATGATGCTCGACTTCCAATGGCATTTCAGACGGGTTCGGTCGCATAGCCCGCCAGTTCGAGAAGACGCGGCACGCCGACTGGCTCTTCGCTCAACAGCGGCACGACAGCGTAGCGGCGCGCATGGACCGTTGCGACTTTCTCCACCTCATGCAGTTCGTTCCTGGCGCGCCGTTGCAACAAGGGAGAATGCGGGCGCGCCGCCGCGATACTGTTATTGATGACCCATGCCCAAGGCTTAATGCCCGCACGACGCAAGTCCGCCTGAAGATTTGCCGCTTCGAGGACGGGCGTCGTTTCCGCGAGCGTCACGAGCAGAACCTTGGTTCTGCGCTCGTCCTGAAGCTGCATCATCGGCGTCGTGTAATGCGCCCGCTTTGCGTCCAGCATCCGCGCGACCTCGCGATGATAGGCCCCCGTCGCGTCCAACAGCAGCAGGGTGTGACCCGTCGGCGCGGTGTCCATGACCACGTATTTCTCGCCCGCCTCACGGATGATGCGCGAGAAGGCCTGAAAGACGGCGATTTCTTCCGTGCAGGGCGAGCGCAAATCTTCTTCGAGCAAGGCGCGCCCCTGCGCGTCGAGCTTCGCGCCCTTCGTCTTCAGCACCTCTTGCCGGTAGCGTTCAGTCTCGGCGTGCGGGTCGATGCGGCTCACCGTCAAATTATCCAGTGACCCATGCAGCGTTTCGGCAAGGTGTGCGGCAGGATCGGAAGTTGTGAGGTGAACCGGCAGGCCGCGATGCGCCAGTTCGACGGCGACCGCTGCCGCCAGCGTTGTTTTGCCGACGCCGCCCTTGCCCATTAGCATGACGAGGCCATGACCATCGGCGGCGATGCCGTCCACCAGTTCCGAGAGGCTGGGCGCGTGCATCTCGACCGGTTCGCCGACAGCGGCGTCCAGGTGCGGCGGCGTCTCAACGAGGAGCTGACGCAACGCATCAATTCCAACGAGATTGAACGGCTTCAAAGGCACATAGTCGCATGGCAGGCTGCGCAGGGCGCCGGGCATTGCCGCCAGAGCGGCCTGCTCGCGCGCGTAGAGGGCGGCGGCGAGCTCATCGAGCGCCGCCTCTTCCTTCGGCAACAGACCGTTCACGATGAGAAATTGCTGTCGAAGCCCGATAGCCGCTAGTTCCTCATGCGTGCGCGCGGCTTCGCGTAGCGCAGAGTTTTGCGCACGTGCGACGAGGATCAGGCGCGTGCGCTGACCGTCGGCCAAAGCGCCAACGGCGGCGCTATATTGCGCGCGCTGCTTTTCCAGACCGGCGAGCGGGCCGAGGCAGGAGGCGTCGCCCTTTCCCGCCTCAAGGAAGCCGCTCCACGCGACGGGCAGTTGTAACAGGCGGATGGTGTGTCCGGTCGGCGCCGTGTCGAAAATAATGTGATCGTATCCCGCCGTGACGGCCGTGTCCGTCAACAGCGCCGTAAATTCATCGAAAGCGGCGATTTCGGTCGTGCAGGCTCCCGAGAGCTGCTCTTCGATGCCCTTCACTACGGCTTCCGGTAGCTTTCCGCGGACCGGGCCGACGATGCGGTCACGATAGGCTTGCGCGGCGGCCTGCGGGTCGATTTCCAGCGCGGAAAGGTTCGGCGCCGCATGAATCGCCGTGATTTTGTCGCCGATGCTGACCCCGAATACCTGCCCGACATTCGACGCCGGATCGGTGCTGACGAGCAGCACGCGGCGGCCGGCTTCAGCGAGCTCTATCGCCGTCGCGCAGGCAATCGAGGTTTTGCCCACGCCGCCCTTGCCGGTGAAAAAGAGGAAGCGCGGAGGCTGCTCAAGAAATTTCATTGCGCACCCTCAGCAACAGGACGACGCGCCGCTACAACATCCCTGTTTCGCTTCATTGATCTCCTTTACCGCCGCCCAGCGCGCCAATTCGGCGCGGCTCGGGTAACGCCCGGCAAGCGCAATTTCGCCGTCAACGAGGATCAGCGGCAGGGCTTCCTGTCCCGACCGTTCCAAAAAGCCCTTCACCGTGGCGTTGTCAGCAAAAACCAGGGGTTGCTGGGCGAGATTGAAACGTTCGACGCGCGCGCCGTTCTGCTTCGCCCAGTCCACGTCAGCGGCGAAGGTGACAAGCGCCTCATCGGTTTCGACGCCGCAGACGCCGGTGCTGCAACAAAGTGCGGGATCAAAAACTTGAATGGTCGTCATATTCGTCCTTTCAGGATTGAGGTTGAGCGGCTCTGCCGACGACGACTTCGCCATCTTCCTTGGTGAATTCGCCAATGTCGGGATTAGGGAGAATATCGAGCACGGTCTCCGAGGGACGGCACAGCCGCACGCCCTTCGACGTTATGACTAACGGGCGGTTGATGAGGATCGGGTGTTCGAGCATGAAGCCGATCAATTCCTCTTCCGTCCACATTGGATCACTGAGGCCGAGCGCGTCATAGGGCGTGCCTTTCTGGCGCAACAAATCGCGCGCTGAAATGCCTATGGCTTTGAGCAACTCGACAAGTCGCTCGCGCGTCGGCGGATCTTTCAGATATTCGATGACCACCGGCTCTTCGCCGCTCTGGCGGATCATCGCCAGCGTGTTGCGCGAGGTGCCACAGGCGGGGTTGTGATAGATGGTGATGGTCATCGTTCAGGCATCCGCTTTGTGACCGTGACTTGCGCCTTCAAGCTCGCCGATCTCACGCAAACGATCCCTGAGCGCCAATTTGTCGAGTCGCTTGATGGGCGTTGCGAGCAGGTAAGAAATCCGGAGCCTGAGGTAACGGAATGCATCATTGAACGCTTTTATTTTTTCGATCTCCGTTCCTTCAATCGCCGCCGGGTCCTCGACGCCCCAATGCGCTGTCATCGGCTGTCCCGGCCAGATCGGACAGACCTCGCCGGCGGCGTTGTCACAGACGGTGAAAACGAAATCCATTTTCGGCGCGTCAGTTCCGGCGAACTCCTCCCAGTTCTTCGAGCGGAATCCTTCTGTCGGATAGCCATATTCCTCGAGCGTTTTGATCGCATATGGATTGACGACCCCTTTGGGGTGGCTGCCCGCCGAAAACGCATTGAAACGGCCGGCGCCATCCCTGCGCAGGATGCTTTCCGCCATGATCGAGCGCGCCGTGTTGCCGGTGCAGAGAAAGAGGACGTTGTAGACATGGTCAGTCATTGGCTTTCTCCCGCTCCAGAACAACAGGCGGCTTCAATCGGCGCAGGCTTCGCGCCGCAACAGGGGGAGGACTCCTCCTTCACAGCGCTGCTGCGGAATCCGACAAGCGCCACGTCGTCGCCGTAAATCGTACTTTCGCTGGTAGTCAGGAAGGACTCCCACAAGAGCCCCTGCGGGTCGGAGGTCCAAGCCTTCTCTGACTGAGCGTAGCAGCATGTTGTCGCGCCTTCTTCCAGCACAGGCCGCTCCGCCTGCTGCAGGCGTCCATAGACTTCTTTCAGCTCTTCGGGAGTCTCGACCTCAATGCCGAGATGATCGACGCCAGCCTGTCCGCCTCGCGCTGAAATCGCGAAGTTCACCCGCGGATCGTCGAGCATCCATTTCGCATAATCGGGTTTGGCGACTGTCGGCTCAGACCCGAAAAGCGCGGTGTAAAACCGGATTGACCCCGAAAGGTCATCAACGGACACGTGCACGTGCAGACGTTTCATGACGTTCCTTTGGCTGGCAAGTTGAAGCAGCTGCGGATCCGCAAGAGGCGGTTGCGCCTTGGCAGCAATTCTCGGTCATGTAGGCAAGCAGCGCGTTCATGACCGGATAGGCCGCAGAGTAGATCAGCGACCGACCTTCCCGCCGGAAGGTCACGAGGTCCGCGTGTTTGAGTTGGTTCAGGTGAAAAGACAGAGTTGCGGGCGGAAGCCCCAGCCGTGCGCCGATTTGCCCCGCAGGAAGCCCGTCGGGTCCCGCCTGCATAAGCAGGCGGAATATATCCAAACGCGTCTCATGACCGAGCGCGACAAGGGCGGCGATGGCTCCCTGCTTTTCCATATTTCTAATATGATGGAAATATATGGTGGGTCAAGCCTGCCGAGCTGTGCAAAAAATTACGAAAAATCGAATCTCTCATTCATTGCGCCGATGCCTACGGTAGCTGAGAGAGAGACTCGGCGAAGTCAGGAAGTACGTTGATCGGTTGTTCAAAGTTCAGCGGCCCTGCCAGCGTAACGCGCACGGCTGCGGGCTCGAGTGGTTTGAAATGGCGGTCCATGACTCCGACGCTGCAGACTTGCGCGGGCGCGACGCCGGAAGCGCATTGGAGGTAAAGCGGATCGTTCGGCAGCAGCGAGCCATATGCGAAAGTGATTTGATCGGAGCGGGAGTTGAAAACGTTGAACGCGTCGAACTGCAGCCGCCAGCCGTCCGCCCATCGATAACCCAGTCTGGCGTTCAACGAGCCAGTGGCCGGCGAATTGAAATAGCCGTCTTCGGTTAAAGCTCTTGACCCGAAGTAGCGATATTTGAGAGCGCCGAACCATCCGGTCGCCTCCCCCAGCTCCAATCCCCCCATCGCCGTCACCGCTATGGCGTTCGGCAGATAATTCCCGGGCGCATTGCCGAGAAACGTCCCGTAGGGCAATGCGGCCGGCGTAATCAAATCGAGCCATGCCAAGGTCTGCGCCAGGTCGACGCCGCGATAGCGCGCATGAACGAGCGCGACGTCGCCATCGAATCTGATCCAGTGGTTCGGGGCGTATCTGTTGACGAATTCGATCCCATATCTTCGACTGGGGCGACCGAAAATGGTCGTGCCGCTGTCGCCGACGAACTGGTTTTCTGATTCGAGATTGAGCCAGAACAAACTGACGCTGGAATCGAGCCCCTCCAGGAATTTGGTGCGGGCGCCGATCTCCGCCCCGCGCGATTTAACGAGCAACGGAATCGAAGCCGCCTGAACGAAGCCGTCGCTATCTGCGAGTTCCGATGTGGAGTATCGCAGCACTGTGCCTCTGGCGTCGGTTGAATGGAAGCCTTCTCCATAATTGGCGAATAATTCGGTCTTGTAGAAAGTGCCAACGATGATCGAGGCCTTCGGACTGAACAGCGCCGCGCTCTTGACGCCTTGATTGAACGGGCCAGTGAGCAGAAAGGCCGGCAAGCCGGCGCTCGTCGCGAGTTTCGGGGCATCGAGCAGCGTTTGAAGCGAGCGGACGTCCGCATTGTAATAGTCGAAGCGCGCCCCAGTGACGGTCTTCAGCCAGGGCGTCCAGCGCACCGTGGTATCGGTCCAGACGCCGATGCTGCCTTCGCCGACGGCGTTGTTGCTGAGCGTGTCATAGAGTTGGCGGCGGACGCTCTCCTGCAATCCGAGACGAATGTCGTCGTAGCGTCCCTGACAACCGATGCGGGTCTCGACTGGTGCGCCATTGAGGTCGGCCCATCTGATCGCATGCTGCGCGTTGATGCCGACGATCGTGCGGTAGTCGAACTGGCGGATCTGGTCGCCCAAATTCTGATGCGTCAGGAAATAGGTGTAGTTGCTGTAGAGGTCCAAGGTCGAATGGACGACATAACCCTCGACGCGTGTGGCGTGATCGCCTTCAATCTGACTCCAGCGGGATGAGAGCGAGAAGCGCGTCGTCGCGCCGCCCGCGGTTGGGTCCATCGTGCCCCACATCGACAATAGCCCGGAGCTGACGGCGCGAAGCGGAATTTGGTCGGTTCCATACCATTTGTTGGCGTAGCCCATGAAAGTCACGGAGGCGCCGTCGTCCTGCGTGCCGCGCGACCAACGCAACACGCTGTTGATGCGACGCATGTTGTCGCCGCGCTCCCAAGGGCCATTGTAATATTGCGCCTCGACCGCGCCATAGGCGGAGCCGCCGGCGAAGTCCCGGTAGGGCGCGACGGCAAGAACTCTCGCATAGGCGAAGCTGCCGCCGGTCAGCTGATAGAAGCCTCTCTCGATCGTATCCTTGTATTGCATGTAGATCGAGCCGGCCGAAGAGAAGTCGCCGTCCTGCGCGTCGTAGGGCCCCTTGCGGGCAAGCACGTAAGACAAGAGTTCGGGAATCAGGAAATTGCTGTCGGCATAGCCTTGGGCATGGCCATGCGTGCGCATATTGAGAGGCATGCCGTCGAGATAAAGCGCCAGATCAGTGCCGTGATCGAGATTGAAGCCGCGGAGAAAATACTGGTTCGCCTTGCCTTCCCCGCTGTGCTGGGTGACGACGAGGCCGGGAACGATCTCCAGCGCGTCGCCGGGGCGAGCGAAGGGCAGCGCGTTCACTTCTTTGCCGGTGAAGAACTGCTCGCTCGCCGCCGTGATCGGCGGCGTTTTGGGTCCCTGCTCACCGACTGCGGAGATGACGGGCGAAGCGCGAGGGGGCTGCGGCGCCGCATGAGCGCGTATTCGTCCCGTCCCTGGCGCATGAGAATGGACTGCCGGGGCGGTCCGATGCCCGCCGACTTGTATCGTGGGAAGCGCGGTTTGAGCCAGTGCGGTTAAAGGATACAGCGCCGCGCATGTCGCAGCGAGGAAGCGAGCCCAGACTGAATGAACAGGCATTGCAACGCTCGCAGCAGACGTGGACCGTTACTGCGAAGGGCCACGCCTACCACGATAGGCTTTGCCCGCATCGGTGCACCCCGCCCGACGCTATCGCGCGTAACCACGAGTGACGGCAGGTCTCCTGGCTCGCGGGTCGTCGCTCAAAGGCCGCCTTCCCGGAAGATGGCTCCAGTGGCATATTGGTCTTTGGCTCGCCGCTCACAGTTGCGGGGGCAGCAGCGGCATTGCGCGAATGAGCGCGCACCGCATTCCCTTTAGATCCCTTTTGGGGGAACCGTCGCTGACAGTAAGCATTGAACGCGATTTTTTCGTCAAGCCGATTAATTGGGACGCTGTCCCGCCTGTGTCATTTTCTGGGGAGTGATGCAGAAACATCACAGGTCGTTCTATGGTGTTAGCGATGGCTTTATGGTGCGACGCGGTCATTGCGTTTGGCAAAACCGCAACGCCTGTTCCATCTACATGGTTAGTCCCAGTCGCCGCGATCCCGTTTGTTGCCGGTCGCGGGGACGTCTTCTGCCAAATTGCGGTGTTTTTCAGCAAAATGGCTGTCGCGAGCTTTGGCGGAGCATACGCGGTCCTCGCCTATGTCGCGCAGCGGGCCATCAAAACCCATCACTAGCTGACGCCTGCGGAGATGCTCAATGAGCTCGGCATGGCGGAAACGACGCCTAGCGCGCTGGCCATGGTCTTGCAGTTCGTGGGCTTTATGGCGGCGTTTCGCTCGCTAGGCGACTTGCCGCCCCTTCTGGTTGGGAATGCTCGGCGCGTTGCTTGCAATCTGGGTCAGCTTCGCGCCCTGCTTTCTCTGGATATTTCTCGGCGCGCCATAATTGCCGAAGGGCAACCCCTCCACAAATGCCTCCGTGCGCTTGGGTTCTTTACCCCAGATAATTAGAAACCCCGCCAGCGCCAGCAGGAGCAAGGCGAGCATAAATGATGTGAGCCCCGGCAGAAACCGCAATCCCCAAGGCAATTCCCATCTTGGTTCTATAGTTCATTGTAGCCTCTCCTGGGCGTCACGGTCGCTTTGTGCATCACCGTGTTTCACTCGCTTTGGCCGGGATTAGATCGAGCCTCGATTAGACGAACTTTGTCGGAGGTATGGCGAGCCCTCAATGCTGCAGCAACAGCATTACCCCGCCCAAAATCACAGCGATCAAGATGGATTCGCCTGGCCGCGCTATGGAAAGAGATCTCCGGAAATGGAATCACTGCTCACTGAAGCGTTTGCCAGATATTTTTGAGCGCGTTTTGGGTCGTGTCCCCAGTGATGGTGTAGCTGGGTGGGAGCAAGCCGTTCGCGACGCGCGCTTTTCATAGCGCCGTAGCGAGCGAGCGGCTTGCGGCGTGTGCGAACCAGCGGCATGAAGCTGAAAAAGGCTCGCGATCATGAGGTCGCGATGCGCCGTATATGGGTTTCACCGCGTCACGAAACGCAGCGAGGGCTGCCTTCGCCGCTTCGTCGCGATACTCCCGGTGCTATCCCCTGAATGGTCTTAATCATCATTCGTCACGATCTGCTTAGGCTCGATCACAAACCTGGAGCAGATGCGTCGCGCGAGTCTCTATAACGGCGCGTACTTCTTTCAGTATGTCGTGTGAGATGCCCTCGGCTTTCAGCTCCACGACAAGCCTGTCCGCTTCGGCCCTGATCTGCCCTGCGATATCACCCATATCCTTCACAAGCAGGCGCTGTGCGCCTCTAGTCTCCGGCACAAGCGTCAACCACTGCTTCAAGTCGATCGTGTCCGGAACGGCCCGGTCCCCGATCGCCATGGCGAGTTTCTTCGCGAGGTGCGGATAGGCAGCTGTGCATACGACATCATAAAGCGGCGCGAGATCAGGTACGCGCCCCCGATAGAGCAGCGCATAGTTCTTGGCGTGAGCGTCTGCATTGCCAACGAGGTAGTGGAAAATCATCATCCGGATGAAGTTGAGGCGGTCGGCGGCCGGACGCGCGGTGGCGCGGTCGATCAGACCGAGCGAAGCCAAAGTGCCCGGTCCGCCTTCCTCCTCATATTTGAGCTCCGGCGGGACGCTCAACGCCTGGCAGAAATCCTCCTGGTGCAGGCGGGTGATGGAGCCATCTTCATGCCGGCGCCGGTCATAGCGCTCAACGAGCAGGAATGAGACGTTGCCGGCCCGGCGCATCTGCACGGCAGGCACGGGAAGTTTTAGACGCGCCGCGAGGCGGAGGCAGAATAGTTCGTTCTCCACGGTTCCTTCGAGCGCCTGCATGAAGGGCTTCAGAATATGGGTGGTCGGTCGCCCGCCTTTGGCGAGCCCGATTTCCTCTCCCTCGACGCAGACGGCAAGTTTGTCCTGCGCTCCGGCGAGGGACAAGCGCACACCCTCCTCGCCTCCCAGCAAGGGGCGGTCGCGCAGCTTGCCGATTATTTCTTCGAGCCGCTCTGTGCTGAGAATTTCGACGCCGTCGTCATCCGGCGCGGGTGGTATCTGTCCCGCCGGATAGAGCGACAGAGCGCCGGCACATTCTCCGCCGATCACTTCCAACAGGCCAAAAGCATTGCCTGCTGAAATCCCGAGCGCTCCCGCAAGACGCTGGCGGGCGCCTTCGTCCGGCAGAAGCCCCGAGAAAAACGGACGGACAACCCGGTCTGCGTACGGCGCGTCCTGCGGCGGCATTGAAAACGAAATCGCGCGCGGCTCTTTGGCCGCGCGGTATTGAGGGTCATAAGAAAAGCTGAGGGCGCCGCCGTCGTCCTGACTGAGGGCGCCTGCCTTTGTTTCAGCGAACCAGACATCCAGCAGATGCGTCATGGCGCGCTCTCCCGGCGGCTGCGTACGGATACGGTCAGGCCCAGCGCTGCGGCCACCTGTAAGGCACGACCGAGCTGGCAGGTGTCCTTGCCTGCTTCGAGTTCCCGCACAAAGCGAACGCCCACGCCGGTCAGCCCGGCGAGCTGTTCCTGCGTCAATTTCTGTGCCTTGCGCTCTTCACGGATAAGAGTGCCGAGGCTTTTAGCGTCTATGATCGTTTGCATAAATCATCCCTATCGGGACGATATACCAGCCCAACCTATTTAGAATCCATAAAAAAGAACCGATCGGGATGATTATCAGAGGCGGCCCCCACAAGTTTCCAAAAAACATCCCGTTCGGGACGATTCTTCTGACCAACGGCTGTGCGGTTCGCACGGCAACGGCCCTCTGAGGGCCTGCCAGTTTGACGGGGAGCGGAAATGCTAAGTCAGACTTAGCAAAAATGCAGGGCGCCGGGTCGGTAGGTGTTAGCGGCGGGTCGGGTTGCAGGGCGGCGCGGGGCGCGCCGCCCTGCCGCCTATGCAGCCCTGACCGTCCGGAAGAACGCGTGCCCAGGGCGGGGGCAGAGCCCCCGGCCCCGGCCTTACTTCGCCAGGGATCGTCACCCGCAGGGGCGGAGACGGCAGGCTTCGCAGCGGCCGTAGAGCCCGTTCCCGGTGCGCGGGAGGCGCGCTTTTAACCGGCAAAGAGCGGTAGATCAGGCCCGGTGCTGCCGTGACCCAGACGGCCACCGGGAGAGCAGCCGCACTCGGGGCAATCTGGATCGGTTCGTGGCGCCGACAAGGACATATTCCGCGCGCGGCTGTTATAGCGCGCAAAATCCAGCGACAAGTCAGGATCCCCAAGCCCGTTATGTAAAGCAGGAAATCATCACAGGCATGCGCCGCCCCCACGGCATTCAACGTGATAACGCTCGGCGCGACAACCTCGTCATCGTCGATATAGCGCTGCCCTTTCCGTTCCCGCTCCGTCTTCGCCTCGTCGGCCAGCTTGCCCGGATTGATGAGCTGGTTGCACCACAGACGGTTCATACCGGGCCGCAAGGGACGAACGACGCTGAATATGTCGGCCATCGAGCCGCCGGCATCAACGGAGACTTTGCTGCCGATCTGCACGCTGGTAATCAGGTACTGGTGGACGATCGCCTACGAGCAGACGGGCACGCATCTCGTCAGCGGCGAGGAAGATGTAATCGCATTCCTCCTTACAGGGAGCGGTCGAGCCGTATATATTCATCTGTCGGAAAAACATTATGCCGGCGTAGTTGTTGTCGAAATCCGAGGCTGCCTTCTTTGCAGGGCTCGACGGCAGGGTCATCGACCGCGCGATCGATCGACTGCGCATCGGCCGGCCCTTCGTGCAACGCCGCCGACGCGCGCGTCTCCTGACGCCGAAAGGCGCTTTCCTGATCGCAGGCGATCACCTGATCGCGCGCGACATCGCTGCGCCAGCGCGTAAAGAGTTGCGCAAGCGTCTCGCCGCGCTCTTGAAGAAGAAGCCGATCGAAGCCGTTGAGCAGCTCGCGGTTCCCTCCTCTGCGTTACCGATGACCGTCGACTTCAAGCCAGACAGCGTGGCTAAACGTCTATCCACGCTCGAGGCGGCGCTCGCCTTGATCGTCGAAGACGACGAGGTCCAG
Organism: Methylocystis sp. Uni0008; assembly: GCF_056838045.1. Taxonomy (NCBI): domain Bacteria; kingdom Pseudomonadati; phylum Pseudomonadota; class Alphaproteobacteria; order Hyphomicrobiales; family Methylocystaceae; genus Methylocystis; species Methylocystis sp. Uni0008. The sequence goes on from NZ_JBXEJH010000002.1 coordinate 251,967, forward strand.
GCGGGGCGCGCGACCTTTCGCGGCACGAGAATTCTCGTGCGGCCGATCGCCGCCGCTTTGCGGCGCGGCGTCCAGCCTGACGAACTTCGCCAGGATCACGGGCTCTCGGAGGAGCGGATAGCTGCCGCACGCGTCTATGCGGATGCGCGGCCACAGCGGGGTCGTCCGCAGATTTCGCCTCCGGGCTGAGTTTGCCGCTTGATGCGATTTCTGATCGACGAGAACCTCTCGCCGATGCTCGTCGATCTCGCGCGCGAACGCGGTTACGAGACGATGACCCTGGGCGATCTCGGCGTGTTGAACGCCAAGGACTGGACCTTGCTGGAAAAGATTCAGAACGAAGACTGGACGCTCGTCATCAACAACGTTCAAGAAATCCGCAAACGTTACGCTCACGGAGCCGTCTTCCTCGCTGATGTCGACTCCGGGCGAGACGTGCGGCGGCTGGCCTTTGCCCTGGCCGTCGATGACATTGATCCCGACGCGGACCTCGTCAATTTTGCGCAGGTCACCATCTTCGCCAACAAAGGGGGGAACGAAAATCGAAAGAACCGTTTCAAAAAACTCCTTGAGTCCCCGAACTGCAGGCCAAACCCCAGCATCGAGCCGACGTAAACGTCGGCCGCGGTCCAGACGAAGGCGACGCCGATAGGCAAGCCTTCATGACGAAGCCTTCCCAACGAGCGGCGCCTGAAAGGCGAGCAAATGCTCGACCACCGCATCGGGCCTGTCGAGCGGCAGGAAATGCCCACCCATCGCCACCGTCGCCATTTTTGCGCCTGGCACGATCTGGCGATCGTGTTCTCGTTCGTCTGGCCGCGACCAGTCGCGATCGCCCCAGAGCAGGAGCACCGGAATCTTGATGTTGGAATAGGCTTTCGTCGCCGTCTCCCAACTCTCGGCGTTGCGCAGCAGACTGAGGAAGGCGCGATAATGACCGCGTCGGTTGCCGACCAGATACATCTCCTTTAGCAGCTCAGGCGAAATATGCCGCGGGTCGGATACGCCGCCGTCGAGTACCGACTTCATGATGAAGAATTGACGCAGGCGCATCACTGTGTCGCCGAGAACCGGCAGATCCGCCAGGGCGACGAAGAGACGCGCGAGAAACGAGCTGCGCGCCATCCCGCGCCCCTTGGCGTAATCGTAGGGATTGATCGCCACAACGCGCGAAACCCGCGCATTGTTGCGCGCCGCGAGGATGAGAGAGATCGAGGCGCCGATTGAAACGCCCGCGAGCGTCACATCATGTAGGTCCAAAACTTCGAGATAGCTTTCGATCGTCTCAACAAAATAGTCCGCGTCGTATTTCGCGGGCGGTATGTCGGAATAGCCGTGACCGGGATAATCGACCGCATACACGGTGAAACTCTTCGCCAACTCGGGGACGACCTTCTCGAAGAGGTCGAGTTGCGTCCTCAGCGTGTGCAAAAGAACCAGCGTAGGGCCTTCGCCCGTCTTGATGTAGCGAAGGCGGACGCGGTTGACGCTGACATATCGGATCGGGATGTCCGGCGCCCAGGAAACGCGCTCCGGAGTTGGCGGGACAGGCCGCATCGCCTCGACGAGGAGCGAAAGGGGCACGGTGGCGCCCACAGCGACGAGACTGATGATACCGAAGATCACAACATCCGACATAGCGTCCTCCTATGACTCGACGACGACGTCGCTCTCGGCGAGCGCTTGGCAAGCGAGAATGTAGCCGAAAGCTGCCTCGTCCATTTTTTCTGCACGCCGCCGCCGGCACGCCCATTCGGAAACACACGCAACGATCCTCGAAAGCCCGAAGCGCGAAGACGTCGCCAGAGTTCAGCGCCATTGCGACTGGCGGCAGCCCATTGCGCATCGAGCCACGGAAGATGCGGCTCTAGGGAACTCTGTCGGGTGCGGAAAATATCCGAATGCTGGCCGCGCAGGATCTTTCGAACGAGCCCACGACTTTGACCCGTCTCCCGCACAATCTGCTTGATCGTCGCGCCGCCCTCGGCCCGAGCGAGAATGCCGGCGTTGACCTCTTCGCGTCGCAAATAGCCCCTCGTATTGAAGACGCTCTGCAGCGGTGAGCAGCGTCGGGTCGATAAACGCCGCGCCGAGCGCCGATCTTATCGGGCGCATCGATTTGCGCACGGCGTCGAGGAAGGCGACGCAGGCGTTTTCCATTAAATGCCAGCGATCGGCGACTTGGAGGGCGCCGGGGAGCGCCTTACGCGCCGCGAGCGCAAAGCCACCGCCGCGGTCTCTCGCGACGATAGCGATCTGCGGCTGTCCGGTGAGCCATGCCTGCGCCGTCGCCGGCTCTCCGTCCGGCAGGAGTTCGATCGGACGATGGCGCTCGAGGTCGCAAATGATCGCCCCACAGCGTTGATTTCGTTTTCAGCCCCAGTCGTCGATTCCCATCGAGGCAGCGGCCAGGACGGTCGGCGACGGTCAAGGGATCCCCTGCAATTTTAGCAGCAGCACGACCGATCTCCGCGAGTCAGACCGAGGCTCCCCTCCGACGAAAGCTCCGTATGCGGTATCCAACCCGCGAATGAGAAACGGCTCAACCGTCGGAAATCACGCCGCGTCCCGACCTCTGCCTAGCCGAACATGTTCGCCCTCGCCTAATACGAGACGGAGTCCATCGCGCACGCAGATCGCGCTTGAAAAAGGCCGACACCATTGATCCTACGGGGAGAAAAGCATTTGTTTATGGCATATGCTTGGAGGTCGGCGTGGGTGAGGCGCGGCATGTGAAGCTATTCAGAAACGGGCGGAACCAGGCGGTGCGAATTCCTGTCGAGTTCGAGCTGCCTGGCGACGAAGCGATCATACGCCGCGAAGGCGACCGTCTCGTGCTCGAGCCGACGCGTAAGCGCGGCCTATTGGGCCTGCTCGAGACGATGGAGCCGCTCGATGAGACATTCCCCGAGATAGAAGATCATCCGCCTACGCCGGAAAAGATATTTTGACCCGTTATCTGCTGGACACGAATATCATTTCCGATTTGATTAGGAACCCAAAAGGCAAGGTCGCGAAGCACATCGCCCGAGCGGGAGAAAACAACGTCTGCACGAGTATCGTCGTGGCGGCCGAGCTCGTTATGGCTGCGCAAAGAGCGGCTCGAAACGGCTCTTGGAGGCGGTCGAGAACCTTTTGGAGGAGCTGGACGTCCTGTCTTTGGAAGGACCTGCCGATGCGGAATGTGGGAGGATTCGCGCCGAGCTGGAACGGGAGGGACGTCCAATCGGGGCGAACGATCTGCTGATTGCCGCCCACGCTCTGGCGATCGAAGCCACGATCATTACCGCCAATGTCGCTGAGTTCGCCCGAGTAGACGGGTTGAATGTACAAAACTGGCTTTCATGAACGCCCGCGCCAAAAGGATGACGCGGGCGTGATCTGCACCTTGGCCGGAGCGATGCCGTCTCGGCGGCCGCGGGGTTCAACTCGGCGCCCTCCAGCGCTTTAGGAACTTTCGAGCGTCGCCACCGATCTTGGGATCGTGCAGATTGAGCGCCAGGACCGACGCGCCGGGTTTGAAGTTGGCTTCTCTAAAATCCAGCCAGAACAGGCTCGGCGCCATGGCGCTGCTGACGTAATACACGCCGTTGGTCACGTCGGCCGCTGTGACCCAATTCGTCTGGCACGCGCCCCAGAAGCCCTTGTCCGGGGCGCGCGCGGGATCGCGGAAGGGCACCTGCGCGATCCGCAACAGCGATAGCGAGCCCGCCACGGCCTCGGTGTAATTCTTCGGATCGGGCAGATATTTGGAGAAGGCGGCGAGACGCATGAAACGGTCCTCGGCGCCCTCGTTGCCCGGCAGCGGCTTGGTTCCGCCAAAGGGCGCGTATTGCTGCATCAACTCCGCCATTTCGTCGTAGGGCGGATCATTTGTCATGACGCGATATTCGGGCCCGTGATGGATGACGAGCTTGCCGGTGATGTATTCGATAATCGCCGAGTCGCCTGACGGATCCTGGACGGCGAGATGCGTCGGGAGGTGTTGCGAATAGCCAAGGTCAGTTGACCAGGCTGGCGCAATGCGGAACTTCGCTTCCCGATGAGCGTCGACGACCTCGTTCACCGTGGCGAAATTATCGAGAACATACTGGGCCCAGTGCGTGTCCGGCAGCTTCGGTCGGCTGTCAGGCGCTTCGAGCCGGCTGTCGTCCAGGACAAGCATGTGGGCCGAAAGGCCCTTCTCGTTGAGCCCGTCCGTGGCGCAGCCATCGAAGGACACGATCGCGCCGCAGCCGTATTTGGACGTCCAGCTCATTGTATCTGGGCCAACGCCTTCGATTTTTCCTTTGACTCCGGGGAGGACGCTCCTCTGCGTGTCTCGAGCCATGCCGCGCGGAAAGACGACGAACTTCGGGCGCTCGGGGAGAGCGACCGGTAGGTCCATCGAGCGTACGACGATCTTCGCGATATTGCGATCGTTTACGAAGGCCAGCGAGCAGGCTGAAACGAGATTGGCCTTCAGTGCGAAAGGCGCGGCGAGCGCCCCGCCAAGAAAAGCTCGCCTGAGCATCAGATTGGCACCTCCCCGAATTGCATTTTTCATAATACTTGCCCTGGTTGCTTATCACGACACAACATAGCTGTAATCGACTAAGCCGGGGTCAGCGCAGAATCTTTCCAAACGTATGGCCCGCCCCGTTTGCAAGAGTTTTTACGTTCCTGCCCTCTGCTGCACGTATCCGGCATCGAGGCATGGCCAAGAGCCAAGATGGAGATCCGCGCAGCCCGGTCCTTATAATCGTACCGACCTTATCGGCCATTTTGGGAACCAGGTTTCCCGGCTGCCGTTCGACTGTTGGGCCATCTCGCATCCACCACTCGCAAACATCGTCAGTTCATCGTCACGTCACTCCGAACGACAAACAAAATTTCACACCGGAATCGGCGACGTCATACCGCAGCCGGTAAGGCATTCGTGTCGAACCTTTCTCCCCGGCGCAGCATCGCCCAGGCGATTCGAGCCAACTTGTTGGCGAGAGCGACGACGGCCTCGTTCTTGTGCGCTCGCGCCAGTAAGCTCCTGACCCAGCGTCCAAGCGGGGTATCTACTGCGCAAGTTGCGGCAACGCCGCCCGAGCGCCATGGATCAGCAATTTGCGTAGGCTCAGGACCTATTAAATTTAATTGCGGCGTGATTCACATGAGGCTTCTGATTCGGAGGTCTCGAAGATGAGCAGCCTGTTTCTCCTGAGCGCGCGCCAGATGGCGCGAATATCGCCGTTCTTTCCTTTAGCGCATGGCGTGCCGCGCGTTGACGATCGACGCGTTGTCAGCGGCATTGTCTATGTCATCAAGCACGGCCTGCAATGGAAGGACGCGCCCAAGGACTATGGACCGCACGAGACGCTCTATAATCGCTTCATCCACTGGAGCCGGCTCGGCGTATTCGACCGCATCTTCGCCAGCCTTGCCGCCGAAGGGCCAATGCCCGAGCGCATCATGATCGACTCGACGCGCGGCTGATGTTCCACGCGCTCCCAAAAGCCAGAATGCTGATCGCCGACAAAGGATATGACAGCGACGACTTCCGCGAAGCGCTCAAAGCGCGCGGAACGGAACCCTGCATTCCGCCACGGCGCAATCGCAAAGCGCCGCGCGACTACGCCGAGGCCCTCTACCGCAAGCGCCACAAAATGGAGAACCTCTTCGCCAAACTCAAGGATTGGCGGCGCATCGCCACCCGCTATGATCGATGCGCCCACGCCTTCTCGGCCATCTGCATCGCCGCAGCCGTCGCCTTCTTCCTCAATCAATGAGTCCTGAGCCTAATCTTTTTTGCTTTTTTGCTGACTAGAATCGAGTCCGCCTCAGCCGCATTCGCGATCGACGCTAAGGAGTTTGCCAAGGCCAGGCAAGCGAGAGTCAAGACGGCGCGCGCTATGCGCATGGGCTTTCTCCTGCTTGAGCCTTAGGAACGAGTCTGGTGGCGCGCTTCCAGCAACGCTCCCTCTCACGCTCTTTGAGATGGATCGGACGCCTTGCATCAAAGGCAAAGGCCAGCGGCGCCATTCACGCCGTAAACGCATGACTCTGTGCAATGTTCCTGAACCGCCGCCCTGGTGCAGGCTGGTTCGGCCGATCTGTTCAAGGTCGCTGCCGAGGGCATCGTAAAGCCCGACCGCACATGGCGGTCGCCATAGCGTAACTATCGCGGCTGGTTCGCGCTTGCTCCCGTCGCGCGGCGCGAGCCCTCTTGAAGTATTGAGCCGATTTTTGGGGCCCCCATTTAAGTTACTAAAAAGGAAAAATCGATGACCCCCGCTGGTCGGCATTTCGATGCGCCCCGGATGGCATCTATCCGGTGCCTGGACATTGCCGAGCGTTGGTTGACCGCATGCAGCGCAACTGTTTGCGTCCCAATGACCGAGTCATTCGCCAACTTCTCAGACGAGAAATTAGCGGATATGTGCATTTTGAGATGGGGGCTCGATCAACCGCAAGGCGAGGATAACGACTTAACCTGGTTCGAGGCCAATGAAGCGAGCCGGGACTTGCTCGTTTGGGCGTTCGCCACCTATCGGGCATTCGCCATCCAAGAGCAATCAGGCCGCTGATCACGCCGCCGCCTCCTTGTTCGCCGAAAATACCGCCCGCGCAGAGCTAAACGCGCTTGAACGCGGCGACCGCATCGCCGAGTGGATTAGGCCTGCGGACCAACGCCGTTCATTTTTCGCCGTCACGATGAGGCTGTACATTGCGGATGCCGATGATTTCGCCCCGCTCTACCGGTTTTATCTCGCTCGGGAGTCCGAGATGATCTCGCTCCCCATCCCGATTTGGTTTCGCCCGGGTGGCGAGCGTCTTCCGGCGCTGTTGTTTTGTTTCACCTGTGGCTGTTTTTGATCAAGCGGATTTGGCTCCTTCCCGCGCGCTCCTCATAGGCTCTCGCCGACGAGTTCGATGCGATGAGCGTTATGGACGAGGCGATCCAAGATCGCGTCGGCGTAGGTGGGATCGCCAATAATCATGCCATGAAGTCACGGGAAACTGGGAGGTGACGATCGTCGCGCGTAAGCTGGGCGTTGTCCTCTATCGCATGTGGGTGGACGCAATCGAGTTCCATTGGAGCAATGCTGTTCCGGCCACATAGGAGACTGGCGGAGTTTGGAGCGGATCGAAGAAGGCCGCTTCTTCTGATGTCCCGTTGCCGGGACGAAGGCTTGGCAAGGTCGTGGATGATGCTGTGAAGCATGATCCTGGCGACGAGAGATTCAGAGGGACTTGACGAAAACCGGTCTATTACAGAGCCATCATCGGTCTCGACCTTGCAAAGCGGTCTTTCCAGGCGCACGGCGCCGCGAGGCGCACTTTAGAGCGCTTCGCGCTGAAGGAGATTGCGCTCAGCATGAGAAAACCGCCAAAAATACTAAGCCGTCGACGAAGCGCCCTGGGAGGCCTCAAAACGGCCAAAGGGCTAGGCTTCCTCGCTTCAAGGCGTTCCGCTCCGGCGTCGGAAAGGGATTGGAGAATGCGAAGCGTCGGAACCGGCTTGGCGCTTTATCAGTCAGCGATACCGGCGCACGTCCTTGCGATGCCGTTCTTGCGGCTCACTTTCGCTGGGATTTCAAATGTAGGCTGACGCATTGTTCAGCCCACATTTGGCGGTTAAGGACGGGCTCGATAGGACTCAAACACCGCCTGCGTCAAGAAATGCGAAGAACCTCGCGCATGTATTATTTCCTTGGCTTGCGCCGCGCTGGCACGTGCACTGAACATTCGTATACTGCTGACAAGTCGTAAATCCTCGTGGGTCGCGCAGGCCGAACCTTGTGATAAGCTCGCAAGCGTGCGCAACCCATTCCGTGCCGGAGTTGCCCCTCAGCTTAACAAATGCGCCGTCCGGCATAACGTAGTGGGGAAATTGCCCGTGCAAGTGACCTGGTTCGTGAACGAAGGTCGGTTGCCAGTGATTGTCGGTGCAGAGGCCCATTTCTTTAATCCTTTGTGCACGAAACTAAATCGAGATCTGCTCCAGTAACGTTCTGTCGTAGGTTGGCGTTCCCCGAGACGCTGAATAATGTCGTCGGGGCCGATCCAAGTCCATCAGCTCTTTAACTAGCCGATTACGGCGAAGGGCTAAGTCAGCCGGTTTCCGCTTCAGCGATCTCTTGCGTCAATGCGTCGCCGAAGTCAGCCGCCTCATAGAGTGGACAGATTTCGATCTCGCTCGGGCCGGTCATCGGGTTGGGCACCGCTTCACCCATTCGACCGCCTTGGCCATGTCCTTGACCTCCCAGCGACTAGCTCGGTCGTCTCTTCAATGGGCCATCATAGACGGTCCGGTCGGCGCCTTTGAAGTGCTTCCCGCGCCCCCTAGGCTCGGCTCATCGTCGACCACGTCCTCGGCCGGCGCGTCCTCTTCCGGCGGATTGTCTTCCTCCAGATCGGCGTCGCCGTCGCCTGGTCGAGCAGCGCTGCGAGCGCGGGCGCTGCGCGGCTGTGACGACGATCGGTAGAGAACTACAGCGCCGCGCGACAAAGAAGGCGACGACGCCCACGACGGTGAACTCGACGCCGAATCGATGGACTCTTGGTTTAGCCGGCCGCATCTGCCGAGCGGCAATGGCGCCGTGCGGAGCACGGGCCGATGACCGACTTGAGCAACGTCAAGGCGCGGCTTCATCGTCTGCGCTTCACACCATCATTGCACTGACACGGCGGCTCAAACTTGCTCGGCTCTTTCTTTGGCTCGCACGCGTCACGGATACATACGACGGCGTGGCGATGAGCATATCGCGTCGCATCGTCGAGAGCGCCGAATGCTGCGCCATCAAGGCCGGGGATCTGCGGAGAGCGCTGAGGCCGTGACTTACGACCGCGCCAAGCGATCATGCGGGACGCCCATAAACGGTTCCAAGACGGCAAGCGCCTCGGTCTCGGTTGGACGTTTTCGCAATGCCTGGCGACGGCGTGGAGCGCGGCGAAGGAGCTGCGCAAGGCCGCTGCCCGGGGAATTGCGGCATAGGCTCTGAGCCCTACCTCATGCCGAGCGCAGGAATTCATCCCCGACGCCATACGCCCCGACCGTGGATGTAACGGCGGGGCGTTTTTGTAGAGTCGGGCGACGAGGCTGTTGCGGCAATCTCGCCGCCCTAGCTGCGCCAGGGTGCGGGCCTGGCGCAGATGGCGACGCGATGATAGCGCGCTGGACCGATCGCACAAGCCGAGCGGGAGGCGGATGGTTGCGTCGGCGGCTCCGCGCGCCTAAGAACCAACCCGCCCGAGCCAAGGTGCTCGGCGATGGTCCTTCGTCAGACCACCTCCTGCCCGGTCGGCGCCGACCGGGCTTTTTCATGCGTGGCAGTTCTTGCCGATAGCAGAGTCGTTGCGCGAAGCGCCCCTCGCTCCATGTATTCCTTTGTGGAGGGCGTTTCGATGCTCGATCTAGCCTATACAGCGTTCCTGGACTTTCTCGCCCGGTCGCCTACCCCAGCTGTCAGCACGGGGCCTCTGCCGTCGCGATTTGTTCCCTACAGGAGCGACCAGGCGAGCTTCGGCAAGCCGAAGACTGATCGGCAGAATGCGCCACCAACTGCGTCCCCTACGCCCGTCACACGCTCCAAGCAGCCCTAGAACGCGTCACACGTACCACACGAATCGGAAACTGCGCGAGCGCAACGATCCTTGGTTCCTCTGTCGCCCGCGAGAAAAAGGCGCAGTTCTGGTATCTTGAAAATCGGCCATTGCCGCAACTCCTTGAGCGGCTTTGGTTAGAGCCGGGCGGAGGATGGGCCCCTCTTGCTCGGCTCGCTTTTGTGTATTACACAATTTCTATGAAGCAGTCAATCCCTGTATTACGCAAAAAACCCGGCCCTGCGCCGACAGGAAAGACGCCGGTCACCAGCATACGATTAGCGCCAGAATTGGCAGCGCGAATCGACGCATGGGCGCAGCGCCAGAAAGACGCGCCGTCGCGGTCGGAAGCCATTCGGCGGCTGATTGAAAAAGCGCTCGGGCGGGCGCGCTGAACAACGCGTAGCGCGAGTTGTCGCCGCTAGAGGTCGGGCTGCACGCGCTCCATAGCGGGTTGAGCGGGAGCGAATACGCGCGGCAAGTCGCGATGAAATAGCGAACGCTCGCCGATCGGATTGCGGCTAACTGTCCCTTTCGAGCGTGCCTCTGGCGAGGGCGCTCTGCAAGGTGCGGAGCGCTTGGTGAGCTGATCGCCCTGGGCGGAAACCCGTATGAACAGAGTAAGAATTCCCGTTCGTAGACGGCCTCGAGCATCATCGTCACGGCGCGTTGCGCCACCTTGTCCTCGAAAGTTGGAATGCCGAGCATCCTTTCCGAGCCGTGGTGAAGGGAACAAAGCGCCGTTCCCCGTTTCGTCTTCGCCGATTCGGTATCGGTTGTCCGTTCGTGCACAGGTTTTATGGGGTCCAGTGTCCCCTCCCGTGCTTCAGGCTAACGGTTCTCTCCTCATGACGCCCCCTTCCCTGCGACGGGTCCCGATGAGCTCGGTTCCCCGCTTTCCGAGGTAATATGAGGACGCTACGACTTCCTGCCCGCGCACTCCCGCTCCCCTATTGGTTCGGTCGGGGACCCACGCGCTCCTCTCTCATTCGTGCTCGCCCAGGCTCCCGACGGACGGAGAGGTTGCCGTCGGGCCTGGAACAATTGGTCAGCCGGTGTTCCGTGTTCCGGCTCATCGCGCCCGTGGACGCAAGCGGGATCTCACAGGTTCCCTGAAGATCCGTCCCATGCCTTTGCCCTGCTCTGGGACCCGGTCGAGCGGAGGAAACCTCGGCTTTGGCGGTCTCCTCGATGCTGCCCCCCGCTTCCACAAACCGAGGGCCTCAACAGGGGGAAAATATCGAGGCTGACGCAGGGCTTCAGCATCCGCTGTCTACGCTTCACGAGCGACGTCGCGGCCGCCCATGCAAGACTTGCTTCCGGCTGGCGGGCTGCGCCTCTACCGGGAGGGCGTCGAACCCTCTGGATCGCTACGAAAGGTTTCAGATCAGTGTTTCCTCCTCTCTTCCAGGGCTTGTCCTGTCGCAAGCAGAATCTTCCCAATTGTACGTTAAGGGCTGGGATGGTTCGGAATGAGTGCTGATTCCGATCGATGGCGCCCCCTAAAACGAGATGAAGGCGCCCCCCGATAACGGAATGATGGCGCCCCCGCTTCCGAGATGATCCCGCCCCCCTGTAACGGAATGATCCCGCCCGGGTGATTTCATGCAGTGGCGGGCTCCGCCGTTGGCCTGATCAGGTCGCTTCCTTGGCAACCGAGGGAGCGATCCATGCCAGCGGAGCGGATTACGATGCGCCAGGCGCGCGAGATTATTCGGCTGAAGTCCACATCGATTTCGGCGCATGAGATTTCCCGGCGTCTTGGCATGCCGCGCTCGACGGTGCGGGAGACGCTCAGGCGCGCCGAGAGCGCCGGGCTCTCCTGGCCGCTGCCGGAACGCATGAACGACGACGGGCTGGAGGCGGCGCTTTACGCCAACCGACGCAGCAAGCGCGGTCACCGGCGTGTCGAAGAGCCGGACTGGGTCGGCGTGCATCGCGAGTTGAAGCGCAAGCATGTCACCTTGATGATCTTGTGGGACGAATACATCGCCGAGAACCCCGGCGGCTACAGCTACTCGCGCTTTTGCGAGCTGTATCGCGCCTTCGAGAAGACGCTGTCCGTCACGATGCGGCAGACGCACGCTGCCGGCGAGCGACTGTTCGTCGATTATGCTGGCGATGGCGTCCCGGTCGTCATCGACCGGCTCACCGGCGAAATGCGCATGGCGCAGATTTTTGTCGCGGTTCTGGGCGCGTCGAGCCTCACTTTTGCGTGGGCGAGCTGGACACAGACGCTTCCCGACTGGATCGACGCTCACGTCGGCGCGCTCGAGGCGATCGGCGGCGCTCTGCGAGCAGATCCTGGAGGCGCGGCCGCATCCCGAGTAGGGCTATCGCGCCTGCCTCGGCGTCGTCCGCCTTGCCGGCCCCTATGGCGCCGAGCGCGTCGAGGCCGCGGCGGAGCGCGCCATCGAGATCGGCGCGAAGACCTACGGTTCGGTCAAATCCATCCTCGACCACAAGCTCGATCGGAAGCCGGCGCCAAAGCGCGGCGCGGACGCGGCTCCGATCCTTCACCCCAATATCCGTGGCCCGCGCTACTACCATTGAAGGAGACGCCGACTTGCTCAAACATCCGACCCTCGACCAGCTTCACGTCCTCGGCCTTTATGGAATGGCCAAGGCCTTCGCCGAACTCGCAGAGACAGATGAGGCGAAAGGGATCGACCGCAATGACTGGCTTGCTCTGCTACTCGATCGGGAAGCCTCGCTTCGCCGCGACAAACGGCTGACGGCGCGGCTGCGCGCCGCAAAACTCCGCCAGCAGGCCAGCATCGAAGATGTCGACTATCGCGCCGCGCGCGGGCTCGACCGCGCCCTGTTCCAGAAGCTCGCAGAGGGCCAATGGATCGACGCTCACGATAATTTGGCTCTGGTCGGCCCCGCCGGCGTCGGGAAGAGTTGGCTCGCTTGCGCCATCGGCCAGAAGGCCTGCCGCGACAATCGCTCAGTCGTCTATCATCGCTGGCCCAAGCTCTGCGAAGACTTATGCCTCGCGCGCGGCGACGGTCGCCATCCGCGCATCATCAAATCCCTCGGTCGCGCTGATCTCCTCATCCTCGACGACTTCGGGCTCGAGCCGCTCGACGCCGGCGCGCGTCACGACCTGCTCGAAATCCTCGAAGAGCGATACGGGCGCCGGTCGACGATCGTCACCTCCCAGCTTCCCGTGACCTCATGGCACGAAATTATCGGCGACCCCACCTACGCCGACGCGATCCTGGACCGCCTTGTTCATAATGCCCATCGCATCGAGCTCTCGGGCGAGAGCCTGCGACGAGCCCGCGGAAAAGGAGCCAAATCCGCTTGACCGAAATCCGGAACGGGTGAGACAAATCACGTCGGTCAACGAACGCGGCGCCCGGGCGGGATCATCTCGTAAAAGGGGGGCGCCATTATCCCGGAATCCCCGGGCGCCATTATCCCGTTATAGACGGGCGCCTTCGTCGGAATCGCCAGGAATGAGCAGCTGCTCCCGGACTTAAGCCTATGATTCCCTGCCCAGAATGCTGATTTTGGAACTGCCGGCCAAACTGCAGCGCCACCATTTGTGGGTGCGCAGCAGGAGGCCAGACACCCGACGCTGAAAGTCTGTCGACCCGGCTGCGATGAAGGGGCGGCGAAAGCGAGAAAGGCAAATTGCGGCGGGCCACACGGCCATGCCCCAGGCAGAGCGACGCGCTAAACTGCACAAAGTGATCGTTGAAAAACGTCTTGCGCCGAGACCCCGGTGGAAAATCATCAGCAGCCGATTGCCGCAGTGCGACGAGGCGAGCATCCATAGGCTGGCTTTGCTTGCTTTGCCCATCCGCAGCGCTACCCTACAGTCCGCGGAGTACGTTGTTGAGGTTTGACCACAATTTCTCGAGGTCTTGGCAGTATCGCTTTGCTATAGCGCCGATTGCCGTGCTCCTCGCCACCGCTCTACGTTTTTGGATGCGTGGCTTGCTTCACCCGCAGCCCTTTCCAACTTTCTTTTTGGCCGTTCTGTTGGTCGCGGTAACCGCCGGACCAGGGCCAGTGATTCTCGCAACGTTATTGTCCGGCATTTGCGCGGTTTTTTTCTTTATGGAGCCTTCTGGCGAACCCCCATTCCTCCAGACGAGCGATTTGATCCGCCTGACAATTTTTACGGTAATCGGGTTCGGCGTCGCCGCTTTGACAGAAGCTTTGAGCCGAGCGCGCCAAGCGGCAATCGACACTCATGTGGAACTTGCACAGTCGCAGGCGTGCGAGACGGCCGCAGCCCGCGTGCGAGCAAGCGAAGAATTTGTCGGGCGGACGCTCGACTCATTGCCGCATGAGATCGTGGTGATCGACAGCGCTGGCGTCGTTTTGGCCGTCAACGGGGCGTGGAAGCGATTTGCTCTAGAAAACAACGCTGCGCCCGAGGCCGTATCAGTCGGGACGAATTACCTGGCGGCGAGTCGCGCCGCAGCTTCTTCCGGAGACCCATACGCCCGCGCCGCGCTCGAGGGACTGGAGGCGCTTCTGCGCGCGGAGCGGAGGGAATTCACATTGGAATATCCCTGCCACGCGCCGGATAGAGCGCGGTGGTTCGTGATGCACGCGGCGCGCGTTGACGGCGCGCCCGCGGCAATTGTCATCAGTCACACCGACATCACCGAACGAAAACGCATCGAAGAGGCGCTCCGCGAAAGCGAAGAGCGGTTCGCCAGCTTTATGCGCTACCTTCCGGGTCTCGCATGGATCAAAGACACGCAAGGACGTTATCTCTACGTCAACGACGCGGCAATGCGCGCCTTCCAGAAGCCACTGCAAGAAATTCATGGGAAGACCGATGCCGAACTCTTCGACGCGGCCACGTCTGCGCGGTTTCAAGCGAACGATGAAATGGCGCTTAAGAGCGAGGCGGGCCTCATAGCCGTCGAGACGCTAAAGCATGACGACGGGGTTCTTCATCATTCCCTTGTAAGCAAATTCGTGATTCCCGATGCAAACGGCGTCGCTGAAGGCATTGGCGGGGTCGCTATCGACATCAGTGAGCGCGTGCAAGCGGAGGAAAGGCTTCGCGGGGCCACCAAACAATTGATCGAAGCTGATCGGCGTAAAAATGAGTTTATTGCCACGCTTGCGCATGAGCTACGCAATCCCCTCACGCCGATCCGCAACGCCATCCATGTGCTGAGGCATGATGCGGCCGCCACGCTCAAGGAGCCCCGCGATCTGACGCTGCTTGCAATCGCCGAACGGCAGGTCCAGCATCTCATTCGCCTCGTTGACGACCTTTTGGACGTCTCGCGCATCACCCGGGGCAAAATCGAGCTAAAGAAGCAGCCGATCGAACTGGCGGATGTCCTAAGCCATGCGATCGAGGCGGCGCAGCCGGCAATTGAGCAGAGCAGCCACGACCTTCGCGTCGCGCTGCCGACTGAGCCGCTCGTGCTTGACGCCGATCCGGTCCGGCTCGCGCAGGTCTTTACAAATCTGCTGAACAACGCCGCCAAATATACCGAGCCCGGAGGCGCTATTTGGCTGTCCGCCGAACGCCGGGGAAACACTGCAGTGATCACTGTACGCGACAGCGGCGTCGGCATACCAGCGGAAATGCTTCCGCATGTCTTCGACCTTTTCACACAAGTCGACAGGTCCCTCGGACGCGCCCAGGGCGGCCTTGGGATTGGGCTCGCTTTGGTTAAGCGCCTGGTCGAACTACATGGAGGGGCGGTGGAAGCGAAAAGCGATGGGCCCGGGCGCGGTAGCGCGTTCGTCGTGCAGCTGCCGGCGGTTGCCCAAAGCGGAACCGAGAATGCAATGGAGACGACGACGGCAGCAGGAGTGCGCGTGGCGCGCCGTATCCTTGTCATTGACGATGAACGTGACGTCGCTGACAGTCTGGCCATGCTGCTGGAGACTTTCGGCGCGACGGTGCGTGTGGCTTATGGCGGCGTCGCCGGAATTGAAGCATTCAAGACATTCAGGCCCGAGCTCGTGTTCCTGGACCTCGGCATGCCGCAGGTCGACGGATATGCGACGGCGCGGCAAATCCGCGCCTTGCCCGAAGGCCGTCACGTCACGCTCGTCGCTCTTACCGGCTGGGGGCAAGCGCAGGTTTATGATCAAGTCCGCGATGCTGGGTTCGACCGGCAGCTTACCAAACCGGCTGCCCTCGAAGCTCTGGGCGAGCTTCTCGTCAATACCGAGTCCAATTGGAACTAGCCTGGAACAGGTGAAATCGTTTGAAAGCAAATAGTGTACTAATCTAATCAGATCGCCATGCTCGGCGGCTATCTCGCTCGCACGCGCCGGGTCCTTTGAGAGCCTTCTTTCTCCGGGTCAGGGCCCGGCGGCCAGCGTGTAGCGGCCGTCTCGAACACGCGCAAACTCGCCATTGTGATTTGGCGTCTCTTGACCATGGGCGAGAGCAATGTGCGGGCGCGGCGCGGCCGTCGCTGCACGCGACCTCGAGCTCAGGGCAGAATTCAAGCCCAAGCGCGGCCAAAAAGGCGCAGCTCACGCCTACGACATCAAGAGTTGCCGAGACGAGGAGCGGATGTGGGTGGAGCAAACGCCTTATGCCCGCTTCTCCGGATGGAACCCTAGCGGCCCAAAAAGGGTGCGCGCAGGCACCGCACACGAGCCGCGACGATAAAGGCTGCGTGCGCGGCAGGCTCTCACCTCATGCCCTGCTCTTAGCCACGCGGTCGCCCGTGCGCGGGGAGAGAATAACGGGTCCTCATGCGGATTGTTCAGATATCATCGAAAGCGCCGAGGCGGTCGCCAGCAAGTCGGACGATTTGCGCAGAAGGCTGAAGCCGTGAGTTACGACCGCGCCGCGATCATGCGGGACGCCCATAAACGATTCCGAGATGGCAAACGCCTCGGGCTCGGCTGGACATTCGGGCAATGTCTGGCGATGGCGTGGAAGGCGGCGAAGAAGGTTCGACGCGAGGCTACTGGCCGGGGCATTGCGGCGTAAGCTATGAGGGATTAGGATTTCCGCAATACGCCGGCGTTGATCTACTCTTTGCCGTCGCATGAAACCCTCGGACCGTGGATGTATCGGCCGGGGGTTTTTATTTGTACCCATGATGTATCCGAACATCGTCCATGAAGGGACATTCTCGCGCTCGGTGAAGCTTGCCGGAGCCAAGAGAGCTTTTAGCTAGCGTGCTATCTCGCCGGCGTATGATCGCCGCCAGGACGACGAGAGGGAGCATAAGGATGGAAGCGCTCGATGTTTTCGATTACGCTCGTCAGTTACTCGCCGCGCATGGTGACAAGGCCGTTGCAGAGGCTGCGCAAAAAGCACACGCTATGGAAGAACAGGGCAAGAGCGATGAGGCCAAGATTTGGCGGAGCGTTGAAGCATCGCTGAAGGAAATGCTTGGGCCACACCAAAGCTGAGCAGCGCGACCGTAGATTTAACGGCGTGGCGTTTTTGTTTGCGCGCGTTCTTTCCCGCCGTCTCGAACGCGCCATATCCGCCTCACGAGATCCGAACTGAATTGAGGGGGATCGGCCATGGCGAAAAGAGAGCAACACAGCAATCGCGAACCGAAAAAGCCGAAGAAGGATAAGCCTAAGATTTCGTCTGTTTCTCTCGACTCGGTTTGGGCTACGGTGGATAAGTCCCGAACAGGAGGGGCCGCCAAAAAGTAACATTGTGCGGTCAAAGTTTCGCTTCACCGGCGCTCTCCGTCAGCGCCCGGACGATCCTCTGCGCGACGGCCTTCGAGGTCGGCGCCGGAGAGCCGATTGACGAGCCCAAGTCCGCTCGGATCTTCCTCGAAATAGACATAGGCGAGCGCCACGCCGTTCGCGTCCTCGACGGCGAAAGACTCGCCGCTCTTGCGGATACGAAGTGGCAAGGTGTAGGGCGCGGACGTCATCTCAGCGCCGATATTGCGCGGATTTGATCTTGAGCCAATTCTTCGTTCGGCCGCGAGGATAAGCCTTGTCCAGCCGCTTGGATACGATGCCCTCCAGGCCGAGCTTTTCGGCGTGTCGGAAGACCAACGGCCCGTCGCCGGCGATCGCCTGCGAAAGCATGGGGCCGGCGCGCTGTTGTTCGAGCAATTGCTCAAGTCTGCTCTTGCGCTCGCCAAACGGCAACGGCCGCAGATCCTCGCCCTCGATCTGTAGAAGATCAAAGGCGATCAGACGCGCGTCCTGCGCTGCGCGCCGCTCCAGCAATGCAGCGAAATCGCAATAGCCGTCGCTGCGCAGCACGACCGCCTCGCCGTCGATCAGCGCGCGATCGATTGGCAGCTCGGCGACGGCGTCGCGGATGGCGGGGAATCGCGCCGGCAGATCATTTCCGAAGCGCGACCATAGGCGCACGCGATCGTTGTCCTTCATGGCGAGGACGCGAAAGCCGTCGAACTTTATCTCGTGCACCCATTCCGGCCCGCTCGGGGCGTGCGCAGCGCGCACTGGCTCCGCAGGAGCGACAAAGCCGGCTGGATGCCTTTGGCGATTGCGGGCGGAAAAGTTTCGCCATTCCATGTTGGCGATGTTGGGGAGAGGTGCGCAAAGTCCAAGCGTCGCCGTTTAACGTCCCCGGAGCGCAAAAAAGCTCCGCCCGTTTTCGCGAGCGGAGCCCAAGCGCAGCCGCGCAGCAGGCCTGATGCCGCAGCAATACCGCGCCTCCCGCCCGTCGGCCAGGTTAGGTGAGTGATCGACGGACGTTCATCTCGCAAAATGGAACCGGAAACGAACGCGGCAAGCTTCGCTCTGCAGCCGCGGTCGCGGACCAGGGGCGTGAAGCTGAAAAAAGCCCGCGACCATAAAGCCGCGGGCAAGTGAGACAGAACATGCCTGCCGGTCAACAGGCGTCGGCAACATATGCGTTAATCTCTCAATGGCAAGCGTGGCGGGCCGGCCGCCGAACTGACCGCGCGCGAACCCGACGATCACGTCGCCGGATCGATAAGGCTGGCGGACCTTCAACGGAGGCGCACAGAAGCTCCAAGCACCCATTAGGCGATGCGCGGCTGCGCGGGGAAAGTCTGCCGACAAAAGAGAAAGACAGCGGCTGATCTCTCAGTCTGGATCATTAGGCCTATGCCGCCACCCTATGAACATGCACGTCGTGGCCTCCATTGTTCTGCATGGCTTGCATGGCCGCGCGTTCATGTTCTTCGGTCCGGGTTCGCGCCCACAGCAACAGCCCGCCGCGCGCTAATTGCGCCTGCACCCAATTGCGCTGACGACGTCGAATGAATGCGCCGACGCCCAGGCCAATTAGGCCGGCGGCCATACCAGCGCCAATGCCCGCAAAGATCGCCTCGGCGAAACTGCCATAGATGGTCCAAACGGCGATCGCGCCAGCAACGGCGCCGACATAGAAGAGCAGGCCTATGAGCGCAGCTTTGCCTTCGTTGAGCGACTCGGATTCGATGTAGGAAATGCGAGGAGCATCACCGCTGTCCTCGATTTCGACTGAGCCCTTCGATCCAACCTTTTCACGCGTTTTCGCGTCTTCGGTGAGCAGGCTGATTTCGGATCTGTCGAATCCGTGGGTCATCAAGTAGTCAATGGCGGACTGCAGGTTATCGAGCGAGTCGAACAGGCCTACGACTTCGGTAAATTCGCGGCGCTGTTCGAGCGCAGCCGTTTCATTCGATTCCATGGAGTTCCTCCCGAAGCTCAGTACTCTTGAATCGAAGCCGGCCTCTGTGTGCGCCTTTGCCCCCTCTAAGCGGGCATTCGCCGTGTGGCCGTTGTGTCAAATATCAGCATGCTCCCGCTTCAAGCTTTCGACAAGGCCAAGCGACACCCCAGGACAGGCTCGCATAAACGCATAAGGATATCTTTATGTACTGGTGTCAAACAACATTCACGCCGGAAATCGATACACTCGGCTCAAGAGAGTGCCAGCGCGACTATTCGCGCTCGGCGAATCAAGAGGGGCCGCCGGTTGCAAGCGGCAGCCCTAAATCCAAGGCCGCCCGGCCGGTAATGTAGGCTTTTTCGTTCGCGCCGATGGCCCTCACACTGTTGAGACACTCAACGATGGGGTATTGGGCGTTGCGCCCCGCCGGGTCGAAACACGCTTGAACCGCACATACAGAAGACGCAACATTGCTAGGGTAGCCAAACCGGCCTTGGATGCGAACAAGGCGACGATCGAACGCGTGTTCGACTTCGCTCGCTCCGGAGCTTGCAGCAGGGTCGGCGATATCGTCTCACGCCTTGATCGCGAAGGATGCAACGGGCGTCAGATCCACGGCCCCGTCCTGAAGAAGCAGCTTGCGCGCCTGATCGGAGGAGCGTGGAAAGCTGACGACCGGCGAGGCGCAATGCCCGCGGATGACCCATAAAAGGCCCGCGACCATGAAGCCGCGGGCAGTCTAAGAGGAGTCGCTTACGATAGGCGACGCCGCCCAGATAGTCATGAAGCGCGGCGAGACAAGCGTGGCAGGCCCATAATAACCGCACTGAGCGAGATGAGCACGTCGCCGAATGGATAAGGCTGGCGGATAAACTGGCGCAATCTCCGCCCGATTCGAAGGTGGATGCGGCAATGAAGGCGGCGTCCGCAGACCGCTGCCGTTGAGAAGGGCTCATAGCGCCTTATTTGACTAGAGGTGATTCCAGCCAGGCTTCCAAGCGAGACATTAGAAAAACGTGGAAGGAGCCGGTTAAGTGTGCAGGCCGTATCTTCGGCGAAGTGGTGCATTGATGCCAAACTTCATTTTTGAAATCATTCGCGCGGGGGATGATCCGCAAGTCGTCGGCGAACTGTCGTTGCCAGACTTCGCAGCGGCCTGGTGCAACGTGGAGACGCTAGCTTTCAAATTACGAAAGACTGAAAGCGAGGCATTTATTCGAGTGAAGGATTCCAAGGGGCGCATTGTTGCCTTCGCGGGTATTTGCACAGCGCTTATCTCTTATGAAAAATGTAATAGAAGGAGCTGTCCGCTGAAGCCAGCATCAGACCGCGAGCCGTAAAGACGAAGCACGGCGCCGATAAAAGGCGGACGCGCAACGATCCCTCCGAAGCGCAGGCCGCCGCGCAACACGCCCGAGGCCAGTGGTCCGCCGCAAACGAACGCGCCGGCACGATCACTCGGCAAATTGAAGAGGCGCAAGAGCGCGCTGGCGCTTCGACGGACGATCTCATCGCCGGACTGGCGAAGGGCGGCGACTGCTCTCGACGAACTGCGCAAGCAGCTCGGCGAGGCCGAAGAGGAAGCGACGAAATGGCGCCGGGCGCAGACCGTTGCCGAGGAAGCGACCGCCGTGCGGTCGAAGGCGGTCGGTCTCGCCGAGCATTACGTCGACAGCGCCGCCCGTCGCGTCGTCGGCGCTGAAATGAACATCGCCGCGCTGTTCGCCGCGATCGAAGGGCTTCGCAATGAAGCGCTCGACATGCAGGCCAAGATCGCCGCGCGGTCGATCACGCCAGCGACTTGCGCAAGCGGCTCGACGCGTTCCTCGCCGATTCTTGGCTGATCGATGCGCGGCATGATCGTCCGGCCGCGCTAGGCGGCCTCGGAGCGGGGCGACATTTCAGAGGCTTGGCGTGGTGTGGGCTCCATCCCGCCACGCGGACCGCTCGGCGGAGTCCCGACACTCCGCCGGGGGATATGCCCGACGTGATCCGCGTTGGGCGAAGGGGCCGGCGGCGCGTCGACCACGTCTGTCAGGACACATCAGAAATTGAGAAATCGGCCTGTTGAATTTCAATGCGTTACGAAACGCTGCTGATTTACGCGTATACATTTGAATTGAGAAAACGCCCGAATGATGTACAGTTGAATTGAGAATTTGCGGCTCAACCATTTCTCATGGACGCGGCCGAAAAATGAACAGCAATAATGAGAACGCGCCCTGCCCTGATGACGCCGACACGACGGGGTCCGACGACCCGCAGTGGTTAGAGGCATGTCGACGCGAGGAGGCCATCAGAGAATTGTTAGGCCGCTCCGCGGGCGACCGGCTACGAACAAGCGACGTCGAAGATGTTGCTTTGGACCTCGGGATCAGTCGCGCGACACTTTATCGCCTCGTCGCGATCTATCGCGAAACGCCCACCGTTGAGGCGCTTCAGCCGAAGCCGCGAGGCCGATCGAAAGGGGCGCTCGCTCTCGACAAATCGCGTCATAAGTTGATCCGCCAGACGATCCGGGAAGTCTATCTGAAGCCGCAGCGTCCAACGCTGACCCACCTCGTCGAACAAATCCATTTGCGTTTCGTCCAGCACGGATGGCCATTGCCAGATCGTCGAACGATCAAGACGCGCGTCGATGACATCGAGAGGCGATTGGTCGCGCGTAAACGGAAGGACAAACGCGCGATCAAAGCGACAACGCCAGTTCCGGGCGAATACAAAGCCTCCCGGCCGCTCGAGGTGGTTCAGATCGATCACACGCTCGTCGATCTCATCGTCGTTCACGAAGAGACGCGCGAACCGCTCGCACGCCCTTGGCTGACGCTGGCGATCGATGTGTTTACGCGAATGATTACGGGCTTTCATCTTTCGATGGATCCCCCTTCACGGCTTTCCGTGAGCCTCTGCGTTCTCCATGGCGTTTACGACAAGACAGCCTGGTTGCAGGAACGTGAGATCGACGCGACATGGCCAGTCGCCGGCTTGCCAGAGGCCTTTCACGTCGACAATGGCGCAGATTTCAGAAGCAAGGCTTTCATTCGCGGTTGTCGCAACGAAGGCGTCGATATCATTTGGCGCCCGCCTGGCGAACCGCATTACGGCGGTCATATCGAACGGCTGATCGGAACGATGATGGGTCAGATGCATCTTCTGCCCGGCACTTCATTTGGAAATCCGATCGAACGAGGGTCCTACGATCCGAAAAAGAATTCAGCCATGTCGTTGCGAGAGCTCGAATGCTTTCTCGGCTGGGAGATTGCGGGCGGCTATCACGACCGAATACACAGCACCTTGATGCGCTCACCATTGGCAGTCTGGCGCGAACATGAGGCGCGGATCAATCTGCGCATGCCGCATGATCGAATGGCCTTCTGGGTTTCGTTATTGCCCGAGGCGTATCGAACACTCAGGCCAGACGGCGTCTGGTTGCATGGATTGCCATACTGGTCGAACGTTTTAAGCGCCGATCTCGGAGGCGCCAAACGCGAGCTTTTAGTCAAATATGATCCCCGAGATATTTCAAGAATTTTTGTTCAGCGTCCTTCCGGGCGTTTCGTCGAAGCCCGGAGCCGCGATCTTACGTGCCCATCAATAAGTCTCCGCGAATGGAAACTACGTCGGCGCGAAACGCGAGCGCAAGCGCGCGCGGAACGCGAACCGAACCAGTGGATCACTACTGCAAAGGCCAAGCGTCGCATTGTTGACGATGCAATAAGGAAGACGGCGCAGGCCCGCCGCGACCCGCAGCCCAAAAACAAGATTTCGGTGGATGACGAAGGATTCGGCTCGCTCAAGGGCATCGACTCGCGCACTCCTTCCATTCTGGAAATCGCGGAGAAGCAGCGTGATCGATAGGGCCGCCCACGTCACGGACGAAGTTGCAAGTCTTCTCGACGCATCTAATGACGCGCGGATCCAATTTATTCGATCAAAGCCGTGGGTCCACTATCCAAAAGCAAAACATATCGTCGATTTGATTCAGGGTCTCCCGACTCACCCGCGCACGACGCGAATGCCGTCAATCGCCGTCTATGGCGACAGCGGCATGGGAAAATCGATGATCGTCGGGCGCTTCAAGCACGACCAGATGCTCGCTTTCGATGCAGCAACAGCCGACGCACGACGTAAATTTCTCGTTGTGGAGTTGGCGGGCGGGCCGGGCGAGCGGCGCCTTTATGCACAAATTCTCTCTGCACTTGGCGCCCCTTCCAATCCGCGCGCGACAATTGTCGCATTAGAGCAGACGACAATTCGACTATTGCGAGCCGTGGGCGTTCAAGTCCTGCTGATAGATGAAATTCATAATATCATCGCCGGTTCATGGCGCGAGCAGCGTGTCGTTCTGAACACGCTTCGTTTCTTGAGTAACGAGCTTCAGCTTTCGCTTGTCTGCTTCGGCATCACGGAAGCACGTGAGGCGATCAACGGCGACGTACAGCTTGCCAGACGCTTTGATGTTGTCACGTTGCCGCGCTGGAAAGCCGATGACGAGTTTCAGCAACTCGTCCTTGCCATTCTCCGCAATCTCCCGCTTCGTCAGCCGAGCATTCTGACGGCGCGCGGTCTCAAACGAATTCTTCGAGTGACTGAAGGCGTAACGTCAAAAATATTCCGCCTTGTGAATGAAGTCGCGATCCAGGCTATCGAGACAGGAACGGAACGACTAACCGACGAAGCCATTGATGATTGGAGGCCTATCAGCGAGGAGGAAGCCGCGTTCCAATGACGATGCTGATCAACGCCGCTCGGCGGCCCTTGCCGGTCGTCCTCGACCCGACGCCCGACGAACTTCTTTCATCGTGGCTTCATCGTCATGCAGCTTTCTATGGGCTCACGGAGCCCATGCTCATCTCGTGGCTAAAGCTCGAATCGAAGAAGCTGCGTAGCCTCGACTTCCGCCCAGGTCTCGGCCAGATCGCACGCATCGTAGATTCGTTTCGCACTGATCCAATGGATGTTGTCGCCATGACGCATACAGCGCTTCCAATCGAGGTCGCGGCACTGGTTGGAAGAGGCAAGCCGATTCAATTCTGTCGGACATGCTGCGAGCGACATCGCGCGGCTGACACTCCGGGAGCGGTTCTAAAAAGCTGGCTTGAGGCGTGGCGCGTTACTTGTCCTCTATGCGGTTCGCCGCTCTCAGAAATCGAGGGACCTCGTGCCGGCTGCGATACCGTCCGAAACACGAGCCCATTTGGGGACCATTGGGACGCCGCCAAAATCGGAGAGGAGCTTGTCAATCGTCACTTGCGGGGCGAGCCGACGCCGCTAGCATCCCCTATTGCGATGATGCGGCTTTTGCTGATCTTAAATCGCCCGCAGACGACGCAGCCCCCCGAAGGCTACAATAAGAGCTGGTTGCTCAACGAGATCGTTTCAGGATTTGACGCCGAAGCATTATACCAACCCGCCGTGAGTCTGACTCACCCCAGATTCCCGAATCGGCAAATGTCTGATTCTTATTGGCGAACCGAGGGAGGTTCGTCATGGCGGCAGCGGTGCGATTGCGTGATGATTTCGATGCCGAGGGACTTCGGGTGTTGGCGCGAGGCTCGAAAGACGCGCCACAAGCGCGCCGGCTTCTCGCTCTGGCGACAATCTATGATGGCGGAGCCCGCAGCGAGGCGGCAAAGATTGGTGGTGTGACGCTTCAGATCGTCCGCGACTGGGTGTTGCGCTTCAACGCACATGGCCCGAGCGGCCTCCTCGATCGCAAGGCGCCTGGCCAGCCGTCGCTCATGAAGGATGAGCATCGCACGGCGCTCCGGCGCATGGTCGATGACGGACCCACACCCGCGATCCATGGCGTCGTGCGTTGGCGGATCGTCGACCTTTGTCAATGGCTCTCGGAAGAGTTCCGCATCTCTGTCTCGGAAACGACGATGAGCCGCGAGCTCCGAAAAATGGGATATCGCAAGCTCTCCGCGCGCCCCCGCCATCACGCGCAGCGTGAAGGCGCCATCGAGGAATTCAAAAAAACTTCCCCGCACGCCTGGAGGAAATCGCCCGGGAAAAATGCGTCGATGCGCGCAACATAGAAATCTGGTTCGCGGATGAAGCGCGCATCGGTCAGAAGAACAAGATCACCCGTCGATGGGCAAAACGCGGATCGCGTCCCTCCGCCCCACGGGATCAGCGCACCGCCTCGACCTACATCTTCGGCGCCATCTCGCCGAAGGACGGAAAAGGAGCCGCTCTCATCCTGCCCAAATGCAACACCTATGCGATGAACCTCCACCTTGCCGAGATTGCGCGGAATATTGCACCCGGCGCGCATGCCGTGGTCCTGCTCGACCAGGCCGGTTGGCATATGACCGACAAGCTCAACGTTCCCCCCAACGTCACTATCATGCCGCTGCCTGCCAAATGTCCGGAACTCAACCCACAGGAAAACGTCTGGCAGTTCCTGCGTGACAATCGTCTCTCAAATCGGGTGTTCAAATCCTACGATGATATCGTCGATCACTGCTGTGATGCGTGGAACAACCTCGTCGAACAACCCTGGCGCATAATGTCCATCGGGCTGCGTGAATGGGCCTATCGGTTCTAATCACCGCGGGTTGGTATTACGCATAGCGCCGTCCATCAGCAAAGGCGCAAACGCTATGGTGCCGCTCTATTTACGCATCGCGCTACTCGCCGGTCTCGCAGTCGCCGCGAAAAACGCGGCGGATACGATTCAGCGCCTGCGCCCCTTCTGTCGCCCCGTCTATCGAAAGCGATTCGACGAGCTCGCCTACGCCGCGCTCGGGATGCCGCTGGAGTTCTCAATTTAAGCGTCAAAGCTCGAAAATGCGCGCCGAAATTCTCAAATATGATGTCAACGCGCCGCGCGAACAGGGATTTTCTAATCAAAGGATGTATCCTGACAACGTCCTCCATCGCCGCGACGAAGCTGGCGTCGGCCTGCGGGGGAATCACCCACTGCTGCTTGCGATGGGGTTTGAGAATGTTTTTTTAAGACACGACCGATCGTGCTGTCGCTCGCCGTCTCGACGATTTCGAGCTCGACGACTTTCTTTTCCAGCAGCCGCAACGTCCAGCGCGCATAGCCTTTCGGCGGCGTCGAGCAGGACAGGGCGATCAGCCTGGCTTCCTTCTCGCCGTCAAAAATCCGCGGCACGGAGGGACGCGTGTGCGGCTTGCGCGTCAAGACCGCGGCGAAGCCCTCCTCTATGAGCTGCTTGCGCACCCGATAGACCATCGACGCGCTCGTCTCCAATTGTTCGATGATCTCGCCGTCGCTCAAGCCTTCGCCCGCCTCGGAAACGTCCGCCTTCAGCAAAATTTGAGCCTTTATCAGCGTCTTCGCCCCATACTTGCCCTTGCGCAGCATGGCTTCCAGATGCGCCCGCTCCTCGCCGCTCAAGCGCACCACATACCGCTTCACGCCGACTGCTTCCCGCGCCATCTTCGCCTCCTGAAGGTCGAATCAATGGCAGTAGCGAATCAGGGATAGCCAGCCGGGGGAAGCGCCCTATTCAAATTCGCTGAAGCGACCCACTAGCAGGACCGGTACACTTTTGCGCCGCCGTAAAAATAACAGAGCAAAGCCGGTTTAGTGGTACACTTTGCGTCCGCCATTTAGAGCTGTAGGACCTTGCCACGCGACGATTATTTGCTCGTTCGCCGTCAGCACAAGTCGATAAAGGTCTGCATCGGCATCTTTCGTGAAACATCAGCGGCCTTGATGCGTAAACCACTGATTATAGGTACAAAACTCTATGGAGCGTAACCGAACGCTTGGTTGAGCCGCGAGATTGCGACGCCAACGTTGATCGCGGCGTTCGCCTGCATACGCTGGGCCTCGAGTTGGATCTGCCGCACGCGATAGAGGTCGAACGCGCTTACCTCGCCAATTCGATATGATTTGCGCGACAGTTCGAATTGTTCATCGGCGACTGAGAGTCGGTTGTTGGCGATTTCAGCGGCGCGCCGCGTAGCAGCGAGCATCACGCGCGCCGCCTTTATCTCCGCCGTTACGACGCGCTTGGCGCGATCATATTCGGCCCGGGCGCGATCCATTTCGGCTCGCGCTTCTGCGCGTCTCGGCGCATTGCGACCAGGTGTTGGCAATGGAATGCGAATGCGAACGCCAATAGTGGTCGAATCCGTGCGTTGGTTCGAGACGATTTGCGAAGGGTCGGTCGAATACTGATTGTTGTATTCGCGCCGTCCGAACACGCCGATATCGGGACTGGCGATGGGTGTCGCGTCGACGAGCCGCAGCTGGGCTTCAGCTCGTACGAGCGCTGCCCGCGGCGTTCGCAAAGCTGGATGATCTTCTATATCAGTTGCGGGACGCACCGATTCGAGCGTGCCCTCCGGGGGCGCGCCGCCAGTCAGCGCCATGTAGTTCACCCGAGCAACCTTCATGGCGCCTTCCGCCTGGGCGAGCTCCGTTTCGGCGGCGAGTGTCTCGTTCGTCGCGAGCAGCGCGTCGCTCTGGGCGGCGTCGCCGAGTTCGACGCGGCGGGTCATATCCCGGCCGATATCATGGGCTGTCATCACGCGCGTCCGGGCAACGGCGACATTTCGCGCCGCGCGACTCGCATTCCACCAGGCGTCACGCAATAGGCCCGCGACATCCAGCCGACGTAACGCGAAGCGTTGCTCAACTTCGCGAATCCCGGTCGTCACCGTCGCCTCAAAGGCGTCGCGCTGCCCCGGCAGCCATAGGGGCATGCCGGCTTCCATTTCCAGTTCATTGTAGTTGCGTAAGTTTCCGGATAGCGCACTACGCTGCGAGCCGCCGACATATGGCGATCCTGGCGTGATCGAATTCGCGGTGGCGTAGCGCGCGGAGATCGCGCGATATTGCGCTTCAAGCGACTTGCTTTGCGCATCGATAGCGACGGCCATGTCGAGATGTTGGGCTAGCACTTGATTGGATGCAGGCTTGCGGACGCGCGGCCTCTTGTCGACACGTAACGACTTGGCGCGTTTGACCCGGACCTTCTTCTTGCCCTCGAAAAGGACTTCAACGCGCAGCATTTCTTGTGCTGGCATTAATGGGGGTGTCGCCTTAGTTTCGGCGCGTAACGCGGAAGACGTATAGGCGAGAAATATTGCCGCGACAAGGATCAACCAAGAGCTCATAAACGCGCGTCCTCGCGCCAGCGAGCCGTTGGCGATCGAGTTCCACGGGCGCTCAGCTTCTGGCGTAGAAAAAGACTAAGATTAGCGGAGCGATCGTAAAGAATCGGCAGCAGCACGAGCGTCAGCACGGTCGCTGAAATCAGTCCGCCGATGACCACGACCGCGAGGGGCCGCTGGATCTCGGCGCCCGGCCCATGTGCAAACAAAAAGGGTATTAGACCGAAGGCTGCAATGGCCGCGGTGAGCATCACCGGCCGCATGCGCCGGCGCGCGCCCTCGACGACAGCTTCGCGCGTCGTGCGCGTGCCTTCCGCGACTAGCTTGTTAATGTACGAGATCAGCACAACGCCGTTGAGCACGGCGATGCCGATAAGGGCAATGAAACCGACAGACGACGGCA
Organism: Methylocystis sp. Uni0008; assembly: GCF_056838045.1. Taxonomy (NCBI): domain Bacteria; kingdom Pseudomonadati; phylum Pseudomonadota; class Alphaproteobacteria; order Hyphomicrobiales; family Methylocystaceae; genus Methylocystis; species Methylocystis sp. Uni0008. The sequence continues at coordinate 280,625 of NZ_JBXEJH010000002.1, forward strand.
CAGACATGAATTCTCCCGAAAGCCACAGGGCCAGAATGCCTCCAATCGCCGCAAAGGGCACATTGCAAAATACCAGCGTCGCCTGCAGCATCGAACTGAAGGTCAGATAGAGCAGGAGAAAGATCAACGCCAGCGCGATGGGCACGACGATGGCAAGACGCGCTGAGGCGCGCTGTTGGTTCTCAAACTGCCCGCCCCATTGGTAACGATAGCCCGGCGGCGTCTTCACATTTTGCCCGACCGCCTTTTTCGCCTCGTCAACGAAGCCGACGAGATCACGTTCCGACACGTTGGCGAGCACAGTCGCGAATCGGCGACCTTGTTCACGAATCACTTGGATGGGGCCGTCCTCCGCCTGCACCTGGGCAATTTGCGACAGTTCGACAACTTTTCCTTCCGAAGACACCACCGGCAGCCGCGCGAAGTCCACCGAAGAGCGGCGCGAAGTTTCGGATCCACGAATGACAAGCGGCGTGCGTATCGGTCCTTCGAGAACAATGCCAACTTGTTGTCCGTCGACCCAGACGCGCAGCGCATCCTGGATCTCCTCAGCATTGAGACCGAAGCGTCCGGCGGCAAGCCGGTCGACGCGCGCGGTGAGATAACGCATGCCATCGTTCTGCAGGCCGAAGACGTCGCGCGCGCCTTTGATCTTACGCAGAATCTCCTCCACGTCGCGTGTGAGGCGATTGAGCTCGTTGATGTCGTCACCAAAGATTTTGACAACGACATCGCCGCGCGCGCCGATGATCATCTCCTGCACGCGCATGTCGATCGGCTGCGAAAAGGCGTAAGAAATGCCTGGCGTGGAGTCGAGCACCGCGCGGATTTCGCCCATCAACCAGGCCATGCCCTTGCCGCGCCATTCGTTTGGCGGCGCGAGTGAGAGGAAGTTGTCGGTATCGTTGAGTCCGACAGGGTCGATGCCGAGTTCGTCAGCGCCGGCGCGCGCCATCATGCCCTTGACTTCGGGCACCCGACTCATGATTTCGCGTTGAATGCGCATGTCGGTCTCGGCGGTTTCTTTGACACTAACCGTTGGATGTTTGCGCACAGTGATGACTGGCGTTCCCTCGTCCATCACCGGCATGAATGTCTGGCCGATGCGGGAATAGGCGACGCCGGCGACAATAAGGCCGAAGAAGGCGATGGCGGCGACCCACGACGGCTTCGAGAGCGCGCGCAGGAGCAAGGGCTCGTAGATCGCGGCGATCTTGCGCACGAGCCAGGGCTCGTCGGAATGACCGGGCCTGAGCAGCGTGGCGCTCAGCGCTGGCACCACGGTTAGCGACAGGACGAGCGCAGAGCCGAGGGCGAATGCGATGGTGAGCGCGACGGGCGAAAACAAACGACCTTCCAACCCTTCGAGCGAGAGCAACGGAAGGAAGACGGTGACGATGATGATAACGCCAGAGACAAGCGGCGTTGCGACCTCTTTCGTCGCCTCCAGAGTCATGAAAATGCGGTCAGAGAGAGTCGCGTCATGCGCATTCGCCATGCGATGCTCGACATTCTCGACGACGACAACGGCGCAGTCGACGAGCAGGCCGATGGCGATAGCGAGGCCGCCGAGAGACATGATATTGGCGGAGAGGCCCGACAGCCGCATGATGCCGAAGGTCGCGAGCGCGGCGAGCGGCAGGATGACCGAGACGACGATCGCCGCGCGCAGATTGCCCAAGAATAGTGCAAGCAGAACCACGACGAGGACGATCGCTTCGAGTAGAACCTTTTGCACCGTCCACACCGCCTTGCCGATCAGTTCGCTGCGGTCGTAGAAGATTTCGAATCTGGCGCCCTTTGGTAGGGTCGGCTCGAGTTCGGCGAGTTTCGCCTTGACGCCACTTACGACGGTGCGCGCATCGGCGCCGCGCAGGCCAAGCACGAGGCCCCATACCGCCTCGTCCTCGCCATTGCGGACGACGACGCCGTTGCGCGCCAATGAGCCATAGCGCACTTCTGCCACGTCGCCGACACGCACGATGCCGGAGTCGTGCGCCGCGATGACGACCGAGCGAATATCGTCGAGAGAACGTAACCTCCCTTCGGCGCGCACCAGCAGCGCCTCCTCGCCGTCCCGTACGCGGCCGGCGCCGTCATTTCTGTTATTGTTTCGAAGGCTCGAATCGAGCATCTTTACTGTAACGCCGCGCGCCGCCATGGCGGAAGGCGATGGCGCGACTTCGAATGTGCGCACGAAACCGCCAAGTCTATTGAGATCAGCGACGCCAGGCAGGCCGCGGAGGGCGGGACGAATCGTCCAGTCGAAAAGCGTGCGCTGTTCCGACGGGGATAAATCACCGCCCACGATTGTGAACATCAGCATCTCGCCGAGCGGCGTCACGATCGGCGCAAGCCCGCCACTGACGCCATCGGGTAACTGATCCTGGGCTAAGGCAAGCCGCTCATTGACTTGTACGCGCGCCCAATAAATGTCGGTTCCCTCCTCGAATTCGAAAGTCAGCAACGCCACCGAATAGCGCGTGATGGAGCGCATCCGGACAAGATGAGGAATACCTTTAGCGGCGAGTTCGATCGGCGCTGTGACGCGAGCTTCCAGCTCCTCAGGCGTGAGGCCCGGCGCACGCATGGCGACCAGCACCTGTGCTGGAGCGACGTCAGGGAAAGCGTCGATTGGGAGTTTGAAATAGCTGACGGCGCCCCAGACCGCGAGTCCGAGCGCGGCGATGAGAACCAGGAGCCGTTGTCCAAGCGCAAGGCGGATCAGTTTTTCGAGCATTGTTTCCTGATTACTTCGCGGCCGCGGCGAGTTCCGCCAGCAGGGTCAATAGACCGCCTGTCGCGACGCGTTCTTCAGCTTTCAAAGACCCCTGCACGGAGGCGAATTGCGGCGTTTCGGAAACAAGGGTCACGGGTCGTGCGACGAAACCGTCCGCTGTACGCACGAACACCCAATTGTGATTCTGGTGGCTGACGACCGCATCCGCTGGAACACGCCATTGAGTGCGTGAATTGCCATTGATGTGTAGGATTGCTTGCACAGCCTGGCCAGGGCGCAGCGGGCGGCGACCAGGACGAAATTCGGCTACGGCATTTACCGATTGCGTGGGAGTATCGACTGAGCGGCCAATTCGAATGAGTTTGCCGTCGAGGCCGGCGATCGGCAGGTGCACACGGTCGACACTTTCAAGTGCTGCAGCGCGAATAATCGGTATTTGCAAATTAACCCAAATCGGATCAAGGCACGCGATCGTAACAAGGGGCGTCGAGGCTTGAACGCGCTCGCCCGTTTTGCCATGGCGCTGCAGAATGGTGCCGGCAATCGGCGCGCGCACTTGGAGGGAACTCGCGAGTGTTCGTTCGCGCTGCAATGAGGCGACGTCCTCGTCTGACATTCCGACGAGCGACAATATTTGCTTACGTTCCTCTAGCGCTGAGCGCGCCTGGATAGCTTCGGCTCGTGTGACGATTAGACGTCGCTCCGCAATGATATGTTCTTTGAACAGTTGTTCGTCGCGCCGCAGTTTCTCGGCTGCTAGATTCGCAGCTGAAAGCGCATGGAGAAAGCTTCTCTGCGCTTCGATCAGGTCCCAAGATTTCAGCGTGGCGATAGGCGCGCCCTGCTTCACATCTTCGTCAGGTACGACAAGCAATGTTTCGACGAGGCCTGCAGCCGGCGCAGCGACAACACGCATTTGCTGCGGGGGGACGGTGACGACCCCCGGCACGACTAGTTCGCCCAAACTCGACTCATGCACTACTAGCTGAGTCTCGATCCCACCCGCACGGATCTGCGCTTCGTTGAACTGAAGAACGACTTCGTGACCTGCGCCAGCGTTCGTTTCCGAACTCGCCCGGACGGGAATGGCCATTGTAAGGGCCAGGAGCAAGCGCTGAGCGCCAAGGTATCGGGCGTGATGCATTAGACCTTCTGGGGAATTAACGGATTCTGGCCATTAGGGGCAGCGAGCTGCGGCGTGTTCCGAGGGAGGTTGATTGCTGCTTACTGCATCATTCTCGATGCCAGCATGTCGGCTCGGGAGTTGCGTTATTGTCCGTTCCAGGAACGTCGGCGGATAGCGTGCGCATGCGCCATGATGACGCGTCCAACTAAGCGATTCGCTTAATTACGTCGATCAACCGTGGCGTCGAAGCTGCTGTGCGCATAGGGCTTTCACCTTATTGGGTCTGCTGTCCACATGTTCAACTCAATTGCGTCGTGCTTGGGCTCCACCGTCTGGATTGAGCCCCAAGAGTGACCGTTGCATTCATTTTTCGCAAACGCAAAATTGTTGAAAATAGAACAAAAGAAATTTATATGTAAAATATGGACGTCAATCTAGCGAAGACCTTCTTGGAAGTGGTTGCGAGTGGAAGCTTCATTGCTGCTGCGGATCGTCTACACCTGACGCAAGCAGCGGTGAGCGCCAGAATTCGAACTCTAGAAAGTCAGCTCAAGCGACCACTCTTCGTTCGCAATAAAGCGGGCGCGCGTCTGACGTCGGCGGGCGAACGCTTCGCGCGCTACGCGACGACGATGGTTCAGTTATGGGAGGGCGCTTGTCGACAAGTGGCTCTGCCCGTGGGGCGAGCGAGTGGTTTCAGCATAGGTGGAGAATTCAGTCTCTGGTATCCGCTCCTAGCAGATTGGCTCATATGGATGCATGCGGAATCGTATGAAACAGCGATAACAGCGGACGTTGACACCCCTGCGCGACTTCTCGAGCGCGTGCAGGAGGGCTCGCTTGACCTCGCCGTTCTCCATAATCCGCCGCAACGGTCTGATCTTGTCTGCGAACTGCTCATTGAAGAGAAATTGATTCAGGTAACAACCGACCCAAAGGGTAGAATCGATCCAAATGAGTATGTTTTCGTCGATTGGGGGCCAGAATTCGCTGTCAATCACCAGGCCGCTTTTCCCAAGCTGAGCATTGCGCCCTTGTCAATATCGCTGGGTCCGCTCGCGTTGACCTTTATACTGAGCGTCGGCGGAGCGGGGTATTTTCGTATTGGCGGTGCGCAGCCATTTTTGGCCGACGGACGGTTGCATCGTGTAAGTCGAGCTCCTGAGTTCTCATATTCCACGTACGCCATCTACGCCACGGGGCGCGAGGATGATGTCATGCAACGCGTCCTTAAGGGATTACGGTTGGTGGCGTCAGGTCACGAGAGGGCGGGAATACCGCCGGCGATCGGTGCGAGAGCGTTGTCGCGAAATTTATCGCAACGATCTCCGTCGAAGAAACGGAGAAAGTCAGCAAGAGGTACTGGTAGCGCAATCGTCGCTCAGAACGACTAGCACGCTGTTGAAACGGCTCTGATGGGGTGGACGCCCCCCGACGGCCTCGATGTGCCAGAGTGGAGGTGTTGAATCTCACTCGAGGGAGGCGTCCATGAAAAAAGTTAGCACTATCGGATTGGATTTGGGGAAGCCAGCCGCGCGCTAATTGCGCCTGCACCCAATTGCGCTGACGACGTCGAATGAATGCGCCGACGCCCACGCCAACCAGGCTGGCGGCCATACCAGCGCCAATGCCCGCAACGATCGCCTCGGCGAAACTGCCGTAGATGGTCCAAACGGCGATCGCGCCAGCAATGGCGCCAACATAGAAGAGCAGGCCGATGAGCGCAGCTTTGCCTTCATTAAGCGACTCGGCTTCGATGTAGGAAATGCGAGGAGCTTCATCGCTGTCCTCGATCTCGACCGAGCGTTTCGATCCAATCTTTTCGCGCGTCTTCGCGTCTTCGGTGAGCAGGCTGATTTCGGATCGATCGAATCCATGAGTCATCAAATAGTCAATGGCGGACTGCAGCTTATCAAGCGAGTCGAACAGGCCTACGGCTTCGGAAAATTCGCGAGACTGTTCGAGCGCAGTCGTTTCATTCGATTCCATGGAGTTCCTCCCGAAGCTCATTACTCTTGAATCGAAGCCGGCCTCTGTGTGCGCCCTTGCCCATCTGAGCGGTCATTTGCCCTGTGATCGGCGTATCAAATATCAGCATGCCCCCGCTTGAAGCCTTCGACAAGGCCAAGCGCTAACGGAGCCCCGGAGAAAAGCTCTTCCCAGGACAGATGCTGCATGAAGCGTCCGCACATAGGCGGGACGATAGCGCCAAGGCCACGCAAAACCAAAAAAGCCTCGCGAGCGCACGTCCGCACGGCGGCTGAGCAGCTGGATCCCGGCTGAAGTTGAAAAAAGGCCCGCGGCCGTGAACCGCGGGCAAAGGAGATTGGAGCGTCGCGATGAAGGCGACGCCGGCCAAATTGCGCCGAGGCGCGCTGAGGCAAGCGTGGCAGTCAGATCATAAGGGTCACGCTTGGCCATTGATGGCGCGACCCCACGCAATGCGCGCATAGGAGCGCATATGCTGAACCAGTCCGATTTTCGCCAACCCTTCAGGAAGCGCGGTTTGACGCCGACGCTGCAGATCGAGCGTGGCGCGTTATGCCGACTATCCGCGGGCCAAACAGGCCCTCGACCGTTTGGGGCTCCTGCTCGACCATCCTCGGGGAAGGAGGAGGCCTTCCGTTGCGATTTATGGCGACAGCGGCATGGGCAAAACCATGATCATGAAGCGATTCCGTGATGAACACCCGCCGGGCTTCAATGCGGTCACGGGAGCGCTCCGAACGCCTGCGCTCGCGATGGAGATGACCAGTCGACCTGGAGAACGCCGCTTCTATGCTGAACTGCTCACGCTTCTTGGCGGGCCGCAGCGTCCGCGCGCAGACATTGCGCAGATGGTGCAGTCCGCATTGCGGATCTCGGTGTTCAAGTTCTTGTTATCGACGAAGTCCACAATATTCTCGCCGGTTCCTATCGCGAACAGAGAGTCGTGCTGAACACCCTTCGATTCTTGAGCAATCGCCTTCAAATCTCGCTTGTTTGCTTTGGCGTCAACGAAGCGCGCGAAGCCATCAGCGGTGACGTTCAACTTGCCCGCCGGTTTGAACAGTTCACGCTGAACCGTTGGGCGGCGGATGAAATTTGAATCGCTCGTCGCGTCCACTCTGCGTAACACGCCGCTACGTAATCCTTCCGTGCTCAGCACGAAATCATTGCGTTGGATGCTGCAGCAACGGGCGCGAACTGGCGCATTCTTACAATTAAGCGCAGCGTGACAGACGGGCTCGCATCGCGGTCAGCGCGTTCCCGGTCGATCATCAGCGCCACGTCGTGGATGGTCTCGAACAGAAAACGGCGCATGAAGCGGCGAAACCACCAGTAGATGGTTTGCCAGGGCGGAAAATCCTTGGGCAGCATGCGCCAGCCGCAGCCGGCGCGGGCGATGTAGCGGATGGCGTTCAAAACCTCGCGTGGGTCGACCGAAGGCTTGCGCCCTCTGCGCGCAGGTGAGGGAAGGAACGGCTCAACGCGCTCCCACTCCTCATCGGTCTAATCCGTCGGGTAACGTTTGGTTTTCTTCTCAATGGCGGCCATCTTGGCGCGATTCGCTCGGGTCCACATCCCTAGCTTGAATCACGCCCCTATCTCCGTCGCAACCATTCTCAAACGGTCTCTCAGGGCTGCTCCATCAGTTCCTCGGCGGAAAGCCGTGCGAGCGATTGTTTGCGCTTCTTGGACGCGTAGCTTGGATAGGCGAGCCAGACGACTCCCGAGAGCAGGATGAACGCCATTGCGCCGAACAGAAAGACGTCGTTGAGCGCGAGGATCGACGCCTGCTGTCGAATGAGCTGCGCCGCGCGGCTCTGCGCGGCGGTGGGCGACATGCCCATCGCCTGCATGCGATCCAGGAAAGTGGCGAGCAGGTCGAGCGAGGCGAAGCGCCGTCCGCCGAAATGATCGGCGAGATCGAGCTGATGGAACGGCGTTCGGCGGAAGAAGAGAACGCCGAGCAGCGAGATGCCCAGGGCGCCGGCCACGGTGCGCAGCATCGCGAGCTCTTCCGCCGCGCGGATCAGTCGTTCGCCGACGAGCCCGGTCATGGCGAGGGTCGCGAGCGGCGCAAAGAACATCGCGAGCGAGAAGCCGAAAAAGAACATCGGCGTCTTGACGTCATCGAAATAGGCGTTCTTGTCGTATTGTCCGAGCCAGACAAAGGTCACTGCGAGACCGATGAAGTTGAGGAACACGATCAGTCGCGCGTCGACGTTCCTCGTGATTTCATGCACGACGGCCGCGGCCGCCATCGCCAGAAAAATCATGATCAGATAGACCATGCCGGCGAGCGAGGACGTGTAGCCGAGCAGCACCTGCAATTGCACGATGAACACCGAGAGCAGGCCCTGAATCACCAGGAAGCCGACGATCGAGCAGAAAGTCGCGATGGCGAAGTTGCGATGCAGAAACAGACGCAGGTCTAGCGCGGGCCGTCGTTCGCCGAACTCCCAAAAGATGAACATCGGCAGCGCCAGCAGCACGACGAGCAGCAGCCATCCGAGGAGAGGCTCCGCGAACCAGTCGAAATCATTGCCCATGTTGAGAATCGTCTGCACGCCGAGCAGCACCGCGGCGAGCAGAATGAAGCCGATCGTATCGAAGCGCGTCATGCGGCGCTGAAAGCCGCGCCGGTAGAACAGCGCGGCAATGATCGCCGCGACGGGCATCACGACCAAGACGTTGGAATAAAATAGCCAGCGCCAGTCGAAATATTCGGCCCAGAAGCCGCCCATGAATACGCCGATGGTGAAGGGCGCCATGCTCATGACGCCCCAGAAGCCGACGCCGAGCGTGCGCTGGTGATCCGGATATTGCGCAAGCGTCACGGATTGGGCGAGCGGAAGGGCGACGCCGCCGGCAAGGCCGAGGAGAAATCGCATCGGCGCGAAAAACCAGATGGTTTCGCTCGCCGCGCACATCAGCGAGAAGATGGCGTAGAACATGAGCGCGCCGATCAGCACGCGATAGTCGCCGAAGCGCCCGGAGAACCACCGCGACAGTGGCAGGCCGAGCGCGATTCCCACCATGTGGTCGGTGGTCGCCCAGGTGCCGAAGCTCGGCGTCACGCCCTGCAGACTGCCGGCGGCATAGGGCGCGAGCACCGTGTAGCCCGGAACGTTCGAGAGCATGACGACATTCGCCGCCCCCGCCGCGCCATTCAGCAGCAGGAATCGCCAGCCTATCATTCGGGCCGGCCTATCCATGATCGCCACCCTCGCTCCGTTCTATAATCGCTACTGGGCGGTATTACGCGACATCATCCGCGGTTGTCGACTAGAGCAACGACGGACTCCGACACAATGTAGAGCAGGGGTCATCAGCCGCAGGCGGTTGAGCGCGAACTCGATCGCCGGGACAAGGATAACTGAATCGGACCTAAGCCTGTCAATGGTGAAAGTAGCAGGAAGAACATCAGACAGGACGCCATCCTTGGGTGAAAGACAGAAAATTGCTCACCGATCACGCAAGCTGCATCTTTGCCGTCTTCATCGGCTAATTGCGTGCCCGTTGTTGGATTCAAAATTGGCGGGTTGATACAAAGGCTTGGCAAAATGGTAACGTGGCTGTTTGCTATCAGTATCAGCCTCAGCATGGCAATTTCCGTAGCGTGAACCTGTCCCATTCAGCAGTCATCTTCGTCCCCGCCGTCGTCATCTGCTGTTTCTTGGTCGGCAAGTCGTTCTGGATCGTATTCCAGACGGTCTGACGCGGCAATCGATCGACGACGTGGAGCGCGGCGCAATGGATTCAGATTGGGTGCCCGGGAAATCCCCTTTGCAAAGGATCGCGCTGTGTCCGATGGGTGCGCTGCGGCAGGCATTCACCATTCGCGAGGCCAGCAGCAATCAGGGCGTTGTGCTGCCTTCCAACGTCCGGGTTACCCAAGCGCCTCGCTCAGCCAGTTGTGCGACATGGTCCGTACGCGCTCATGCTCGGGCTAGACACCTACACCGCCGCGAGTGGTGGAAGCGTCCAGGGCTATCCGGTTTTTCACCATCTTGAGCGTGTGGTGGACGGAGGGATCATCTGGGCGCCCGCCATTGAAGGCGGCGTCGTGCGCACGACCTGCAGCGGTGACTTCGAGTTAGATATCGGTCGGGACATATCCGTTGGTTACACGAGCTATTCCAGCACGGCCGTCGAACTGAATTTTCTGGAGACCTTCACCTTCCGGCTGCCGACGACCTAGGCTTCCGTGGTGCTGGCGCCGGGCATAGACTTCGGATCCATCTGTTTGGGAGAAGCGCTTCTTGGAACCGGGAGGACGCGGCGATGGCAAGGAAGTTTAAGATCGGCGATCATGTGAGCTGGAACTCCGAGGCCGGACGCGTGTCGGGGACTATCATCGCCATTCACATTAGAGATTTCGATTATAAAGGCCACACGCATCACGCGTCGAAAGACGATCCCCAGTACGAAATCAAAAGCGACAAGACAGATCACATCGCAGCGCATAAGGGCGGCGCGCTCGACTATGCATAACGAAGGCCGCGCGTGAAGCTTCCGTTTTTCACCATCGGCCATTCCAACCGAACCCTCGAGGCTTTCATCGGTCTACTGCGCGAAGCCGATATCGCTCTTGTCGCGGACATCAGAACGATTCCGAAGTCACGAACCAATCCACAGTTCGACAAGAACACGCTTCCCGGCGCCTTGGCGGCCGTCGCCATCTCTTATGAACATATGGCTGCCCTCGGTGGCCTTCGTGGAAGGTCACGCGGCATATCTCCGACTGTCAACGCCTTCTGGACGAACGAGAGTTTCCACAACTACGCCGATTATGCGCTTACTGCACAGTTTCAGGCAGGCCTCCAACACCTCTTGGACAGAGGACGCAAGCGGCGCTGTACCATCATGTGTTCGGAAGCCGTATGGTGGCGATGCCACCGCCGCATCGTCGCCGATTATCTTATCGCCAGCGGGGAGACCGTTTTCCACATTATGGGGGAAGGTCGTCTGGAGCCGGCCCATCTCACTCCAGGCGCGGTCATTCAACCTGACGGCGCCGTGATCTATCCGTAGTCCGCCGCTCGCAGCATTGGCAGCGCTTCGACGCCAGAGCTTCGAGCAACGCCTCGATGCTCGCGCCCAAGCGAACAAACCCGGCCACACGCCTAAAGCTAAAAATATTTCTGCATCGGGAACGCAGCACGGAATGGTCGCATCTAATATACAGGGCGCAAGTGCGGAGAAAAACTGAGCGGCAGCTACCGCTCTGCACAGAAATATCGTACCGTCGGGAACCCCCGTAAAATCACGCTGGTGCGATAGCGGAGGCGCTATGAGTTTTAGCGCCTCCGCAGCCCGTTTACGAAGTAATGAGAGCCTATCCAGCGCTTGTGTTGTCGCAGGATGTTTTAGAGCTGACCGTACTCTGCCGCTCGACGTGCTCGGAAGCTTTCTCTTTTCCCCCAAAAAAATCTCGTGCAACGGGAACGCAGCGCGAAAGGGTCGCATCGAATATACGGGGCCGCATCGAGTCGATCACACCGGCCGCTACGCAAACTGATCGACCAAGGAGAACCGTCATGACACGCGTGCAGATGTTCCACCGGGCCGTTAATCGCCGCCTCGCCCTTGCGGGCTTCGCCGCCGCACTTATGGCTACTCCCGTTTTCCGCCCGACCGCCGCCTATTCCGTTAACACCTCGCACACCGAAGCCGCGCAGATCATTCGCAGCCCGAGCGGACTCGCGCTCAATAATGCGATGCGTGAATTGTGGGCTCAGCATATGGAATGGACCTATGCGGCAGTCACGGCCTTGGCCAACGGCTCGCCATCTTTCGACGCCACCGCAGCGCGGCTGATGCAGAACCAGGCCGATATCGGCGACGCTATCAAGCCCTTCTATGGCGATGCAGCTGGTAACGCGCTCACCAAGCTGCTTCAGGAGCATATCGGCGCAGCCGTCGAGGTCGTGAAAGCCGCCAAGGCCGGCGACAAGCCGGCCACCGACAAGGCCGTCGCAGCCGCCTACGCAAACGCGCAGGAAATTGCCGATTTTCTCGCCAAGGCGAACAAGAACTGGCCGCAAACCACGGTACGCGACATGCTCAAGGGGCATATCGACACAACTGTGGTCTACGCCACGGGGCTTTTGCAGGGCAAATATGCCGACGGCATCGCCGAATATGGAAAGGCCGAAGCTCATATGATGATGCTGGCCGATGCCCTGACCAACGGTTTGATCGCCGCCTTCCCAACGAAGTTCGAGAATTAGTCGGACAACGCCAAGGGCGACGACGGAACGGCGCCCCGCCATTGCCCGTACGCCCGGAAAGGAGCCGTGATACTCATCGACGCGTTGATCGCTTTCGCGATGGTCGCGGGCATGATGGAATTGCTGCGCGATCCGGAAGACGCGGCGCGCGCGATCCCTATAGCGGCAGCGCCGGCAAAGGCACGCCGGTAGCCTACCTGTTCAATGAATGGAGGCGAAAATGCAATCACTTCAGCGTCAGGCGGCAAATAGCTTCTCGAAAACCACGCCGGAGGCAGAGCTGATCTCGCGCGCCGCTGACGGTGACGGAGTGGCGTTCGAAGCCATCATGCGACGGCACAACCAGCTTCTGTTCCGTACGGCGCGTAGCATCGTGCACAATGATGCGGAGGCGGAGGATGTCGTCCAGGACGCCTATCTGCGGGCGTGGCGCGCGCTTGGAAACTATCGCGCCGAGAGCAAGCTCTCTACCTGGCTTGTGCGGATCACGACCAATGAAGCGCTCGGCCGCTTGCGGCGAAAGAGTGCCCAGATCATTCCTTTGGAAGCTGCCATGACGCCCCATGAATCTGAAGCCCAGACAGCGCTGAACGATGAGCCTGAGCGTAGCCCAGAACAATCGATGATGCGGGTTCAGATGCGCAAGCTCTTGGAGGCGCGCATCGACCTTCTGCCGGAGGCCTTCCGGACGGTGTTCATGCTGCGCGCGATCGAGGAGATGAGCGTCGAAGAAATCGCCGAGGCGCTGGAGATCCCCGAGGCGACGGTGCGTACGCGCTTCTTCCGAGCTCGCAGCCTGTTGCGCGAAAGCCTTGCCCAGGAGATGGACGCGGGCTTAAGCGACGTTTTCGCCTTCGCCGGCGAGCGGTGCGACCGCATCGTGACCGGTGTCCTCGAACGCTGTAAAGCGGAAGGGCTGGCCAGCGAAGAGTAGCGGCGGGTCGAGAGCCCCGTACCTCAGCCGCATAAGCCTGCTTGATGGAACTATTCGGAAGGGAAGATATGAGGTGGGATAGCCGGACGCTGAATAGGGCATAAGAGGGCCGGAGGCGGTAGACGCAGCCTAAAAACCGGGCGCGCCAACCGTCGCTAGTGTCCTGACTCTCAATTGGCGCCCAAAAACTCAAGCGGCGTCGGCTTGTCGAGCGCCGCGCGGGCCCGATGGATTTTTTCAAGGATAGCCTCGCCTTTCGCCTTCCATTTATAGGGACGCGGATTGGCGTTGCGCTCGTCGAGATAAGCATTGATGTCGTCGACCAGTTCTTGAACCGAGGCGAAGCTGCCCGAGCGGATCACGTCCTCGGTGAGATCGCGAAAGAACCGCTCGACCAAATTGAGCCACGAGGACGATGTTGGGGTGAAATGCATCTTGAAGCGCGGGCGCTTCGCAAGCCACGCCTTCACCCTCGGATGCTTGTGGGTGGCGTAATTGTCGGCGATGAGGTGGATGTCAAGGCCCTTCGGCGTCTCCCGCTCGATCTGCTTCAAGAAGCGCAACCATTCGACATGCGTGTGGCGCGCTTCGGTGCGGGCGATCAGCTTTCCTTCAAGATAATCGAGCGCCGCGAATAGCGTCGTCGTTCCATGACGCTTGTAGTCGTGCGTCATCGTGCGCGGATGCCGCGGGCCAAGCGGCAGGCCGGGTTGCGAGCGTTCCAGCGCTTGGCATTGGCTCTTCTCGTCGCAGCACAACACCAGCGCCCGCTCGGGCGGATCGAGATAGAGTCCGATCACGTCCCAAAACTTCTCTTCAAACCTTGGATCGTTCGACAGCTTGAACGTCTCGACGACATGCGGCTTCAAGTCGTTCTTCGTCCAGATGCGTTGCACGCTGCTCGGCGAGACGCCGGCGTGGCGGGCCATGCTGCGCACACTCCAACGGCTTCTGCCTTTCGGCGGACGGGTGACCTCGGCCACGACGCTTTCGATCTTTTTCACGGGCAACGAAGGCTTGCGGCCACGTCCCGCCGCTTCTTCGAGGCCGGCAAGCCCGCGCGTCTCGAAACGTTTCGACCAGGTCGAGACGCGCTTCGCCGTCGTCTTCAATCGCGCCGCTATTTCGGCGACGCCAATGCCTTCGACCCTCAAAAGAATGATCTCAGCCCGTTCGCGCTCACGCACCAAGCAGGTTCTCGAACGCGACCGACGTCGCAACTCTTCCGCTACCGCTGGCTCCGTCTCAAGCCGCTTGATCGGCCGCGCCATCGCAGCCCTCCATCATGCAAATCAATTGCAAACCAATAATAGTCGATATTTAAGAGACAGGACACTAGGGGATTTGCGCTGGCGTTGGCAAAAATGGGACCGAGGAATCCGTCCAGATTGAAGGGAAGGGGCGTCCTGCTTATCACGCGTTCCCAAAAGGCGCGCAGGCGCTCGACGCGCTTTTCCAGATGATTGCCGCAAATGATCACGACGTTGATCGCGCCGATCGAAATGCCGGCGAGCCCCTTCGGACAATATCCCCGCCGCGAGCGCCCCGAACGGGCCCGCCTAATAGGCGCCGAGCGCGCCGCCGCCTTGAAAAACCAGCGCGACAACTTCTTTATTCGTCATGCGCTCATGCGCCGCCGCTCCGCATCTTCCGCGCGCGTCGCCCCTGGATCCTCCCATTCCACCGTCGGCGTGTTGCGGCCTTTGCCTTCCACAACTCTGAGCCTATTTTGGACAACGTCGGAAAAGCGCTCCAGATCCGAATTGACCCTTTTTTCTGAACCAGCCTGCCGAGGCAGTGGGAAATCGGATATTCGGCATCTATGTGGCGATGATGGCTCTCTCGGGCCATCTCGACTCGTCCGTGCCGGCCTGCGCGATCGCCGACGTGCCGACCGCTTCCGCGACATGTGGACAGGGCGGATCTGCGCGCTGGCGCCGAGACGATGGATCCATTCGACTACTTCAAATTCCGTTACTACGAGAAGTGGCTCAGCGGCATCCCCATTCCTCGTCGACAAGGGATACCTGCGCGAGGACGAATTAGCCTCGCGGACAAGCGAACTGCGTGGCGAAGCGGCCAGGCCGGACGGCGCTCGGCCAGGGGGACCCGATCGGGCTGAAGCCATCGACGAGCAGATCATCGCATATCTACGCAGCGGCGACAGCCCGCGGCGCGACGTCGCGCATCCGAAGTTCGCCGTCGGGCAGCGGGTCCGGATCGCAAATGTCCCAGCTGGCGCGCACACTCGCCTGCCCGGCTATCTGCGGGGGCGGAGCGGCACGGTGGCGCAGGTGCTCGAAGGCGACTACGCCTACTTCTGGCACACTGGCGACGGCATCGGCGATCCAATGCCCGTCTACATCGTCGAGTTCACGCCGACCGAATTGTGGGGTCCCGCGCGCGGAACCCGGCGCGCAGACGCTTTACGCCGAACTGTTCGAGGCATACTTGGAGGAACCTGCATGAGCGGCCAGTTCAAGTATCCGCAGGACCGCGAGAAGTCCAGCGCGGCCAAAGTCGCTGCGCTGAAATCGCTTCTGATCGAAAACGGCGTCATCACGCCCCAGACCGTCGATAAGGTGCTGGCCTACTTCGAATCGGAGATGACGCCGCTCAACGGCAAGAAGATCGTCGTGCGGGCGTGGACCGACGCGGGCTTCTTGGCCCGGCTGCTGGCCGACACCCCGGCCGCAATTGCCGAACTCGACCTGCCCGAGGGAATGGCCGGCGCCGAGGCGAGCACCTGCGGGCGGTCGCCAACGCGCCCGGGGTGCACAATCTGATCATCTGCTCGCTCTGCTCGTGCTTTCCATGGCCGGTGCTGGGGTTACCGCCGTACTGGTACAAGGATCCGGTATTTCGCGCCCGCGCGGCCCGCGAGCCGCGGAAAGTGCTCGCCGAGGTTGGCGTCCACCTGCCCGAGGAAACGGAGATCGGGGTGTGGGACAGCAGCGGGACGGCGCGGTGGTTCGTAATTCCTGAAAGGCCAGCAGCGACAGAGGATTTTACTGAGGCGCAGCTGATGGAGCTCGTGACGACCGAGTCGATGATGGGCGTCGCGCTGGCCGGAGCGCCATCATGAGGTTGCACGGATCCTGCACCACTGATCAGGGAGCGCCGCGGTTTGACCACGAGTGGCAGTGACGCGAGTTCGGCTTGGCCATCGCGTTATCGAATTCGGCCACTATCGCTCAGCTGCCCGCGGCGGTTCGCGGAAGAAGTCGTCGATATCTATATCGTCGCGGTCACAAGGGCGAAAAACCCCAGCGCAGCCCACACCCGTGGCGCGCGACGCTTTCCCTGCAACGCCTTCGCGATCTGCGGGGAATCCGCGTAGAAGAAGGAATGGTGTCGCAAGAGAAGGCCTATTGATCTTCCCCTCCCCTCTGTGACATTCCGCTTGGTTTCTAACGAGAGGCTCGCGACCTGCGCGCTCGATGTGTGCGTTGGTGACCGAGCGCCAGCCCATCATCAATTCCAAAGGGGAAGTCAACGATGCCTCCAATTCCGCGATATCGCGCTCAGGCGAGTCAAAACCCTGTGGCGATCTTTCTTTCCGCGGGTTTCCGCCCCTTCTTCCTTTTTGCCGCGCTCTGGGCCGCTGTCGGGCTGCCGCTCTCCATCGCCTATCTGGAGGCGGCGGCCGAACTGCCGACACGCTTCGCGCCCTCTCTCTGGCACGCGCATGAAATGGCCTTCGGTTTTGGCGGCGCCGTCGTCGCGGGATTCTTGCTGACGGCCATTCCAAACTGGACCGGTCGGCTGCCCCTGCAAGGCGCGCCGCTCGCCGGCCTCGTCGCCCTTTGGCTTCTCGGCCGCATCGCCGTCCTGACTTCGAATAGTGCGCCTGCGCTTGTCTCCGCGGCGCTCGACCTCGCTTTCCCGGCGGTCTTTATCTTCGTTGTCGCGCGCGAGATCGCCACGGGGCGAAACTGGCGCAACTTGCCCATGGTCGCCGCTCTCGCGCTTCTGTTCTTCGGGAATCTGCTCACGCATCTCGAAGCGATGGACCTTGCCGCGACGGGCGCCATCGGGGCCCGCGTCGGCGTCGCGACCCTCATCATGCTCATCGCCATCATCGGGGGGCGCATCGCGCCGAGCTTCACCCGCAACTGGCTGGCGAAGAATTCGCCAGCTGAAGTGGAGCCCGCGCCTTTCGGCGCGCTCGATCGTTTCGCGCTCGCGGCGACGCTCGTGGCGCTCGTCGCCTGGGTCGCGTTTCCCGACGCCGGACTTACCGCGGCTCCGCTCATTATCGCCGGCGCGGCGCTCTTTCTACGTCTTATCCGCTGGCGCGGCGTCAGCACGCGCGCGGAACCGATGCTCTTCGTGCTGCATCTGGGCTATGGCTGGGTGCCCTTGGGCTTCCTGCTCATCGGCGGCAATGAACTATGGGGAGTCGCGGGTCCTGCCGCGCCTCTGCATGCCCTCACCGTCGGCGCCATCGGAACAATGACGCTCGCGGTGATGACCCGCGCAACGCGCGGCCACACCGGTCGCCCGCTCCTCGCAGATCGGTGGACGGCCGCGATCTACGTCGCCATAACTTTGGCGGCCATCCTGCGCATCGGCGCGCCTTTCATGGGCGAGCACTACTTCGCAGCCCTCGCGGTCGCCGGCGGGATGTGGAGCCTGGCCTACGGCCTCTTCGTGGTGCTCTATTTCGGGATGGTGACGACGAGGCGCTTGCATCAAACCGCCTAAAGGCCAGTTCCCGGAAAGGTCGACCAAGCTTGCCGACGTTTCTCACCCGAGGGCAAACATGCCAAGCGGGCTATGCTTGCGTGCGATGCTATAAATGAAAAGAAAAGCTGCGATCGCGCCGGCCATCGCCGCCAACCGCAACTTGAACGCCTTGGCTCGGAGCGCCCAGTAACCCAGAAAAATATAGAGCGGCAGCATGACCACGACCTTCATGGTCAGCCAAGTGTCAACAAACGGGTATTGACGCGTGACGGCCGTCAGCATGAGGGCAGCCGTGAAGAGCACGGTGTCGATAGCGTAGGAGGCAAGCCGCGCGAGCAGCGACGGTGGCCATGACGCCGCGAGCAAGTTCAAAGCGAGCGCCCGCATAAGGCAGAAGCCGCCGCTCGCCAGCGCCGCCGCGACGTGGACGGCGCGAATCTCGAAGTAATAGGCTTCCATGCAAGTGGCGGATCACGCCGCACGCTTCGCCGGTCCCGCCTCCAGTTCCCTGTCCTCCTGCTCCACTTCATGAGGCTGGCGGCGCGGCCGGAGCCACAGGCTGACAACGAACCAGGCGAAGGCCAATGCGCCTATCGAGAAGACCGTGTCGCCCGGCACGCGCATCCATACCAAAAGATCGACGATCGGCTGCTGCATGAACTGCTCAGAGCGGGCGTACCAATAACCTTCATTGATCGCGGCAAGGAGTTGCAGCGTGCCGAGCGGCAGGAGCGTGAACAACGCCATCATCGCCAGCCCCACGTTGAAGCACCAGAAGCTGATGCTGAGGATCTTCTCGTTCCAGACGAGTTCGGGCATCATTCCGCGCAGGCAGAACAACACGAGGCCGATGCCGAGCATCCCATAGACGCCGAACAGCGCCGTGTGGCCGTGCAGCGGTGTCAGGTTGAGCCCCTGCATGTAATAGAGCGAGAGCGGCGGGTTGATCAGGAAACCGAACAGACCGGCTCCCACGAGATTCCAGAAGGAGACAGCGATGAAGAACAGCACGGGCCATTTATAGCGCTGCATCCATGGCGTGGCGCCGCAAAACCGCCAATGCTCATAGGCCTCGAAGCCGATGTAGGCGAGCGGCACGACTTCCAGCGCGGAGAAACTGGCGCCAAGCGCCAGCACCGACGTCGGAGTGCCGGCGAAATAGAGATGATGCAGTGTGCCGATCACGCCGCCGGCCATAAAGACAATCGTCGCGAACAGCACCGCCGAAGTTGCCGGCTTGACTGCGACCAGGCCGAGGCGGGTGAACAGGAAGGCGACGACGGCGGTGGCGAACACCTCGAAAAACCCTTCGACCCACAAGTGCACCAGCCACCACCGCCAATACTCGACCATCGACAGATGCGTATGCTCGTTCCACATCAGCCCCGCGCCGTAGAACAGGCCGATCGCAACGGTCGAGAGGAAGAAAAGAGCGACGATGGAGCGTGACTCATTTTTTACCAGCAGCGCCGGCCACAAGGCGCGGCCGACGAGGATGAGCCACAGCAGCAGTCCGATAAAGAGGAACCACTGCCAGAAACGCCCGATATCGGCATACTCCCAGCCCTGATGCCCGAACCAGAAATTGTGTTCCAATCCCAGCCGTTGCATGACCGCGAGCCATTGGCCCGCGAAGGCGCCGACGACAATGATCAGCAAGCAGATCCAGAGCACATTCACCCCGAGCGCCTGGAACTTCGGCTCGTAGCCGGAAATCGCCGGCGCCATGTAGAGCCCAGTGCCCAGCCAGGCCGTGGCGATCCACAGCACGGCCAATTGCGTGTGCCAGGTGCGGGTGATCGAATAGGGAAGGATCTCCGCCATCGGGTAGCCGTAAAACAGCTGCCCCTCGACCTGGTAATGGGCGCTTATGGCGCCAAACAGGATCTGGACGAGAAACAGGGCAAGAAGCACCCAAAAATACTTGGCGGTCGCGCGCATGGACGGCGTGACCCTCACGTTGCGCATCGGATCACGCGCGGGCACGTCGCACGTCTCGCCGCCGCGCGCATGACTGACGGCGCGGTGCCAGCCGAGAAGCCCGATGCCGGCAAGCAGAAAAACCACGCTGAACGCAGACCAGATGAAGGTGGTTGCAGGCGGGCGGTTGTCGATCAACGGCTAGCTCGGCCAGTTGTTGGTGTAGGTGACGTGGCTTCCCGGCCGCTCCGTGGTCGCGGCCCACGCGGTCCACCAGAAGAAGGCGCATAGCGCCCGTCGATGCTCGGCGTCGGCGACAGTGCCGTTCTTCATTGCGTAGTTCTCGCGAAGCTCCGCGCTGCGCGGATCGTCGCCGAATAGGCTCTCATAGTGGCTAGAGACGAGGACGATCGCCTGAGCCCGCTCCTCAGACACAGTGATTGTCCCAGTTTTCGGATCGAACGTGTTTCGCCTCATCATCGGGCGCAGCCGTCCCCGCAGAGAACTCTGCTGCTCCTCGCTGAGATCAGCGTAGCGGCCGGCCGCGAACTCGCGGCGCGCCCAGGCGTCCAGGATGGCGACGAGTTCCCGGTGCTGCCAGTCGGCGGTCCAGTCCGGCGCGACGTAGCCGCCATGGCCCCAGACGGAGCCGAGTTGCATACCGCCGATCGACTGCCATACCTGCCGGCCGCGCTGGATGTCGTCGATTGTATAGACCGTTCGGCCTCTTTCCGTAACGACGCGCTCCGGCAATGGCGGCGCCTTGACGCTGATTTCGCGGCCAATGAGCAAAAGCACGGCGAAGGAAAGCGCCAACAGGGCGACGAGCGAGATCCAGAGTTTACGCGCGCTTTCCACGACGCCCTCCTAGAACTCAACAGCGAAACGGCCGGCGCGGCGCATCGTAAAGGAAAGCGCCCAGTGCGAGTTCAAGAGTCGCCGCTACCTTCCAAACAGACGCTCTCGGTTCACGTCATCTAGGGAGCTTCGCGGAATCGCCAATACAGGACAAGGCGCTTCGTGTATGACGCGCTCGGTTGTGCTCCCGATGATCGAGTCCAAAGCGCTATCGCGACCATCGGTCTGCATAACGATCAGGTCAGCGCGCATTTCTACCGCACAAGCAACTATCGTTCCAACGAGACTCACCGTTGCGGATCTCCAGATTTGGAAACCCCCCGTCTTCCAGATTCAAGGCTCGAGCTATTATCGGCGACAACGCTCGTGCAACGGTCTCCATCTAGAGCCGGTCCCTCAGGTCGAGGCAAAATTACAAGCGGGAGAACTTAGAGAATGCCATCTTCCATGGCGTTCCGCTCCCAATGCTTCTTTCGTCAGCCGCTGGTCCAAATTCTAGGCTCGGCGCACCATGCCGAGGAATTCCTCTCGTGAGCGGGCGTCGTCGCGGATTACGCCGAGTAACCGGCTAGTGGTCAATGTGGATCCGAGCGTGTTCACGCCACGCAAGGTCATGCAACTGTGTTCGGCCTCGACGACCACTCCTACTCCTTGCGGCTCGAGAATTTCCTGGATGGCTTCGGCGATCTCAGCGGTTAGCTTCTCCTGAATCTGTAATCGACGCGCGAATCCGTGCACGACCCGCGCCAGTTTGGAGATTCCCACGACCCTGTTTGTCGGCAGGTAACCGACATGCGCGCGTCCGATCACCGGCAGCATGTGATGTTCGCAAAAAGTAACGACGCGGATGTTCTTCAATACGACCAGCTCGTCATAACCGCCCACTTCTTCGAACGTGCGCTTGAGATATTCGCGAGGATCGGCGGCGTAGCCAGCGAACAATTCGCGATAAGAACGCGCCACCCGCTCAGGCGTATCGATCAAACCTTCGCGGTTCGGATCGTCGCCTGCCCATTCGATAAGAACCCGCACAGCCGCTTCAGCTTCAGCCTGGGTACGCTTCGACCTTCGGACTCCGCTAAAGTTGTTGTCCAAACCCATTAAACGACTCGGGCCGTCACGAAATCGATCTGCATGGGCCGAAACTAGATATTCAGTTTGTTGGCTTGACGCTCGATCATTCGCGCATCTCCTAACATTATTCGGCGGGTGCTGCGTCTGTTGCGGTAACAACTGATCACCCCGATGGAAGCCCTGCTTGGGGCTATCCATCGGAGCTGACTTGCAGTGGCTCAGTTGCCGCGTTGCTCCTTGTTCAAAAGCTTGAGCCATCCCTCGACTTCGGCGCTCAACTTGCCCGTTCCCGCGAGTTTTAGCGTGGGCGCCAGCATGCCACGCTCGACGATCGGCAAGGGCAGCACGCCCTGTCCGCCCATGCCGTTATGCGCGGTGATCTGACCGTCCTTCGAATCCGCGAGCAGAATGCGGCCTACGACTTCGAGCTTATCCATGTCGATAACGATCAAGTCATTGGCGAATTTGCTCGCCACATAGGCGTAATAGCCGCCCCCCTTCTTATGTCCGAAGTTGACGCCGTGGCAGCCTGCTTCGCAGGGCAGGCTTTTCACCACCTTGTCGGTCTTCACGTCGACAATCGTGACTGTGGCGCTCAATGTGTTCGCCGTGACGACGTATTTGCCGTCCGGGCTGACCGGGGTCTGGATCGGAAGCAGGCCATAAGCCTCGCCCTTGTGCGCGCCGCTGATCGGGTCGTAATCGGCAGCGAGGTCGATGTCTTTGACCTTCTTCTTGTTGTCAATGTCGATGACCGTCAATGAGGAGAGCATGGCGGGGGGCGTGCCGAGCAGATTGGCGGCATAGCCCTTATGGTTCATGTCGCTCCAGATCGCGATCGGAATAACGCCGCCGGTCGGAATTTCCGTCGCTTTCTCGGTCGCGAGATCGACGACGGTAACGCTTCCCGCCAGCGCGTTCGGCGTCATCATATATTTGCCGTCGTCGGTGATGTGATGGCCGTGGGGGCCGGAATGCGGGCCGACATTAATGTTGCCCATCGCCGAAGGGAATTCGCCAGGCGACAGTTTCGCCACGCGGTCCTCGCCATTGATGGCGACATAGAGCATGCCGTTTACCGGGCTCGTCATCACATGAGACGGATTTTGTCCAACGACCTGCGTGTTAAGAACCTTTCCGCTCTCGCGGTCGAAGGTGGTCAGCCGTTTGTCGAACCATTCCGTCTGATAAATGTATTTATATGTCGGATCGGGCCACATATTGTGAGGGTTGTTCATATTCTGCTCGACGCCCTTGACTTTTTTCTTGAGCGTCCAATCCGCCGCGTCGATTTGCGTCGCCGTTCCGAACTTCGTCTTGCCGCTCACCCCTTCAAACTGCGTGTTGACCCAGACCTCGCCGACGCCGGGCGTCTTGGGCGTCAGCAGCGTGTTCGGCGCCGAAAGGCTGAGCGCGCTCAGATTGATCTGCGCGCCGCCGAGATTGAGTCCGAGATCGGGAAGCTTCACCTCCCACTTCGGCTGCCGATAGTCGCGCCATAGCGCCGGCGTCGTGGCGACGAAGAAGGTGCGGAGCAGCTTCTTGGCGATGTCGCTTGTCGTCGGAACTTTGGCGCCGGTCACGAGCTGCAATTCGCCGCCGATGTCCAGCCCTTCCGTCTTCGGATCGTCGACGACAACGGCGCCGAACATGTAGGGATGGACCTTGCAAGTGAAGACATAGAGCCCCGGTTTGTCGAAGGTCTGCGTAACGCTGGCGTTCGACGGCTTCTCCTGATCGACCGGGAATTTGTCCGCGCCAGGCTGCCAGGCAAGACTGGTGATGGTGTGATCCGTATTGGTGTCCGTCATCTTGATGAGCACCGCCTCGCCAGGCTTCACCACAACGAGCGAGCCGCCGCTCTTGGGATCCTTGAACCATTTGCCGGGCTCGTCGGTCATCTCCAGCACGGCCGACGGTAGGACCCCGGGGCGGCTGATGATGACGTCGTCAGATTTCACGGCGTCTTTCGCCTGCGCCGCCAGCGGCGCAGCAAGCGAGGTCGTCGCCACGGCCAACGTCAGAAAGGATACGCGGTTCATGATTGTTGCGTGGTTCATGCCTTTAACTCCCCCGTTCCGCCATTGATCATTCGATGACGCGGAAATCACCCATCATTCCAGACTGCATGTGTTGGATAACGTGACAGTGGTAGTGCCAGTCGCCGGGGCCAACACCCTCGCCGGCCTTCACGATGAACGAGGTGCGGCTGATTGGACCGATGTTGACGGTGTCAACGCCGGCGGTTGCTCCGGGCTCGATCCAGCGATGCGCATGGAGATGGAAAGTATGGAACGCGGTGCCAATCCCCATGACGTGGAAGCGAACCTTTTCGCCCAGGCGCGCGCCGACGGTCGGATTAGTCCATAACGGAATCTCCTTGCCGCCCTCGATGATATGATTGAGCTCCTGACCCCAAAAGGTCGTTTCATGCATCCAGATGATGAATTCGCGTTTCACATCGGCAAGATCAACGTCGACGATCTTGCCGTCGATGAGCGCAGGAACCTTCCCGCTCGCCGGATTGATGATGAGCGTACCGAACAGCCCCTTGTCCTCGGCTCCGAGCATCGGATTGCCGAATGCATGATCGTGATAGGCCCACGTGCCTGCCGTTCCAGGCGCGGCCGTCCATTTGTATGTGTAAGGTTTGTCTGGGAACGCAGCTTCGTCGGCGACGCCATTCAAAACCTTCATGGTGCCATCGCTGTCGATCTTGAAGTGCACGCCGTGGACATGGATGCTGACCGGCAACGCCGAGTCGGCGATGCCATGTTGAAGAGTCACCTCGGCGACGTCCCCCTCTTTCATGACGAGCGTGGGACCAGGGATGGTAGGACCGCTCGCATACCGATCCGTAAGGTCGCTTTCTTTTCCCGTGGAAGATTTGACCTTGTGACTGACCATCTCATAGGCCAGCTGACCCGACGGCATTGCGCTTGCTTTGAGCGTGATCAAATGTTGGTCGGCGGCAGAGGCTGCGCTAGCGGCGAGAAGCGCGGCTGGCCACATGAGCAAAAACGCGAACGAACGTGAAATCCCCAACTGCGCCCAGGTTCTTAGCATCGCATCACACTCCTTCGAGCGGAGAACCGGGGACAATGCCGGCGATCGATCCGATCGCGCGCGCCAACCAGTTCGATCCGATACGACTTAGATGCGACGGAACGCTGAGGTCTTACCTCGAAGGAAAAGTTTTTTCTGCGTTCACGAGTCTCAGAAGGGCGAGATAAACCTCTTCGCACTCGGGGCACTGATGCATATGGTGTTTAACCTCGGGCAATAAGGCTCCGGCGTCCTGACCGGATGCCTCAATGTCGACGTAACGTGGAAGTTCATCAAAATATTCCGTGCACAGCATCTCCTCTCCGCTCTTAGCGGCGAAGACGGTGTCAATGAGGCGGGTAAAGTCTTTGTGTTTCATGTCGGGTTCCGGCACGACTGACTATAAGATGCGTTGAACGGAGGAAGTCTTACCCTCCGAATGGAGATGGGTTCCCGATTTTGGCTCGTCAAACACGGCAATAAGATCTTTGTGCGTCACGCCTTCTTCGAGCAAAGCCTGCTTGAGCCGTTTACGCGCATCGTGGATGAGTTTGTAAAGATTATTCCGATTAGAACCCAACCATTCGGCGACCTCGTCCAAGGGCATCCCCTGAAAAGCGTGAGCGACAAGTGCGGTCCGTTGCAAGGGAGTAAGCTTGGCGCCGATAAGTCGCGCAAGTAGAGTCCACGCTTCGCGCTGCTGTAGACTGCGCTCCGGCCCCGGTTCTTGAATCGGCCAAGCCGGCAAAGTCTGTCCAAGCTGAGCGCGCTCGATCGTAGCTTCTCGCCAGCGACGGCGGCGCAGCTCTCCGAGCACGACTCTGATTGCGATTGAATAAGCCCAAGTCATAAAGCGGCTTTCGCCGCGAAAGTCTCCAAGTTTTGATTGTATAATGAGAATGGCCTCTTGTGCGCAGTCTTCAGCAAGGTGCTGCGCTTCATCTGAACGCGTTGATTCTTGCGTGGCGTAGCCTTTCGCCAAATAGGCCCGAATTGCCGCAAGCAGTCGTGCTCGAAGGTCCGCAAGCGCCAACTGTTGGTCTCGACCGCTCTCCTGAAGCGCCGTCAGCCACTCTGCATTGGATCGTTGCATAATTTCCATCACGGCTCAGGAGAAATTAACGCGGGTGCGTGACAAACGCGTACCGCAGCCAAATGTAGCAACACTTTAGGGAAATGCCATCCTCATGAACGGCTGGGATTTTTTGCGGCGCAACTAAGTCTCTGATCCGCTGCGGGCAGGGAAAGCTGCTAAACGGCGCCCGCGGCATGGACGATAGTCCTTGGAATTTCGAAGCGCCGTTATAGCTAAAGAGAACAAGACTGATTCGGGCAGTCTGGCGCCATTGAATTGCGAGCGTCTCCCCCGTTTCGCAAAAAAGATGCTATTCAACGCCGGACCGCAACGCCTTCAGGCGCTGTCGGAACGAAGATTGTCTTCACAATCTCATCCGTCTGCGTGTCGAAGATCGAGAGGCTGTTGGCTCCCGTATTGGTGATGAGGAGCCAGCGACCGTCGCCGGCGAAGCCGACGCCGTGACTACCCGCGTCCGGCGCTATGGAGATCGTTTTGATGACTTTGTTCACGGCAAGGTCGATTTTCTGCACCGTGCCCGCCCCGTCATTAGCGACATAAGCGAAGGTCTGATTTGGCGCGACCGTGACTTGCACCGGTCCCGCATCGGTCTCGATATCCGCGATCCGCCGAAGGCTTTCGGCGTCGATCACGGCGACGAGATTGGCGTTGTGACAGGCGACATAAACGCGCTTGCCGTCCTTGGTCGCGCCTTGGCCCAGCGGCCCTGTTCCGACAGCGATCGTCGCGAGCGCCTGGCGTTTTGCGCGTGAGAGCACCGTCACGTCGCCGCCGCCGAAATTGGAGACGAAAAGCCTGTCGCCTGAAGCGAGCGCGAAATGCGGCATCGCGCCGACCTTGACGACGCCAAGCGATGCACCCGCCTGCGCGTCAAAAATTTCGACCCGGTCGTCGAACTCGTTCGTAACGTATGCTTCCTTGCCATCGGCGCTGAAAAAGATGTGTCGCGGACCCTTTCCTGTTGGCAGCGCTTTGATCACGCTGTTTGCTTGCGTATCGATGATGGATAAGGTCCCCGCGTTGTTGTTCGTGACCCAAGCTTGTTTCTGATCGGGACGCAGCGTGACGTTATGATTGTGGATGCCGACTGGGATTTTCTTCTTCAGTGCGCCTGATGCGAGATCTATAACGGAAACGACGCCGCCGAACCACGAGGTCACATAGGCGGTCCCCTTGATGGGCGTCGCAGGTTCGGCGCGCAGCTGCGGCGCGCCTATTGCAAGCGCCAGGGCGCTCGTTAAGAGAACAATGCGAATGATCGCGGAAACCAAGTGCTTTCTCCTTTTGATTTTGGATGGATTCGAAGCGCCCGCCGGCCTGCGTTCAAGGCGAGGCGCAATGAGAAAGCCGCCGCGTGCTGCGCGCGCAGCTTTGCTGGCGCGACAACAGACGCTCCGGGGCACGCCGCCAAATGTAGAGCCGAGCGGTCAAGTCCATAGACAGACGTCGATATAAAGACGGCATCCGGAATCCTCGGCTTTGAAGAGCCGTCCGCGATGCTTGGGCATACCGCCTGGAATAGGGATCGCCACCCTCGCAGGCGCGATGATCCACCAATTTCCTTCGTTGTCAACGAAAGCTGCGACACGCAAGCCGCTCGGTGCGGTAATAGCAAGCAACGCCCGCTATAAAAGGGTGACGTGATTGGCGCGTGTGAGTGAACGTCGCGGCTGAGAACGGATTGCCTTTCCCGCGTGACTGTCGATGCTAAGGGGGCACCACACCGCTCGCTTCCGCAATAGCGCGAGCGAGGCTTGCGGTCCTCCGAAATCGATACCTTGGAATTCATCCTCGCGCACGGCGTTGGTCGAACGAACGCTCGCTTGGCTCAATCGCCGCTAAGGCTCTCCAGAGATCGGAGGCATCCATCGACGCATCGCCCTGGATAATCGAGATGTGAATTTGAGTCCGACTCTAAGTAAGATTTCGTCTTTTCATCACATCTAAGAGGCGTCATGCATTCGGCACGATGGGCGATCTCCGAGTCGGCGAATAACTCCAAGTAGCAGGACCCAATGGCATGAACCACGTTTTCTACCTACTTGCGCTCGCCACTTTCCTACTCACGCCTCCGCCGGCGGCAAACGCCATTGAACTACCTTGGCGATCCGACGACGTGTTCCTTAGCCGCCCCGGGGTTCCGCCTTCCGCAAATCAAGTGAACGGAACTGGCGCGAAAAGTGTTGAAAATGGCGGAATGCAAGTCGGCGTGTTTCGGTGCGGAGAGCTTGTCGGAGATGATGCACAAAATAGCGCTGCAGAAACAAAAAATGAAAGCAACCGCACTTCTGGAGCCGATTTATATGCCTGGGCGAAGAATCCCCCTGCGCAAATGATCGTGCTATCTTTGTTTTTTGCCTTTCTAGGCCTCATCATTGACATTGGAGCGATGCCGCCCTTCCAAGGGTTGATGCCCGAAGAAGCGCTCGCAAACTACAGGACGACGTGGATAGCGATCATGATCGTAGCCATACTTGGAGGAGCGCTACTGTTGCCTGTCACAACCAGTATCATACGGTATTCGATGACTCGTCTGGATCACCGAGACGTTCCGCAAGGCGCCATGTGAGGCATTCTGCGTTTCGCTAATAGTTGCCAATTGAGATTTCTTTGCATCCGACGACCCACGCGGCTTTCCGCGCTGGGACCATTAAATTATGGCGCCGAAGATCGCCGTCGGGGACGGGGCGGTTGGGCAGATCGAACAGCGTCGCATGGGCCTGCGCCAAGACGATTTCATGCTTCTTCATCGCCGGCTCCTTTGGTGCGCAATAGGGCCTTCGCGCAGCGGTCCGGCTTATCTGCGCAACTCCATCCCGAGATACCAGCGAACCTCCATCAGCGCTTTAGCGTAAGATTATGGAATGGCTCCCCCCTTTTTCGGCATAGTTGAGTTGCCGCATCAGAAATGAACGGAGGGGAATGATGAAGAATATTGCAACCCGCCGCCTCTGCCCTCCGGCGCGCCTCCCTTCGCCAGGTGAACAGTTGCTGTGGCGTAGCGCCATGTCGACGCGCGACCTGCGAGACGACCGCGTCAGGAGCCAGCGACTCCCTTCGACTGCCAGCGCCTTCTCCCCTTCGGACCACCGGCGCCGACCACCAGCTCCAGTGATCACCTCGATGCGCCGTAACCCGGAGCCGTTCGGCTCAAGCGAAAGATCAAGTCTAGACATAAGCCTTATCTCCAAATCAGGAGATCAGACTCGCCGCTTTCATCGTTCGTTTGAAGGTGGGGCCGTAACAGCACTGACCGCTGATCAGCTCCTATCGCTCTGTGATTGTGCAAGTTCCCGACTTGATATCCTGCTCCAAGGGTCCAGCTAATTGTCAGGTTGGAGAAACGATGAATAAGGCCAATCACATAGCCGCCGGCGCTAATGCAGTCGCCGTTTTTCAACAGGAGTGCGGCACTGTCGAGGCGCATGCTATTGCGGACTTGATATGTGATCTCGGTCACTTGGCGGACGACCGCGGTCTCGATTTTCTTAGCAAGGTTAAACGGGGCGTTGGACATTGGTTCGCGGAGCGCCATGCCCAAAGTTGTAACAGCCTCGGGGCGGAGGCCATCGTCGAAATAGCCATCAGTCCACTGTCAACGAATTCGGTAGCTCGATCCTCTCCGCCTTAGATGCTACTCTGCTTTGGTTCGACGCGACTGAGCGCGTCATCAGATTTGTACCTTTCTGCAAGGGCTTATTGCCTTCATGATGCCGTGCTCGAACTGTGATTGGCGGCATACGTCCGCGTTATGGCCGCTGCTCGAGAGATCCTCTACTCGTCTTGTATGAGGGGCATCGGTGTAAAAGGACGATACGCTCGCGCCAGAACGAAACCCGATGCTTAAATGGCACGCAACTAACGGCAGCGTCCTGGTTGAGCCGGGGCTGGATCGATTTTCTGAAGTCGTGGCAGCCCGGCGAGTCGAAGATGAGCGTTACCAAGGCGCTATCAGACTTATCGACCTAATTCTGGAAGCTGGACGACCATGAACGGGTCGGCGTCTGGTGATTTAATGCGCCATTGGTAGACGAGGAAATGGTTCAAATTCGACCGCTTGGTCTGCGCATTATGTTTGACGACATTGACGCCTTTTTCTAACCTGACGGTGAGCCGTCCGTCGATTTCTGCATCTGTTCCGGAAAGTTGACATGGGGCGTTAGCGTCTGGTCGAGAGCCGCCAATCACGATAGCGCCGTCGGCTTGCGGCTGAATGCAAAACACCTTCATCTCGCGTGATGGGAAACAGGACGATTGGCCTCTAGCGACCGATCGCTCCAAGAATACTGCGTAACGTCCTCGGGCAAGATATTGGGCATATCGAAAGCCTTCGTCGCGCAATTGCGCAGCGGCATGTTTAAGTCGGGCCTCCAGGCGTGCTTCCAGGAAACCCGCTCGGCAGGCCTGAATAAGAGCGGGCACGAAAATAAGAATGCCGTCGTACGAATAAAAATAGCTTCCGTCGGCGCGGATTGCGACGCTCGCATCGAATTGCTCGGGCGCAAGTGTTCGAAAAAAGTTGCGCATTCTAGCTCCGGAGGGAAGGCTTTCTTCGCGCAACTGGCAAGTTGGCGGCATCGGCCGTAGCGCTTTGGTCCCGGCGAAATGTCGGCGACCCTAATCTCGCAACTCTGTAAAGCGTTGCGATATGAAAAGGTAGCCACAAAGATCAAGATAGAGCTTGGTTATGGGGGCGGTTACGCTAATGGGGCCCTATATCCCACGTCTCCGATCGCTCGATTAAGATCTCGCTGAACCAGAAAACCTGATCGCCGTCTGGGCAGCTCAGCCATGGCGTCCCCTTTTTTCCAGCCAACGCTCTATGGAGAGGATCAATGCCACGGTTCTCCGCTTGTTCCGCTCAGCGGAAAAGTGAGTAATCAGCTCCCGCTCGCCGCGCTCCTAACGTATCCAACTCTACTTAAGCGCGACGCCACGGGAGAGGAAGGCCTGTCCCTTGACAACGCAGTCGGCTAACCAATAATAGTAATTGCTTACTATTATCCGAGCCAAGCCGCAGCATGCAGTCCAAGTATCTTCCGGCCGAGGAGCGCCGATCACTCACCGTCGAAGCAGTTGTCGTACTTTCCGGCGCGCAGAACCCCAGCGAGATCACGACAGCAGCGATCGCTAAGCACATGAACGTGACGCAGGGCGCCTTGTTTCGTCACTTCCCCACGAAGGATGCGATCTGGGAGGCGGTGATGGAGTGGGTGACCAATCGTTTGCTGGATCGCATTGATCATGCGGCAGAAGGCGCATGCTCGCCGATGGACGGATTGCGAGCGATGTTCATGAGTCATATCGAGTTCGTGATCGAATATCCTGGCGTGCCTCGAATGATGTTCGGTGAATTGCAGCGCGCCGAAGCCGCACCCGCCACGAAAATCGCACGGATGCTCATCAAGCGCTATGCCGAGCGGCTTGCAAAAAAGCTTGAGGAGGCCAAGGCGGCTGGAGAAGCAGCCAATGATCTGGACACGCATGCGGCGGCGATCCTGTTCATCGGGATGATCCAGGGTCTGGTGATGCAATCATTGCTGTCGGGCGACATCAAAGGCGTTCGCACCCATGCTCATGGAGTTCTCGGCATCTACCTCCGTGGCGTGAAGTCAGGCGCCTCCGATGCTGAGACGCTGAATGCAAGAACTCCAAGAGGAAAGATCAGGCGATGATGCGCGCAAGTTCATGGCAAGCGGGAACGAACTTGGGAGCCGCGCTGGCGTTCTAGCTCGGCATGTCGGGAGGCTCCGACGCGACATGGCGAAAACACTACCGATCAGGCCAATCGGGCTCGATCCATGCTCAACGTGACAAGGAAGTGGGAGAGCGACGCGCCACTGCCGGCCGGCATGGAACGCATTCGCACGCTGGCCGAGGGCTGGAGGATCTCCGACGTGGCGGCAATGAATGAACGATAGTCCCTCATTGGAGCGGAACTCTATGCGACCGGGAGACTGATCATGAATGAGTCCTCCGAACGATCGGCCAGGGGGCCTGACACGTCTATTGGCGAAAAGACCGGAGCCAGCCTCTTGTATGCCGCAGCGCTTCGCGGGCGTATCGCTAGATACGCCCTGGCGACCTCCGGCGTACTGTTTGCCATCGCCGTGGCTCTAATCGTTTACGCGAACCGTCCGATCGCCGTCGAGGTCGCGTCAATTGAAAAGAACGTGCCGATCCGAGTCTTTGGGCTTGGCACGGTCGAGGCCCGTGTGATGTCGAAAATCGGTTTCGAAGTGGGGGCCACGCTGGTCGAACTGCACGCGGACCACGGCGACCGCGTGACGAAGGGCCAGGTCCTCGCGCGCCTCGCCAGTAGCGAACAAGAGGCCAAGGTCGCAAAGGCGCGCGCTGCGCTCTTGATCGCCGAGACGAACATCAACCGGGCGGATGCCAATCTCGAGAGGGCGCGGGCGGTGATGGCGCAAAGACAGGAAGCCAATCGGCGCAAGCAGGCGCTTGTTGCGCGAAGCATCGTCACAAAGCAAGTCGCAGAGGAGGCTTTCAGAGACGAGGCCGTAGCCCGCGCCGATGTTGCCGTTGCAGATAGCGAGATTGCCAGCGCGAAGGCGCAACTGGCCGATGCGCGAGCTCAGTATCAGTTCGAAGAAACGATGTTGCGCCATAGGACGCTCACGGCTCCCTACGACGCCGTGATTATGGAGCGCCACAAGGAACTGGGCTCTGTCGTCAAGGCTGGCGATCCAATTTTCACGCTCATTGCGGCTGACACGTACTGGGGTCTCGCTCATGTCGACGAAGCGCGCGCGGGATTTATCCAGGAAGGGCAACATGTCGATGCACGCCTTCGCTCGCGTCCGCAGGATGCGTTCACAGGACGGGTCGCCCGCATTGGCCTCGAAAGCGATCGCATTACGGAGGAACGGCGCGTTCTCATTAAGGGCGACAATCCGCCATTCCGAGTCTATCTCGGCGAGCAGGTGGAGGTCTGGATCACCGTCGCTCAGCTTGATAGAGCGATCCTCGTTCCAGAGGCCGTCGTGCAGGGCTACGACGGACGGCAAGGCCGGGTATGGACGGTCGAGTCCGGCCGGTTGCGGAGGCGTCTGGTAAAATTCCGACATCGCACGGAGGACGCGCGTCTTGAGATCGTGGATGGCCTGCCCGGAGATGCGCGTGTCGTGGCGAACCTGGAGAGCGGCTTACGCGAAGGCCGCTTTATTTGGACGATCGAGGCCAGCAAGAAATGAACCTTGCATATCGCGACATTATGCACAATCTCGGTCGGTTCCTATTGACCTGCCTGGGACTTGGCCTCCTGCTCGGAGTCGTGCTCGCAATGATCGGCATCTATCGCGGGCTCGTCGTTGAGGCGCTGACCATCGCCCGAGCGCCGGCTGTCGATTTGTGGGTTGTGGAATCCAGTACGCGCGGTCCCTTCGCGGAGATATCTCGCATTCCAGGAGACACGCGGGAGGCGATCGCCCGCATCGCGGGCGTGGACGCCGCCGGAAGCGTCACGTATCAGACGGTAGAGAGTGAGCACATGGGCAACAAGCTCCGGCTCTACGTCATCGGTTACGAGCCGACGCGACCAGGCGGTCCGCCAGTAATCATCGAAGGTCGCGGAGTTGCTCGCAGCCACTATGAGATAGTCGCCGACCGCGCTGCCGGTCTTGTCCTCGGCGATCGGGTCGCGCTCGGCCGAAGCATGTTCACGGTGGTTGGTCTCACGCAGCACCAGGTCAGTTCGGGAGGCGACCCGGCCGTCTACGTCACGCTGCAGGACGCGCAGAAACTGCAGTTCGATCTCGCGCCGTCGGCGGCGCGACTCAAACTCGCTCGTGGCGAGGGCGGATCAACTCGGGACACCGTCAATGCGGTCGTGGCGCGTCTGCATCCGAACTCTTCTTCGGAGGCCGTCGCTAGCACAATCAAGCGGTGGAAGCATCTCGCGGCCATTACCCAGGAAGCTCAAGAGAACATTCTGACACTTTCGCTCGTTGACCGTGCGCGCCGACAAATCGCGCTTTTTACAGGCCTGCTGCTGGTCGTCTCCGCGGTGATCATCGCGCTTATTATCTACACGATGACCATGGAGAAACTGAAGCAGATCGCCACCTTGAAATTGATTGGAGCGCCCGACAGAACGATCATCGGGATGATCGTGCAGCAAGCCATGGCGCTCGGCTTCATCGGATTTGCAATCGGTGGCGCACTTATCGTCAATATTCAGGACTACTTTCCACGACGTGTGGTGCTGGAGCCGGATAATGTTGTCATTCTGGGAGCCATTGTCTTCGTAGTATGCCTTCTATCGAGCGTCCTTGGCGTCCGCGCCGCGCTCAGGGTCGATCCGGCGACCGCGCTTGGGGGCTGAGATGCAAACCACAAGCTCTGGCGCGCCGCTTGTTCGGCTGGATCGCATCTCAAAACACTTTGGCGAGGGAGAAACCCGCGTCGATGCAGTGCGCGATGTTTCGCTAGAGGTTTACCCCCGACAGGTCGTAGCGCTGCTTGGCCCCTCCGGTTCCGGCAAGACCACCCTCCTTAACATCATCGGCTGCATTTTGGATCCGTCCTCGGGGTGCATGGAGCTCGACGGCGAACTGGTCGTCCGCGATGGCCGCCGGCTTCGGGGTGATTTGCGGCGTCTCAGGCTCGACAAGATCGGGTTCATCTTCCAGTTCCACAACCTGCTGCCGTTCCTCGATGTGACCGATAACGTGGCGATCGTGTTGCAATTGGCCGGCGTCGACATTGCTAATGCGCGCAAGCGGGCCGTGGCTTTGCTCGATTATCTCGAGATCGGCCACCGCGCAAAAGCGATGCCGGCCAAGCTCTCCGGTGGCGAAGCGCAGCGGGTGGCCATCGCGCGGGCGCTAGCGAACAGCCCTCGCATCATTCTCGCGGACGAACCAACGGCCGCCCTCGACTCCAAGCGCGCCGGCATCGTCATGGACCTCTTGCGCAAGCTCGCGGTCGAGCACGACGCCGCGATCATCGCCGTAACGCATGACGAGAAGATTTTCGATCGCTTCGATCACATCCATCAGCTACGGGACGGCAGGCTGTTCGGGATGCACGACGAGCAGATCGACGTCTCAAGACTGGACTCGCCTTTGTGAGAGGCTGAGCTCTTTTGTCTCAAGCGGAGCATCCAAAACAACAACGCGTGTCGAAGCTGCGATGACACCCATCATGGTGCGTGCGTAGTAAAATACTGGAAGCGTCTTCTCGTTGGCGATGCGATACGGGCGCCCTTTTCGAGCCCCGCCATTTCATCGGTCCTGTTAACACGGATTTGTTACGCACTGCGGAAACAACCTGCCGCGGGCGAAAATAGCCAGCCTTGCTAAGATGGCTCAACCTATCTTTCATTATGCTCGACGCCTGAGCCGCCTCGGTCATCGTCAGCCATTCTGAAGATTATAGGCTTGGATACCGCGCGCGACGCACGGGAGCGCACTTGAGGTTTGCCCTTGCCGGAGGGATGACCATTCGATTGAGCGCCCCGGCGAAACGTTCGTCTGACCAGCGCCCAACCCAGTCCCTTATAATCGCCAAGGTGTTCCTGTTCATGAGATAAGCCCTCTGAGTGAGTTTTGATGAGGTCTGAGATTTCGAAGAGGAGCAGAGCCATGCTATTCTCACGTTCCGCCGATTTCATTCCAACCTGCTCCCAGGAGTCATCTTCACTCCAAGGCAGGACGCGGTGATCGCTGAGCGTATCGGCGTCTGCGGCGCGCTTTGGAGCCCAAGGCCGCGGCGCGTGCGCAGGAAAAGAGCGGAGAAGCGCATTCTGCGGCGCTCACGCGCGCCGTTAGCACGCAAGATCGCGCGGCTGTTCAGCCGGACGGCACGTGGCGGCGATTGAGCGGCGATGAGATGTAGGTCCAGCGAAAATCGACCTCCTTTAAGCTCAGGTCAGCCCCATTGTTGCCGAAGCCGAGCCTAAAGGCGTTTTGATGAACCGCTGAATCGAAGCACGCCTCTTTCGCCGCGACACGACCCTGCCTCGTCGGCTATAAAGCAACGGCACTTGATTTTGGGTGCCGGCCTTGACCCGGCGAGCGGAGGACAGGATGGCCAATCCCAGATGTGCGGACATTGTCCGTGACGGCGAAGACTTCGTTGTGGACGCGACTTTCGTTGCGCCAAAATTCGGACTCTCCGTCGAAGCCTTTCGCACGGAACTGCAGCGGGGAACAATCGTGGCGACCTGCGAGCGGGGAGAAGGCGAGGATTATGGCAAAACTCGCCTCACCTTCCGGCGCGGAATATTGCTTTGGCGCTTCGTCCTGGATGGGGACGGCGCGGTCCACGAAGACCCGCTCCTGGCTAAACGCGCCAGCTCTTCGCGACCACAATCCCGTCCATGAGCTATGGCTGCGCCGGCGCTCTTGCCAATAAATCACATCGACTCGTCTGGGCGCCTTGCAAGTACCGCCGCCGGCGCGGCGCTAATTTCCACAACTTGCTAGGCGCAGCGCTCGCCTCCCCTGCACCATGGCAAGGAATTCCTTGCGGGTGCGCGAGTGGTCGCGGTTCACGCCGAGCAGCCGGCTCATCGTCAGGAGCGAGTCCGTCGTGTTGACCCCCACAGCGTCGTGCAGCTGTGCTCCGCCTCGATGACGACGCCGACGCCCTGCGGCCGACGTGGCGAGGGCGTAGCATTGACGCGTTGCCGCGCGAGCTGCGGCCTATGGGCTCGGGCCAACGAAAAGCTGTCTGCAAACCTCTGAGGGGTCCGACTCGCCGACCTCTTCTAATTTACAGCACGAGGCGCTGCTGCTTACCATCGACCATTCCCGCCGGCTCGCAATGCGCACCACAAAAAGGACCGCGATCCTGGCCGTGCCCCGGATTCGTTCAGAATGGCGAATCTGAATTTAGCGTGTGAGATAGAGGAGAGTTTCATATAAAAAACCGATGCATTCGTCTGATTGAGAACTCAACGCGTCTTTCTTGAAATTCCACCAACACGACAGGGTCTCAATATTTGACAGGCACCTGCGATCAGAGACGTCCTTCATAAGCAGCACCTTAATGTCGACAATGCCGATTACGTCGCTCGCGCTTGCAGCGCAATTTGGACGGCTTTCAATTCTTTTGACCAGCTCCGGATTGGCTTGGAGGCAAGCTAATGTGAGGGCTTTCAATTTGTCCTCGTAAGAAACTCGGGGGTTGACCCACATCGAAAGAACCCTTTCTGTCATAGGCAGAGCCTAAGCGTCTTTGGCATCTTCTCTCGAGCCGCGCTACCCAAGTGCATCATCGATAGGCGTAGGATGGGCGATGTGAGGGACTAGGTGCGGACAAAAAAAGAGAGCGAGATGCCTTTTTCGAAAACTCTGGGCTACAGATTCATCACGCTTGTACTGCGCGTGCAAAAACGGGGCTGGCGTCGTATGTCGTCGCCAGCCGGCGGGCCGCCCATCCATCCTCGACCGACAGCGAACGGATTCGGCAATACCATCTTACTCGAGTCGGGAAAGCCGTTCGGTGGACAAGCAACGATCGATTTTAACCCAAACGGGTTGATCTTCGAACTTCGGCTTCCTCTTAAGGCTATTACTGAACGCGCATCTTCTCTGATAAATCACAAGGACGTCGGCGAGCCGAGCTAACCAAGGAAGCTCTGTCGCTGGATTTGGAACATGAACACGGCCGATTCGCGTGCGCGGGGGCAGGAACTCAGGGGACCGCGTTTGAGAAAGGACGCCGAGGGCGCATTCCAGGCAAACACCGCAACTGCCCTTCCTTCGCCTTCGGTCGATCTCGGGCGCTTTCTTCTCGCCCTTCTTATGGGCATCGCCTATCGCTCCGATTTGGGTCGTTGTCACGGCCAGACAAGCGACGATGGTCTTTGCGCCGGTATCTGGCATGCGCATGAAACAACTTTGCGCCAAAAGTTCTTCAACAATCTCATCGCACGATAGGTCGACAGTCGACGGTATGAGCACGAAATCATGCCGCTCCGAAGTTTTAGTTCAGCACCTTCACGCTTTAGTACGCTTTTCAAGTCCAATCCTATTCCGGCCAGCCACTGGCGAGAGACAATCTAGCGGAGTCCAGCTATCCGGGCGCACACCGTCCGTAGCCGACCTTCGCCGGATCAGAAAATGGTTTGGGCGTGGCGCTTGCCATGGTAGTTTGCGGCTGACAGAGTAGAGAAATGCTTCGCTGCCTTCGCCTTTTGATCTCTGTGGTTATTCTCGCTACAGCTTTAGCTGGGGCGGGCGGAGCTTTTGCCGCGAAGATGAACCATGCTTGCATCGAAATGAGCATGGACGATTGTCCCGACCACAACGGCCATGACGGCGCAGCACTCCCCGTGTGCGCTGAGATCCTCTGCGGGCCCAGTCAAGCAGCGCTTCCGCAGTTTCAACCATTCGTTGATGCCGTTCTTTGGGTGTGTGCGCCGCCGCTAATTCCCTCCGACGACATTGAGCTCGGTGGATTGCGAAGCCCGCCCGCTCTTCGGCCTCCAATCGTCTAAAGCCGAAAGTCCAATCTCGCTCACGGTTGCGCCCGGAGCAGATTTGGCGCGACCTCAAGCGGTCGCTGCGGCTAGCCGAGGGGGATCGTTATCCACGATCCCATTCCCGCAGGAACCAGCGCCGTTGTCGCATCGACGCGTGAGGCGCGATGACGTCCCTCGTCGGGATTGAGCGCGGCTGCAATCCGCCCGACGACCATGCGCATTAATGGGATACGGAGAGAATCTGATGATGCTCGTGACCTCGAGCAAGGCGCGCTTATTCGCGCTGGTCGCGCTTGCCATCCTAGGCCTAGCGCCGTTCGCCCGCGCCAATATCAACGACTACGAATTCCGACTCGTCGCAGCGCAATTCAAGACGGGGCAAGCGATCGTATCGGTA
Source organism: Methylocystis sp. Uni0008 (assembly GCF_056838045.1). NCBI lineage: Bacteria > Pseudomonadati > Pseudomonadota > Alphaproteobacteria > Hyphomicrobiales > Methylocystaceae > Methylocystis > Methylocystis sp. Uni0008. Next base: position 319,174 of record NZ_JBXEJH010000002.1, read on the forward strand.
CGTCTCGTCCATAAGCCCGACGACAAGCCGGCGCCAGACGCGGTGATCTTCGCGATGCGTCTCGATATGGCTCCAGATGGCATGGAGACGATGACCAGCATGATCGAACCGGCGCAAAGCCCCGATCCCGGAATTTATCGATTCAAGGTCGATCTGACTGATGCGGGAACGTGGCGGATATCACTCGCTGCAAAGGTGCAGGGCGAGAGCGGCACGGTCCAAGGCCGACTAATTCTAAAGGTGGCGCCATGAGTCGAGGACGGCGCCTTCGCGCCATCTCATTTGTGGAATCGGCGGCGGTATTGATGTGCTCAACATCGCTTTCGGCAACCGAGCGAAACTTGCCCGGCGCCAACGTCGAAAGCGTCGTCGCCCTTGCAAATCAGCTAAGCCCTGAACTAGCGGCGGCCGCGCTGGATGCCGATGCGGCAGCGCATAAAGTGGGCGCGGCAGGCGTGCTGGCCGATCCGACGGTAACGCTGCAAGCATGGGATGTGAATGGACGCGGCATCGGCCAGCGTTGGATCGGCTTCGAGCAGGAATTCAAACTTTGGGGCAAACTCGATCTGGAGCGCGGCGTCGCAGAGGCCGACGCCGAGGCTGCGAGGCATCAGAGTCGCGCCGTCGCCACAGATTTGATCGCCCGCGTCAAAGCCGCCTATGCGCAATACGGCGCCGCGCATCGGGCGATCGACCTTTCGCTTGGATTAAAGCGCCGGCTCGACGAAATTCTCGCGCTCCTGCGCTTGCGTTATGGCGCGAGCTCGGTCGACCAGCAGGAAGTGATCAAAGCCGAGATCGAGGCGGCGACGGCTGAAACAGAGGTCGCGCGCCGTCAAGGCGAGGCAAAGGCCGCCGCCGCTCGCTTAAATGCCTTGGTCGGTCGCGGCTCGCAAGAGCCACTCGCTATGCCCAAAGGCTTTCGGCCGCTGAAAACAAAGCTGACGCTCGCCGGCGTTCAGGAGCTCGCGAGAGTCGCCAATCCAGCCCTCGCCACGACCGGCGCGCAGGTCCGCGCAGCGATCGGAACTAAAGAACTCACGGACCTGAATTACTATCCGAACGTCACCGTTGGCGCGAATTTCGTGCAGCGTCCCACCGGCGACAATAGCGGCATGTTCATGCTCGGATTCAAGGTGCCGCTGCAATATGAAGCGAAAGACGCCGAACAGCGCGCCGCCAGTTCGCGGCTCGGCGCCGCGCAGATGCGCTACGACGCCATCCGAATCCGGCTCGACGGCGATGTGGCCGAAGCGTGGTTCGGGCTGGAGGCGGTGCGCAAGGCGATCCGGATCGTCGAACAACGCCAGCTCAGTCCGGCGCGGCTGTCGGTGGAGACGGCGCGAAGCGGCTTTGCGGCCGGAGCCGCCGACTTGGCGACGTCTCTGGAAGCCGAACGACGCCTGCGAGCGATCGAACTCGAAATCCTTAAGCTCAAAGTCGAAGAGCAAGCCAGATACGCGGAGCTTGAACGTCTGGCGGGAGGCTCTCTATGACTCGCCGTCACTTCGCAATTCTTTTGGGCTTTGTCGTCGTCGCGGCCAGCCTCGCTTGGCTGGCCGAGGGACGTTTCAAATGGGTCACACCTACAGGAACGCTGGGTGACGCCGGGCCTAGTATCTCGGGTAAGCCGCCTGCAACGACAGGCCCGATCATTTACTACAGGGATCCCGACGGTCGCCCAGCCTATTCCTCGACGCCCAAGAAGACATCGGCAGGCAAAGATTATCTGCCGGTGCGCGCCAGCGAGGATGTGAGTTTCGAGGACAAGCCTCCTGCAGGCTCCGCCAAGATTGGTGGCGAACGACGCGTGCGCTTCTATCGCCATCCAATGGGCCTGCCTGACACATCGCCCGTTCCCAAGAAAGACGAGATGGGAATGGATTACGTACCCGTCTACGAGGACGAGGCGGAGAACGGCACGACCATCACGATCAGCCCCGGAAAGCTGCAAAAGACCGGCGTTCGCTCCGAACCCGTCCAACGCCGGACGCTGAGCGTCCCTGTTCGAGCGACGGGCAGGATCGACTTCGACCCGCGACGTATCTCGATCGTCTCCCTGCGCTTCGAAGGCTTCATCGAATCGGTCGGGAAGTTTGCGGAGGGCGATTATGTTCGCAAGGGCCAGACGCTGATGCGCGTGTATGGGCCGAATCTTTCGAGCGCAGCCGCCGAATATGTCGCCGTCCTCAACATGCGGCGTGGCGGCGGGATCGACGCCCAGCGTCTGGAGGGAGCCAAGCGGCGGCTCGTCAATCTCGGCCTCGACGAAAGCGCCATCGCCGCGATCGGGCGCGCCCGCAGCGTTCCACGTGTGATTGCATGGCCCGCGCCGCAAGACGGCCATGTCTTGGAGCGAGCGGCAATTAACGGCATGCGCGCCGCGCCGGGCGACATGCTGTTTCGCATCGTCGATCATTCCCTAGTTTGGGTGCTGGCGGACATCGCCGAGCGGGACATCGCCTTGATCAAGCCCGGACAAAAGGTCGATGTGCGGCCACGGGCTTACCCAGATCGAGCCTTTAAGGGGCAAGTCGCTCTGATTTATCCCCATCTCAATATGGAGACACGAACGGCGCGCGTCAGGATCGAACTGCCGAACCTCGATGGGTTGCTGCGGGGAGACATGTACGCCGAGGTCGAGATCGCAGCCGGCGGCAACGAAAAAGTGCTAACGGCGCCAGAAAGCGCGGTCATCGACACCGGGAAGCGGCAAGTGGCGATTGTCGACAAGGGCGAAGGGCGCTTCGAGCCACGCGAAGTCAAGATCGGTCGGCGTGGCGAAGGCTTCGTCGAAATCAAGAGCGGTGTGAACGAAAACGAACGCGTCGTCACGGCCGCGAACTTCCTCATCGACGCCGAAAGCAATTTGAAGGCGGCGTTACGAGCTCTCGACCAAGGGGAGGCGGGCAAGTGATTGCGCGTCTCATCGCCTGGTCGGCGCGCAACCTTTTGCTCATATTCGTGGGCGCTGCCTTCGCGGTCGCAGGCGGCGTCTATGCCTTGCGCACACTGCCGCTCGACGCCATTCCCGATCTCTCCGACGTGCAAGCGATCGTCTACACCGAATATCCCGGTCAGGCGCCGCAAGTCGTCGAGGATCAAGTCACTTATCCGCTCACCAGTTCGATGTTGACCGTTCCGCGCTCCAAAGTGGTGCGCGGATTTTCATTCTTCGGCGTATCCTTCGTCTACGTCATCTTCGAGGATGGCGTCGACATTTATTGGGCGCGCTCGCGCGTCCTCGAATATTTGAGCGCGGCGAGTAAGAGATTGCCGGCGGGCGTGACGCCAGTTCTCGGTCCCGACGCGACGGGCGTCGGCTGGGTCTATCAATATGCGCTCATCGCCAAGGATATGACGCTCGCCGAATTGCGCTCGATCCAGGATTGGACGATCCGCTACGGCCTCGCCAAGGCCGAAGGCGTCGCCGAGATCGCGAGCGTCGGCGGCTTCGTCAAGCAGTATAATGTCGTTGTCGATCCTAACCGACTGCGCGCGCTCGGCATTCCGCTGTCGAAAGTGCGCGGCGCCATCCGCGCCAGCAATGCCGATGTAGGCGGTCGCACGGTCGAGCTTTCCGAATTTGAATTCATTGTGCGTGGACGAGGCTATCTGCGCAGCGTGAACGACCTGAAAAGTATTGTCCTGCGCGTCGAAAACGGCACACCACTTCTCCTGAAGGATGTCGCGCGCGTCGAGCTCGGCCCCGACGAGCGGCGTGGCGTCACCGAACTCAATGGTGAGGGCGAGGTTGCGAGCGGCATCGCGCTACAGCGTTATGGCGCCAATGCGCTCACAGTGATCGACAATGTCAAATCGACCCTTGCGCAGATGGCGACAAGCTTGCCCAAGGGCGTTGAGATCGTCTCGGTTTACGACCGCTCCCAGCTCATTCATGCAGCCGTCGAGACGCTCAGGAGCACACTCGTCGAAGAAGGCGTCATTGTTGCTCTCGTCTGCGTCGTCTTTCTAATGCATGTGCGCAGCGCACTCGTCGCCATCATCATGCTTCCCGTTGGCGTACTCATGGCGTTCGCCGCGATGAAGGCGCTGGGAATCGGCTCCAACATCATGAGTTTGGGCGGCATAGCCATCGCTATCGGCGCAATGGTGGACGCCGCCATCGTCATGATTGAGAACGCGCATAAGCATCTGGAGCGCGCGCTGCCCGACAAGCGGCGTATCGAGATATTGATCGATGCTGCGACTGAGGTTGGCCCCGCGCTGTTCTTCAGCCTGTTGATCATTACGGTTTCGTTCCTGCCCATCTTCACGCTCGAAGCGCAAGAGGGGCGTCTGTTCAGCCCGCTCGCCTTCACCAAGACGTTCGCCATGGCGGCGGCGGCGCTTCTTTCCGTGACGCTCGTGCCGGCGCTGATGGTCGTCTTCGTGCGCGGAAAAATTATTCCCGAGACGAGGAACCCCATCAATCGCGCGCTCATTTGGCTCTATCGGCCGATCATACGTCTGGTGCTCAAAGCGAAAGTCGCCACTATTCTGCTGGCGCTGGGCGCGCTAGCGCTGACCATCATTCCGGCCCGCCAGCTCGGTAGCGAATTCATGCCCACTCTCAATGAGGGTGCGCTCCTTTACATGCCGACGACGCTGCCCGGGCTCTCGGTCACCAAGGCCGCCGAGCTCCTGCAAAAGCAGGACCGTATCATCAAATCCTTCCCCGAAGTTCACACCGCGTATGGCAAGGCTGGGCGCGCCTCCACGGCGACCGATCCGGCGCCGCTCGAAATGTCAGAGACCGTCATCCAGTTGAAGCCGAAGGATCAGTGGCGTTCTGGAATAACGATCGACAAGCTCATTGGCGAAATGGACGCGGCGCTGCAATTCCCCGGCGTGTCGAATGCCTGGACCATGCCGATCCGAAACAGGATTGACATGCTGGCGACCGGGATCAGAACGCCGATCGGCGTCAAGATTTTTGGCCGCGACCTGTCGCAAATGGAGGGGCTCGCGCGCCAAGTCGAGGCCGTCTTGAAGCGCGTGCCCGGAACTTCGAGCGCCTACGCCGAACGCGTCATCGGCGGCTATTATCTCGATATTGTTCCTGATCGCGCGATGCTCGCGCGCTACGGCCTCATGATCGGCGACATGCAAGCGATAATCGCCACGGCGCTCGGCGGCGAGACCGTCACAACGACGGTTGAAGGACGCGAACGCTACGGCGTCAACATCCGCTATCCGCGCGACTTCCGCTCCGATCCGAGAGCGATCGCCAGCGAAGTGCTGATTCCCCTACCTGGCGGCGGGACGGTTCCGCTCGGCGAAGTGGCGAGTGTCGGACTCGTTCGTGGCCCGACCTCGATTCGCACCGAGAACGGCCAGCTCACAGTCTACATCTTCGTTGATATCCGCGACCGCGATCTCGGCGGCTTTGTCGAAGAAGCGCGCCAGGCGGTCGTCGATGCGATCGAGTTCCCGGCAGGCGCTTATGTCGTCTGGAGCGGTCAGTTCGAATATCTGGAGCGCGCACGAGGGCGCATGCAGATCGTGGTACCGGTGACGCTGCTCATCATCTTCCTGCTGCTCTACCTGAATTTCCGCCGCTTGACCGAGACATTGATTGTCATGCTGTCGCTGCCCTTCGCGCTGGTCGGCGGCGTGTGGCTGATGTGGCTCTTGAACTTCAATATGTCCGTCGCGGTTGCGGTCGGCTTCATCGCGCTTGCTGGCGTCGCCGCCGAGACCGGCGTCGTGATGCTGATCTATCTCGATGCGGCAATGCGCGAGGTCGCGGCCAAGCGCGTGGCCAAAGGGAAGATCTTCACTCGCGCCGATTTGCGAGAAGCGATTATGCTCGGCGCGGTCGAGCGCGTGCGGCCGAAGATGATGACGGTCGTCGCAATCATGGCGGGGCTTGTGCCGATCCTCTGGAGCACTGGCGCAGGGTCAGAAGTTATGCAGCGCATCGCCGTTCCGATGATTGGCGGGATGGTGTCTTCGACGGCTCTGACGCTCGTTGTCATTCCGGCGATCTATGCGCTGATCAAGGGGTTTGGCCTGCCTCAAAAAGGAGAGGTCAAACAGGAGTTGGGGGGAACTATCCACGCAGCTCCATAGAACAATGCACAACAATCTTCACAGGAGGAAAGACTAATGCTTAGACTCTCTATTGCCTTAGCGACGATGCTGGCCCTATCCGTTCCCGCGATGGCCCAAGAGCTCCAGGAGCACGACCCGCAGACTCACGGAATGGTCCCCGGCGGGCATGGCCGTCACATGCATCGTGATTGGAGCACTCCTGGCCAACACAGACATAATGTGTGCTGGCACCGCCATCATGGAAAATGGGTGTGGGTCTGTCGCTGATGGAGAGAGCTTCGTGATTGAACGCATATTCGATGCGAAGCTGACGTACGGTAATTGTCGTCGACAATAATGGAACGGTCCGACCATCGATTTGCTGTCGGGCCGTGTTCCTTAGGCAACAGTACGAGGCGCGGAAGGTCTCATCGGCGTGATATCATCCAAGGAGTCCGCGCCCCTCATAAACCGTCGAGCAAAATGGCGGACCGCATCCAGTGACTTGCAGTTCCGCCGTTAAACTTTGCGTTGTTGATCTTTTCGAGCGACGATACACGACGACATCGGTCGAGCGGGAGCCTCCGCAGCCAATGGTGTCGAGGCCGTGACTGAAGGAACCGCCATTTCTGGAAGCGGGGCGGCCGTATTGCCGAGTGAGCAACGACGATCGACCTTGCGCAAAGGACGCCTAGATCAATTACGATGCCGCTTCTGACGGCGCAAGGAAGGATGAACCGAGTGGCCCACGAGCATCGGCATGATCGCGCCTCGCATGAGGAATCGAAGACGGCCCGTGGCGGTGTCACAATCGAGGATGCGCATCAAGACCCATCCCATGTAGCGGACGTTATCTACACATGCCCGATGCATCCGCAGATTCGTCAGATCGGGCCCGGAAATTGTCCAATCTGCGGCATGACGCTTGAGCCACTCGTCGCTTCGACCGAAGCCGAACCGAACGCCGAACTCGTCGACATGACTAGGCGGTTCTGGATCGGGCTGGCGTTGGCGGCGCCGGTGCTCGTCTTGGAGATGGGCGGACATTTATTCAATCTCCATCACTTGCTAGCGCCGCAGGCGTCGAACTGGCTTCAGCTTATTTTGGCGACGCCGGTCGTGATTTGGGCTGGCTGGCCGTTTTTGGTTCGAGGCGCGCAATCGCTCGTGACACGTAATCTGAATATGTTCACGCTCATCGCCATGGGAACGGGCATCGCCTGGATTTACAGCGTCATCGCAACATTGGCGCCGTCGCTCTTCCCGCCGGCATTCCGCAACCTCGATGGCTCTGTCCCGATCTATTTCGAGGCGGCGGCGGTTATCACCGTCCTTGTTCTGCTTGGACAAGTTCTTGAATTGCGCGCGCGGGAACAGACCGGCGGCGCCATACGCGCGCTCCTCGATCTCGCGCCAAAAATGGCGACTCGGATTAACGCTGACGGATCCGACGAAGAAGTTGTGCTGGATCTTGTGAAGGTCGGCGAGCGCCTGCGCGTCCGTCCAGGAGAAAAGGTTCCTGTGGACGGCGAACTCGTCGAGGGCCGCAGTTCGGTCGATGAGTCCATGGTCACCGGCGAATCCATGCCGGTGACGAAGATTGCAGGCGACAGAGTCATCGGCGGCACGCTTAATCAGACTGGCGGCTTTGTGATGCGCGCGGAGAAGGTTGGCCGCGACACCGTGCTCTCAAGGATTGTCGAGATGGTCGCATCCGCGCAGAGAAGCCGCGCGCCAATACAGCGCCTCGCCGATCAAGTGGCGGGATGGTTCGTGCCCGCCGTCATTCTCATCGCCGTTATTGCATTTCTTGCCTGGGCAATCTGGGGACCGGAACCACGCATGACGTATGGCCTTGTTGCAGCGGTCTCCGTTCTCATCATCGCTTGCCCTTGCGCGCTCGGTCTTGCGACGCCGATGTCGATCATGGTCGGCGTGGGACGCGGCGCGCAGTCGGGCGTGCTGATAAAAAGCGCCGAGGCGCTGGAGCGCTTGGAAAAAATAGACACGCTGGTGGTGGACAAGACCGGGACGCTCACCGAAGGCAAGCCGCGCGTCACGGCCATCCTCGCCGTCACCGGGATCTCCGAGGAAGATCTGTTGGCGACGGCGGCGAGTCTTGAACGCGCCAGCGAGCATCCCCTGGCGTTCGCAATCGTTCAGGCCGCAGCCGAGCGCGGGCTCGCGCTCAAAGGTGCGACGGATTTCGATTCCCCCGTGGGCAAGGGCGTCATCGGTCGGGTCGAAGGCAATGTGGTCGCGATCGGCAATCGTCGATACCTTGTGGAGCTCGGCGTCGATGCGACGCCGCTCGATAGCGACGCTGAACGCCTGCGGGAAGACGGCGCGACTGCTATCTTTGTCGCCATAGACGGAAGAATTTCCGGCGTCATCGGCATCGCTGACCCAATCAAAGCGACGACGGACGCCGCGCTGAAATCGCTGCGCGAAGATGGCGTCGATGTCGTGATGCTAACCGGCGATAACTGGACAACGGCGCGGGCCGTCGCCAAACGCTTGGGAATCGGCGAGATCGAAGCTGAGATCCTCCCTGAGGACAAGAGCAAAGTCGTGACCAGCTTGCGCGAGGCGGGTCGAATCGTCGCCATGGCGGGAGACGGCGTGAATGATGCCCCTGCACTGGCCGCTGCCGATGTCGGAATCGCCATGGGAACCGGAACCGATGTCGCGATCGAAAGCGCGGGGGTGACTTTGCTGAAGGGCGATCTCGGGGGCATCGTGCGTGGTCGACGCCTCTCCAAGACGACGATGCGCAACATCCGCGAGAATCTGTTCTTTGCGTTCATTTATAATGCCGCGGGCGTGCCCATTGCCGCTGGCGCGCTCTATCCGATCTTCGGGCTACTCTTATCACCAACGATCGCCGCCGCAGCGATGACGCTGTCATCTGTAAGCGTCGTCGTCAATTCCCTGCGACTGAAGCAAGCCAGGTTGGACCCCGAGCGAAAAATTGAGATGCCGCCATATACGACCTAAGCAGAGGGCTATAGGACTATTCGGTGCGGGGGCAGTCACCACTCCCACAGCGCCGGCTGTTCTCTCACCACTTTGCCACACTCACAGCATCTGTCATTGGCGGAACTCTCGCCCGCGTTATGAGAGCAAACATTTTGGCCCGCACTCGCCGGATGAACTCTGATTTCACTGTACAATTCGTCATTTATAGCAATTTTTAGAAGGTTAGGCTCGTTGAGTGAGGCGGCGATGACGAACGCGGCGGGTGAATCGGATGGAGAGGCTCTCAGGCTCGATTTTGACCGCCGTCTAAAAGATGCAATTCGGGGTTCGGTCGTGACCTCTGATGTTGGCGTGGTCGCCTTATCGAGAACTCGACGACGCGCTTGGCCTGAGCGGCATGGCGGGCGAGACTCTTGCCGGCGCCTGCACCGGCAAGAGCATGCTCTTGGTTGGCAATTTACGGCGGTCTGGGTTAGGTCGGCTCGCCGGCTACCAGGACGTGAACGACGTGAGCGGCTTCGGCGGGCCCTGGCGTTCTGGGCGTCGGCGCCGGCGTGGTACAATTCCAAGTTCTATCCGGCGATCGACAATTTCGTCGTGGTGCCCGTTTACGCGCGCGTGGACGGCGCCTTGTTCATCAGGTTGAGCGAGAATGTCTCGGGATAGCTCAACGTCGAGAATCTGGCTGGCGCGCGGTACTATGAATCGTAGATCTGCCAGCGCGTCGCTCCGTATCGGCGAGCGATATCGGCCACGATGGCGTTCGGCGTCAGACTCTCGGCGGCGATCCGAGCTTTCTCCGCCTCAGAGCGTCGCCGACGGCCCGTGGGGCCGGCAACCACCTCAATCCGTCCCGCGTAGCCTTCTTTCGAGACGCCCATTTGGGCGTCCATTTTGACGTCTCTGGTCATTACAGCCACCCTCGAAAGCAGGGGCTTCTTCGCATGATCAGAACATTTTCGGCAGAAGGGGATCGGCTAAGCGCTTACGTACTATGTCTTCGAGCATAACAACAACAACACGCCAGGCACCCCGCGCTCGGCCTATGTGACGCTGAACGCGCGAGTTTAAGCGAGTGCCGGCCGTGCACGCGCCGACTGGATGAGCCGTAGGCATCGATAGCCAGTCATTCTCGCCTGATGTATCGGCGCAGGCTCGAAAGACCCTGCGCCGGCTCGCCGGCTCAGCCCCGACTAGAACAAAAACCCTAAGCAGCTCCGCCAACGAGCTTCACGACAACCGCAGCGATTGTGTTCTAAGGGCCGCCAAGACCTGCATAGCAAGACCACCAATAACGCCCCCGCCCACCCAGCGAACATGTGGGCGCGGGTCGTCATTCGTCTCTCATAGCGGCTCCTCTAGTTTCCGCGAGCTGCCCCCTTGCCGTCTGTCCCGGAGCTTGATGCGCTCGCACGTGTTCGGATAGGCGTGGTTTGGCTCCCGGAGTTGCAGCGTTGCTGATTCCGCTTGATGGCGCCCCCTAAAACGAGATGAAGGCGCCCACCCGTTACGGAATGATGGCGCCCCCCGATTCCGAGATGATCCCGCCCCCTGCAACGGAATGATCCCGCCCGGGTGATTTCGTGCAGTGGCTCACCGCGGCCGTTGGCCTGATCAAGTCGCTCCTTTGGCAATCCAAGGGGGAGCGATTCATGCCAGCGGAGCGGATTACGATGCGCCAGGCGCGCGAGATTATTCGGCTGAAGACCGCGTCGGTTTCAGCGCACGAGATTTCCCGGCGTCTCGGCATGCCGCGTTCGACGGTTCGGGAAGCGCTCGAACGCGCGGAGGGCGCCGGGCTCTCCTGGCCGCTGCCGGAGGGAATGAACGACGACGCGCTGGAGGCGGCGCTTTACGCCAACCGGCGCAGCAAGCGCGGTCACCGGCGCGTCGAAGAGCCGGACTGGGCAAACGTGCATCGCGAGCTGAAGCGCAAGCACGTCACCCTGACGATCCTGTGGGACGAATACATCGCCGAGAACCCCGGCGGCTATCGCTATTCGCGCTTTTGCGAGCTGTATCGCGCCTTCGAGAAAACGCTGTCGGTGACCATGCGGCAGACCCACGCCGCCGGCGAGCGCCTGTTCGTCGATTACGCCGGCGACGGCGTTCCCGTCGTCGTCGACAGGCTCACCGGCGAAGTGCGCATGGGGCAGATATTCGTCGCGGTGCTGGGCGCGTCGAGCCTCACATTCGCGAGAGCGAGCTGGACGCAGACGCTTCCTGACTGGATCGACGCCCATGTCGGCGCGCTTGAGGCGATCGGCGGCGTTCCGCAGCTCATCGTGCCGGACAACGCCAAGACCGCCATCGTCAAAGCCTGCTTCTACGATCCACAGGTCAACCGCACCTACGCCGACATGGCGGCGCATTACGGCGCCGCGCTTTTGCCGGCCCGGCCCAGAAAACCGCGCGACAAGGCGAAGGTGGAATCGGCGGTGCTGATCGTCGAACGCTGGCTGCTCGGCAGGCTGCGTCGCAAAACCTTCTACAGCCTCGCGGAGGTCAACGCCGCCATCGACGGGATGCTGAAAACTCTCAACGAGGAGCGCCCCATCCGCCGGCTCGGTGTCACCCGTCGCCAATTGTTCGACGAGATCGACCGCCCGGCATTGAAGGCGCTTCCAGTCGAGCCTTACGAATATTGCGAATGGCGCTTGCGCCGCGTCGGCATCGACTATCACGTCGAGATCGACGCGCATTATTACTCCGTGCCTTATCGCTTCGCCCGGGCGGAGGTCGAAGCGCGCCTGACCGTCCGCGGCGTCGAGATTTTCTGCAAGAGCGAGCGCATCGCCGTCCATCTGCGGATGAGCGGCAACCGCAAGCACACGACCATTCCCGAGCACATGCCGTCGAGCCACCGGCGCTATGCCGGCTGGACCGTTGAACGCATCCGCGAGGACGCCCGCAAGATCGGCCCGGCGACGGCGGCGCTCTGCGAGCAGATTCTGGAGGCGCGGCCTCATCCCGAACAGGGCTATCGCGCTTGTCTGGGCATCGTCCGCCTTGTCGGCCCCTACGGGTCCGAGCGCGTCGAGGCCGCGGCGGAGCGCGCCATCGAGATCGGCGCGAAGACCTACGGCTCGGTCAAATCCATCCTCGACAACAAGCTCGATCGGAAGCCGGCGGCAAAGCGCGCCGCGGACGCGGCTCCGATCCTTCACCCCAATATCCGCGGCCCGCGCTACTATCATTAGGAGACAGCGACTTGCTTAAACATCCCACCCTCGACCAGCTTCACGCCCTCGGCCTTTACGGAATGGCCAAGGCTTTCGCCGAACTCGCAGAGACAGATGAGGCGAAAGGGATCGACCGCAACGACTGGCTCGCGCTGCTGCTTGATCGAGAAGCGTCTCTTCGACGCGACAAGCGGCTGACGGCCAGGCTGCGCGCCGCAAAACTCCGCCAGCAGGCCAGCATCGAAGATGTCGACTACCGCGCCGCGCGCGGGCTCGACCGCGCCCTGTTCCAGAAGCTAGCCGAGGGCCAATGGATCGACGCCCACGACAATCTCGCCCTCGTCGGTCCGTCCGGCGTCGGCAAGAGCTGGCTCGCCTGCGCCATCGGCCAGAAGGCTTGCCGGGACAATCGCTCGGTCGTCTATCATCGCTGGCCGAAGCTCTGCGAAGACCTTGCACTCGCGCGCGGCGATGGGCGCCACCGCGTCTTATCAAATCCCTCGGCCGCGCCGATCTCCTGATCCTCGACGACTTCGGCCTCGAGCCGCTCGACGCCGGCGCCCGCCACGATCTCCTGGAAATCCTCGAAGAGCGCTATGGGCGACGATCGACGATCGTCACATCCCAACTTCCCGTGACCTCATGGCATGAGGTCATCGGCGATCCCACCTACGCCGACGCGATCTTGGACCGCCTCGTGCACAACGCGCATCGCGTAGAACTCGTCGGCGAGAGCCTGCGCCGCGCCCGCGCCAAAGGACCCAAAACGACTTGACCAAAAACAATCGGAGGTGAGACAAATCTCGTCGGTCAACGAACGCGGCGCCCGGGCGGGATCATCTCGTAAAAGGGGGGCGCCATTATCCCGGAATCCCCGGGCGGCATTATCCCGTTACAGACGGGCGCCTTCGTCGGAATCGTCAGGCAACCCGCCGACTCAAGTCTTTGTCGGCTCTTCAGCGGCGTAGGCGCATCCTTCGGCGAGCGCAGCGGCAAAGAAACACGCCCAGGCAATCGCCAGTCGCGCGCAAGACGCGTGACCAAAATTCATGCGCTAACCGACGCGTAACGCTGCCTCTCGCCTTCTGACAACCGGCGGTCAAGTCGCTGTTTACCCGGCGGGCGCGGACATTCTGGCGAAACTGCCGCCTTATGGCGTTGCGCGGGCGACGACGGTTATCGCAGCGCCATTCACCGCCACACGCGCGCCCTAACCCGAAGGGACAAACTTGCCTCCGTCTGCGTCGCTGCGATCGCCGCCAAGGGTTAGGCGAGGCGATGTTGCGTCTGGCAAATCCAACTTGGGGATAGCGTATCGTTGGTTGAGCAAGGGCATGTAGTTGGACGCTGACGGCGCGGGCATGCCCGTGACGAACGCGGCCGCTGCCAGGAGAAACTGGACGCCGCGATCCGCTTTTGGTTTGCGGAAGAAGACGAACTGGCGATCCATACCGTGGCGGCCGCAGCCTACCGCTCTCTCCGCGACCTTATGGCGCGACGCGGATTGCAGCCTTTTGGCGAATTTGTGCGCGCTGGATTTTTTTCGGCGGAGCTGCGCGACGCGCTGCCGATCGAGGCGGTCATAGACGACTGCCGCCGGCGGCAAGCTGTCTTCGGTACGGAGTGGCGTCGTGCTTAGCATACTGCGCGCGCCTGGGTTGGACGCCGGCCCGAGCAACCTGGCCTTGACCGGGCCGAACATGGCGCGAATCCGACTGTTAAGAAATCATGGAACAAAGCCACCGCAGAAAAGTTGCGGCCTCGGGCGGGCCGTGATGACAGAAAAAAACAACCAAAGAAGCGACCCGCTCGCTCGCGAACTCCAGGAATTGCCCTTCGCCGGTCTCCAGCAAATCGGCAAGGAGCTACGGATTAAGCTCACAGAGATCATCGGGGAACCGCTGCCCGACGAGTTACAAGCGCTATTGGAGAAATTGGAACAGGAGCTTGACCAAAAGTAGACGCGCAGCGGCGTGCTGACGATTGTCGTCCATCAATGGTGGCGAGCACGTAGCCTACATAGAATCCCGTCGAGTGCCGACGCCAAGGGCGTACTAACGGAGCCTAACTCCTCTGAGTTCCATGGTTCTCCTCCGAGGCCGTGCCGTCGCGACGCATCATCACGACCATGTCAGGCGCCGCCGCGATGATGGCCTCGTCCGCCATCGGCTTGTCACCCTCGATCGCCCCCGCCGCGTTGACTCCTCCCCCCAATTCGATGATCGCTTCGGCGGAAGTGCCGCGCCCGCCGATCACGGGCCGTTGGTTCTGCAGCGAGAGCTCGAAAAGGACGCGGCGCGGCGTTTCCGTCTTGGCGACGACGCCGGCCGGCGTTGGGATGTCCGGCACGGATTCACTGATGAACGGCCGGTAGCACATCCCACGCCATTAAGCCTGCTAGGATGAGATTCGGGAAAAATGCAGTTACGATATGAGCAATAATGAAGCAGTTTCGAGTCATAACCGGATGGATCGACTATTGGCCGCCTATCATCTGGTGACCTGACTTCCATGGACTCCCGCAGCGGTAGCCTGCCCTCGGGTAGAACCTTCATCTCCTCGCCCGTCAGCATCTCGAACTCGAGCACCCCATTCGCGAGCGTATCGAGTTGCCTGTGTTTTTCGGTCAAGATGCGCTTGGCCTCATCATAGGCTTCCTGCACCAGCCGCCGCACTTCGGCGTCGATCGTCTGCTACGTCGCTTTGGAGATCGTCTGGTGCCGGATCGAATAGCCGAGGAAATGTTCCTGGTGCGTATCGGCATAGGCGACCGTGCCGAGTTTGTCCGCCGGCCTTGGCGGCGGCAATGACGCGCACACACGACGCGCCGACGCCGACGAACATTTCGACGAGGTCGGAGCCCGAGATCGAGAAGAAGGGCATGCCAGCCTCGACCGCCTCGGCTACGTGCTGGCGGCCGGCGCGACGCCCATGCGGCAGGGAGCGGCTTTGGCCTTCGAGGAGCCGGGCACAGCGTCGACATAGATGCACGCCGTTTTTGGAATGCAAAGACCGTCATTGCGAGGAGCGTAAGCGACGAAGCAATCCAGGAGTCGCACTAAAAAGTGGATTGCTTCGTTGCGCTCGCGATACGATCCAGCGCGAAGACCGTTCGCTCCAAGGGAGCAAACGGTCGCCATCACGCGTGGCGGAGCTTGGTCTTTTTCGACGATCGCTTGCCGAAGACATGCGCGTACCAGCCCGCGCCCAGAGCGAGCGCTACGACGGTAGCGACGGCGACCGCAGTCCAATCGCGTAGAAACGCTTCCCCGACCGAGAAGGGGAAACGGGCGTTGTATTCCTTGCGCCCATCTTCGCTGCGCGCCCGCACGAGCGCCACATAGTCGCCTTGCTTCCTGAAGTCGTGTTCGAGCTGGATAACGCCGGTCTGGAACTGCGCGGGCGGCAGGTAGGCTTCGTTCGGCGCAGCCTCGTCGTCCCCCTTCGGGTCCGCCTCAACGATGCGGATCTCCACCATCATGTCCCGCAATTCGTCCTGCATCGTGTCGACCACGATGGTCGTCGGTCCTGTCTCAGGAATGTCCTCGCAGAACTGGCTTCGCGATTGCGTCGGCTGATAGAAGCTGAAGGTTATGATGTTAGGCCCCATCTGGGTCGCGCATTCGCGAACTTTCTGGAAAGCCTTGGCGGAATCCCTGCGCACCGCCTGTGCGTCCGCGCGGGCGATCAAGCCGATCGCCGCGAGGAGAATCAATAGGAGCCTCATCATGAGCATGCCTCCACTCGTCTTCCGGCACCGCGTCTCTAGATTCGAGAATGCCGCAATTTTTGGTCTGACGTCCATCGCCTCCCGCCGCAGAAGGCGGCGAGAGGCGACGAAATGAGCTCGATTCTGGGAGTTTTTCGCATTCCCTCCCGCGCCGCGCCGTCGTTCGTCAGGAGGTCCAAACGCGGCCGCGGCGCGAGAATCTTGAGCCTTACGCGCCGGTCAGCAGTTCGACGCCTTCCTTGCCGATGACACGATGGATGTTCAGCAGGAGTTGGATCACGACCCCGAACACGCCGAGCGCCATCCAGCCGAAGAACACGAAGCCCCAATGCAGCGGCGCAACGAACAGCTCTTCCATAAACCAGAACGTGTGGCCCCACTCATTCAGGCCAACGTTCGGAATGATCATGAAGGGTCCGATCGAGACGATCAGATAGGCAATCGAATAGCCCTTCGAGAAGTAGGGGATTCGCGTCTTCGCATGGAAGAAGCAGCCGATCGCCATGATCGAGTAGATCGGATAGCTCATGTAGAACTCGATGATGTGCGACGGGGTGAAGTCCGTGTCGCGAATCACCGTCATGTGCCACGTGCCGTCCTGCTCGGTGAAGAAAGACGCGCCCCAATAGATCGCCGCCGCATAGACGACGAGCCAGGCTGCATTGTCGGCGATGGCCTTCATCTCCTGACGCGGCGTCACGGTCGACATGTCACGCACGCGCGTCTTCCAGAGCCAGCCGGCGAGGCCGATGCCTGAGATGAGCTCCAGCGGAATTTCCGTCCACAGAATGCTCATCCAATAGGTCTGGAACTCCGGCGCGAATGAATCGAGGCCAGCCCGCCAGCCGTAAATCTGCTCGTATATGCGCACGATCAGATAGAACCCGTTCAGAACGGCGAGCCCGATCCACATTCCCCTTAGGTCGACAACTTTTTCCACTTCTGCACGGGACCGGCCCGCAACTTCTGTTGTCACACTCATTTTTCATCCTCCGATTGATCCGGGCGGTCTTGGTTCCTCCCGTGAGGGAAATGTGCTCGACCTTGAGATCGATTACAGCTAGTCTCGTTTGACAATAAGAATACCGGGCTTGCCATCGAGTTTGCCAAACTCGAGACAAAGTCTGCCAAACGTCAGGGCGTCGCAATGGATGTTGTTGTCCTTGGCTATCGCGATTGCATCGGGTCTGCGTTTCTGGGTCCCTATGACATGCTTACGATGAGTCTTCGGATGCTCACGAAGCCAGGTAGACCGCTGCCGTTTGAAGTCGTTACCGCGAGCTTTAATGGCGCGCCTTTTGATGACGGAAACCGTAGGCGGCAGGAGGTAGATAAGGGCCTTGATTCGATCAAGTCTTGCAGCGCTGTCATCGTCCCAGCTTACATATGTGATGGTAATAATCGTCTGTCACTCTCTATCGAAATTGGTGCAATCGCGGCCTGGTTGAGGCATCAACATGCGCTTGGCGCAATTGTGTGCGCCTCCTGCAACGGGGTCTTCATTCTTGGCGAGGCTGGGCTACTTGATGGTCGCCGTTGCACAACAACGTGGTGGCGGCACGATGATTTGAAGGCCAATTATCCACGCGCACAGGTCGCGTGGGGTGCGTCTCTTATTGAAGAAAATCGTGTTGTAACTGCGGGCGGGCCGCTTTCATGGATCGACCTTTCGCTCCACGTCATTCGCTCTCTTTGCGGTGGTGACGCCGCGAAAGAGGCTGCAGATTTCACGGTTGTTGACACGACGCCATCAACTCAAACCATTTATGTCCCTCCCGGACATTTGGCAGCGTCCAACCGGTTCTTGCTTGAAGCTGAGAGGGTGGTTCGCCAGGCCGGTGATGCACCGCTAACAGCCCGGCAACTCGCAGTTGCGCTCAATTCCTCAGAGAGGACGCTCCACAGACGCCTTAAAGAAACCTCAGGAGAAACTCCGAAAGGCTTCATCGATCGAGTACGTTTTGAAATCACTCGAACGCTGCTCGAGACGACTGCACATTCCGTTAAAGAGTTGTCGCAGACCTCAGGATACTCAGATCAAACTAGCTTTCGCCGCGCATTTCAGCGGTATTCTGGAATGACCCCAGGTGCCTATAGGGCATGGATAAAAGCGCGCCGAGGGACTGCGTGAAACGTGTACTCGTGATTCATTCGGTGAGGTTTGTAGTGATGATGACAGGCCCCTCTCGCCTCCCGCCGAGAGATATGACCTTATTTGCACGCGAACAAAGCAGACCGGAGCGCCCACGTCGCTAAACGAGCCCCTCTCAGCGGGCACATTGTGCTCGAGCGGAAGAAGTTCGAACATAGGCGTGGCTCATGCTGGAGGGTGACTGTGGCAGCACACGCATTCGACGCTTACGGAACTGTCTTTGACGTGCGTTCCGTGACAGTCAAGCCAGAAAAAATTGCGAATCATTAGCTGCCTCCCTCTCCGAAGCCCCGAGTCAGAAATTCGAACCGATGGGACTCTTTATGGGTCCGGAGCCTAAGTTTGTCGATTGCGACTCTGGGTACGGTAAGCCCCAGGCGTCATGCCGGAGTATCGATAAAATGCTCGTCGAAAGCTCGCTGCATCCGAATACCCAGAGCTTGCAGCCAGTTGCTTCAGCGAGCATTTTGTCGTCTCAAGTAGCATTCGAGCGGTTTCGAAGCGCACGCGATCAATAAATTGCTTTGGCGTCTCGCTGGTCGCCTCTTTTAGCCGCCGATTCAAAGTCCGACTCGACATGCCAAGTGCGCGTGCGAGGTCTTGCGCTGTCATAGGGTCCTCTCCAGCTAGCCGGACGACGTGCTCCGCTTCAAGCAAGAAGGCGTTCGCCGCAGCAAAATGACTAAGTGGAGCATATACCGAGCGCGTCGAGGGGGCCGTGTCGACGACCGCGAAATCAGCAGCTATCTTTGCAGCATCTCCACCACACAGCGAACGAATGACATGCAAACACAAGTCAACCCACGATAAAGGCCCGCCCGACGTTACTATCCTCTCGTCCTCGATGAGCGGAGCGCCCCATATAGCGTCGGCTCGCGGATAGCGGCTTTTCAATTCATCGTGACGCCACCACGTGGTTGTGCAACGGCGACCATCAAGTAACCCAGCTTCGCCAAGAATAAACACGCCGCTACACGAAGCGCATACCAAAGCACCAAGTGCATGTTGACGGCGAAGCCACGCGGCCAATGTACCAATCTGCGGCGTTGACAGGAAGTCAGCATTGTCGTCGCATAGATAGCCAGGTACCACTATCGCGCTTGACGCCTTGATCGCAGTGACGCTCTTTTCTACACTTAGAGCGCGCCCGCTACTATCTTCAAATGGCTTGCCATTAAAACTCGCCGTCAAAGTCTTGAAAGGCTGACGGTTGTCCTCTTTGCTGATCATTAGCGAGCTGAGCTTCAGCATATCGACTGAGCCAACGAATCCGGCTCCTAGGCAGCCGTTGAAGCCGAGCACGACAATTTCCATAGCCAGCCTGCTTGGGGTCAGCACAGCGCCGCCCCCGACACCAATTCCGCCTCCGGTTTACTGGTCCGGCGTTGACGCTCGTTCATTTGGTCATCGGTTGGGGAGTTTTTCAACCAAGATCTCAATTTTTTCTATTGATGGAGGCTTCTCCAGGAGATCCGGAGCGTTCGCCATTAGTGCTTTGGCTACTCCTCCAGAGAGATGGGCCTCGCGCCCCTTCTCGTCCGGAAAGGTATCGAAAATACCAAACCTTGACAGGCTCATCTGGATTGCAAACCAGCTGGCGGTATTTGGTTCTGCCTCGACGAGTGGCAGCGCGTCTCTCAAGAAGGTAGCTAATTGCTTCTCTTTTCCCACCTTGGCTTCAAGAGCAACAAACAATCCTGGCTTAGTCATTGGACTTTCTCCTTAGCTTGATCTGGATTACAGCGGTCAGCGCCGACAGGACGTGAAGCCTCCGTCACGTGACATTGCCTGTACGCCCCAAGAAACTCCCGAATCGAAAAGAAAGTGAGGACCCCGGCTGTCGCCATGGTAGAGCCAAGTAGAAAGCTATTGCCTCCGACACCGGCGCTTTCATCTGCTATAGCTGCACTTGCAACGTAAAATGCGGTGACCCATATCGCCACGATCCAGATTGCAACAGCTATCGCGTATAGGACATTTCCATTGAGCCGCTGGCTCTTAGCGCCTGTTTGCATAGTAATACTCTCACCCGCTCTCGCTCGTGATGAGCTATGTTGCACAGATTTAACGAAGGCTTGATCACCCACAGGGGGCCAAGTTTGCCAAAATTGGCTTCAAGTGTGCCATGCGCCCATGCTTGTGTTGAGCCGCCCTCTTCTGCCTCGTCATCCATAACAATCGAGGGTATGAGCGCCTTTAAGCGCCAGGCCCATGAATACTTGTCCGAGCCTTCGGGCTCGTCGAGCGAGAAGATGCGGCGAGCGTCGGTGTGCGGTTCAGGCGGGCTGACTTTTCAAAGGTCAAACAGACCGACAGCTAGGCTCAGGACCTATCAATTTTGATTGAGGCGCGATTCAAAGTCTCCGAGATGGAGGCTTTGATGAATGATTTGTTTTTTGCTCAGCGCGCGCCAGATGGCACGGATATCGCCGTATTTTCCGTTGGCGCACGGAGTGCGGCGGGTTGACGATCGTCGGGTAGTCAGCTGAATCGTCTATGTGATCAAGCATGGTCTGCAACGGATGGATGCGCCCAAAGACTGTGGGCCGCACAAGACTCTCTTCAACCGGTTCATCCGCTAGCGGCTCGGGGTCTTCGACCGCATCTTCGCGGCGGTCGTCGGCGAACGCCCCAAGTCCAAGCGCATCATGATCGACTCGACGCATCTGAAGGCGCATCGCTCCCCCGCAAGCCTTTTAAAAAAGGGTTCTTTCCCGTTGGGAAGATCAGCTTGATGCTCTGTGGACAGACCTTCTGATGTTTTGGAACGCCGACGGCACAATTGAGGCTGCGCGTGTCGAGCCCATGCCGGAACGGGGCGATGGCCTATGTCGCGCGGGACCCGTTGCAGGTGTTGCAGGCTTCCGCGCATGGCGTCGCTAATGTCGTCGCCTTCCTCGCCGATATCACCATTAACGGCGTGAACGTGCTCGCCTCTTAATGGACGAGAAGGACGTGCCTTCGATCGATCTTTACTGAGCGCCTTCGGGCGCTCCTTTTTTGTCTGCTGTGCGCGCGGCTTCTGACGCCTTGACTCGTTAGCAAAGCCGCGCTTCCCTTCCCCGATATTTGAGGGGGATCACACGCGGATCATCGCCGTTTTATTTGCGCTTCTTCCGTCGCTAGCTTTTGCCGATGACATCACGCCGGACAGCTTCGCTAACCGGCTCAAGGCCGACGCGCTGAAGCTCACCGTCAACAGCATGCTGGCGCAAAGCAATACGCTCTACATTCAAGGGACGCCCACAGGCGATCCAATTCCTATTGCCGCTCGCATTGCATACACTATTGAAAATAATTCAGGCATGCCTCTGAGCTTGGCCGTTAAGCGCAGGGGCATCTCAGCTGGTCCTTGCTCAGAGGTCGAAAGCGGCTCGGGGCTCGAACTATTCGATGACGCACTGGCGATCCAGTTGCAGCGCAACAAATCGTATCGCGATCGTGTCATGCGCTTCGTTCCCGACAAGGCGCGCGTGTCAGGAACGATCGTGATGGAAAACACGAGCTGCAAGCCGAGTGACGTTTCGGGCATGACGACCGTGCCCGTTACGATCACCGTCATGGTCGCGAACGAAAACAATTTTCTCGCGGTCCCATTGCAGACGGATGCGCGCCTAACCGTGCGCGGCAATTAGAAACGTTTCCCACCGTCGGTAGCATGACGAGCACCGATCCATACAGTATCCTCGGCGTCGCGCGATCTGCGACGGCCGTGGAGATCAAGGCGGCGTATCGGCTGCTCGCGCACGAGCGACACCCCGACAAGAAGAGCGGATCGCACGAAGCATTCGTCCAACTGACCGCAGCCTATGAGTACGCGCTCGCCCGATGCGGACGGCCGGCGGGCTCTTCCGCGAGCACTTCCCCACCGCCACGGCAGGAATCCTTTGACGAGTTCATGGCGCGCACGTATCGGCACTGGGAGCGCTCCTCCCAGGAGCGAGAGGAATATTTTCGGCGAACGCATGCACATGCGCCATTCCGGCTTTTGTGGTGGCGTCTATCTCACGACTTGCTCGCCGCCGCGCACGACCTGGCAAAGCTTCTCCGTCGTAAATCATAATAGAACGCACCGCGTCTGATCGCGACGATCCTCGACGAGGCGCGACAGGCCCCGACGAGCCATCACATGTCGTGACCTGTCGCTCACCGCTGGTTTAAAGAGGATAGTCGCGCGCAGGATCGATCCCGGCGTCCGTCAGGAATTTGCGCAGGGCGGCAATTTCGTCTTTTGGAAGGCTATGATGGACGTCGTGGAATCCATGGGAAAAGCCGCTCAGCGTCACCAATAAATGGTTGTGCCGAGTACGAGTTATTTCAGCTCCCAGCTCTTCCAACATTGACTTGACGATCTTTGGATCGATGTTGCTACTCATTGGATGCGCGAACAAGGCGTGCAGAATTGTCCGATGCTTATGGTTCATTTATTGAACTTCCCGCTCATCTCAAAGGTCTATCATTTCGCACGGTGCACGCAGCTGCGACAACGAGACTTGCCCTTTGCATCTGAACCATCCCGGGGTTCTGGTTTATTTCGCCGGAACCGGGATCGCCGAACCTTTGCCTTCCGGCGCGCTGGCGGGCAGCAGTTCGAAGGTCAGAAGTTCGACCGGAGCTGCGCCAGTGTTGCTCGATTCATGGGCGACCGAGCCGGTCTCTGCGAAACAATCGCCCGCCCTGTAAATGGTCGGCGTTCCGCCGAGCGTATAGGTCATCTCCCCGGAAAGGACGCAGCGCAGCCCCGGCCCGAGGTGAAGATGCGCATGCATGTAGCCCCCTGGGTCGATGGTCGTCTGCGTCACGCGGATACGGTACTTGCCGTTGAGCTCGGCGAGTTGGCCAAGGTCCGAGAGTTCAGCTTTGATTTTCTGGTGAAAGCCTTTGATCTCTACTTCGTCCGCCTTGGCGCTGGCCGAGGCGGCAAGGAACAAGATGGCGAAAGCGACGACGAAGTTCAACATAGACGCCTCCAAATGCGCGCGCCACAATCGTCGCGCAAAGCTCTCCTCGGTTTCAGTCTTCGGCAGCTTAACGTTGGTCGTCGCTAAGTCCGCGGCGGGCGCGTGGCTTGAAACAGCGACTGGCGGGCAGCGCCGCATCATAATTGTGGAGTCTTCGTTTTCAACACTTCAGCTTGAGCTCCGCCTTCGCAGCAATCACCCACAACGCCGTGCTTTGCTAGTCTAGATGCCCATACCCGCAGCCAATTTGTCATAAATTTTAAAAATCGGCGCTCACTTACACGCCACTGTCACTTCTTCATATTGTGGCCGCAACCCGAGCTGACCCTGAGTCTGTCATTTATGTCGCCTAAAGGTGTCAGATGGGTCAACCTCGCTTGCTCCCCCAAAAGGTCGAAGACCTAATCGGCGAACAGCTCCGCGCCATGTACGGTGACATCCTTGGTGAGCCGCTTCCAGATCGGTTTCTTGATCTCCTGGAGAGGCTAGAAACGGACAGGGTCTTGGTTTTCGGCGTCCCGGACCGCCAAAAAAAGCGCGACGCCTCAATAAATAGTCCAAAGGAGCGGGGTTTATTCAGCCGATTCGTCCGTCAACAGCTGAGGGCGGGCTAAGCGGAAAATCATGAAAGCGCTTCAGGCATAGGCCCTTTAGGCGAAAAATCGCCAGCAGAATCGACGCCGCCGAAATTCATGTGTCCGCCGAGTGTCGCTTACCGCGGCGGCGTCAATCCAGCGCCTGCTACTCGCGGGGACCTCAGAGGAGTTGCAAACTGTGCGGGTGGCGCAATCCTGCTTGTCGCAAGAAGGAATCACGACGCAGTTGCCTGAGCGCACGCGAGATTTACTCGCGTGCGAGTATTTGTCTTGCGCCCTCCAATCAGGATTGCTTCGGAGGCTGGCCGGCCTGGATTTCGATTGTCTTGGCGGCGCTAGCGGCTTCGGCAGGTTTCTTGACGGTGACGTGGAGAACGCCCTTGTCTAAATGCGCCTCCACGGCTCCGTCAGCGGGAGTGAATGGCAAGGACATTGAGCGATAGAACGAGCCGTAGCTGCGCTCCTCGACGTGCCACTCCTTCTCGTCCCTTTGGCTTTCTTCTTTTTTCTCGCCGGCGATGGTGAGCCGGTTGCCTTCTAAGCCTACTTTAATGTCTTTTTCTTCGACGCCGGGAAGTTCGGCCGTCACCTCGATGGCGTTAACCGTTTCGGCGACGTTAATCGCAGGCGCTTTCGCTCCGACACTCAGGGTCGGAAGACCGGTATCGAAGATACGAAACGCATCTTCCATCTCGCGTCGGAGCGAACGAAAGGGGTCTATGTCCTGACGGGACCACAGGCTCGGCAATCTCATTGTGCTCTCCTAGGATATGCGAACGCCAATGCCCGCTCCCAAGCTGTCAATCAGCATTGAACCGGGACCCCAGATCGGCGCCGAAAAGGGACCCCTTTTCAGGCATGCGTTTTGTGCCGTAGTCGGCGTGACGGAGGGAGGGCGTAGCCCGACCGGAGTTACGCCGACTACGGCAGCGGCCTGGGCGGCGCGTCGGCCTCAGGCGCGGTTTTCGAAGCGCCAGCTTTCGTTGCCGGTTTCGACGATGTCGCAGTGATGGGTGAGGCGGTCGAGGAGAGCGGTCGTCATCTTGGCGTCGCCGAAGACGCTGGGCCATTCGCCGAAGGCGAGATTGGTTGTGACGATCACTGAGGTGCGCTCATAGAGCCGGCTGACGAGGTGGAAGAGGAGTTGGCCAGAGCGTCGGCGGCTCCTGTCGGGAATGGTTCGCCAAGGCGCTGTCCTCCGAATGGAAGAAGGCCAAGGCGTCTCGCCTGCGCGAGGAAAGCAACGTCGGCCTTCCGGTCCGTTCCTGCGTTGCCGACCGGCCTGCGCCGCGCATGCCCCTATGCCGCCTCTACACCACGCATTCCGGCCGCCTCGCCGGATCATTCGCGGCCTGAACTTCAAGAGGGACCGCATGATAAGCGGCCGGGAAGAGATCTCGCGAACCCCACTCCCGGCCTGACCACAACGCAAACGGAGCTTCACATCATGGCTAAACTGTCTCATACACCATCGCGGCGGGCCATGCTCGCCGGCCTCGCCGCTGCGCCCGTCGCAGGGCTTCCTGCCATTGCTGGCGTCGTCGCGGACGATGATCCGCTGCTTGAGGCTCTCGCAGAATACGAGCGCCTGCACGCGATCGAACGGACTGCTTGGGAAGCCGTGGCGGACGCCGCGCCCACGAGCAATAGGCTCCCGGAAGTTGTCTTTAATGGCAATCGCGTCTTCAGCATTCTCCATCTCGAAACCATGCGCGAAAGCAGCATGGGAATGACAGACGAAGAAATAGACGACACGATTGCGCGCCTCCGCAAAGGCAACGCCACAATGCGTGCTGAAGCCGCCGGCCTTGAGCCAGAATACCAGAACGCGCGCGCCGTTCTAGAAGCCCACAACGCATATGCGCAGAATGCCGAGACGAGCGAGGTATTAGATGCGGAGTCGGCCGCGCAGAAGGCGCAAGATAATGCGAACTGAAGCGCAGCGGGCGGTCTTCGAATCCACACCGACGACGCTCGCGGGCGCCTTACGGCTGCTCCGTCGCCTCGCTGACTTTCTCGACGAAGACGACGTGGTCAATGACATGCTTGTCGGCGACATGATCGGCGACTCCGTCCGCAACGCCGTCGCGGTGTTAGAGCGGGAAGCGCAGTCATGAGCTTCGACAACGACAACGCCTCCGCGGCGCCGCTCTTTATCGAATTGCGCCCCGGCATGCGCAAGGCGCTCGCCGACGCCGTGGACGCGTTCTTGAACCTGTTGGACCAGATCGACGCCGTCCGGACCAGGCGCACTGGGCCGAAGGAGCTAGCGACGACCGCGAGGACGAAAGCGAGCTGCTTGAGCCGACCGGCGATGAGGAGCCAACGCTCGGCGCGACGACCGCCGTCAATCAGCAACATGCTTGGGCCGCGTCTCGCGTGGCCGATGCGGTCGACGAAGCCGAGCCGTCGCTCGGCTGGACGGGCCATGGGAGCGGCCATCCCGAGATGGCGCTGCGCGGCTATGACGACGATCGGGAGAGGACTACAGGGCCGCGCGACGAAGAAGAGGACGACAGCGACAAAGGAGAGCTGGACGGCGACTATATGGACTCTTGGTTCAATTCGCCGCACCTGCCAGGCGGCAATGGCACGGTGCGGAGACCATGCCGATGACTGACCTGAGCAACGTCAAGGCGCGGCCATGCGAACGTCTCGGCGCATCGTCGAGAGCGCCGAGCGCTGCGCCATCAAGGCGGACGATTTGCGGAGAAGGCTGAGGCCGTGACTTACGACCGCACCGCGATCATGCGGGACGCCCACAAGCGATTCCGAGACGGCAAGCGCCTCGGGCTCGGCTGGACGTTCGGGGCAATGCTTGGCCACGGCATGGGCGGCTTCGAAAGATCGGCGCAAGGCTCATGCCCGGGGATTTGCGGCGTAGGCTTCGAGCCCTACATCATCCCGAGCGCCGAAATTCGTCGTCGGCGCAACAGAACGCCCCGCCGTGGATGAAACGGCGGGTTTTGCTGTTTGGGTTATTTCTGCGCCGCTTCCAGATGCGTCAACGCCTCTTCGGCGTGTCCGGTCGCAGCTTTGGCGTCCTTTTTATTGCCTTCCGTAATTGACGCCTTCAGATGGGTAATTCCTTCCTTGGTGTGCTCATTCTTCTTCGCTTTTTCCGCCGCTTCAGCGTGTTTAAGCGCGGCTTCGGCGTGCGTCACCAACACATCCGCATGACCTTGTTTGCCGTGGTCGATCGCTTCCTTGGTGTGGCTAATCGCCTCGGCCAAATGATCCTCGGCGAGCGCGACGCGGGGCGCTACGAAGGCCGCGACTCCAAGACCCAGCGCGAGTACAAAAATTCTGCGGTTCATTGAAATATCCTCCCACTAGCCATTCCTCGGAAGGGAATGCCGGCAGGATCATAATCCACAATTTGCGGGAGTCGATTGTGGCGATTGACGCGGCGGCAAGATACGCGAAGGAGTATTAGAGTTCGGCATCTAGCTGCCTTAAAGGGTCAGCCAGGGAGGCGATGATGTTCAAAAATATTCTTGTCGCGATCGATCTCACCGAATCTGAGATGACCAAGCAGGCGATCGACAAAGCGGCAGCGCTCGCCAGGGCTTTCAATAGCGAACTCAGGCTGGTCAATGTGCAGACGCTTATTCCCATTGCCTTCCTCGACTACGTCAAGGGAAATTTCGACAAGGATATTCGGCAAGGCCTTGAGAAGGAGATCGCGGCCCTAGCGGCTAGCATCGATCATCCGACCGGCCGAATCTCGACCGTTGTGCTGTTCGGTCCCGTCTATCAAAAGGTTCTGGCGGAGGCCGAGGAGTGGGGCGCCGAAGTCATCGTCGTAGGCTCCCACCGGCCAGGAATGGATCGGTTTCTCATTGGCTCCAACGCCGGCGCCATCGTACACCACGCAAAGTGCTCAGTGCTCGTCGTGCGGCAGTAGCGTCTTCGCCCCAACCGTCTTGGCGCGGGCGTTTTAATGTCGCCGGCAGCTCGTTGAGCGGACTCTTCCACTAAAGAGGCAACAAGGCCCCAGCGCATCGGGACAAGCTCATTGCCGCCAGCCGCTGGCCGGATGACTTCAATCTGCGTCGTAGGGCGATGTTGTAGCGCGGCTGGCCGATTAGGTCGGCGATGCGCTGGAACTCTTCCCAGGAGAGAGTAGACCGCTAGGGTGTGTCACCCCCGCGCCCGATATGGCGGCCAATCTGGCATCAGATGAACGTCCGGGAGCCGCAGACGGAGCAGACAAAGCGGCGCACCTCGCCAGGGCAACGAACGGCGTTCCCGGCGCCGTCCGCATGGCATCGAAGGCGACCTTGCCGTGATGGGCGCGCCTGCACAGGGACCCGCTGTCGGACCCCGTCACCGTCGCGCTAAACCTTGTATCGGAAACCGCCGCTGCCATTAGGCAGTCCGAAGAGCAAATCGGCCCATGCGCTCCAGCACTTGCCGTGCGGGAAGCGGAATTGGCCACATCGACAGGCCGCGCGGATGAAGCCGAGGCGGGCATGCAAAAAGTCGTCGACGCGATCGGTGCGTTTTTGTGTTGTCAGCCCAGCTTTGCCGCCAGCACGTCAACCTTCCCGATTTTGGGTGGCTGCGAGAAAAGCTCCGGCGCTTTCGCCATGAGCGCTTTCGCGACTTCCCCAGCAAGATGAGCGTCTCTGCCGGCTTCGTCATTGAAAACGTCGAAAATGGCGAAAGTGGTGGGTGACACTCGGATCGCGAACCACGACACTGTGCCGGGCTCTGCTTCCACGAGCGGCAGCGCCGATTTCAAGAACGCTGCAACCTCGTGCTCCTTGCCGATCTTCGCCTCCAGCGTCGCCAAGATGCCAAATTTCACCATTGCGACCTCCTCAAGACCGACGGTTTCAGGCCGTCAGTTTGCACCAAGCGTCCGCAGATGGCGGCAGCATAGCATTAACTATGGCGGCTGGTCGCGGTTGCCTGCATCGCTCCGCGCGTACGAACCGGCCCGCGCCGAGCCAAAAGTGCTCGGCGACTGGCCTTCCCACCGCACCTCCAGCCGGCCGGCGACGACCGGGCTTTTTCGTGGGCGGAGGGACGGAATCCGCTGACGTTCGCCGACGCTTATCCGGCAAATGTTGGCACGAAGCGGCGCTCGACGCAGTCTATTATCACAACTTATTGTGAGCGACCTGAGAGATGGGTGACAGTTTGTTCCGGACACATGGGTGACACCTCCCGCCAGTCTAGGCGGGAGGTGTCGAATGCCCTGGAAGGGGTGTTCGGTTATGGAAGAGCGTCTTCGGTTCGTCGCGCGTCTGCTCGACGGCGAGGCGATGAGCGATGTGTGCCGGGAGTTCGGCATCTCGCGCAAGACGGGATACAAAATCTTCGATCGTTACAAGGAGCACGGCCTCGAGGCGCTCACCGACCGCTCGCGGCGGCCGGTGCGCTACGCCAACCAGCTGCCCGAGCAGATTGAAAGCCTCATCCTGCGCTGCAAGCGTGAAAAGCCCCATTGGGGCGCGCGCAAGAATCGCGAGCTGCTGCTGCGCAAGCTCGACGGCGATTTCCGCGTCCCCGCCAACAGCACGATCCATGCGGTCTTGTGCCGGCACGGCCTCGTCAAGGCGCTCGGACGCCGCCGCCCGCGGGCGCAGGGCACGGAGCTTTCGCCCGGCCTTGCTCCCAATGATCTCTGGTGTGTGGACTTCAAGGGCGAGTTCAAGCTCGGCTCCGGACGCTACTGCTATCCGCTCACCGTCACCGATCACGCCTCGCGCTTCCTGCTGCTCTGCGAGGCGCTGGAATCGACCAGAGAGGACCCGGCGATCACCGCCTTCGGCCGGCTGTTTCGTGAGCGCGGCCTCCCCGGCGCCATCCGCTCCGACAATGGCGTTCCCTTCGCCAGCCCCAACGGCCTCTTCGGCCTCTCCAAGCTCTCCGTCTGGTGGCTGCGCCTGGGCGTCGAGATCGAGCGCATCAAGCCCGGCCATCCTCAGCAGAACGGCCGCCACGAGCGCATGCACCTGACCTTGAAGAAGGAGGCGACCCGTCCGCCCGGCATGAACAGCTTGCAGCAACAGGCCCGCTTCGACGCGTTCATCAAGGAGTTCAACGACGAAAGGCCGCACGAAGCGCTCGACATGAAGCGCCCGGCCGATGTCTATCGCCCGTCCGCCAAGCCCTATGACGGGAAATTACCGGAAATCGACTATCCGCTGCACGATCGCGACGTGATGGTCACCTCATGCGGGCGCATCTGCATGTATCGAAAGCGCGTCAACATCTCGTCCGTGCTCGCCGGTCAGCGCCTCGGAATCAAGGAAATCGACGACGGCATTTGGCTCGTCAGCTTCATGAGCTACGATCTCGGCTTCATCGATCTGGAGCAGAAAACCTTGCAACCCCTCGACAACCCCTTCGGCCCGAGGTTGTCACCCATGTCTTAGGAACAGACTGTTACCTATGTCTTCAGTCCGGACAATTGATTTTCTTGGCGCGCCAAAGGGGATTCGAACCCCTGTTTTCGCCGTGAAAGGACGACGAGCAGGCAGGGAGTTGCGAACCCTATCACCGGTCATTCCCAATGCTCTTCGAGATCCTCCTCTTCCGCGAAAAGAAGGGCGTCAAGATCGGCCTCCGGCTGCGGCCTCTCCAAAAGTCCCTCGTCTTCGAGCCGTTCGATGTCGGGGAGATCGCGCAGCGACGCGAGTCCGAAGACCTCTAGGAACTTCCTCGTCGTCACGTAGGCGAACGGCGCGCCGGGCTCCGGCGCGCGCAATGCGGCGTCGATCAGCCGATGGCGCTTGAGCGCTCCAATGACGTCGCGGCTGATTTCTCGCCCTGCAAACTGCGACAGCTCCGCGCGCGTCGCTGGCTGCAGATAGGCGATCGCCGTCACGGTGAGGAGTTCGGTCGGCGTCAGCGCTGGCGGTCCGGCGGCGTGGGCGCCGTTGTTCAGGACGCGAATGGCGTCGGCGTAGCGCGGTTTGGTGCGCAGTTGATAGCCGCCGGCGACGAGAACGAGGTCATAGGGCCTTGCCCGCAAATCTTCGCGAATGTCGCAAATCAAATCATCAAAATTGCAATCGCGCCCGACCAGTTTGGTGAGCGCGTCGCGCGTGACCGGCGACGGCGCGGCGAAGATCGCCGCTTCGACGCGCCCCATCCATTCGCGCCAGCGCATCGCCTGTGGCAGATCGGAAAGATCGGCGTCGAACAGCAAATCCCCATCGCGCCGCGGCACACGACGGTTTGGCGGCGGCGCACTGTCCTGTCGATGCGCCTTCATCGACGGCATGTCGGCATCCTTTTCATGTCACAGTCCGTAAAGTCGAAAATTGGCGCGACCGGAGAGTTCGCGCACGGCGCCAAGCGCCATCAACCGATCGAACAAACGCCGCGTGGCGCGATCGGAAAGGCCGGCCGACGTCGCCGCCCGCGTCGGCGAAACGCAATCGTCGGCGAGCAACAAATCGACGACGCGCGCCGCCTTTTTGGCGCGCAATTTTGGCGCAACGCTCAACAGTATATTGGAACGCCGCGACAGTTCTGTCGCCAGCGCGTAAGACTCTTGCGCCGCGCGCGCCATGGCGCGCGCGGCGCTCAAATCCCAATCGGCATCGCTCGGCCGTGGTCGGCGTCCGGTCGCCGTGCGCATCGATGGATGCGTGATCGTCGTCGCCAACAGCGGCAGCGGCGCCTGCCACGCGAGGCGCCGCGCCAACACAAGATCGGCGAACCACAGCGCAAAAATTTCGGCGTCGAATTGCGCCGCGTCACCGATGACGCCCAGCGCTAGCGCGCTCACGCGGGCCGCAGCATTGAGCGGATTCTCAGCTGTCGACCGCTCATCCACAAGGGCGGCGAGCGCTTCGCAATCGATGGCCGGCGGTAAATCGAGACAATCGGCCGCGACTCTCACGACGCGCGCATCGAGCCGCACAGAAGGCGTTGTGAACAGGCGCCACAGCCGATGCAGGCGGCCGCCGGGCGTCGGCGCCGCGTCGAAGCCGGCGAGATGTTCGGCGTCGCGCAGGGCGCCTTCGTCTTCGCGCAGACGCGCTATCGCGGCGCAGGCGGTTGCGGCGCGCAAGGCGAGGCGCTGCCGCAGGGCGCCGGCAAAAACGGGTTCGAGGCCTCCTTCCCCGAAGTTTTTGCCGGGGCTCGAAGCATCGGCGGCTCTTCCGTCGGCGCGCGAAACATCGGCGGAGCCGATTCCGGCGCGCGAAATATCGCCTCCGGGGCAACGCAAAAGCTGGTCGAGGCGGGCAAGACTGGCGCCGGCGGCGAAGAAGTGCGCGCTGGCCGCGTCGTGTTGAACGCCGCCGACCTTCGCCCACTGCGTGTCAGGACACATCAGAAATTGAGAAATCGGCCTGTTGAATTTCAATGCGTTACGAAACGCTGCTGATTTACGCGTATACATTTGAATTGAGAAAACGCCCGAATGATGTACAGTTGAATTGAGAATTTGCGGCTCAACCATTTCTCATGGACGCGGCCGAAAAATGAACAGCAATAATGAGAACGCGCCCTGCCCTGATGACGCCGACACGACGGGGTCCGACGACCCGCAGTGGTTAGAGGCATGTCGACGCGAGGAGGCCATCAGAGAATTGTTAGGCCGCTCCGCGGGCGACCGGCTACGAACAAGCGACGTCGAAGATGTTGCTTTGGACCTCGGGATCAGTCGCGCGACACTTTATCGCCTCGTCGCGATCTATCGCGAAACGCCCACCGTTGAGGCGCTTCAGCCGAAGCCGCGAGGCCGATCGAAAGGGGCGCTCGCTCTCGACAAATCGCGTCATAAGTTGATCCGCCAGACGATCCGGGAAGTCTATCTGAAGCCGCAGCGTCCAACGCTGACCCACCTCGTCGAACAAATCCATTTGCGTTTCGTCCAGCACGGATGGCCATTGCCAGATCGTCGAACGATCAAGACGCGCGTCGATGACATCGAGAGGCGATTGGTCGCGCGTAAACGGAAGGACAAACGCGCGATCAAAGCGACAACGCCAGTTCCGGGCGAATACAAAGCCTCCCGGCCGCTCGAGGTGGTTCAGATCGATCACACGCTCGTCGATCTCATCGTCGTTCACGAAGAGACGCGCGAACCGCTCGCACGCCCTTGGCTGACGCTGGCGATCGATGTGTTTACGCGAATGATTACGGGCTTTCATCTTTCGATGGATCCCCCTTCACGGCTTTCCGTGAGCCTCTGCGTTCTCCATGGCGTTTACGACAAGACAGCCTGGTTGCAGGAACGTGAGATCGACGCGACATGGCCAGTCGCCGGCTTGCCAGAGGCCTTTCACGTCGACAATGGCGCAGATTTCAGAAGCAAGGCTTTCATTCGCGGTTGTCGCAACGAAGGCGTCGATATCATTTGGCGCCCGCCTGGCGAACCGCATTACGGCGGTCATATCGAACGGCTGATCGGAACGATGATGGGTCAGATGCATCTTCTGCCCGGCACTTCATTTGGAAATCCGATCGAACGAGGGTCCTACGATCCGAAAAAGAATTCAGCCATGTCGTTGCGAGAGCTCGAATGCTTTCTCGGCTGGGAGATTGCGGGCGGCTATCACGACCGAATACACAGCACCTTGATGCGCTCACCATTGGCAGTCTGGCGCGAACATGAGGCGCGGATCAATCTGCGCATGCCGCATGATCGAATGGCCTTCTGGGTTTCGTTATTGCCCGAGGCGTATCGAACACTCAGGCCAGACGGCGTCTGGTTGCATGGATTGCCATACTGGTCGAACGTTTTAAGCGCCGATCTCGGAGGCGCCAAACGCGAGCTTTTAGTCAAATATGATCCCCGAGATATTTCAAGAATTTTTGTTCAGCGTCCTTCCGGGCGTTTCGTCGAAGCCCGGAGCCGCGATCTTACGTGCCCATCAATAAGTCTCCGCGAATGGAAACTACGTCGGCGCGAAACGCGAGCGCAAGCGCGCGCGGAACGCGAACCGAACCAGTGGATCACTACTGCAAAGGCCAAGCGTCGCATTGTTGACGATGCAATAAGGAAGACGGCGCAGGCCCGCCGCGACCCGCAGCCCAAAAACAAGATTTCGGTGGATGACGAAGGATTCGGCTCGCTCAAGGGCATCGACTCGCGCACTCCTTCCATTCTGGAAATCGCGGAGAAGCAGCGTGATCGATAGGGCCGCCCACGTCACGGACGAAGTTGCAAGTCTTCTCGACGCATCTAATGACGCGCGGATCCAATTTATTCGATCAAAGCCGTGGGTCCACTATCCAAAAGCAAAACATATCGTCGATTTGATTCAGGGTCTCCCGACTCACCCGCGCACGACGCGAATGCCGTCAATCGCCGTCTATGGCGACAGCGGCATGGGAAAATCGATGATCGTCGGGCGCTTCAAGCACGACCAGATGCTCGCTTTCGATGCAGCAACAGCCGACGCACGACGTAAATTTCTCGTTGTGGAGTTGGCGGGCGGGCCGGGCGAGCGGCGCCTTTATGCACAAATTCTCTCTGCACTTGGCGCCCCTTCCAATCCGCGCGCGACAATTGTCGCATTAGAGCAGACGACAATTCGACTATTGCGAGCCGTGGGCGTTCAAGTCCTGCTGATAGATGAAATTCATAATATCATCGCCGGTTCATGGCGCGAGCAGCGTGTCGTTCTGAACACGCTTCGTTTCTTGAGTAACGAGCTTCAGCTTTCGCTTGTCTGCTTCGGCATCACGGAAGCACGTGAGGCGATCAACGGCGACGTACAGCTTGCCAGACGCTTTGATGTTGTCACGTTGCCGCGCTGGAAAGCCGATGACGAGTTTCAGCAACTCGTCCTTGCCATTCTCCGCAATCTCCCGCTTCGTCAGCCGAGCATTCTGACGGCGCGCGGTCTCAAACGAATTCTTCGAGTGACTGAAGGCGTAACGTCAAAAATATTCCGCCTTGTGAATGAAGTCGCGATCCAGGCTATCGAGACAGGAACGGAACGACTAACCGACGAAGCCATTGATGATTGGAGGCCTATCAGCGAGGAGGAAGCCGCGTTCCAATGACGATGCTGATCAACGCCGCTCGGCGGCCCTTGCCGGTCGTCCTCGACCCGACGCCCGACGAACTTCTTTCATCGTGGCTTCATCGTCATGCAGCTTTCTATGGGCTCACGGAGCCCATGCTCATCTCGTGGCTAAAGCTCGAATCGAAGAAGCTGCGTAGCCTCGACTTCCGCCCAGGTCTCGGCCAGATCGCACGCATCGTAGATTCGTTTCGCACTGATCCAATGGATGTTGTCGCCATGACGCATACAGCGCTTCCAATCGAGGTCGCGGCACTGGTTGGAAGAGGCAAGCCGATTCAATTCTGTCGGACATGCTGCGAGCGACATCGCGCGGCTGACACTCCGGGAGCGGTTCTAAAAAGCTGGCTTGAGGCGTGGCGCGTTACTTGTCCTCTATGCGGTTCGCCGCTCTCAGAAATCGAGGGACCTCGTGCCGGCTGCGATACCGTCCGAAACACGAGCCCATTTGGGGACCATTGGGACGCCGCCAAAATCGGAGAGGAGCTTGTCAATCGTCACTTGCGGGGCGAGCCGACGCCGCTAGCATCCCCTATTGCGATGATGCGGCTTTTGCTGATCTTAAATCGCCCGCAGACGACGCAGCCCCCCGAAGGCTACAATAAGAGCTGGTTGCTCAACGAGATCGTTCCAGGATTTGACGCCGAAGCATTACGCATAGCGCCGTCCATCAGCAAAGGCGCAAACGCTATGGTGCCGCTCTATTTACGCATCGCGCTACTCGCCGGTCTCGCAGTCGCCGCGAAAAACGCGGCGGATACGATTCAGCGCCTGCGCCCCTTCTGTCGCCCCGTCTATCGAAAGCGATTCGACGAGCTCGCCTACGCCGCGCTCGGGATGCCGCTGGAGTTCTCAATTTAAGCGTCAAAGCTCGAAAATGCGCGCCGAAATTCTCAAATATGATGTCAACGCGCCGCGCGAACAGGGATTTTCTAATCAAAGGATGTATCCTGACACTGGGCCTACGCGCAGCCGGTCGCACTCAAAGACGTGGCCTGAAAACAGCGGTTACCCATCATCGGCGGACAGACCTAAAGCGCCGTCGAGATCGGCCTCCGGTTGCGGCCTCTCCAAAAGCCCTTCGTCTTCGAGCCGTTCGATATCGGGAAGCTCGCGCAATGTCGCGAGTCCGAAGACCTCCAGGAATTTCTTGGTCGTCACATAGGCGAACGGCGCGCCGGGCCGAGGCGCGCGCAAGGCGCCGTCGATCAGGCCATGGCGCTTGAGCGCGCCGATGACGTCGCGGCTGATCTCTTTGCCGGCGACCGACGAGAGTTCGGCGCGGGTGGCGGGTTGCAGATAGGCGATCGCGGTCACCGCCAAAATCTCGGTCGGCGTCAATTCGGGCGCGCCCGCAATGCGCAGATCGCCGCCGGCCGCCGCGCGGATCGCCGGCGCGAAACGCGGCCTGGTGCGCAGCTGATAGCCGCCGGCGACAAAGACGAGTTCATAGGGTCTCGCGCGTAAATCGTCGCGGATGTCGGCGATCAGGTCGTCGAGATTGCAGGTCGCGCCAACCAGCCTGGCGAGCGTCTCGCGCGATACCGGGGTCCGCGCGGCGAAAATCACCGCTTCGACGCGCCCCATCCACTCGCGCCAGCGCACGGCTTCCGGCAACTCCATAAGCGCGGGATCGAATGACTCGTGCAGCTCGCTTTTTTGGGGGCGGCCCATGTTTGCGCCTCACATTGGTTCTTGCCGCGTTTGCTTCATCAAAGCCGCTTGCTCTTTGCTCGACAACGCATTTTTAAAACGTGTTTCCCGCGCCGAACCGGCGTCCACTTCGACTGGAAACGCTTCAGAGCCCATAAAGCCGGAAGCTCGCGCGCCCCGAGAGCTCTCGCACGGCGCGAAGTTCAATGAGCCGATCAAACAGACGCCGCGCGCCGCGGTCGGAGAGCCTTGCCGTTTTCGCCGCGCGCGCCGGCGTCACGCAATCATCGGCGAGCAGCATCTCGATGACCGGCGCCGCGCTCTTGGCCCGCAATTTCGGCGCGGCGTCGAGAAGTTTTTGCGTTTGGCGCGACAAGGCGCCAGCGACATCGATCGCCTCACCCGCCGCAAGCGCGTAGGCGCCGGCGAGCGCGGTCGACCAGTCGCTGTCGCGTGGACGCGCTCGACGGCCGTTTTGACCGCGGCGCAATGCGGGATGCGCGACCACCGTGGCCAGCAGCGGAATTGGCGCCTTCCAGCCGAGTTTTTGCGCCAGCGCGACATCGGCGAGCCAGAGGACAAAGATTTCCGCATCGATTGCAGGGACGGCCGCGAGACAATGCATCGCCGCTTCGCTCACGCGCGCGGCCGCGGCGAGCGGCTCGTCGGCCTTTATCATGGCGTCACGCAACGCGCCGGCGAGACCCTGCGCGTCCATGGCGCTCGGCGCCCCAACATGTTCAGCGGCGATCGCCAATGTCGCTGCGTCAAATTTCACGGAGCGCGACGCAAACAGCCGAAATAGGCGATGCAGGCGGCCGGCCGGGCTGGTCTCGCCGCCGCAGCCGGTGAGATGCTCGGCGTCGCGGAGCGCCGCTTCGTCCTCGCGCAGCCGCGCGAGACGCGCGCAGGCCGCGGCGGCTGTGAGCGCCAGGCGCTGGCGCAGCGCGCCCGAAAAAACCGGCTCGACGCCGAAGTTTTTGCCGGCATTAGAAACATCGACGGAGTCTCTGCCGGCGCTCGAAACATCGGCGCCGGCGCGCAAAATCTGATCGAGATGGGCGATCCCGGCGCCGGCGAGAAACATCGCGTTTCTGACGCCGCCGGCGCCGCCGTTGAGCCTCGCCCAACGCGGAAGCGGCTGGATTTCCGGAAGATTTGGGGGGCGCGACGGGTTTAGAGGACGGCTTCGCACGACGCGCCGCGGGCGCGCCATCGGCGCGGGTTCAAGGCTCAACGGGTGGGGCGAATCGCTTTCCAACATGCGCGGAATCGTAGGCGCGGAACGGGTCCAGCGGCAAGCCACGGCGGCGCTTTATCGTTAAATTTAGCGCCATATCCGCCCTGCTTGTCGGCTCTCCCACATGTCCGATAATGTGCGCTTATCGGACATGATTCGAGCCGCCCGGAGTTCCGGGCGCTCAGCTTCGAAATCGGCCGCCTGGAGCCTTCCGAGGCGTCGGATTTTCGCGCCTAAGAGCGAGGCGAGCCCCCAGACGGGCGCAAACGGAGGACGAGATGGCCGATCGGGAAGACGAAAAAGGCGGTCCGCCGCTCGCCGCGCCCGCCCCCTCCCCGCCGCATCTCGCCGCGCTCTCGGAAAAAGCCCGCGATTACGCCCGCGCCGCGCGCTCGCAAAACACCCAGCGCGCCTATGACGCCGACTGGCGGCAGTTCGCCGCCTGGCTGCGCCGGCAGGGTCTTGATCCCCTGCCCCCGAATCCGCAGACCGTCGGCCTTTATCTCGCCGCCTGTATGGAGGGCGAAGTCTCTGCCGGCGCGCGAAACATCGGCGGAATCTCTGCCGGCGCCCGAAACATCGGCGCCGGAGGCCGCGCGCCGCTCAGCGTCGCCTCGCTCGAGCGCCGGCTTTCAGGGATTTGCTGGCGCTACCGCCAGCTCGGGGAACCGCTCGATGCGCGCGACCGGCATATTTCGACCGTGCTCGCCGGCATTCGCCGCCGCCATGGCCGGCCGCCAGCCCCGAAAGAGGCGATCTTCGCCGACGAGCTCATCGCCATGCTGGCGACGCTCGATATGGACCTGCGCGGCCTGCGCGACCGCGCCATTCTGGCCGTCGGCTTCGCCGGCGGCCTGCGCCGATCGGAAATCGTCGGGCTCGATTGCGGGCCCAATCAGACCGACGACGGATCCGGCTGGATCGAGATTTTCCGACCCGCGCGGTCGCCGGACAGCGCGCCTGAGGAGGTTGCAGGCGATCCTATGTTTGAAGCGCCCGAGCGCGCTGCGGCCGGCGCCGATGCGTCGAGCGCCGGCAAACGAACTGGCGCGGATAGATCCAGCGCCAGCCACAATGAAGGCGGCCTACTGTTAACGATCAACGGCAAGACCGGCTGGCGCGAGGTCGAGATCGGTCGCGGCTCTTCCCCCCTCACCTGCCCCGTCGCCCTGCTCGAGACCTGGATGCGTCTCGGCCGGATCAGCCACGGGCCGCTGTTTCGGCCTGTCGCGCGCAAGAACGGCGGCGTCGCCGCAGAGCGGCTGACCGACAAACACGTCGCCCGGCTGGTGCAGAAAACGGCGCTCGCCGCTGGCATTCGCGGCGAGCTGACGGAGGGTGAACGACGGCTCGCCTTCGGCGGTCATTCGCTGCGCGCCGGGCTCGCCTCGTCGGCGCAGATCGAGGAAGCGCATGTGCAAAAGCACCTCGGCCACGCCAGCCCCGAAATGACCCGGCGCTATCAGCGCAAGCGCGACCGCTTCAGAGTCAATCTGACCAAGGCGGCAGGTCTCTGAGGAGCCTCCGCCGTGATCGGATACGCGAAGCCGCCCGGGCGTCGATCACGATCACAGATCAGCCTCAGGCGACTGATTCATCATGGCGACGAGGGCGCGCGCCGGTCTGAAGGTCAAGACTCGGCGCGCAATGATTAACGCCGGGGCGCGCGTTTTTGGATTCCGGCCGATGCGGGGGTTCTTGCTGCGCACCCTGAAAGCGCCAAAACCGTGCAGTTTTACGGCTTCGCCGCTCACCAGCGCTTCGGTGATCTCCTCCAGAACGACGTCAACAATCTCGTCGGCCGCGCGCCGCTCCAAAACGCTGCAACAGGCATAAACAGCCGCCCGCAAATCCGCGCGGGTGAGCGCGCCTTTGCCGTGGCGCTCTGTTTTCATCCAACGTCCCCCGAGCCTAAAGGATAACCGCAAGCGCCCAAATGGCGCAAACTCGCGAGAAGGCTCGCGAGTCGAGCGGATTTTCGCGCTGCGTGTCGCCCCTGACATGGGGACGACCGCCGAAAATCGCCGAGTTCCCGACATCGGGCTCTCTCGCTCGAAGTCCCGCCGCCGCCGCGTAGGACGGTTGAAGAGCTGAAACACACCGCCAATTGCATCGTCATCGGGTCGCTCGCCGCGTCGCCGCTCCTTCGAGACGGCCAGATGGATGCACGCGGAGCGAGGGTCTAGTGGCGCTCGTCGAAAGCATCGCGCGCAATCCGAACCTTCGCCTCGGCGCGCCCCTCGAAGTCCAGGTTCAGCAGGCGCCGCCGCCGGACGCCGGAACCCTCTTTCGCCGCAAGCACGTTCGGAAAGCCCCGAACTGGCGAAGGTTCGGCGCTTTCGGGCGCACCCCGCCATGCTCGACGGCGCCATCAGCCTGCACTCTTGCGTTCACGCGCCGCCCTGGCCGATTTTCCGCGCAGCAGCGCCATCAACACAGGACCAAGCGAGAATTCCCCTTCTCGCGCTTTGGCCGTCAAAACACGCAAATAGCCGCCGGCGCTCTTGATTTCATCGCCCCTCTGCAGGATCGCGGCGATGACGATTGACGCATCGTGCTCGCCCATGACTTCAAGCGCCTGTTTCCAGGCGTCCGGCGACACGCCAAGCGCCGAGCGCACGACTGCAGCGGCGTCGATGAGATCGCGCCAGCAGGAAAGCTCTCCGCCTTTGGCGTAATCGACGATCTCAGGACAGGCTTGCAGCACCATGCCGAGCGGATAGGTTCGAGGTGGCGATTGTTGGCGATCCCGGATTTTCAGACCGGAACCCTCTATTTCAGCCCCCCCTGCCCTATCGGCGTCCGTGGCATCGGTGTTTGGCCTCAGCGGTTCGGCCCTGCCTTCTTGAAGGTCAGGTTCAAGATCAGGAATGTTTGTGATTTGATTCTGTATGTGCCGCTCAGTTTGAGACTCATTGCCGCTTATATCTTGGCATTTTACATGTGTTTCCAGCACCTTCTCCATCTCCGCCGCGAGGGCTGACAAGTCGCCGGCGAGCGCCCCTAAGTCCGTCCTTGCAAGGTTCCGCGAATAGCGGCCCATCAACGCAAGATAGCGCCTGTGAAAGCCCTCCCAGTCGGAGATCTCCTGTCCATCGATCGAAACCGCGCCGAAGCGAACGCCTTCTTCCATGCCGGTTTCGATCATCTTGACGATGTCGCGTCGCACGATCGTGATTCTTTCGCGTAGCAGCGCGATCGCGCGGTTCTCGGCGCGAACTTCTGCGGCGAGATTTTCGATTTCGACCGCGCGCGCGATCAAGGGCGTCAGATCGAAGCCGAAGGCCTCCTCGATCTCGCCGCCCTGCCCTCTTCGTGCGAAGCGTTTACCGTTCGGCGAGTCGCGCCTGATGATCAGCCCCGCCTCGACAAGCGCGGCGAGGTGGCGGCGTAGCGTCGCCGGCGCCATGCCGTGGGCGCGGATCGACAGCTCGCGGTTCGAAGGAAACACCACGATTCCTGGCGCGGGCGAATCGTGCTCTCCTTCCTGGACTTCGACGGCTGGCAGCGTCAGCGCCGTTTCCTGGTGGAAGCTAAGCAAAGCGTGAAGGACCGAGAGCGCCCGATCGGTGACGCCAAGAGGCCCCTTGGCTTCTGTGAGCGCGCGGAACAGTCGCCATTTGTGAACGGCCGTCTCGGACGCATCTGGGCTTAATGCGAAGTCTCGAGACGCCGCCTGCGCCGCCACCATGGCGAGCGACAGCGATCGCCGCCCAAAGGGCGTCGTTGGATGTGATCGCATGATCCTTTGCCTCGTTCAGGCAAAAGAAATCTGCTCGCCGAAACGGCGTCGACTCTTGACAGCGATTCGCGGAAGTGTGATTCTCTCAGTTGCGACACATTGAGAAGGGCTTCCGAGCGGAGACGTTTCGGGGGCCTTTTTCTTTTGCGAGTTTCCTTTTCCGGTTAAATTTTACGCAACGATCCGCTTACGCACGACGTGTGCGGAATTCCTCATAAAGCTCGTTCAGGCGCTCGATGACGTAGGCGCCGAAATCTGGCTCAAGCTTCTCGTCGAAACGCACGGTAGTTGCTTTGGCGTCCCGACTGATTCGGGCGAGCGCCGCGCCATCAGGACGCTTCCAAACCTCAGAGCGATCGGCTGTGGCGGATTTCTCCATCGCGACTGCGAGCGCTTTGAGAAATCGCGCGTCCGATTCGGACGGCAGATTGGGGTCGGAAAGCGCGGTTTGCACGCGATCAAGCGTCTTCCGCGCACGCAACAATTCGGCGAGTTGCAGCCACCGCCGTCGGCCGGTTTTTGGCGCTGGACCAATCGCGTGAACCAATGTCTGGGGCAGGGCGCGCGCGACGGTGATCAGCTTCGAGAGCTCTGTTTTATCCGTCGAGAGCGCCGCCATGATCACATTGCGGTCGTGACCGCTATCTTCGAGTGATTTTGCAAACAGCGCGCGCTCGATGAAGGATAGATCCCGACGTGCGGTGTTTTCTATCCCTTGAGCGATGATGAGCTGTCGATCATCGAGGCTACGGACGACAGCTTTGATCTTGATTCCGAGCTCTTGGGCGGCTTTCAAGCGGCGATGCCCGTAGGCTGCTTGATAGGCGCCGCTACGCGTCGGATGGGGCCGCACAAGAATCGGCACTTCCTGTCCGTGGGCGCGCAGCGATTCCTTGAGAAGTTCAAATTCAGGATCGTCGGGGCAGGGGAGCCTATCCCTTATGAACGAAACGTCGACGCATTCTGGATTTAGTTCCACGACGGCGGCGCCTGTTGCGAGCGCCTCCTGGAGCGCCCGGGACTCTTCGGCCATCCGATCGAGCGTCAAGCTCATCGTCCGCACCGGTCCGGCAAGCACCCTGTCTGGGTTGGCGGCCTTGGAGGGTTCCGCGGAGTTGGCCGCGGCCAACTTGCTCTCGAGTAGCGCAGTGAGGATGTTCCGTCGGGTCATGGAATTCGTCCCCATGTTCGAAGGATGAGCCCGAGAATTTCGCTGTTGACCGCTTCAAGCGACTCGATCGCGCGATCATATGTGGCGCGCCCGATAGCCCCACGTTCGAGTTCGTAGAGCGATTGCTTGGTAAGGCCTGCGTCGGCGATCGCCGTCGATTTCCAAGCGGTCGCGGCAAGAACCTCTTCGCCGAAGAGGTTGCGAAGAAGCGCCACGACCTGCGACTGCGGCCCGTCGTGTGGTTCGTGCCGGGTGATGACGTACCGAATGAAATCATGATGCAGATCGCCGCCCGCCTTCCGGACAACCGCCATGAGGTCAGAGGCCATCAGTAGGAACTGCGACATCGAGGCGACGTCGACCATCTGGGGGTGGATCGTGATGAGCAACGCCGTCGCCGCGCAGAGGGCCCCAAGCGTCAGATAGCCAAGCTGCGGCGGGCAGTCGACGACGACGATGTCGTAATCGGACTCAATCTCCGCGAGGGCGTTGCCGACGCGCTCGAAGAACATGCCTCCAGGCGCACGCGACGCGAGCGCTAACGCCTGTGGCGTTTCATGCTCGAACTCCATCAACTCAAGATTGCCTGGAATTAGATCAAGTCCGTCGAAATAAGTTTGGCGAATGCAGGCGCGGACTGGACGGCGCGCGCCGTCATATCGGATCGAGCCGTAGATTGTGTCGCCTTCCTTGAGGTCGAATTCAGGCTGCAACCCGAGCATTGCGGATAGCGACGCCTGAGGATCCAGATCAACCGCAAGCACCCGAAATCCGGACAACGCGAGATATTGCGCGAGATAAAGACAAGTCGTCGTCTTGGCGGAACCGCCCTTAAAGTTTACGCAGGCGATGGTCTGCAATTTTTCGCCGGCTCGACGATGGGGCAGGACGGACAGCGCCTCACGCGGCTTCGCTGAGGCGATGTGCCGACGCAATTCATTGATCTGAGTAAGCGTATACGATCGTCGCCCCGACGCGTTCGTTTCGGGCAGGGGCCCGATGCCGTCTAGCGACAGCTGGCGGAGGTAACCGTCCGATACGTGTAGGAGCTTCGCGGCTTCTCCCGAAGAGAAGGGGCGGAGCGATTTGTGGCTGTCGGGAGGAAAGAGCCTCGTGCCGAGCGCCTGAAGCTGCTCAGACAACAGTCGGGCGTGCGCGGAGATTCGCGCGTCGGATGTCGCTGGCGTTTCGATTGCGCGCGTGTCCACGATTTTATTCCGCGATACGAATTCAAGGCGTAAGTGGCTTTTCTTTCGTATCAGGAACACGATTCGGTATTTCCGGCAACGCTTTTTGGGTAAACAAAAACTTAACTCACATATCTCGAGACAATTTGCGCCTAAAAAGTTGGCCGCGGCCAACCCGCGGCTCGCCAGCTGCTAGCTTATGAGCCATTGCCAAACCGCCCTGCCGAAATTCCCGTCGCACACGCCTTGCACGATGTCAGAGCCGGGGACCGCGATCACGGCGATGGGCAATGTCTCAAGCGTCGCGTCACCGCGCTGGACGCAGCGTTCGAGTGACGGACGATTCGAAAGCGGCCTGAGGGACCGTTTCGATTCTCGACTCCGCGGGAAGCAATTCGCTCCGCGCCTTTAGAACCGCCGCCATGGGGCGCCGGACCACGCACGGCGTCGAGAGCTACCCAAATCCGCAGATGATCGTTGCAGTCGGCTTCATCAGCGAAGGCTGCGATCCACACGGCAGACTGCTTGCGTCTCGGCAAGCTTCTTGGCTTAGGAAATCGCGAATGTCGATCATCGACGCGGTCAACGCGAGGCATTGAGTCTTGAACCTGAACGGGAACGCCGGACGAGCCGGTCTCGAACGCGTATAGTTCGGCGAGATGATCGCAGAACTCGAACGTATTGGGCGTTCGTTAAAGCGACAGCTTTTGCGAGACTAGCCGCTCCAGTTCGATCGACGGATTTTACTGGCCGTCCTGCTCCCGAGCGCGCCGGTCTCGTTGTCGTCGAGCGTGGGATCGATGCGCTCCGCCTTGCGATGGAGGGGGTGGACAAACGACCAAAGCACGTCAGGAAAACCGTCTTCGAGTCAGGCGTTGAGAAAGAAACTCGGAAACGATTCGACGGCGGTTCCAAGGGTGCAGATGCGGTAAGGAAGGGCAGGGGATGCTGATCCGGCTCGTCTTTCAAAGAGAAGGCGAGTTCGTCGAGGAGATGCGACG
Source organism: Methylocystis sp. Uni0008 (assembly GCF_056838045.1). NCBI lineage: Bacteria > Pseudomonadati > Pseudomonadota > Alphaproteobacteria > Hyphomicrobiales > Methylocystaceae > Methylocystis > Methylocystis sp. Uni0008. Next base: position 363,807 of record NZ_JBXEJH010000002.1, read on the forward strand.
AAGACTATCTGTGTGACGCGTCATAGCGGAAAGGCTGATTTTGATTATCATGACCAGTGTGCTTCCGCTTATGATCGCGTCGATCACGGGCTGCGATCTTGAGCTACGGGAAAACGCGCCGTACCCGAGGGCTGAAGCGCCGCGGAGAACGTTTCCCGCCTTCTTGTTTGGAGTGCGAAATTGGCCGGCGCAAGAGCGTCGGGCGGCGTAAAGAAGTTTAAGGGACAGTTGCTAGCAAGCAAGCCGCTTGTGGCACATCGCTGCTCTCTCAAGTCGCGCGCCGCCCTCTCCAGGGTGGGCACCTGAGCACACTTCGCCCCCGCAGAATGCAGGGCTGACGGTTGGAGAGTCGCTGGGGCCTTGGCCTATCGTGGTCGCGACGCTGGCTTATAGGCTATTATCGAAATCTGCCTCGATGAAAACCGAACCGGCGCGATGCTCTTGAGCGAGAGAACGCTCTCGATCCCTTCGCCAGAAGGAACAGAGCTGGGTTGATCGCGCAGCGACGCGCCATGAAGATTGGCGGAAAATTTTTTTTGCGCGCCCAGATAGGCTTCGGCCTTTTTGCCGGCGATCGGTAATGCGGCCGCACAGACTTTGCGCGTGAGCGCGATCGTGTCGCGTTCACTCAAGTCGAGTTCACCACGCTTTGTAGGTGTCTCGCGCGGCGCACACAAAAAGCGCCGCGCCTCGTCGAGCGCGCGCCGTCGAGTCATATCCCGCGCGCCCCGATCAGATCGAGAAGTCGCCGCATTGCTCCGTCGAGCCGTCGGTCCAATGTACTCGTGCCCCTGCCTGGGAGTGGGCCCCTGAGTCCGACAATAGGCTGCGGCCAGGATGATTATTGACGTCGCCGACGATCGGGCAATCGCCGGATCGTCGGCCGCTCGAGAGATAATGCCGGGCACACAGCCTCGACATTCTCGGCTGGCCGCGCAAAGTCTTTTCGCAGGACTTTCGATCGCCTACCGCTCGGGTCAAGCATTAGTGGCGTTGCGGACGCAAGGCGCGACAGTGAATGCCGGTCGAGGAGTTTCCCGTCCATCGTCACGGCCTCGTCGCCGAGCGGCGCGAAGACGGCAGCTTCCAGCCGATAATTTCCGCTGCAAGACCGAACGCCTTTACTCGATCGACGCCCGTGTCGCCGAGACCGCGACGACTGCTAGCCGCTGACGATTCATCACTAGAGACCACTTCAGAACGAGGCCATCGGCGAGGATCAGACTCGCGCCATCCTACATGAGGGCGGCGACGCCACTTGCTGACGCAGGGCAGGGCGCCAGCGCCGGAGGGTTCGAGGAGCGCCGCGCGATCGGGGGAACCGAGCCGGCCTACGATGCGCTCGCCCTCGTCGGTTAGCAGCCAATAGACCCACGCCGTTGCATTCGGTCAGACGGCTTTAGACCGGAAGCACCCCCGGCGACCAGATGGAACGTGATTTCCTCGAGTTCGGGAACTGCGGTGACCTCTACCCTAGACCGCATGAAACTAGTTCGCGCTCACTTCCTGCTGGAGTGCACCCCGTTTGCCCGGACATCGGGCGGGGCTGCTTAAGCACTGAGGCGGATGAACTCCCGAGGGGATCGGAACTTCAGGCCTGAGTGCGGGTGAACCTCGCAATAATCCTCGATCCAGCCGGGCAGTTTGGCAAGGATCGTTTCGGCGTCTGACAAGACGGCAAGCCTCGCGTAATCGCGTTTGAGCGTCTTCACAAAGCTTTCCGACATGCCGTTGCTTTCGGGGCTGCGCACGGGCGTGAACAGCAGCGTCAGGCCAAGCGCACGGGCCGTATCCGCGGTGTCGGCGGCGATGTAGGCGCTGCCATTGTCGGAGAGCCACTCGACCCGGTGCGGGACTTTCAAGGCGCCAAAGCGGCGCTCGACGGCGGCGATCATCAGATCGCGCACCATCTCGCCCGAGACCCCGCCATTGGCGACCGCCGACCAGGCGATGATCTCGCGATCGCAGGCGTCGATGACGAACAGCACGCGCACGACCTCGCCGTTGCGAGCGCGGATTTCGAGATGATCCGAACACCAGCGGCAATTCGAGCGCAGCGCGATGACGACGCCGTCATGGGTGCGGCCCGGCCAGCGCGCGGTATGTCGTTCGAGTGTCAGGCCGTTGTTCTGCATGATCCGCAGCACACGCTTGGCGTTCACGGGCGGCTTGCCCTCGGCCCGCAACTTTCGGTTCGCCAGCGCGCAGATGCGGCGATAGCCATAGGTCGGGCGCTCGTCGACGATGGCGCGGATGAGCGGGGCGATTTCGACGTCCCCGGCCTTGTGGTAGCGGCCTCGGGGCTTGGTCATGCCCTTCTTGCGCGCGGCGAGATTGGAGCGGGCGACGCCCAGCGTTTCGGCGACGGCGCTCATCGGGAAGCGTCCGGCTTCCACGACACGAGCGGCAAGATCGGTTTTTTTGCGCGCGCCGTGTCGAGAGCCTCCCGGAGGATCTCGACCTCCATCGTCTTCTTGCCGAGCAGGCGCTCCAGTTCACGGACCTTCTTCTCGAGATCGCGGACCTGCGAGGCGCCGACCACATCCTCGTCCGCCGCGACGGCAGCCTGACCGCCCTCGGCCATGCGGCGCTTCCAGGCAAAGAGCTGAGACGGGGCGATTCCGGCTCGACGCGCGACACAGGAGACGCTCATGCCGGGCTGCGACGCTTCTTCGACAAGGCGAACCTTCTCGGCCGCGCTCCAACGCCGACGGCGCTGAACAGAGGTGATGACTTCGACGCGCGAAACGGGCGTCTCGGGGGCATTGGTCATAGTCGTATTCATAGGCTTACGCCTACGCCTTATCGGCTATGCCCGATGTCCGGTCAAAACGGGGTGCACTCCACCTGCCAATGGGAGCGCTCCAGCACATCGACGGAAATCGCATCGCGATTGACGGCCGCAGCAGTCGCGCGCGCGGCTGAACGGAGCGGGATTTGGCGTTGATGTTGGCGGTCTCCAGCGCCGCTGGATCGAGTTCATTGATTGTCTCGGGGTTTGACCGGCGCGAGACGCTCTCTCCTCAAGCTTCTCCCGCTCGTCCTCCGGCAAAAGCCCTCTCGCTCTCCTTCCTTTCAGCCGCGATGCTTGCCAACCAGCCAGCGCTGCTTCAGCCGCGACCTTCCGCCCAGGTCGCACTCAAGCCAGTTCACGCACGGACTAAGTTTTTAAACAACGCGACAATGTCGCGGAGCCTCTCCGCAAAGCCATACTTAAGCCGCCCTTTGGACTTAGACGACAGTACGTCTCGAAGGATTTGAACATGAGATGAGAGTGATGCATTTTTTTTGGACGTCTATTATCCCCTCAGGAGAGAGAAGCGACTCACCGCTAACTTGCCCTTCTGGTGGGCTGCGAGCGGCCAGTTCTGCAATCAATTTCAGTCGGCAGGCGACCGTGATGGTGGCGGCTAAAGCGGGATCGTCGGCAGCGTCAAGTTTGGCGTTTGTCGGGCTGGCATGCCTCGCTGCTTTGACCGCCTGCACGAGCACACCGGGCGATACAGGAGTCGTGTCCGGGGCGCCGGCCGCCAGTCAAGCGGAAATTGCCCGAGCCGCCGGCAAATATGTAGCGACTTCGACACCGGGAGCGGCAGGCTATCTGGTCGGGCCGCAGGACGTCTTGGACGTTACGGTTTTCAAGGCGCCAGATCTGTCGAAGACCCTCCAAGTCGCTGAGGATGGAACGATCAATCTGCCGTTGACGGGACAGATGATGGCCGCCGGTAGGAGTCCGTCTCAGTTGGAGCGCGATATCCAGACGCAGCTCAACGCACGCTATCTGAAATCGCCGCAGGTCACAGTGTTTGTCAAAGAGTACAATAGTCAGCGCGTCACCGTAGAAGGCGCGGTCAAAACTCCCGGCGTGTTCCCGCTACGTGGCCACGAGACGCTCATGCAAGCGATCGCCAAGGGTGGCGGCCTCGATCGAGAGACCGCCTCGAGCAGTGTGGTCATCTTTCGCACGACTGACGGCGCGCGCACTGTCGCGCGCTATGACATTAGCTCCGTTCGCAGCGGCGGAGAGCCTGATCCGCAAGTATTGCCTGGCGACGTCATCGTCGTTGATGATTCCATGGCGAAACAGGGTCTACAGGTTTTTCTCAAACTCACGCCCCTCGCAACGCCCATACATTATTTATTCTGATGTCATGGCAACGCTTTAGCGCCCAGCTGAAGCGAGCTAGTATCACCTCAGGCCTCCAAACAGAGCCGATCGGACATGAGACTAAACGAGACGAAGTTTTTGGACGTCTGCTGTAATCCCTCGGAGGGAAGAATGACGCCGTGCTCCCCTCCCGTGCACAGCCCACGGAAACTGAATTTCTTCAATCGCTTGGTGCGGTGGGCTACTTTTAAAGATGTAGCTTCGGCCCTGCGCAATTTGGCGCTGATCGCTTTTGGGTTGGCATGTGTCGCTTCCTTGAATGCCTGCACCGGCACTCCGGGTGATGCAGGAGGCCTCTCCGGGCCGCCGGCTGGTCAGGCGGATATAGCGCGAGCCGCCGGCAAATATGTAGCGTCCTCAACGCCAGGAGCGGCAGGCTATTTGGTCGGGCCGCAGGACGTCTTGGACGTTACGGTTTTCAAAGCGCCGGATCTGTCGAAGACGCTGCAAGTCGCTGAGGATGGCACGATCAATCTGCCATTGACAGGACAGATGATGGCCGCCGGTAGGAGTCCGTCACAGTTGGAGCGCGATATTCAGACGCGGCTCAACGCACGCTATATGAAATCGCCGCAGGTCACAGTCTTTGTTAAAGAATACAATAGTCAGCGCGTGACCGTGGAAGGCGCGGTCAAAACTCCCGGCGTGTTCCCGCTGCGTGGCCACGAGACGCTGATGCAAGTGATCGCCAAGGGCGGCGGACTCGATCGACAGGTCGCCTCGGCCAATGTAGTCATCTTTCGCACGACTGACGGCGCGCGCACTGTCGCGCGCTATGATCTTGACGCCATTCGCAGCGGCGGAGCGCTTGACCCGCAGGTGTTTCCCGGGGACGTGGTCGTCGTCGACGACTCCATGGCAAAACAGGGGCTGCAAGTTTTTCTTAGACTCACGCCTCTCGCAACGCCGATCGCTTACCTTTTCTAGTCGCACAGAGCCATCTTTCGCGCAGAACCGAATGGGAAAATATGACCAACGATCATCACAACGAATTGCTACCTGAGGGCGAACCGCCTGCGAGCGGCGCCATCGTGGAGCGTCGTGTGGAGTCGACGAGTCTGAGCGACCCATCGCGCGACGCTGGTGGGTATGCCTACGGGGCGCCTCCCATTGAACCGGGCTTCGATTTACGCAATGTTTTGCGCATTCTAAATAAGCATAAGCGGCTGATTGGCGCAGTCGTGGGCGCTTTTTTTGTTCTAGGCCTTTTACACGTCTTGCTGGCGACGCGACTCTATACCGCGACGATTCGACTGCAGATCGACCGCAACGCCGCAAAAATCATCGAAGGCGGCAATGTCATGCCCGTCGAGGGCATCGACATGGAATTCTACAAGACTCAATATGAACTCCTGCAGAGCCGCAGTCTTGCGGAAAGAGTGGCGGCGCTCAGCCATTTTTCACGCGATCTGGCTGGCGAGGCTTCAGGGCGCGAGTCGCCTGAACAAGCCAAGCGCGAGCACGACGCGGTAGAGACGATTGTCTTGGGTCGCACCGTAAAACCTGTGACGGGTTCGCGCTTGGTGGACGTTAGCTTTACCGACACGAGCCCAGGGCGCGCGCAGAAAGTCGCCAATGCTTTTGGCGAAGCCTTCATCGCAGCCACTCTCGACAAACGCTTTCAGGCAAATGCTTACGCCAAATCTTTTCTAGAGGATCAGCTGCAGCATTTGAAGCAGCGCTTGGAGGAGGCCGAGAAAGCTCAGTTGGCTTTCGCAGAGAAGGAGCAAATTGTCGCCACAACGGATAAGGCGTCGATCTCGGAAAGCAATCTCGCCGCCGCCAACGCGGCCCTGGGCGGCATTATCGCCGAGCGGATCAAGAATGAACAATTGTGGCGGCAGGTCGAAACCGCCTCGGGATTCGATCTCCCACAAATATTGAGCAATAAGGCAATCGAGGATTTGCGCGCAAAGCGCAACGAGTTGGCGACCGAATATCAAGAAAAGTCGGAGACATTCCGCGCTGATTATCCTGATATGGTGAAACTCAAAAATCGTATCAAAGAAATCGATCGCCAACTTGGTTTCGAGATCAGAACGATCAAGAACTCGCTAAAATCGGCCTTCGAAGCCTCACAAAATCAAGAAAATGAAATGAAGCGACGCGTGGAGAGCCTGCGCAATGAAACTCTGGATCTGCAAAAGAGAAGCATACAGTACAATCTGCTAAAGCGCGAGGTCGAAACGACCCGCGCGCTGTATGAGAATCTGCTGCAGCGATACAAGGAAGTCGACGTCGCGGGCGGCGTCGGCTCGAATAACATCTTTATCGTCGACGCGGCCGAATTGCCCGATAGTCCAAGCTCCCCCAAATTGCTTAAGTCAATGGCGCTGGCGCTGGCACTTGGCCTGATGTGCGGAGTCGGAGCGGCCTTTGCCCTTGAGCATTTCGACGATAAGATTTATTCGCCATTCGACGCCGAGCAAGCAACTGGACTGCCTCTCCTCGGCGTAATCCCATTGGTCAAAGACCCCAAAGCGCTTACCGAGCAATTCGCCGATCAGCGCTCACTCCTTTCGGAGGCGTATCGATCGGCCTGCACATCGCTGCAATTTTCGACCGAGGCGGGGCTGCCAAAATCAATTCTGATTACGAGCGCAACCCCTGCGGAAGGAAAATCAAGCACAGCCTATGGCGCTGCTCGGCAATTCGCTGCGATGGGCCTAAACGTTCTGCTCATAGATGCCGATCTTCGCCGGCCGTCCTTGCACAAGAAACTGGGACTCGACAACACTTTCGGCCTGTCGAGCTATCTCACGCGCAACTGCGAAATGCGCGAAGCCATTCAGCGAAATGAAGGAGAAAAGATTTGTTATTTGCCGGCCGGCCCAATACCCCCCAACCCAGTGGAACTGCTGAACGGATCGCGATTCGCCTCACTTCTAAGCGTATCCGGGCAAGCGTTCGATTTGGTTATCATTGACGGCCCACCGGTCGCGGGAATGGCTGATACGCTCGTGCTGGCGAACATCACGAATGCTACGCTTTTTGTGATCGCGGGCGGGGAGGGGCGCGTAAGTAGCGTTCGCAACGCGCTCAAGCGGCTGGCGCAGGCGCGTTCGAGACCCGTTGGCATGATCCTAAATAAGTTCGACGCCAGGACGGCCAGCTACGGATACGGATACGGATACGGTTATGGATATGGTTACGGGGAAGACTACGAATATGGCCACGACTCCGCTGTAGCCACGCCGCCAAGCGATACGCCCCCGAATTCCCTCGAGCCGCGACAGAAGCTGGGCAATGACGCAGTCGTCGGTTGAAGACGAGATCGCTGCCGTGAGGGCTGCGCTATATTTGATAGCGATTCCGTCGCATTGCGGGCAATTGCGAAATGCTCCCTTGCCCGACGGCGTTTACGCCCTGCTTCGCATTGTTGCAAATGATGGAGACGCTATCGAACGTTACGCGGAGCACTTGGAAAAAACCCCGACAGAATTGCGGGAAGCTGCAGCGTTCTACTTGGAACAAATTTTACTAACGCCAGGCGCTGACAGCTATCGAGTTCTGGGAACGCAGCGACATGCGCCAGCGACTGAGTTGCGCCGAAATCTTGTGCTGCTTTGTCGATGGCTACACTCGGATATGTGCGAAGACCTTCCCCGTACGATATTTTTTTTGCGCGTGATGCAAGCCTGGAACGATCTCAAAACACCCGAACGTCGCGCTGCATATGACGAAGGTCTGGGCGTTCCGGCGTCCGCAATGAACCCGTCACGCGCAAATAAAATCTCCCGAGATCGAAAAGAAGTGAAGCGAAAGGGTGTTGACCGCTGCGAGCGAAGAGGAAAGCCCGGGCAAGAGGAGCAAGCAACACTAATGATGGGGCTGCGAGAAAGCCGCTATAAGGGCCTGTGGCGCTTCATAATGTTCGGGCAGGGGTGGCGCCCCCGTTGAACGCAGCTCACGGAGCTTAGAAATGCTCTATTACTGGCCGCTTCGCGCCTATGGCCTTACTTCTGATTTTCAACGCAACTGGCGGTGCGTCGTGATCTTTACAATTCTCGGGCTGGCGCTGTGCTGGCTCGTCATTTCTCATAGCGTCGTCGCTTTTTTATCGACAGCTGCGCCCGAATTGGCGCTCAAGATCCGTGCGGATAATTCACAGTCACTTTTGCGCCTCGTTGAAGATGAACTTCAAACGATCGCTGAAGGTGGCGACGAGACGCCAAATTCGCCTCGCCTGTCGTCGAGCCGAATGAAGGCGCTACGGGAAAATGCGCAGAGAGCCCTCATCGCTACTCCGCTTTCAGCACGCGCCTATCGGGTGCTGGGACAAATCGCTGAGATCGAGGGGTCGGCTCCAAGAGCCGAAAGATTCATGTACGCCGCGGTTCGGCGCTCGCTACGTGAAAGCATTGCCGTCGATTGGATGATGCGTCAAAGCGCCGACCGTAAAAGTCATCAAGCCACCGCTTACTATGCGGATGTTTTGCTGCGATCGACGCCTGGCTTGACTGCCTATGTGACGCCGGTATTGGCGCAGATGGCCGAAGATTCGGCAGGCAAATCCGAAATCAACAAGCTTCTCGCCGCAAATCCGAATTGGCGGCGCGCTTTTTTTAGCCAACTCGGCGCATCGATCACTGATGCGCGCACACCGTTTGACTTGTTCTTGAGCCTCAAAGACTCGTCGGCGCCGCCAACAGCGGACGAATTGAATTCTTATCAATCATTTCTCTTTAAGCATAAACTCTACGATTTGGCTTATAGTGTTTGGCTGCAATTCCTGCCACCTAACGAATTGGCGTCTGCAGGCTTCCTGTTTAATGGCGATTTCGAAAAGAAGCCGTCAGGCTCGCCCTTCGATTGGCAGACGCGCCCAGGCGCGAATGTCCTTATCGACTTCGCATCGCGGCCTCACAACGCTTCGAACCACGCGCTCGTCGTCGATCTCGGACCGGGGCGCGTTGAATTTCACGGCGTATCACAAACCATAATGCTCCCTCCGGGAAACTATGTGTTCAAAGGCACATTGATGGGCGAGATCCATGGGCCGCGGGGCGTTCAATGGAGCGTGAGATGCACGGATGGGATGGCGACTCTTGGTCAGAGCAAAATGATTCTCGGTTCGTTTCCAGATTGGCGCGCCTTTGAATTCGCCCTAGTCGTGCCCGAGAATGGTTGCTCCGCGCAAGTGTTAGAACTTAGACTTTCCGCTCGTTCGCCGTCCGAGAAACTCGTTTTCGGCGCCATTTGGTTTGACGACTTTTCCATCTTGCGGACGGAGACCGCTTCAAACTAACTGCGCCATTGAGATTAGAAATGTCGGTCAAATCAACCGGAAGGGCAGCACCATGCCTCAGAATCATCGTTTTTTGCGTTTTTGGAACCGTGTATGCGCGAAACCGCGAGTGAGTCGCTCGCCTTGCCCGGTGCGCGGCGGCATATCAGCTGACCCCTTTCCTTTTTGGGGCAACAACAATGATTAGTCCCACTATAAGAGCTAAGCTTTTTGATTTGGCAACGGCCGCGCCGCTGATCGTCTGGCTGTGTCTCGGGATAGTCGGATCAGGGTTGAGATTTTCGCGAGAACAATCAGCCCTTGAAATAGGTTCGCAACTCGCCACGATCATATTTTTGGGACTCGTCATCGTTTTTCTTATGATCAGACGGCCGGCCGTCCAGAAGGCGTCCGGAGTAGCGCCGCGGCTGGCCGCGCTCGCCGGATGTGCATTGCCGTCACTCGTCGTTTTTTTGCCTCGCGTCAACGCATCCCCGTCGAACGCCGTCGTTACGTCGGCAATCACCCTTTTAGGCACGATCGTCGCAATTGTTTCGGTACTTTTCTTGGGGCGTTCTTTTAGCGTGTTTCCGCAAGCGCGGCGGCTAGTGACCAATGGCCCCTATGGAATTGTCAGACATCCCCTTTATGTTGCGGAACTTGCGATGGCGATTGCAATCGTTTGGAATGTCGAACGACCATGGCCAATTATGATAATGTGTTTAGCCGGCGGGGTGCAAATCATGCGCATACATTTTGAAGAGCAAATCTTGTCAGAGACGTTTCCATCCTATCGTGAATACGCAAAGCGGACTGCGCGCTTAGTGCCTGGAATATATTGAGTTGGAATGCCCCTCGGGCAACGAGTTCGTGTTCGGAGAATCGGCGTTGCTGGCGGCAAGGGAGGAACATTGACTCTGATGGCTCCAACGATGCCAGCTTCCGTTTCATACCTTGGCCCGCGAGTTCCGGATCATCCGGTCGCGGCGTCGCGGCGGTAATCCGCCTTTGTTCGCTTATCTTTCTGTCTTTGGCCTTTTGTCCTGCCTCCTTCTGGGCGGGGGGGCAAAAGGCGGCCTTATTTCTGATGCTCTACTCCAGCTCCTTTCAATCCCTCTCTTGCTTGCCGCGCTTTGGCGTATTTTGGACGCGCCGCTCAGTCGAGAGGCCCAATGGGCCTTGGCGTTTTGCGGGGCAATCCTCGCCGTCCCTCTCATTCAACTTGTTCCACTGCCTCCGGCGATCTGGACGCATTTACCGAGCCGCGAACTTGCCGCCGAAGCCTATGACCTCATTGGCCACCCCCCTACGTGGGCTACGATCAGCTTAGCTCCCGAAGCGACTTGGCTTGCTGGCCTATCGATTTTGCCAGTTCTAGCGATATTCCTTTCGACTCTGACCCTCGACTGGCACGACCGCAGACGAATGAGTTATGCGCTAATCGCCTTCGCCCTCATCAGCGTCTTTCTCGGCCTCGTTCAGCTCTGGCAGGGACCAACAAGCCCGCTGAGATTTTTTGAGATCACAAACCCAATCGATGCTGTGGGTTTTTTCGCCAACCGCAATCATTTTGCCGCGCTGCTATACAGCGCAATTGTATTCGCGGTGGCGGCTCTCGCGCCGCAGGTTGCAGCATTTTCGCACAGAAATCAAAAACGGGGCGAGAGCGTCGACGTCTCTTCCGCTCTAGTAGCGATCGCAATGGGCGTCGCACTGGTTGCGCTGATCGCCGGTGTAGCGATCGCCCGCTCCCGAGCCGGTATGATTTTGACAGTCGTAGGCTTCTTGTTCGCAGGATTTGCCCTCGGCAGAGAACGCGGTCGCCAGGTCCAAAATTTCCCCTTCGCTTGGGCCGTGGCCGTTATTTTTGTGCTCGCGATCTCCCTTCTCGAACGATCCGTCTTATCAAGACTGCTTGACCGATTTGACGCTGATCCTCTCGCCGACGCCCGGCTTGTCTTTGCAAGAAATACATTGGCAGCTGCGAAGAACGCTATGCCCATCGGGACCGGGCTAGGCAGCTTTACTTACTTCTACGGGACGGTTGAAAAGCCCGCCGATTTGCTAATGGGAGCTTACGCCAACCACACGCACAACGACCTTTTGGAATTATGGCTTGAAATGGGTCTCATTGATCCAGTTTTGCTTGGCGTATTTCTTATCTGGACGGTCGGAAGGGCGGTCGGTGAATGGACCGCAAATCCCAGTCGTCTCCCAGCCGAGCGCACGTTGATCCGGGCGGCAATTTTGGCAATTTTGCTGCTCTTCGGTCATTCGCTTGTCGATTATCCGCTGCGAACCAGCGCTATGATGGGGATCTTTGCTTTCTGCAGCGGCCTACTGCTTGATCCGCTTACGGCATCAGTGACCGCAACAGAAGCCTTTCCAATCGCCGGTCGACAGAGACAGCGAGGCAGGACGGGGAAGCGGTCAGTCTGGGCGGCGTTTACGAAAATCATACAGGCTGTGGGCAGGGGATAGGTTGGCGCGTCGGGAGAGGGGGGTGGAGTGCACCCCGTTTTGACCGGACATCGGGCATAGCCGATAAGGCGTAGGCGTAAGCCTATGAATACGACTATGACCAATGCCCCCGAGACGCCCGTTTCGCGCGTCGAAGTCATCACCTCTGTTCAGCGCCGTCGGCGTTGGAGCGCGGCCGAGAAGGTTCGCCTTGTCGAAGAAGCGTCGCAGCCCGGCATGAGCGTCTCCTGTGTCGCGCGTCGAGCCGGAATCGCCCCGTCTCAGCTCTTTGCCTGGAAGCGCCGCATGGCCGAGGGCGGTCAGGCTGCCGTCGCGGCGGACGAGGATGTGGTCGGCGCCTCGCAGGTCCGCGATCTCGAGAAGAAGGTCCGTGAACTGGAGCGCCTGCTCGGCAAGAAGACGATGGAGGTCGAGATCCTCCGGGAGGCTCTCGACACGGCGCGCGCAAAAAAACCGATCTTGCCGCTCGTGTCGTGGAAGCCGGACGCTTCCCGATGAGCGCCGTCGCCGAAACGCTGGGCGTCGCCCGCTCCAATCTCGCCGCGCGCAAGAAGGGCATGACCAAGCCCCGAGGCCGCTACCACAAGGCCGGGGACGTCGAAATCGCCCCGCTCATCCGCGCCATCGTCGACGAGCGCCCGACCTATGGCTATCGCCGCATCTGCGCGCTGGCGAACCGAAAGTTGCGGGCCGAGGGCAAGCCGCCCGTGAACGCCAAGCGTGTGCTGCGGATCATGCAGAACAACGGCCTGACACTCGAACGACATACCGCGCGCTGGCCGGGCCGCACCCATGACGGCGTCGTCATCGCGCTGCGCTCGAATTGCCGCTGGTGTTCGGATCATCTCGAAATCCGCGCTCGCAACGGCGAGGTCGTGCGCGTGCTGTTCGTCATCGACGCCTGCGATCGCGAGATCATCGCCTGGTCGGCGGTCGCCAATGGCGGGGTCTCGGGCGAGATGGTGCGCGATCTGATGATCGCCGCCGTCGAGCGCCGCTTTGGCGCCTTGAAAGTCCCGCACCGGGTCGAGTGGCTCTCCGACAATGGCAGCGCCTACATCGCCGCCGACACCGCGGATACGGCCCGTGCGCTTGGCCTGACGCTGCTGTTCACGCCCGTGCGCAGCCCCGAAAGCAACGGCATGTCGGAAAGCTTTGTGAAGACGCTCAAACGCGATTACGCGAGGCTTGCCGTCTTGTCAGACGCCGAAACGATCCTTGCCAAACTGCCCGGCTGGATCGAGGATTATTGCGAGGTTCACCCGCACTCAGGCCTGAAGTTCCGATCCCCTCGGGAGTTCATCCGCCTCAGTGCTTAAGCAGCCCCGCCCGATGTCCGGGCAAACGGGGTGCACTCCAGGGGGACTCTTGGGCTGGAAATATCGGACCAATTCTGGCATTCGACGCCTGATATCCTATTCGAGAGCTTACATTTTTTAGCTTCGCTGATCACAATTTCGCCCCGTTTCTAAAGACATTATCGTCATCGATCAGCGCGTAAATGTGAAGCAATAAAGGACTTTCTTTGTGACCTGTCACTCCGCCGTCGTGCTGGACGTCTTTTGGATTGGGCTTTCGGCGCGAGCAAAAAATAAGGCATAGAGTTAGTCGGAAAGCGGATAGAAGCAAAGCAGGTTGACGGGGGGCCGCGTGAATCTCGTAGCTAAACCAACAGATTTCGCCGTTTGGAAAAGTCGGGATGGAAATTTGTCGCTTAAGGCGGGCGAGCGATGGTATGTCGCGCGTTCTCTTCCCAGACAAGAGACGAGAGCCGAGGTTCATCTTCTTCGGCAGGGTTTTCCTGTATTTCTCCCGCGCGCCACGAAAACGGTTCGACATGCGCGGAGATTACGGACGGTGAAAAGCCCTGTTTTCCCCTGCTACATGTTTGTCGTTCTCGACATTGACCGAGATCGATGGCGATCGGTCAATAGCACTAGCGGCGTGGCCAGCTTGATCATGCAGGGAGAAGCGCCGCAAGCGGTCCCTGGCGGCATCGTCGAAAGTCTGCTTCATCTAACCGACGAAGACGGGATGGTTCGGTTTGATGGCGATCTACGACAAGGCCAGCCTGTTCGGGTCGTCGCGGGCCCTTTCGCTAACGCAATCGGCACATTGGAGCGGTTAGACGCCAACGGCCGCGTGCGAGTTCTGCTCGACATTATGAATGGCAAAGTGTCCGCAAAGCTCGACCGCTCCGCGCTCGAAGCGGCTTGAAGCGGCTCGGTCAATTGAAGGTTTCCAAGAGCTGGAGGGTCATGACGTCGCTCGCCCTATTTGGGGATGCCGTCTGTACCATATGAGCTTACTGAAGTTCAACCTCGCGCTGCAAGGCGCGGTGCCGATATCTGAGTGCGCAACGGATGAAGGTGGCCCTTCACCCGAATGGCGGTAGCGTCGAATTAAAAAATGCAAATTTCGAACTATCGTCTTCTGCCCTATCAACTATCGCGTAGGCAAATTGGAATATTCGACTGTTCTAAAGACCTCGCCAAGGGTCTTGTCGCAGGCAGGTTCTATCGTCGGCCGCCGTTACGCCGACCTTCATTGCGCGTCGACTGTGATGGAGAGCTTTCTAACATTTAGTGCTTCAAGAACCGCTGGCGAAACACGTCGGGATGGAAAGATTTTCAGCGCAGATCAATACAGCCGTTTCGCCCGAGTGACGTCACGACGAGGCAGCCGTTTGCGCCTTTGCGTTAGGAGGGGTTCCCAATGTTGGACCACCAAACTGAATGTCCCGTGTGCCATTCGCAGGGGACAACTTTCCCGACTTCAGTAACATTGCAGGCGAGGAGGGCGCATAATTGCTCAATTTGCCACGCCCTATTCCTTCACCCGCCGGGCCACATCGAATATGACAACTCAGGCTGGACGCAGAAGCGGACTTCAGAATGGGGTGACGATACACATCGAGCCAGCCTGCACGCAAATCGCATTCTCGAGTACTGTACCGAAATCCTCCACCGACCAATCCGGCGCGTGCTCGAAGTAGGTTGTGGCTCCGCTTACATGGGTATCGGCTTCCGCAAAGCGGGCGTAGCTTATACAGGCCTTGATGTTGATAAGCATTCGGTTGAATGGGCGCGTGAGCGGGGCCTAGACGTCGACGTGGGATCCGCTGAGGATCTTGATGAGTGGGTCGGGCGGAGGGAGCCATATGATCTTTTATTTTCCTCAAACGTATATGAACACGTGCAAGATCCCGATCGTGCGTTTCACGCGTTGAATGCGTGCCAAGCGGGCCTCATTGCCGTGATCGTTCCCAATCCCGAAGGGTTGATCGCCAGCCTCAAGTCGTCCACACTGATCCGTTTTCTGTCCTCGCTGCTGTCCCGGAACAGGTCCACGATTTGGTCGCTCGATGGAACGTGGCACAACATCGCTTACCGGCAGGCAACGCTCCATTTCCTGGCACAACGCCACGGACTGACAGTGATAAGACTCGAAAGCTTGGGCATCAATCACCCTGTGTGGGGGTTCGTGCAGCCTAATCGATCGACGCTCTACCGAATGGCTGAAAAAGTTGAGGACATCTTTGGCCGACGCACAATGCTGCTCATGATCGCCACTCCCAGCCGCGTGTCGACAGCGGCTCAGCCGGTGTGAGGATTTGCGGTCGCAGGCGCGAGCTGATGCAGCATACATCGACAGATCAACTAAGGTGCTGCTTCGTCAGCGTCCCGTGCCTTCATCGGAAGTAAACGCTGCAGAGAGACAGGACGGAGTTATGGCACCGCCATTTCCGGTCGCCAACTGGTGGCTGTTGCTCTTACCTCGCCTTGGCGTCTGGGCCGCCCGGTACGACGGCGCGGTCTGTGTTTCACGAACCAACGGTCAGAGCGGTGCGCACGACGTGACGCTCAAAGTCACGCCCAATCTTTTACAAAAGTATGGTGTAGCCGCTGTTGGCGTGTGGGCGCTGCTTCTCCTTTCGAGTTTGTCCGTTGCCGGGGAGCGGCTCCGGAATGTCGCGCTCGGGCGTCCGTACGTCTTGTCGACGGCGCCAAACTATGCGGACATGAACGCCGAGGCGGCGACCATCCTTACCGACGGCACCCCCGGCTCGGGCTGGTTCTGGCGCAACGGCACGGCGCTAGGATGGTCGTGGCGCTCGCCGGTCACCGTCAGGATCGGACTGGAGTCGTCGGCAGCTATTGAACTCGTTCGCGTTCACGTCGGTGCGAAGCGCAGCGGAGAGGCCTTTTTCCCATCACAGATTCACGTTTATGGGAGCGATGGCTCGGGGCTCTTCGAGCACTTGGGCGCGACAGCGATACAGCATGACGACGACAGCCCGAGCACCGGCGTTTTGCGGGCGTTCGACGTCCGCTTTTTGCCGCGGCTTGCGAAGCAGATTGTCGTTGTCATATTCGCGCGCGGCGCTTTCATCTGGCTTACCGAGATAGAAGCTTTGGAGAGCCCGGACACCGCTCCGGCGGCGTTAAGAGGCGAATTGGCGGAGGGCGAACAGCTGGTGGCGGACGCGGCGCAGCGGCGCCGTAGCGCGATCGCGTCTGCCGCCCTCCCGGCGCCGATTGGCCCGGACATCGCACGGCGCTGGGCCATGCCGCTGCCCAAAGGGCAGGGTGCCGCCTCCAATTGCGCCATCGGCCGCATCGAACCCTGGCCCGATCGACCCGACGAGTGGACGGTTGTGGCCAACGACGCGACATTGATCGCATTGAACAGGGGGCGCGATTACGCTGCGTTCCGCATCGTCAACGGAACCAATCGGGAGCGGAAGGTTAGTGTCAACGCTCACTCTGCGAGCGCCGTCGTGACTGACTGGAGCGCACTGGCGCATGTCCAGGCGCTTGATATGAGCTGGGTTCCGGACGTCGTCGTACCGTTCTCCGGCGCAATGTTGCCGCCGAACTCGTCCATGGTTGTCCTAGCGGAGGTGACGGGGGAGACGGCCGGCGCGTCGAGTGTCAACCTCGAGGTCGTCTGCGGCGATGACGCGCTTTCAATTGAGCCGCGCGTTAAGATAGTCAAGCCGAAAGCGAATATGTCGCTGATCCACGGCACGCAGTGGGTATACCTGCACCAGAACGAGCAAGCGCAGATCGCCAGCGCGCTGGCTTGCGATCCTGGCGTTCTCGAACGCTACGGTGTCGACACTGCCGTGATCCATCCAGACGCACTTCTTGACGACGGACGCGGTCGACCCGACTCGCTGTTATCCCGTTATTTCAAATCGTTCCGGAACACTCGACGCCTGCTGCTCGGCATGGACGTAAAGACGAGACCGTGGGCCTTCAAGAAGTTGCCGGAGGCGGACGCTGTGAATTCGCTGGCGGCTTGGTGGGAATGGGTCCAGCGCGTCGCGCGGGCGGAAGGCGCGACTGGCGAATTGGTTCTCTACCCAATAGATGAGCCACAGCCCGACGACGTCGCTTTGCTACTCAGAACCCGCGAGCTCTTGCGGAAAGCCGGCGTGGTCGCGGCCATTTTTGCGACCGTCGAGTCCAAATCGGCGGCGATGCTCAAGTCACTCGACATCATCCAGCTGCATCGGCCCACCGACGAACTCCGGGCGAATTTCGAGGGCCCGGAGGTGCAAGGCTACGACACCCGTCATGACGGACGGCGGCTCTCTGTCAACGGCTACTATAGAGCGCAAGGTTGGCAAGCCTTTGCGCTCAACCTCGAAGGCGTGGGGGTCTGGGCGATGTGGGACACGACCGGCCTTGACAATCCTGCGAGCGGCTGGAACCCGTTTCAAGGCGCGCGCGAGCGCGATTTCGGCCTTCTCTATCAGGCCCCCGACGGCTGTGGCTGGCCTAGCCGGCGGTTGCTCGCTTGGCGCCGCGGGATTGAGGAAAACCAATTACTGCGTATCTGCACCGGCGGCGAGCCGATGGCGCGCGTCGCGCGCGGCGCCGCAGTCGATGGAAGCAGTGCGGCTCGTCGACGCGCGCTGGAGACGACCGTAGAAAGGTGCAATTGATGGCCGTTTGGGGATTAGAACGGCGAATGTCGTCGCATCCGGCGTCCAGCTGGGTAAGCCAGTCGTTACTCCGCATTCAAACGCGTCGACGCCTCTTCTTCGAGCAGGCACGCTCCCCGGCCAGGTCAGTGAACGGTTTCGGGGGCTTACGCTTGCTACTGGCACTGGCCGTCTTGTGGATGCACTATGAGAAGCTGATTTTCGGCCACCCGACGGGAAGCATCTTGGAGCCGTTCGAGATCGGCACGTTAGCCGTACTCACTTTTTTCGTAATTTCCGGCTTTGTGATCACAAACGCGATAGATGTACACTATGCGCGGCGCGCCGGCGCATTTCTGATTAATCGATTGAACCGCATCGCGCCGACGTTTCTCGCCGTGCTCGTTTTTTCCTTTGCGGTGCTGGCGTTGTTTGCCGCCTTTGGCGTTCTCAGCGACCATGAGGGCAGGCCCGCCTCCGCGAACGCCATTACGCTGACAAACCTTGGAAAAAATATCATTGAGATCATTCCGTTAGGGAACAAGTTGATTTCGCCGGATTACAAGTTCGTGCCGATCGCGTGGGCGGTGCGCACGGAAATCATGTTCTACCTTGTCGCAGCAGCTTGCTGCTTCGCGGCTTCCCTGCTTAACAAGAGTTTTGGCCTCGTCGCATTTTGTGTTGGAGTGGCGTTTCTCTTGCTCGGAGGGATTGAGATCGGGACGGGAGTCCTCAGATTCCCGACCTTTCGTATGGTGCCGCACTTCGTCTTAGGCGCGGCGGTGTATTTCCTGCTCAAGTCGCCGTCTCGGCCAGTTGCTCTGCTGGTCGCCGCCGCGGGGGCTGAAATCGTGCTGGAGATGTTCGGACATCGGCCATTCCACGAGACCGCTGGTTTCGCCAGAAATATTTCTGGGCAGGCGCTGGCTCTTGCCGCCACTCTAGCCATTTTCGCCGCGCTGGCCTGGTGGGGACCGCGCCGCTCGTATGTGAGTAATCTGTGCGGCGAGCTCTCGTATCCTCTTTATCTCGCGCATATCCTTCCGCTCCACATCGCAGTCTCTCTGGGGGCGCTGTCGTCGCCGTCGTGGGGCTGGTGGTTGGCCACGACAACGGGTGCCGTCATCCTGTCAGTTCTCCTGGTATTTTTCGTCGAACGCCCCATTGCGGCGCTGAGGGCGCGGATTCGCGCCTGCGCAATATAACGAAGCTGAGCCCCCGTGATGGCGTCCCTCGAGCACCGCGCCAACAATTTCGATTTGATCCGCCTCGCCGCGGCGACGCAGGTGGCGGTTTTGCACGTATGCGAGCAGCTCCAAGTGCCCGCCGGCTGGTTGCAGAGCGCGCTGCATATCTTCCCGGGCGTGCCGATCTTCTTCGTAGTCTCGGGGTTCCTTGTCGCGCGCTCATTTGAGCGCCATCCTTCGCTCGTCGTGTTCTATCGCAATCGCGTGCTACGGGTATTTCCGGGTCTGTGGATTTGCCTTGTGGTCTCGATCGGGCTTGCGGCGCTGTTCGTGCAACTGCCCTGGAAATCCGGCGAGTTCGCGGTGTGGGTCGCCGCGCAGGCGAGCTTCGCGCAGTTTTACAACCCCGACTTCCTGCGCGGATTCGGCGTCGGCGTATTGAACGGCAGCCTGTGGACGATACCCGTCGAACTGCAATTTTACGCAATGTTGCCACTAATCTATGTCCTGGTTCGGCGGCGAGGGAACGGTGCCCTCATCGTCGCAGCCCTCGTAGGGCTCGCCGCAAACGCATTGTTCCTGGGCCAACTTTATGGGGCGCGCACGCTCCTCGCCAAGCTCACGCAGGTTTCAATCTTGCCTTGGCTCGGCCTGTTCCTGCTCGGCGTGCTCGCGCAACGTTTCTGGGATCGCATCGGGTGGCTGTTCCGTGGAAAGGCGCTGCCGTGGTTCATAGGGTATATTGCGAGCGCCATTACGCTCGGTCTGTTGACGGAGTGGAAAATCGGAGGCAACGCGATCAACACGATTTCGGCGATAGGGCTTGCCGGTTTGGTGCTCGCCGTGTCTCATACGCGTAGCGAGCTGAGCGCACGGCTGCTTCGCGGCAACGACGTAAGTTACGGCCTCTATCTTTATCACGGGCCGATCCTGAACGCCTTCATCGCTTTCGATGCGGGACTCGCGCCAACCGCGGGCGCGATGATCGTTCTTCTGGCCTCGGCGACCGCATCCGTACTTTCATGGCTCTTCGTGGAGCGACGGGCGCTGTTATTTAAGAGAGCGGAGTGGGCTGGCCGTTCGGCGCGAGCAACCCCCGCATTTAACGAATGAGAGACAGTCGAGCAAGCGACGATTGGTTGGCCAACGTCGTCGCAAGGTTGGTGGCTGCCATTTGCGTGTTGAACTTGAACGGCGTCATCAGCATGGTCTTCGATGTCGGCCAAGTGGCGTCGATCGCTCTGCTTGCCGGCGCTGCGGTGCTCATCGCCAAGCGCGGGAACATGGCGAAGTCGACCCCACTTATTCTGCTCGAGGCCGCGGTCGTCGCTTACCTGGCCCTGGCTACGCTATTCTTCGATCCCATTGGGGCCAGCTCTCCCCCCGAGAAGTTCTATCAAACCTCAGGGCTGTTCATGTCTGGACGGCGACCCTTAATCAAGGGATTTTTGGAGGTGATATGACGGTCTCGGGTGCGAGCGGCGGGCAGGGCTGTTTAGTTCTCTGATCCTCTGATCTTTGATCGCGATTTTGAGATTCCGTCCTGCGGAAATGTCTGAATCTATAGGCGACAACCCGAATCGGAGGTTGTCGATGCAGACGTCGCTGCTGGAGATTTTGCGCGAGATACCGGACCATCGTCGCAGCGAGGGCAAGCGGTTCGAGCTTGCGACCGGGCTGCTTTACGCGATCCTCGCCATCGTCGCCGGCGCCAATTCCTATCGGCAGATGCACGAGTTTATCCGCGTATATCTGCAAAGGCTCAACGAGGCGTTCGGTCTGGAGTTGCCCTATTCGCCGTCCTACTCCGGTCTGCGGCTGAACCTGCAAGGCGTCGACCTCCCGGCGCTGGAGGCGGTGTTTCGACGCCACGCCGCGAACTTCCCGGCGGCGCTCGACAAGGCGGGGCTGACGGTGATCGCCGTCGACGGCAAAACGCTGCGCGGCAGTTTCGACGCCTTCGCCGATCGCAAGGCCGCGCATATGATGTCGGCGCTGCGCCACGCCGACCAAATTGTGCTCGCGTATGTGATGGTGGCGGAAAAGAGCAATGAAATTCTAACGGTGCCCGAACTGATCGAGGCTTTGGGGCTGCAGGATTGCCTGTTCACGCTTGATGCGGAGCATTGCCAAGATTGTTCGAACGGGTGATCGCGTCGGGCAATCATCTGCTGAAGCAAGTGAAAGACAATCAACCGAAGCTGCGCGAGCGGCTCGCACTCGGCGCGAGCCGCAAGCCGATCGGCTTTGCGCGGAGCCAAACGAAAGGCCGGAATCGGTAGGAAAGGCGCGAACTGACGGTCTTTCCCGCCAAGGCGTGGTTCCGACATACGCCATGGAAGCCGCTGATCAAAACCGTGCTACCGCTGGAGCGCACGGTCTGCCGGCGCCACGCTCCAATGGGTCGACTGGTTCAACAACAAGAGGCTGCTGGAGCCGATCGGAAACATTCCACCGGCCGAAGCCGAAGCGCGCTACAATGCGCAGATCGAGGAACCCGCATTGGCGGCGTGACTCAAACGAAACAGCCTCCGGCATATGTGGAACGGCCCTGGAGGCAAGGATCTTTTTCGAACAACTCAGTCTGCTGGAACGGTGCGGTCATATGTCCGGCCTGTCTGCGCGGTCATAGACTGCTGGCCTCGATGAAGTCCGCGATGCAGAGGGCTTGATCAAACCCACGCGCTATGAGCGCATTGCCGGAATGGCCTCATCTGCATTGGGATTTCGTCCCCAGGCATCATCGTCGTCCTAATGCACCTTGCTCCTCTGCTCGGCTCGCGCCGGTCAGCTCATTTGTTCGCGCCGGTTCAGGCCGCCACCTCGTTGACTTCGGGTTTTTTGTAGACTCCACCTTTGGTCAGCAACGCCCATATGATCCGCGCCATTTTGTTGGCGAGCGCCACAGCGACGATCTTAAAAGGGCGGCGTGCTGACAGTGCCGTCAGCCATCGCGGTCCCTCGGTGCGGCTTTTCATGTGTCGCAGGACAGACGACGCACCGAGAACGAGCAAAGAGCGTAACATCGCGTTGCCCATTTTCGATATCCCGACCACGCGTTCTTTGCCGCCGCTCGAATGCGGTTTGGGCGTCGAACCAAGCCAGGCCGCGAAGTGACGGCCGGATTTGAACCCGGCGGGGTTCGGAACGAAAGCTCTCACCGATGCGGCTGTGATCGCGCCGACACCGGGGATCGTCGTCAGCCGCCGCAGATCGTGGTCCTGCTTCGCCTCGACGACGACCTCGCGTTCGAGCTTGCCGATCTGACGCGCCAAGGCCTCGATCTGGTTCGCGAGTTCCGCCAATGCGAAGCGGGCCGACTTCGGCAGGCGCGCGTCCGCCTCGTCTCGCACGATCTCGATCAAGGCCGCGACCTTTCCCATACCGACACCGACGAACACGCCGGGTTCGGACAGGTACTCGCGCAGCGCATTGATCGCCTGCGTCCGCTGGCCGATCAAAAGGGCGCGCGTCTTCCGCACGCTTCCATGGCCACACGACACGGAGGCGTCCTTTCGAAAAAGCGCAGCACGTCCGTCCGCCGCAGCTTCCGGCTGAAAATCACGGACCCATCAGAGTCCGCGCCATGAACCTGAAATATCTGCTTGGCCAAATCCAGCCCGATGATGCTAGCCTGCTTCACGGAACGGCTCCCTTATGCTCGTGGCGTTTTCCAACAGCCACGTCTTTAGCACTTCGATGCTGCACGAGAGGGGCCGTTCCACACCATCAAACCCGGGGCGGTTCAACGTGGCCACAACGACTAATCGTGTCGATAATGGACGCAAACCTGCGGAGCCAATCTGGAGGGAACTTCGCACATTTGTGCTCGCCGCTTTTTTTGGCGGATCAGTCCTGCATTCTTACGTGTATTCGGCAGCTTCCCCGCCCCTCTTCATGCTTGTACTGGCGACGCCGCTTTGGCTTGCATTGCAAATGATGGGACCGCGTGCCATGAGCGCTCGCAGGACCTATTCTCTGTTGGTGGCGTTCTATTGGCTTGTGGCGGGGCTCGTGATCCTCATGCAAGGCCCGACCAACATCGCCTACAACACGCTGTTGGATGATGAAAAATTCTATACTTTTGTTGCAACCGGGAGAGGCGCAACAACTTTGGAGGAGATCAAGGTACTAACCGAAGCACCGCTTGTCATAGTTGCGTGGAATTTTCTCTATGACGTGGCTGACGGGTTTGGCCTTGAGCGATTTCCGTATATTGGAATCTCGCTTAACATCGTCGCCATGGCCGCCGCCGGGGCCCTCACCGTCGGCCTGGTAGAGCGCTCGCGTGGTCACGACCCGAGGATGGCCTTATGGGTCTGTGCGCCGTTTTGTGTGTGCGGGCTCTTCCTTTTGTCAGCGACCATTCATATTCGCGACGCATATCCAACGCTCGTGATCACGGCATTAGCGTACTTGTGGGTCTCATACCTCAAAGGACGATCCGCTTTACGGCTTCTGCTCATAATTGCGGCAAGCCCAGCGATTGGTTATGTTCTTTATTTCCTAAGGACAGAGTTCGTGTTTGTTCCGCTTCTACTCGCTGCCGCCGCGTTGGGGGGGCTGGTCGTAGCCGGAGACATTCGCGGCTCGGAGCGTTTGTGGGTCAACAGCTTTGGACTGATTGGACTCGTCGGTCTCGCCGCGGTGGTTCAAGTTGTCGGTACCGAGGCGCTGGGGCAGTTGGAGCGGGGCCACGAAACATACAAATCGTTTGCAGAGGAAAGCTCCGGCGCCGAGAGTCTCGGTATGATGCTAATAGTTAAGCAACCGCTACTTGTTCGTGTATTTGTCGGGCCGCTCTACGTCATGCTCATGCCGATACCTGTCTGGGTCGGTTTCGTCTCGGGCAGTGCCTATTTATTCTTCAAGTCACTCGCTGCAATATCATTTTGGGTGATGCTTCTTCCCGCGTTCCTGGCAGCGGTAGCCACCGTCCTGTTCGACAGAGATGCGCGGGGCGCACCGCCCGTGTTTTTCCTCGCTTGCTTCACTGCTTTCTTGTGCTTGATCGGTGCAACCTCAGCTGAATCCAGGCACTTATCCTCTTTTGTTCCGATGCTTATCGCGGCTGCCGCGTCGATGTCAGCCCGACCGTCGTTCCTCAAGAGGCTACGAGCGTTTTTTTCGATGACATTTGTCACTATGATAATCGCGCACCTTGTTTGGATGGCGCTCAAGTGGCTGTGAACATGACTTCACGACTAATCCTGCGGCGCTTGTTAGCCCACGCGATTGACGAGCGAACGCGCAAGACGCTAAAGAGCCTCGAGTTCAAGACGTGCAAGACACTCTCACGGCTGGGGCCTCCTCTCGGCAAGGCCGAACTGGCGGCGCTCCTCCAGCGCGATCTGGGCCTCAAGCCGGGCGACGTGGTCATGGTGCACGCCAGCGCCTCGCTCCTCAACACGACGCTCTCGGCGCGAGAGATCGTCGGCGTTCTGCAGGATGTCGTCACGGCAACCGGCACGATCGTCGCGCCGACATTCCCGGCGATGTCGTCAATTGCCTACATGCGGCAGGAAGGCATATTCGACGCCCGCAGCACGCGGTCGGGCATGGGAGCCGTCTCGGAGGCCGTACGCCTCAGCCCGGACGCCTTCCGCTCGACCCACCCGACAAAATCGGTTGCCGCAATCGGTCCCGCAGCGTCCGAGATCTGCGCTGGTCATGAGCAGTGCATCTATCCATTCGGCAAGGGCAGCCCTTTCGAAAAGATGCTGGACCTCGACGTTAAAGTCATTGGCGTCGGCGCCCCCATGTCATATCTCTCCTTCGTACATGTCGCCGAGGACCTCTATCCGGAGATTGTCACGGAGCCGGTGTGGGAACCGGAGACTTTCGAAAAGGTCTCGATCGACATGTCGGGCCGCTCCCACTTGGTGCGCACCAAGGTGCACAACATGACGCTGATGCAAAAGGCCAACCCGGAGAAATTCTGCCGTCGCTACCTGCCGCCCGAGCGTCGCGTAATCAATCGGCGGCATTTTGCTGATTTCTTCGCCGTCGGCGGGCGTGACCTGACGGACAACATCGTAACGGGATGGAAACGCGGCGTGTCGATCTATGCGTGACGAGACAGATCGCCGTGTCGCCGGCCGACCCCTGTGCGTGACCGTGGTGGGGCCGCTGCCGCCTCCACCGGGCGGAGTCGCCACAAGCATCGCCAATCTCCGCGACGCGCTAGCCGGCCGCGACGACATCGAAGCTCGAGTTATCGGGTGGCGGAGCCTTTGGACGCAGCTCTGGAGCCCGCCGGATGTGCTCCATTTTAACTTCTCGCAGCCTGTGAAACGTCTGCTCGGCACCGCGTTCGGACGCCTCTTGGGAAGCCGCGTCATCCATATGGTGCATGGCAACGGGTTTGACTTCGACGCGTTTGGAAACGCATGGGCAGCTCGGTTTGCGAATGGCTTTATCCTTCTCAACCGCGACATTCGTGACCGTTTCGCCCAGCGGGGCGTTAGGCCGCTTGCATTGCTCACCCCCATTTTCTCGATAGAGAACAGAGAAGAGCAGAAGCCGCTCGACGCCCGCTTGTCTCGGATTATCGAAGAAAGGGGTGGCAAGGTTGCGCTCGTTTACGCTCACAACAAGACTTTCATCGAAGGGCGGGAGGTGTACGGCTTCAGCTTTATTGCGCGAGTTCTGCCGGAGCTGAAGCGGCGCGGATATTGGGTCTTGTTTCTTGATCCGGCCGGGGCTTACACGAAGGAAGAAATCGACCCTCAAAACACGAGCTCCGCGGAACACTACCGCTCCTCCGTGGATTTCAAGGCGCTGCTGCGGAAAGCGCACGTCTATTTGCGTCCTACATCGACCGACGGCAGCTCGATTGCGGTGCTCGAGGCGCTGAGCGAAGGCGTTCCAGTTCTCGCCAGCGATACGGTGCCACGCCCCCAAGGGGTAACTGTCTATCGGGCGGGCGACGTCGGCCACTTCCTGGCGCAACTTGATGCGCTCGGCCAGCACACACCGCGCGGCGCTATGCCGT
Source organism: Methylocystis sp. Uni0008 (assembly GCF_056838045.1). Taxonomy (NCBI): domain Bacteria; kingdom Pseudomonadati; phylum Pseudomonadota; class Alphaproteobacteria; order Hyphomicrobiales; family Methylocystaceae; genus Methylocystis; species Methylocystis sp. Uni0008. The sequence goes on from NZ_JBXEJH010000002.1 coordinate 389,796, forward strand.
CACTGTCTTCTGTGGACGATTACGTTGCTTTTCTAAAGAGTTTGTAACGTGAAGATCTTGGACATTCTTTACGCGCGCGCGCCGTATTTCGCTCAATGCTTGGCTGCAAACTACGCTGCGCTCTGGAAGGAGCGGCGGCGTTGGAACAGCAGAGTGCGCGAGCTGCTGAAGCTTTACCAGGAGCTGGACTACCAGGATTACGACGGGCGCTACGACAGGCTTTTGAGGCCCGACTTGGCTCCTTGCACCGCCTCGAAAGCGGTCGTGAAGCAGAATATGGGCCGCCTCGTCGACCGCGGTGCGACGGTAGAAACATGGTTTACGAGCGGCACGTCGGGCAGTGGCCTGAACTATCCGGTTTCGCTGGAGTTCATCAGCCAGCTGTGGGCCTTCTACTGGAAGTTCCGCGGCGTGCATGGCGTGACCCACGACGATTGGTTCGTCTACTTCATCGGCAAGCCACTGGTCGGTCGCGAGCGCAAGGCGCCTCCTTATTGGATTTACTCGTACCCCACGCGGCAGCTGCTCATGAGCCAATACCATCTGGGGCCTCAGACGTGTCGCAGCTACCTGGAGGAGATTGCGCGCAGCTCAATTACGTGCATGCATGGTTATCCGTCGATGCTCGGCCATTTTGCCTCACTGATTGAGCAGGCTGGCCTCGTAGCGATTTCGCAGAACTGTGGGATTCGGTTCATTTCTTGCAGTTCAGAGAAACTGGTTCCAAGACAGAGAGAACTAATCGAGCGCGTGTTCGGATGCCGCGTGGTGCAAATTTACGGCATGACCGAGGGCGTCGTAAATGCTTACGAGTGCGACCGTGGCCGAATTCATATCGACGATTACTTCGCGAAAGTTGAATTCGAGCCTACAGATGATCAAGGGGTATTCCGAATGCGTGGCAGCAGTTACCATAACTCGGCCCTGCCGCTGTACCGTTACGCCATCGGCGATCTCGTCAGGTTGTCGAACGAGAGCTCTTGCCCGTGCGGGCGTAAAGGACAGCTCCTCGACGAAATCCTGGGCCGAGAGGATGACTACGTGAGTTATCCGGACGGCCGGCGCATTGGCCGTTTGGATCACATCTTCAAAAAGCTCGTCAACGTGCTGGAGGCGCAGATCGTGCAGGCCGCCGACTACACGCTCGAGTTTCGGATTGTCAAGGGTCTGCATTTCTCCGCGGAGGACGAGGCCGAGTTGCGCGAGGAGATCCGCGCCAAGCTCGGTGACGAGCTTGCGTTCGAAATCACCTATCTGTCGGCCATTCCGCGCACCGCCAGCGGGAAGCTGAAGGCCGTGGTGTCGGAAGCGCGTGCGTGAGCCGCGCGGCTGTGAGGATCGGAGAGACGAGAATGTCACAACATCCGGCCGCAGGATGCATTGCATGGGCGATATAAAGCTGGTCTTCTCTCTAGATTACGAGATATTCGGCGACGGCTCGGGGCTGACCACGCGCGAGCAGTGCATTCCCACGCGTCATCTCGCCGACATTCTCGAACTTCACGGCTTTCGTCTCACGATCTTCGCGGAGGTCGGCCAGCAGATCTATTTCCGAGAGCACGGCATCGCCACGCAATACGAGCCAGTCGAGCAGCAGCTCAAGGAGCTGTTTGGCCGGGGGCACGACGTCCAGCTCCATATTCACCCCATGTGGTTCTTCGCTGGTCCGTTGGTCGACGGGCGCGTTGCGCTCGACGGGTCTCTCTATGACCTGAGCCTGCTCGAGCCTGAGCGGATCGACAACGTCGTCGCCCGCTCGTGCCAATACTTGCGAGATCTTCTGTCGCCGATCGATCCGGCCTACCGACCGATCGCCTATCGCGCCGGTGCTTGGTCGATGCGGCGGCATCGGTCGCTATTCGACATTCTCGCGCGGCACGGAATCCTGATAGACAGCACCATCGCTCCGGGCGCGCGTTTCAACGCGAGCTACGGAGACTTCGACTATACCAGCTACCAACTGTCGCCGTATTGGAAGGAGGGGCCGCTGATTGAGGTGCCGATCCTCACGCACTGCGGCCCCTTGAGCGCTAGGTTCTATTGGAACCCGCAGGGCGTGATGACGCGGCGCGTCATTTCACAATTCTATAAGGCGCCGCTGGCGAGACGCGGGCAATCGAAGCTCGAGCGATTGCGGGAAATTCTCGCGCGCGACTATGTCATCGCGGATTTCAATTTACTGTCCGCCCGGCAGCTGGCGCGGATGATCCTACGGTATGAGAAGGAACAGAGCGGCTCTGTGGACGCGCTTCCCGTGGTGCTCATCGGCCACTCGAAGTCGAGCTATTTCGCGGACTCGCTCTTTGATTTGTTTCATTTGCTACGCCAGTCCGGCGCGGCCGTCGGGTCGTCGACCCTGTCACAACTAGCGCCAGCGTTGACAACGGTCGTACGCGCTGGTCTTCAGTAACTGCTTAAATGGTTAAGACCCTTGCTCATGACGCCTCAACCTCTTGACGATCGCAATCGTTTCGCCTTTGGCGAAAACTGGGCGCGTTTCCTGACCCGCCTCACCGACGAGCGCGTCGCGGAGGCGGAGGCGTCGCTCAAAGAAATGCTCGGCGTGGAAACGCTCGTAGGCCGCAGTTTTCTTGACGTCGGCTGCGGCAGCGGGTTATTCAGTCTCGCGGCTCGCCGTCTCGGAGCGCGCGCCTATTCGTTTGACTTCGATCCGAACTCTGTGGCCTGTACCGCCGAACTGAAGCGACGTTACTTTGCGGAAGACCCAGACTGGCAGATCCAGCAAGGCAGCGCCCTGGATAAGGAATTCCTGGACGGGCTCGGCCAGTTCGACATAGTCTATTCCTGGGGCGTGCTCCACCACACGGGTGCCATGTGGCTAGGCATCGAACTCGCTTTGCAACGCGTGGCGCCAAATGGTACACTGTTCATCGCCATCTACAATGACCAGGACCTCAAATCGCGGATTTGGTGGCTTGTTAAGTATACATATAACGCTTTGCCCAAGCCGCTCGCCTTGGCCTACGCCTATGTGCTGGGATTTCTTGGCCATGCGCTCAATCTTATCAAATACACGTTAATGTTGAAGCCAATGGTGGCGATCCGCCAGCTGCTGGACTACCAGAAGAACCGCGGCATGAGCCTCTCTCACGATCTGGTAGACTGGATGGGCGGGTTTCCGTTCGAATTCGCAAGGCACGACGTGTTGGCGGCCTTTCTTAAGGCGCGCGGGTTCCAAGTGGTGAAAAGCAAGGTCGCCACGAGCCTCGGCTGCCACGAGCTGGTGGCTAGGCGAACGCCACACTGACGTTTGCTGGAGATGTTTCCGAGCGCCAAGAGCTTCGTTCAAGTTCTTGGGTCAGGCGTCGCCGTCAATGTCAGCACCTTCATCATCTTGGCGGTCGCCCCACTATTGCTGTCGACGGATGACTTCGCGAAGCTCAGTCTTACCGTCGCAGGGACCTTCTTTGGCAGCACGTTGTTGGATTTCGGCCTCAGCGTCAGCGCCGTGCGTCAGTTTGCACACAGCGGCGATGCGGCTTACTTAAGTCTTCTCGTGCGGACACGACTGCTGTTGGTAGTTCTGCTCGTTCCAATCGGCATCCCGTTGATCGCCATCGAGTGTGAGCGTGCTTGGGGTGTGGCTGTCATTTGCGCAGCGCTACTCAATCTTTGGAATGGACTCAGAACGGTCGATCAGGGGCGAGAGGCGCACACCTCTTTTGCTCGCGCGAATTTTGTGTTCTCGCTGGTGCGTCTAATCAGCGGCGGTCTGGCGTTGATCACGGGCTCCTGGGCAATCATCGCGTTTGCAATCTTTGCCGTTCCCGTCGTGGGCGTGACGCTGAGCCGGGTTCGCTCACTCATGGAAGATGCTCGTTATGATCATCGGCGTGTGCTGTGGCCAGCGTTTCAGTACTCCGCATTCGTTTATTTATCCGCGCTCACATACAATGCTTGCGTCTATTTACCGCAGGCGGTCGCCGCCGCGCGTCTTGACGCGGTTGCAGTGGGTTCCCTCGGCCTCGCCTCAACAGTTGTTGCCCCCTTGCTGTTGGTGAATGGAGCCTTGCGCGTCCTCATGCTTCCCCGAATCTCGTCCGCGAGTTTTGACATTCCTTCGCAGACGATGAGCCCTGGCTTCCTTCTCCGCGTTTTCGGACTCCTCTTTAGTCTGGTAGTTGCAATTCTAACGGCCTCCACTGTTATCGAACGCATCTACGGGTCTCGTTACCCTGACATCGGCACCGTCTGTGCGCTGCTCGTCGGAGCTTACGCACTTGCGATCCCCGTCGGACTCATGAATATGCGAGTGCACAAGTTCGGCCGCCCGTCCCTGGAGGCGATTGTCAACGTGGCAAGGCTATTCATAGCGGCACCGTTTCTTTGGTTGGCCGGTACGAATGTCTCATTGCTAGCTCTAGCCTGGGGGGCCACGATTCTTATCGGGGAGATCGCCCTCTTCGGTGCAATTTGCGCTGTTGCACCGCCCAGCACAAAGGGCTCTGACAAGCGCGCGTTCTAGACAGTATCCGTCGCAAGATTGTTAGGGGGACTGATCCATGTGTGGCATTGCCGGAGTGCGCCGCCTTGGCGTCGAGCGTGATCTCCAGTCCGACATCGCTCGCATATGCGCAACACTGACGCATCGCGGTCCCGACGGCGGAGACGTCTGGATCGACAAGGAGGCCGGATTGGCGCTCGGCCATCGCCGCCTCGCGATCATCGATCTCAGCGAGCAGGGCCGTCAACCCATGACGTCGGCCTGCGGGCGACTGGTCATCACCTACAATGGCGAGCTATACAATACGGCGGAGATTCGTGCGGAGCTCGAAGCAAAAAGCGTCTCCTTCCGTGGCTCCTCCGACACCGAGGTTTTGGTCAACGCTGTGGCCGTGTGGGGCGTCGAGGCCGCCACGCGCCGCATTAACGGCATATTCGCCTTTGCGATCTGGGATCGAGAATCCCGCACACTGCACCTCGTTCGCGACCGCGTCGGCGTCAAGCCGCTGTTTTATAGCTTGAGCCCTGGCGGCGTCGCTTTCGCCTCAGAGCTTCGAGCGCTCGCCGCTCTGCCCGACTTCGACCGATCGCTCGATATCCAAGCCATCGGCTCGTTTATGCAATATAATTGTATTCGTGCGCCAATGACGATCTACGCCGCTGCACGCTCGCTCGAGCCAGGCGTCATCCTCTCCATCGCGTCCTCGGGAGAGATGAGGAGCGCCCGCTACTGGAGCCTTGCCGATGTTGTGCGAAGCAAGCGGATCGAGCGCGCTCACGCTCGGGACGACGCGCAAGCCATCGACGAGCTCGAAGCGTTGCTGCGCGATGCGGTGTCGCGGCAACTCGTCTCGGACGTGCCGCTAGGTGCCTTTCTATCCGGCGGGATAGACTCCTCCACCGTCGCCGCCCTAATGCAGAGCCTGTCGAAAATGCCCGTGCGCACGTTCTCGATCGGCTTCAACAGTCCTGAGATCAACGAGGCGGAGGCTGCCAAAGCGGTGGCGCGGCACCTCGGCACGGAACATCGCGAGCTTTATGTCACCGAGCGTGAGTTGCTCGAGTGCATTGCCGAACTTCCCGCAATTTATGATCAGCCGCTCGCGGACCCCTCCGGCGTTCCGATGTTCTTGCTGAGCAAGATGGCGCGCGAGAACGTGACCGTCGCCCTCTCGGGCGACGGCGGCGACGAGCTCTTTTACGGCTACTCGCGCTTCTACAAGGCGGCGGAGGCCAGGAGGCGGATGGCGTGGATGCCGGCGGCGCTGCGCCGCGCGCTCCGTTGCGGTGCGAACGCTGTCGGCGCGAAGCGGTTTCGAGAGGAGGGCTTCCGCTACGGCGGCGGAATTGCGCGCCAACTCTGGCACGCCACACGCCTCATCGAATATGCTGGTCACGATCTCAACGACTGCTACCTGCCGTTTGTCGTCCATTGGCCCGATCCGAACGTCGTGATTTCGGGCTCGGCGTGCGATCTCGCTCATTGGCAAGCAAGTAAGGCAGTCACCAGTGATTTTGACGAACTGATGATGTTCCATGACGCCCAGACATTCATGATCGACTACGTCCTGGCCAAGGTCGACCGCGCGACCATGGCTGCGTCCTTGGAGGCGCGTGTGCCGCTGCTCGATCATCGCGTCGTCGAGCACGCCTGGGGACTTCCGATGCACCTCAAGTGGCGCGACGGAGTGGGCAAGTGGTGCTTGCGCCAAGTGCTTTACCGCCACGTGCCGAAAGCCCTCGTTGACCGTCCCAAAACCGGATTCAATGCGCCTATAGGGAAGTGGTTGCGCGGCCCGCTTAGAGAGTGGGGCGCGCATCTGCTGTCGGAGTCCGTGATCCGCAAATGGGGCGTGCTCCAGGCCGCGCCGGTCTGCAAACTTTGGGAGGCGCACCTCGAGAATCAGGTCGACGGCAGCAGTCACCTTTGGTCGCTGGTGATGTTGCAGGCTTGGCTCGAAACTGTCTACGTTGGGGCACCAGCCCACGGTGCCGCGGCACCCGAAACGCGGGCCGCCGCATGAAACGCATCGCCTTCGTCATTCCGAACCTGTCCGGCGGCGGCGCGGCGCGCGTCGCCAGCACTCTTTGCTCGAAATGGGCGGATCTCAGCTTCGAGGTCCACCTGTTGACTTTTGAGGAGGAAGATCGCGCTTCGCCTTATATGTTGCGGGACGCCGTCGTGCGCCATCGGCTTGGCCTCTTTCGCTCGGCGCCCGGCGTCGCCGGTTTCATCAGCACGAATATTCGCCGGCTTGCCCGGCTGCACGCGGCGCTAAAGCGCATCCGGCCTAACGTCGTGGTGGCGTTCCTGGTGGACGCCAATATCCCGGCCGTGGTCGCGGCTCGAAGTCTTGGCATTCCGGTGGTTATTAGCGAGCGCAATCATCCGGCGCATTATCGGACATCGCTCATCAAAAAAGCGCTTCGGTCTATCGTCTACCCGAGCGCTTCACGCCTATGCGTGCAGACCAGGAGCATCGCCGAATGGTTTCGCCAACATCTCGACATAGAGGCGGGCATCATCCCCAATCCGGTCGAAATTCCGAGTGCGCCGCTATCCAGCGCGCAACGCGGCGTCTCGGCGCGTCGGCGGATAATATCTCTGGGGCGGCTCGAGCCGCAAAAGGGCTACGACCGGCTCATCGACGCCTTCGCGATGATTGCCGGCGAAGCGCCGGAGTGGGACCTTCTGATCTTCGGCGAGGGAGAGTTGCGGCCGAGCCTCGAGCAGCGGATTCGTGCGCAGGGTCTTTCTGAGCGCATAAAGCTTCCAGGCGTCACGCGTGCGCCGCAAGCGGAGCTCCTGGTCTCTGACCTTTACGTGCACCCAGCTCGATACGAGGGGTTCCCCAACGCGGTAGCGGAGGCATTGGCCACGGGCCTTTGCGTTGTGGCCACTGATTGTCCTGGCGCGATAGGCGAGCTGTTGCAAGGCGGAGAGGCGGGGGTTCTCGTACCGAACAGCGCAGGCCCGGCCGAACTCGCAGATGGCTTGCGGCTCGTTCTGCGCAATGAGGAGCTTCGCGCCGCGTACGGCGCCGCGGGAAGAAAGGGTGTTCAAGAATTCTCGGTCGACGCGGTCGCGAGAGCATGGCTTGATGAATTTGAAAGCGTTGGTCTTGGAATGGTCGCCGTCGACGCCTGTTATGCCAAAGGTCATGACGGGTGACCAATGTGTGACACTCACGAGACCACGACCTTGACGAAATCGTCGAATGACAGAAAGGCGACTAAGTGACGATTTTGGTGACAGGCGGCGCAGGCTACATCGGCAGCCACATGGTTCTCGAGCTGAGAGACGCGGGGGAGCACGCCGTCGTGCTCGACGACCTTTCGACGGGCTTTCGCTGGGCGGTGCCGGAGGGCGTCCCTCTCGTCGTGGGCGACTTCGGCGACGAAGGCCTCGTCACCCAAACTATCGCCCGACATGACGTTGACGAGATCATTCACTTCGCCGCAAAGACGGTCGTCCCCGAATCGGTCGCCGATCCCTTGCTTTATTACCTCAACAACACCGCCAAAGCGCGCACGCTGCTTGCGGCTGCCGTCTCCTGCGGCGTCAAGCGCTTCATCTTTTCCTCCACTGCCGCCGTCTACGGCGAGCCGACGCAAAATCCGGTGACCGAGGACGACCGGCTCAAGCCCATGTCGCCCTACGGCCGCTCCAAGCTGATGGTGGAATGGATGCTGGAGGACGCAGCGCGCGCCTATGACCTGTCCTATGTCGCGCTGCGTTATTTTAACGTCGCCGGCGCGGATCCCAAGGGGCGATCCGGCCAGTCGACGCCGAACGCCACCCATCTCATCAAGGTCGCCGTGCAGGCGGCGCTGGGCTATCGCCCTAAGATGCAAGTGTTCGGCACGGATTATCCGACGCCGGACGGCTCCTGCCTGCGCGATTATATTCAAGTCTCCGACCTCGCCCGCGCCCATAGGGATGCACTGCGCCATCTGCGCGGCGGCGGCGCCAGCCTCGTATGCAACTGCGGCTATCAGCGCGGGTATTCGGTGCTGGAGGTGATCGACACGGTGAAGAAGGCGTCCGGCGTCGATTTTGCAGTCGATTATGCGCCGCGCCGGCCCGGCGATCCGGCGGCAGTCATCGCCGCAAACGCGCGGATCCGATCCGCCTTTGGTTGGACTCCCCGGCATGAAGACCTCAAAGAGATCGTGCGCCAAGCGCTGGAATGGGAGCGGCGTCTTCACAATCGTTTAAGCTGACGGGTAGGAGCCGAATCAATTCTCCGGGAGAGTCGCGCAAACTCCTAACTTGTCCCGAAAATTTTGGATTCTCTGTGCCCTGGATTTGAGCACATGGACAATGCCACTCATCCCCAGCGGTTTGTCTACCCGGGCTTTGCCGCGGGTACTCATGGGAGGGTTAGACGTACCCGTCCGCCGCGGCCGCCGCGGGCCGCCTTTTGAAAATGAGCGGAACTGCCAAGCTACGGAGCCAATCGATCTGGTACATGAGGTTGCTGCTCCCCGGCGGTGGGGGTGACCCTCGCTGGGGATTCGTTGGACGGCGAATGGGAGAGCAGCGATGACGGTGTTTGCAGGATTGGACGTGGGCGGCAAGCGAACGGCAGTGCGCATTTTGGACGACGGTGGCAAGATCGTTTGGCGCGCGGAATGGCCGACACCCACCCCGATATGATCGAAGCAGTCTTACGACGATCAAGGACAAGCTCACGAGAGTCGGGTTGGAAGTGGGCCGTCCACGCCGCATTTATTCCGTTCGTTGGCGGCCATGGGCTATCCAATGATTTGCATGGACGCGCCGCGCGCGGCGGATGCGATCAAGAGCCGTCGGATCAAAAGAGACAAGAGTGACGCTTGTGCGCTGGCCGAGATGCTGCGGACTGGCTGGTTCACATCCGTCCACGTGAAGTCCGTAGACACTCATCGCCTGAAAGCTCCGCTTGGTGGGACCAATTGGTCAAGGTCAAGCGTGTCCGGCGTCAGGGCCTTTGAGACAAACTGGGCGGATTGCTGAAAGGAGGATTTCTGGCTCATCGTAACCGTCAGGGAGTGAAGATGAGCCAGAAATCCGATAGCCCGAAACCTTCGTCTGAACGGCTTGTGAGAGATATTCGCCGCGTGACTCGCCGGCATTATTCGGCCGAGGAGAAAATCCGCATCGCTCTCGATGGCCTGCGCGGCGAGCACAGCATCGTCGAGTTGTGCCGACGCGCAGGCATCGCCGAGAGCCTGTATTATTCCTGGTCGAAAGAGTTCCTCGAAGCCGACAAACGGCGTCTTGCCGGCGACACGGCGCGGGCGGCGACGACCGGCGAGGGCAAGGATCTGCGACGGCAGGCCAAGGAGCTGAAAGAGGTCGTCGCCGAGCAGGCGCTCGAATTGCGACTGCTTAAAAAAGCATGATCGCGGATGGGGGAGACGAGGAATGAGATATCCCGCCTCCGAGAAGCTGGAGATCATCCGCCCTGTTGAGCAGTCGCATCGCCGGCAAGGAAGACGCTGGAGAAGATCGGCGTCGCACGTCCGACATTTTACCGCTGGTGCGATCTCTATCGGTCCGGCGGATTGGAAGCTTTGGCCGACAAGCCGTCCCGACCGTCGCGCATCTGGAACCGCATCCCCGATGAGACTCGCGACGAGATCGTTCAACTGGCGCTCGATGAGCCGGAACTGTCGCCGCGGGAACTCGCCGCGCGCTTCGTCGATACGAAAAAGTATTTAGGTGTCAGAAGCTTCAGTCTATCGCCTACTCAAAGCGCATGATCTGATCACGAGCCCGGCCTTCATCGTCGTCAAAGCGGCGGATGAGTTTAAGGACAAGACCACCGCGCCCAACCAGCTCTGGCAAACGGACTTCACCTATCTGAAGGTGATCGGCTGGGGCTGGTTCTATCTCAGCACCATTCTCGACGACTTCTCACGCTACATCGTCGCCTGGAAGCTGTGCACGACGATGAAGGCTGAGGACGTGACCGAGACGCTGAATATGGCGCTCCAAGCATCCGGCCTGGATCAGGCCCATGTCGTTCATCGGCCGCGTCTGCTCTCGGACAACGGCTCGTCCTATATCTCGGGCAATCTGGCGACATGGCTCAACGATCATTAAATCGAGCACATTCGCGGCGCGCCGTTGCATCCACCGACCCAAGGCAAGATCGAGCGCTGGCATCAAACGCTCAAGAACCGCATCCTGCTCGAAAACTATTATCTGCCGGGCAACCTGAAGGCGAAGATCGGCGCCTTCGTCGATCACTACAATCATCGCCGCTATCACGAGAGCCTGAACACTCTCGCGCCCGCCGACGTCTACTGCGGACGCGGCGCTGCGCGAAAGAGAAAGGATCAAACGCATGACAATCGAGAATCGACGCTTGCAACATCAAATGACCGCCGCTTAAACTCAATCGTCAGGTGAGTCGCATCCTCCACTAAATTGCAGCCTAGCCTGTCTCAAATCATTCGACGACGGACAAGGAGCGCCCGCTTTTCTTCGACGAGCGTCGCACGGAATTTTCGGCCAAGAGCGATGATCCGGCGCGCGTGAAAGCGCTTGTTGATTTCGAGACGTTCCGACCACCTCTGGAGGCGGTCGTCCCGCACGGCGACAGGTCAAACGGCGGCGACCGCCGTTTGACCATGTGTTCATGTTGAAGGTGCTGATCCTGCAAGCGATGCATTCGCTGTCAAACGAGCGCTGCGGATATCTGATCATGAACCGACTGTCGTTCATGCGTTTTCTCGGGACTTGGCCTGTCTGACGCGGTTCCCGACGCCAATACGATTTGGACATTTCGCGAGGCGCGGAGGAAGGCGGACACCGTCGACGCCTTGTTCCGGCAATTTGATACGGCGCTTCGCGACGCCGGCTTCCTGGCGATAAGAGGCCAGATCATCGACGCGGCGATAGTCGCGTCGCCCAAACAGCGCAACATGGTCGCGGAGAAGCAGGCCGATCCGGTTCTGCGTTGCAAGGACATATGATCGTGTATATCAAACTTTCTCCAATCGAGGGACGATCTTTGACATCTCGCGCCATGCCGGCGTGACTAGGAGAGTATCGAGAGGGCCACATGATGCACAAAGACGTCGAACAGCTCGGGTCAGTTTTGGCGCGGAAGCTGAAAGCTATTGACGCTACAATTGGGATAATCGGACTCGGTTATGTGGGGCTGCCGCTCTGCCTCGCGGCTACTAAGTCCGGATTCACCGTGACGGGCTTTGATATTGATCCGCAAAAGACTAAATCGCTCATGAGAGGTCACAGTTATTTGCGCCATATTCCTGCCGAGCAAATCCAGGCCATGTCTGACTCCAAAAAATTCGTTGCGACATCGGATTTTTCGCGTTTGTCTGAGCCGGACGCTCTGCTGATTTGTGTTCCTACTCCGCTTGACCTCCATTTTTGCCCAGATCTATCTTTCGTCGAGAAAACCGCTGAATCTATTGCTCGCTATCTGCGCCGTGGTCAACTTGTAGTGCTTGAATCGACAACGTATCCTGGCACAACCGTTGAGGTCGTGCGGCCCCTCCTTGAGAAGAGTGGTCTTGCGTGCGACGAGGATTTTTTCCTCGCTTTTTCGCCAGAGCGAGAAGATCCAGGCAATGAGAATTACACGACCTCATCAACACCAAAGATAGTCGGTGCCGATTCTTCTCAGGCGCTGGTGGCCGCCATGGCGCTCTATGAGAATTTTGTCAGCCACGTCGTGCCAGTCAGTTCGACACGCGCTGCCGAGGCCGTCAAGCTTACCGAAAACATCTTTCGCTCAGTGAACATCGCACTTGTCAATGAATTGAAGGTCATATTCGATGCGATGGGGATCGACGTTTGGGAGGTAATTGATGGTGCCAAGACGAAACCTTTCGGGTTCATGCCATTTTATCCAGGACCCGGTCTCGGTGGCCACTGCATTCCAATTGACCCGTTCTATTTGACATGGAAAGCGCGAGAGTTTGGCGTGGTAACTCGTTTTATCGAGCTTGCGGGTGAAATCAACTCGGGTATGCCGAAACGCGTAGTCGACAAGCTCAATTTCGCACTCGATCAGCAACAGGGCAAAGGCCTCAACGGCTCAAAGATTCTAGTTTTGGGTGTCGCCTACAAGAAGAACATCGACGACATGCGCGAAAGCCCGGCGCTGCGCCTCATCGACCTTCTCGAGGCGCGTGGGGCCGAAGTCGCGTTTCATGATCCGTTTGTTCCGATCATTCCCCACAGCCGCGAACACGCGAGACTGACCGGACGCAAAAGCGAGGCGTGGTCGCCTGATCTCGCGCGCCGGTTTGACGCGACGCTGATCGTAACTGATCACGATGGCGTCGATTACGCTGCGCTCGTCGAGAACGCGCCGCTCGTCGTCGATTCGCGCAACGCCTGCCGCAAAGCCGGCGTCAACTCGCCGAAGGTCGTTTTGGCCTGAACTATAAATCAGGGCAAGGCGCCACACCGCTTTCGGTTTGGTGGCCTTGCGAACGGCGGTTCGAGGACAGGATGGAGCGAATGATGGGTCGAGTGTGGAGCGTTCATTGTGTCGTGGGGGCGCGTCCCAATTTTGTGAAGATCGCGCCAATCATGCGGGCGCTGGCGGGGATTGGCGGCGTCACCGCCAAGCTGATCCATACCGGACAGCATTACGACGTCGCGATGAACGCCGCGTTTTTCGAAGAACTGGCAATACCCGAGCCGGAGGCGAACCTTGAAGTGGGCTCCGGCACCAACACGGAACAAACAGCGCGCATCATGCTTCGTCTTGAGGCGGAGCTGATCGCAGACCGTCCCGACATTTTGCTTGTGGTCGGCGACGTGAATTCAACCATGGCGACAGCGCTCGTGGCCGCCAAGCTGCTCATCCCAGTCGTTCACGTCGAAGCGGGACTGCGCAGCAACGATCTCACCATGCCGGAGGAAATCAATCGTTTGGTCACCGATCGGCTTTCGGCGCTGTTGCTGACCAGCGAACGCGCCGGGGTGGATAATTTGCTGCAAGAGGGAGTCGCGCCAGAGCGCATCCGCTTCGTCGGCAATGTGATGATCGATACGTTGCTCGCCTGTCTTGAACGCTCTCAGGCGGTGGAGACGACTCTGCACGAAACCAACGCCACCTTCACATTTCGGGATGCGGCGAAGGAAGGGCTGGGGTTCGTGACCCTTCATCGCCCCTCCAACGTTGACGATCCGAAGCAGCTCGCAGGACTTATCGAGGCGCTAGTCGACGTTTCCCGCAACGTTTCTCTCCTCTTCGCTATGCATCCCCGCACCCGGGCGGCCGTTGACGCCGCGGGGTTGGAGCCTTTGCTGGCACAGGGGCGCATTCACGTGACGCCGCCGTTGAGCTATCTTCGATCCCTTGGAGTCATGCGGCAGGCGGCGGTCGTCTTGACGGACAGCGGCGGCGTGCAGGAGGAAACGACGGCGCTCGGCGTGCCCTGCCTCACGATTCGCGACAACACCGAGCGGCCGATCACCGTCGACGAAGGCACCAACACGCTGATTGGAAGCTCGCCCCACGCGGTGCGAAGAGCTGCGGAGGAAGTGTTGAAAACGGGGGGCAAGCGGGGACGCGTGCCGGAGCTCTGGGACGGCAAGGCGGCTCAGCGTGTTGCAGCGGAGACGATCGCGTTTCTCAAAGCGACGCGCTGAGCCGTGGCTTGATGTCGACGCCGCGCAGAGTGTTAAGGAGGAGCGTCAAGAGAATGCGAATTCTCTTTTTCACCCACTACTATCCGCCGGAGGTGAACGCGCCGGCTTCGCGCACGTCAGAACATTGCCGAGAGTGGGTGCGGTGCGGCCACGAGACGACAGTCGTCACTTGCGTGCCGAACCACCCCAATGGCAAGATTTATCCCGGTTACCACAATAAACTGTTTCAGACGGAAATGATGGATGGCGTCAAGGTGGTTCGCCTGTGGAGCTTTCTGGCGGCGAACGACGGCTTCTTCCTTCGCACGCTGAATTATGTTGTCTACATGATCGCCGCCACGCTCGCTTTGCCCTTCCTGCCGAAGGCCGACGTGATCGTATCCACTTCACCGCAGTTCTTTTGCGGCCTGACCGGCCTCCTAGCGCGGCTCGTGAAGCGAGCGCCTTGGGTGCTGGAAATCCGCGACCTTTGGCCAGAGAGCATCGTCACCGTCGGCGCGATGAAGAAAGGCGTGGTCATTAGTTTGCTGGAAGCGATTGAGGTCTTCGCCTATGGCCACGCCGACCGTATTGTCTCTGTGACCGATTCCTTCGTGCCGCACATTGAGGCGCGCGGCGGCGCCGGTAAGGTCGAGGTAATCAAAAACGGTGTCGATTTGAGCCTATTCAGTTGCGCGGTGGACGGCGAAGAGATCAAGCGCCGCTTTAATCTCGGAGGCCGTTTCGTCGCCGCTTACGTCGGTACTCACGGCATGGCGCATGGGCTCGACACCATTCTCGACGCCGCCGCACTTTTGAAAGACGACCCACGGATCGGTTTCTTACTGGTGGGCGACGGCGCCGAGCGGCGCCGGCTGGAGGAACGCGGCGAAGCGATGAAGCTTGGTAATTTCCGTATCGTCGGTCAGTTGCCGAAGAGTGACATGCCCGCCGTGTGGGCGGCGACTAATGCAAGCATCATTCTCCTGCGCAAGAGCGACACGTTCAAGAAAGTCATTCCATCGAAGATGTTCGAGGCCATGGCGATGGCGCGGCCCATTGTGCTCGGCGTCGAAGGCGAGGCGCAGGAGCTTTTGGAGGAGGCGGGTGCCGGAGTGGCGATCTCGCCCGACAATGCCGAGGATCTCGCCGCCGCCGTGTTGAAACTTGCAGAAGACGCTGAACTGTCCGCGCGCTTTGGACGGGAAGGGCTGATGTACGTGCGCGAGCACTTCGACCGATCGAAGCTCGCTTTGCGTTACCTTGATTTGCTGAAGGCGACGGTGGCGGCTCGGCGGTTCGGGCGATCGTCGTGAGCGGCGTCACCATTTTCGAAAGAATTTTACGCGCCGCGGCGTTCGCGCGCCATTTGCCGATCTCGAAGCTGGTTCGGCGAGTCGAACTCGATCTTCGCCGTCGATTTCGCGACAGGCACCCGGGGATGCAAGAGCCAATCGTGGTCGCGCCGCCGCGCGCGGCCACCCCTCCTCTCCCCTTGTTCGTCCCGCGCGCGGCGCTCGCGCCAAAGCAGGTAAACGGTAGCTGGCGTTTTGAGTTTCTTCGTCGGGCCGTCACCATGGCCGGCCCCAAGGTCGATTGGACCGCTCCCGGCTCCGGTCCAGTCAACCAGTTGTGGCGAATGAACCTCCACTACATGGAATATCTCGAGGGTCTAGACGATGCCACATGGGTTGAATTCGTCGAAGATTGGATCAACTCCAATCCCGCCCATCGTACCGGCGCTTGGCGCGACAGCTGGAACAGTTATGCGCTGTCGCTACGCGTCGTCGTGTGGATGCAGGAACTCGCGCGCCGCGCTGCCAGACTCAGCGAGGCCTCACGCCGACGCGCTGAAGCAAGCATCGTCGCTCAACTTATCTTCCTCACGGAGAATCTCGAAACTGACATCGGCGGCAACCACCTGATCAAGAACATCAAAGCGCTGCTGTGGGCTTCCGCGTATTTCTCTGGCCCGGAGGCCGAACGGTGGAGGCGCCTCGGCTTGCGTTTGCTCGATCAAGAACTCGGCACGCAAATCCTTGCAGACGGTGTTCATTACGAACGTTCGCCGTCTTATCACTGCCAAGTGTTTGCCGACATTTTAGAATGTCGCCACGCGCTCGGCTGCGATCCGCTTAACGGAAAACTGGACAACGCGCTACGCCGGATGGCTCACGCTGCCACCGGTCTTGCTCATCCAGATGGCGGCGTCGCGCTGTTCAATGACGCCGGACTGACCATGGCATATAGTCCAGGCGAATGCCTTGACGTTTATGAAGTGATATTCGGCGAGCGCCCCGCACTACGCCGCGTTTTCTCCTTTCCGGACGGCGGCTATTTCGGCCTTCGCGCCAGCGGGACTTACTTGCTCTCCGATTGCGGCCGTATCGCGCCGGACGATCTGCCCGCGCACGGTCATGGCGATGTTCTATCCTTCGAGTGGTCGGCGGGAGGCAAAAGGATCATTGTCGATCAAGGCGTCTACGAATATGTCGCCGGCGAGAAGCGCAATGCAGCCCGCGCTGCCATGAGCCATAACACGCTGTGTTTTGAGGGAGCCGACCAGGCCGAGTTCTTCAGCGCTTTCCGTTGCGGCCGACGCCCTAATGTGCAGACGCTACGATGGGAGCCTCGGGTCGAAGGTTTCCTGCTCGAAGGCGGCCACGATGGTTACTCTCGCCTGCCGGGTGCCCCCAGGCACGTACGGCGCATTGTCGCTGACCAAACCTCCATCGATATCCTTGACCGCATTGAGGGAGGAGGTGTCTGCGCCGCACGGATCAATTTTCTATTGCATCCTAAGGTCCTCGCGACTCGGCGAGGTGGAAATATCGAACTATCGCGATCCGGCGTGCGGATCATTTTCGTCTCTTCGTCACTGGCCGAACTTAAGCCGGCTGTTTGGTGGCCTGACATGGGCGAAGAGGCGACGACAACGCGGATCGTTGTCCGTCTGGCGGCAAGCCAGCATGAAGTCCGCACGTCGTTTCAAATCGCTCCGGGAGAAACAAGCGCGTGAAACAAATTCAGCAAAATTATCGCACAGGTGAACTGAAAGTCGCAGAGGTGCCGGTGCCGCAGGCGGGCAAAGGGAGCCTACTGATCGCGACCCGCGTTTCTCTCATCAGTTCCGGCACCGAGAAACAGGCGCTCGAACTCGCCAAAGCGTCGCTCGCCGGCAAGGCGGTGGCGCGCCCTGATCTTGTCCGCCGCGTCATCCGCAACGTGCAGCGCGACGGACTCGCCCCTACTATTGAGAAGGTCTTTACCAAGCTCGATACGCCAATTCCATTGGGCTACAGCGTCGCCGGCGAGGTGCTAGAACTCGGACGACACGTTTCCGGGTATGCGGTCGGTGATAGGGTCGCCTGCGCCGGCTCGGGGATGGCCAATCACGCTGAGATCAATGCCGTCCCCAAAAACCTTGTGGTCCGCATCCCCGCCGGGGTGACCGACGAAGACGCAAGCTTCGTCACGCTCGGCGCCATCGCGTTGCAGGGCGTGCGTCAAGCGGCACCGACGCTTGGCGAGGCGGTCGTGGTGATGGGTCTCGGCCTCATCGGCCAGCTCACCGTCCAATTGCTGAAAGCCAATGGCTGCCGGGTGTTGGGGTTTGACCCCAATCCGGAACGCGCGAAGCTCGCGAAGGAACTTGGAGCCGACCTCGCCGTCAGTGAAGGGCTGCGCAATGCGGCGGCGGAGTTCACCAGTGGCTATGGTGCGGACGGCGTGGTCGTGACCGCCTCCACAAAGTCTAATGAGCCGGTCAATCTCGCGGCCGAAATCAGTCGCCTGAAAGGCCGCGTAGTGCTCGTGGGTCTCGTTGGAATGGCCATCGATCGCGAGCTGTTTTACAAGCGCGAACTCGATCTGAAGTTATCCATGTCCTACGGGCCGGGCCGGCATGATCCTGCGTATGAAATTTCCGGCCACGACTATCCGCTGCCTTACGTGCGCTGGACCGAACAGCGCAATATGTCGGCCTTCCTCGAACTCGTCGCCGAGGGAAAGGTGACGCCGCAAAAGCTCGTTACCCACCGCTTCCCAATCGAGGAGGCCGAAAGGGCTTATGAGTTGCTGGACCGCGAGGAGCCGCACCTCGCGGTGCTGCTGACCTTTTCTCGCGAAGCTGCATGCAAGATCGAGCGGCGGATTCCCCTTCGCGGGCGCGCGATCGAACCTGGTGCTGGCAACGTGGCATTCATCGGCCTCGGCAATTACGCCAAGGGAATGCTGCTACCCGCGCTCAAGAAGATCCGCGGCGTGAATCTAACGACTGTCGTCACCTCGACCGGCATCAGCGCTGGACATGCTGGGGAAAAGCATGGTTTTGCAGTCGTCGCCACCGACCCGGCCGCGGCGATCGAGGACGATGTGACAGATACGGTATTTATCGCAACCCGCCACGATACGCACGCTGGTCTCGCCGCCTCTGCCCTCAAAGCCGGTAAGCATGTGTTCTGCGAAAAGCCGCTGGCGATGAGCGACGCGGAGCTGAACCAAACATTGGAGGCGGCGGCGGCGTCAAACGGCGTTCTTACGGTTGGCTTCAACCGCCGCTTCGCGCCCATGTTGGTGCAAGTAAAGGAGGCACTGACGCCGCGCGCAGGCCCGCTCGTGATGCTTTACCGCGTCAACGCCGGCGCAATCCCGGGCGACAACTGGGTCCAGACGGACGAAGGCGGCGGCCGCATCATCGGCGAGGTTTGTCATTTCGTTGACGCGCTGATCTATCTGACCGACAGTCTACCCATGGAGATTTCGGCGCAATCGGCGCGTGATCACGACGACGCCGTATCGATCGTCATTAAATTTGCGGATGGTTCGACTGGCACAATCGTCTATACCTCCCTCGGTGACTCCTCCGTGCCTAAGGAGTACTTGGAGGTCTTCGGCGCCGGACGCGTGGCGCAGCTCGACGATTTCCGCCGACTGACTTTGAGCAAGGAGGGTCGCCAGACAGTGACCAAAGGTGCTCAAGACAAGGGCCAAACGGCGCTGGTGTCGGCCTTCATGGACGCTGTCCGAAACGGCAGCCAAATGCCAATCCCGCTCGAGGAACTCGCGGCCGTGACGGAAGCGACCTTCGCGATCGAAGAAGCACTGAGAACCGGCGCGGTCGTCGCTCTGTCGACTAGAGTTTGAGTGAACGCCGCGTAGATCCGCGCAAGCCGGCGACCTCAGCGACAATCCTTCAGTCCCGCGCGGCCGAAGTCGATGACGAGTCGTGTGCCGTGACCGCACATCGCCGTTTTTAAGGAGGCAAACATGACCGGCTCCGTCACACGCTGGATAGACAAGCGATTTTTCGCTGCGTTTGACAACAACTGGGACGATATGCTTCTGCGTGAGCGCATTCTCGCGCGGCTCTTACCGCAGCACCACGTCCTAGATCTAGGAGCGGGAGCCGGCATTATCTCGCAGATGAATTTCCGCGGGCTCTGCACGCGAATATGCGGAGTCGATCTCGATCCGCGCGTTGTGATAAATCCCATGCTGGACGAAGGACGCGTCGCCGACGCTGGCAAAATTCCTTATGAGGACGCAGCTTTCGATCTTGTTTTCGCCGATAACGTGCTTGAGCATTTGGAAGACCCGCGACAAGTGTTTAGCGAGATCGCGCGCGTTTTGAAGCCCGGCGGTCATTTCCTTTTCAAGACACCGAACCGTTGGCATTATATGCCTTTAATCGCGCGCTTTACCCCGCACTGGTTTCACGGCTTCGTAAACCGATTGCGCGGCCGCGCCGTCGCCGACACCTTCCCGACGAAATATCGCGCCAACGACCCCGACGCACTCAGACAGCTCGCCGCGCAAGTGGGATTCTTTGTAGAACGGGTCGAGCTGATCGAGGGGCGGCCCGAGTATCTGCGAATATCCTGGCCCACCTATTTGATCGGCTTGGCTTACGAGCGGCTGGTAAATTCAAGTGAATTGCTCGCTCCGCTGCGCATTCTTTGCATCGGCGAATTTACAAAAATGTCCGGGCTCGAAAAGATAGGAGACCGAAGCTTGAGTAAGCAAAAGGGGTCTCCGGATTTGAGAGCTGCGAATCAGGCGACTCGAGGGAATGCCGATGTCGGTTCTTGACCTGCCCTCCCATATTTGCGGCAAAGCCGAAGCAGCGTCGCGTGTTCTCGCGGCGAAGACCCCAAATATTTGAAGTCGCGCGCAGGTCGGCAAGTATCCCTCGTCCAGTCATTTGAGACAGGCGGGGTTTCGACTTATTGGAGCATACAGCTGGTGCTCAGCCGCGAGCATAGCTCGGGCCAACCAGCTAAACGCATCGCCGTGAAGCCGGGTCAGCGCCTGCCGCTGCAAAAAGCACTTTTACCGCGCCGAACATTGGATCGTCGGTGCGCGGCACGGCCGAAGTCGGGCGTGACGAAGAGACCCATCTCGATCACGAGAGTGAGTCGATCTACCTGCCGATCGGCTGCAAGCACCGCCTGATCAACCCCGGGACGATCGATCTGAAGCTCATCGAAGTGCAGACTGCCGAGTGGTCACTAGCGCCCGTGGTTCAGGCGCTCCAGACGTAGCGCGGCAGACGTCCAAGAGCGGATACCAGTCAGAGCAGTTGCGTGCGAGCCGCAGGTATCAACTCTCTGATCGGTGCCTCGAGCCGCTCCACGCGTTCCTTGGAGATTCTCATGGCTTCGACCATCTCCTGCAGCGCGATCTGATGGGCCGGATGAGTGAATTTTTGTTCTTAAAGCCAGCGAATATGACGAGCGCCCCAAGCGGTCTTGGTGGAAAGATCCGACCGTGCCGGAGCATGAATGCGCTCCCCCGTTGACGATGCACACACAGCGTTTCGACCGCCGCGGCTCTTGCGCGCTCGAGATCGCGTAGCGCTTTATGGCTTTCGTCGGCAACCCAAACGCTGCGACGCGAGTCGGCCTAACCCGAAAGGGCGCGCGCCATGGCCGCCTTCGAGCGCATCTTGGTGACGGGCGGCGCCGGATTTGTCGGCGGCCATCTCTGCGCCAGCCCTAGGCGTTTGATCCCCAGTCACAGAGACTTGAATCAAGGAGCCAGGATATCTGTTGCGCATCTGCAACAGTTCGAAAAAAAGAACGCGCCTAAAATCGCCGGCCTTGTGAAAATGGGTTCATTTGCATAAAGTTAGCCTCAGAATCCACTCTTTCTCCTGATTTTAAGAAGTTGCGGATTCAATATCTCGAGGGGTTGGGCAAAAGGAGTCGCGATTATGAAAGTTAATAAAGGGTTCATGTTAGCGGCGCTGCTCGCGAGCGGGTCCGCTCAAGCCGCTTCGCTGGAAGACGTCCGAGGCGACGTTTGGATTGGTCGCGAAAATGGTTTCAGTTTAGTTAACGGCGCGACCGAACTTGCTCCCGGAGACAAGATAAAAGTTGGGCGCAAGGGCGTGGCCCGACTCGTCTATTCCGATGGCTGCAGCGTGAATGTTGGCGCAAATTCTTTGACGAGAGTCGCAAAACATTCGCCCTGTTCGTTCAATGCGCAGGTTATTGATCCGTCTGGCAGCTCACTCTCAAACAATCAGTGGGGCGCCATTGGCCTAGGCATTGCCGCGGCGGGCGGTGGCCTTTTCGCGGGGCTCGCGTCTCGAGGAGGAGGAGGCACTCAGCTCGTGCCCGTTCCAATTCGCGTTTCCCTTCCTTCAACTCCTCCTGGTGGTCCGGCGAGCCCCTGATCGCCAGTATGTCGGCTTGGGTAAAAAGCCGATCTAGCGCTACGACAATCGGCCTGTTGTCCTGCCTCTTTCTTGAGACGGGGCAGAGGCCGGTTCCTGCTTTGTGCGGTCTTGACCGTAGATTCCGTCTTCTCACCAATCTCGTCGCGCAGATGCGCCGTTCAGACGCGATAGGCGAGTCGGCATCTTCTGGCGCTTATCGTCGCCCTTTATCAACTCTGCCCACTACCATCCCACGCGTATTCCACTCTCTTGGGTGCGCGCTCGAACGCACTCATTTGAGCGTGATCCGCCTCGGAACTTAGAAAACCAGCTTTTTTTCGGAAGCAGAGATCATTGGAATTTGGCGGGTATTGGCCGGGGATTGCAATTTTTTTGACACGACGCCGCCTCGCCGGCTCTTTGCGCAACGACTAGCCTCTGGGCGTCTGATGCCGACAGAAAGAAGCGCGCTCGCCATCATTCTCGCCGCCGGTGAAGGCACGAGAATGAAATCCGACCGGCCGAAGGCGCTGCACGAAGTCGCCGGGCGCTCGATGCTTGGCAATGTGCTGTCGAGCGCCACGGCGGCGGGCGTCGGCCGCGTCGCCGTCATTGTCGGGCCGGACCGCGATGACGTTGGCGCGGAGGCGCGCCGCTTTGTCCCTGCCGCGGAAATCTTCTTGCAGAGCGAAAGGCGCGGCACGGCGCACGCCGTTCTCGCCGCGCGCGACGCCATCGCCAAAGGCGGCGACGACCTCCTTGTGCTCTTCGCCGATACGCCGCTCGTGACCGCGCCGACGATCGGCGCGCTGCGGGCCGCGCTGGCGGGGGGCGCAGCCGTCGCGGTGCTGGGTTTTGAAGCCGCTGACCCTTTCGGCTATGGGCGGCTGCTGCGCGACGCCGCCGGGCGCCTCGTGGCGATCCGCGAGGAAAAGGACGCAAGCGCGGAAGAGCGCGCCGTCAGGCTCTGCAACGGCGGTCTTATGGCCATCGACGGCGCTTGCGCGCTACGTCTCCTCGAGAAGATCGACGACAAGAACGCCAAGGGCGAGTTCTACCTCACCGACGTGGTGGAGCTCGCGCGCGCGGACGGACGCGAAGCCGCGGTCGTCATCGCCGACGAAACCGAAGTGCTCGGCGTCAACGATCGCATTCAGCTTGCGCAGGCGGAGGCCGTCGCGCAGGCGCGTCTTCGCCGCGCGGCCATGGCGAAAGGCGCGACGATGATCGCGCCGGAAACGGTTTTTCTTGCGGCGGACACCGTGATCGGCCGCGACGTGATGATAGAGCCGCATGTCGTCATCGGCGCGGGCGTTGAGATCGGCGACGGCGCCGTGATCCACGCCTTCTCGCATCTCGAAGGCGCGCGCGTCGGCGAAGGCGCGACGGTCGGTCCCTTCGCGAGGTTGCGGCCGGGCGCCGCTTTGGCGGAAAAAGCCAAGGTGGGGAATTTCGTCGAGATCAAGAACGCCAATGTCGCGCGAGGCGCCAAGGTCAATCACCTGACGTACATTGGCGACGCCGATATCGGCGCGAACGCCAATATCGGCGCAGGAACCATCACCTGCAATTACGACGGCTTTCTCAAATATCGCACGACCATTGGCGACAACGCCTTTATCGGCTCAAATTCATCCCTTGTCGCGCCGGTGACGGTCGGGCAGGGCGCCTATGTCGGCTCCGGCTCCGTGATCACCAAAGATGTCGCGCCAGACGCGCTCGCCGTGGCGCGCGGGCGGCAGATGGAGAAGGCGGGCTGGGCGGCGAGCTTCCGCGAAACGCAGGCCGCGAAAAAGTCCAAAAAGGGGTGACATCGGGTTTTGCGCCTATTCATCCAAGTTCACCTCATCGCTTTGGCGGCGCTCTTGCTATAAATCGCTTTGGAGGGCGTCATGTGCGGCATTGTGGGAATTATTGGAACAGGTCCGGTCGCCGGGAAAATCGTCGAATCGCTCAAGCGCCTCGAATATCGCGGCTATGATTCCGCCGGAATCGCCACTCTGGAGAATGGTAGGCTCACCCGCGTGCGGGCGAGCGGCAAGCTCAAGAATCTGGAAGAAAAACTCGCGAGCGCGCCGCTTTCCGGCGCGGTCGGCATCGGCCACACGCGCTGGGCGACCCATGGCAGGCCCACCGAAAACAACGCCCACCCGCACGCCAATGACCGCGTCGCGGTGGTTCATAATGGCATCATCGAGAACTTTCGCGAGCTGCGCGCCGAACTGACCGCGAAAGGCCACATCTTCTCGACCGAGACCGATTCCGAGGCTGTCGCGCATCTCGTGGCCGAAGAGCTGCGCAACGGCGCGACGCCGGAGGCGGCCGTAGCGGCGGCGTTGAAGCGGCTCAAGGGGGCTTTCGCGCTCGCCTTTCTCTTCGAGGGCGAAGACGATCTTCTGATCGGCGCGCGGCGCGGGTCGCCGCTCGCCGTCGGCTGGAGCGACGAAGGCGCCTATCTCGGCTCCGACGCCCTGGCGCTCGCGCCATTCGCGACGTCCATCGCCTATCTTGACGAGGGCGACTGGGTGACGCTCACGCGCGAAGGCGCGCGCTTCCACGACGCCAATGACAATCTCGTCGAGCGGCGCTTCCAGCCGTTGCTCGGCGGATCCTTGCTGGTCGACAAGGGCAACTACCGCCATTTCATGGCGAAGGAGATTCACGAGCAGCCGGAGGTCGTCGGCCGAACGCTCGCGCATTATCTCGATCTCGCCGAGGGCGTAGTGCGTCTGCCGTTCGAGCTCAAATTCGACCCGCAGGCCCTCTCGCGCGTGACGATTTCGGCCTGCGGCACGGCCTATTACGCGGGCCTCGTGGCGCGCTACTGGCTTGAGCGCTTCGCCCGCCTTTCGGTCGACATCGATATCGCGTCGGAGTTTCGATACCGCGAGGCGCCGCTGCCCGAGAACGGACTGACCATTCTCGTCTCGCAGTCCGGCGAAACCGCCGATACGCTAGCGGCCCTGCGCTACGCCCGCGAGCAGGGCCAGCACGTCCTTTCGATCGTCAACGTCGAAACCTCGACGATCGCCCGCGAGAGCGACACTGTCGCGCAGACTTTGGCGGGCCCGGAGATCGGCGTCGCCTCGACGAAAGCCTTCACCTGTCAGCTGGCGGTGTTCGCCTGTCTTGCGCTGGCGCTGGGCCGCGCGCGCGGCGTGCTGAGCAAGGAACGCGAACGCGAACTCGTCGCCGAACTCGTCTCCGCGCCGGGGCAGATGGCGCAGGCGCTTGCGCACGAGGCGCAGATCGAACCCGTGGCGCGCGACGTGGCGCGGGCGTCGAGCGTGCTCTATCTCGGCCGCGGACCGGCGTTTCCGCTGGCGCTGGAAGGCGCGCTGAAGCTCAAAGAACTCTCGTACATCCACGCGGAGGGCTATGCGGCCGGCGAACTGAAGCATGGCCCGATCGCGCTCATCGACTACGCCATGCCGGTGATCGTATTTGCACCGGCGGACGCGAGCCTCGAGAAGACCGTCTCGAATCTCCAGGAAGTCGCCGCGCGCGGCGGTCATCTGATTCTCATCGGCTCGCCGCACGCGCGGGACGCCGCCGCCGCCGACCTCGCCGGCTTCATCGAAATGCCGGAAAGCGTCGCAGGCCCCTTCGCGGTGATCGTCTACGCCATTCCCGCGCAGCTTCTCGCCTATCACGTCGCGACCTTCATGGGCAAAGACGTCGATCAGCCGCGAAATCTCGCAAAAAGCGTGACGGTGGAATAGCTGGCGAACTTTAACCGCCGTTAGCACCGTTTGCAGAGCGACACCGAAGCCTCAACGAGGCCCTTGCCGCGGAGGCGTCCCCATATCCATTCCCATTAGGCTTCTTCATGCTCAGATCTGTCCCACGCTCACATAGGTGAAGCCGCGCTTGCGCACGTCGCGGGGACGGTAGACGTTGCGCAGATCGACGATGATCGGCTGCTTCAACAGGCTCCTCACCCGGTCGAGATCGAGCGCGCGAAACGCGTCCCATTCGGTGACGATGGCAAGCGCGTCGGCGCCTTCCAGCGCCGAATAGGCGTTGTCGTGGAAGGTCACCTCCGGCATTAGCGGACGCGCCTGCGCCATGCTCTCGGGGTCGTAGGCGTGCACCTGCGCGCCGTCGCCGGCGAGCGAGGCGACGATGGCGAGCGACGGCGCGTCGCGCATGTCGTCTGTATTCGGCTTGAAGGCCAATCCTAAGAGCGCGATTTTCTTGCCGCGCACCGAGCCGCCGAGCGCATGGATGACCTTGCGCGCCATCGCGCGTTTGCGGGCGTCATTGACGGCGACAACGGTTTCGACAATGCGTAAGCTAGCGCCTTCGTCCTGTCCGGTCTTGATCAGCGCCAGCGTGTCCTTTGGAAAGCAGGAGCCGCCGTAACCGGGGCCGGCGTGCAGGAATTTCGCGCCGATGCGCTTGTCGAGGCCGATGCCGCGCGCGACCTCCTGCACATCCGCGCCGACTTTTTCGCACAGATCGGCGATCTCGTTGATGAAGGTGATCTTCGTCGCGAGGAAGGCGTT
>NZ_JBXEJH010000003.1:0-199182 GCF_056838045.1 Methylocystis sp. Uni0008
CGGCGCGGGAGGGAATGCGAAAAACTTCCAGAATCGAGATCATTCCATCGCCTCTCGTCGCCTTCGGCGACGGGAGGCGATGGACGCCAGGCCCAAAGTTGCGGCATTCTCGAATATTGAGACGCGGTGTCGGAAAGCCAGTGGAGACATGCTCATGATGAGGCTCCTGTTGATTCTTCTCGCGGCGATCGGCCTGGTCGCCCAAGCGGACGCGCAGGCGGTGCGCCGGGATTCCGCCAAGGCGTTCCAGAAGGTTCGGGAATGCTCGGCCCAGATGGGCCCGAACGTCATAACCTTCACCTTCTATCAACCGACGCAATCGCGCAGCCAGTTCTGCGAGGACATTCCCGAGACGGGTCCGACGACCATCGTGGTCGACACGATGCAGGACGAATTGCGGGACATGATGGTGGAGATCCGCATCGTTGAGGCGGACCCGAAGGGGGACGACGGGGCTGCGCCGAACGAAGCCTACCTGCCACCCGCGCAGTTCCAGACCGGCGTCATCCAGCTCGAACATGACTTCAGGAAGAAGGGCGACTACGTGGCGCTCGTGCGGGCGCGCAGCGAAGACGGGCGCAAGGAATACAACGCCCGTTTCGCTTTCTCGGTCGGCGAAGAGTTTCTGCGCGCCTGGAGCGCGGTCGCCATCGCGACCGTCGTGGCGCTCGCCCTCGGCGCGGGCTGGTACGCGCACGCCTTCGGCAAGCGAACGTCGAAAAAGACCAAGCTACGCCACGCGTGATGGCAACCGTTAGCTCCTTTAGCCGGATGATCATTGCGAGCGCCAGCGAAGCGAGTTTCAGATTAAGCCGGAAGCCTTCAGAGCGCGTCCTGCAATTCCGCCGCCCGGCTCGGCAAAGGTGAGCGCCTTCTGACTGCGCCGAGACAGTCGCCAAAAAACCTAGCTAATGCAAGTTAGCTCGCGCATAATCTTCGTAACGCATTGTTTTGGTTCAATAATCCATATTATACGAATTTCGTGTGTTTATAGCTGACGCGCCGGGCGCCAGCGCCTCACCCACACGCTGGCGCTGTCAAGCCAGGAATAAAATGGCCTATGACGAGCAGCGCTTTCGCGGCCTCGAGGTCGTCTACCTTTAGCTTCGCGGGCTGGCCCTGCTTTTGCAATTATTTCGTCTTTTGCATTTATTATGTCGGATGCATATGTTGCGTTTAATTAATATCGATAACAAACAGGGGAACACCATGACCGCGCTCGCTCACCGCCAGTTGCCTCCAACGGCCCAGGATGCCGCCATTGCCCGCGCCTCTGGCCAGCGACTCTCGCGCTTTGCCCGCCGCAATCGACCGCTCACGCTTCGCGTCACCGACGCCGAGCAGGATCAGCCGATCGAGTTGCCCGCCGGAGCCGTGTCCTTGCTTATGGATATCCTGGAGGCTATGGCCGCCGGGCGCGGCATTACGCTCATTCCTGAAAACGCCGAGCTGACCACGGTGCAGGCGGCCGAGATTTTGAACGTCTCCCGTCCGTTTCTCATCGGGCTTCTCGAGGCTAAGGCCATCCCCCACCACAAGGTCGGCAAGCACCGCCGCGTCCGCATGGAGGATGTGATGGCCTACAAGGAGCGCATCGACCGCGAGCGCGAAACAGTCCTCGACCAGCTTGTTGCTGAAGCGCAGGAACACGGCATGGGTTACAGCCGCTCATGACAGTTTACACCGCGCTTCTCGACGCCAACGTCCTCTATCCCGCCGCTGTGCGGGATATTCTTTTGCAGCTCGCAGTCACCGATTTGTACCGTGCGAAATGGAGCGCTGATATCCACCGTGAATGGATCGAAGCGCTCCTTCGCAACGAACCGCACCGCGATCGCGCCGTGCTGGAGCGCACCCGAGACCTAATGGATCAGCATACGCGCGATTGCCTTGTCAGCGGCTATGAGGCGCTCATCCCCTCGCTTTCTTTGCCCGATGAAAATGACCGTCACGTTCTCGCGGCGGCGATCGTCGGCGGCTGTGACGTGATCGTGACGCAGAACTTGAAGCACTTCCCCGAGGCCGTGCTTGCACCGCTCAACATCGACGCGCAGCATCCCGACGAATTCCTATGCAACCAACTCGACCTCGCGCCGGGCATCTTCTGCGCTGCCGTGCGCAAAGTCCGCGCGCGCCTAAAGAATCCGACTTATTCCGTTGAAGATTACCTCGCCAATCTCACCCAGCAGGGCCTTGTCGGAACCGCGTCGGACCTCGAACAATTCTCTGAGCTTATTTAGCCCGCAGCCAAGGCCTGTTACCAACTGGTCCGCAGGCAGCCCATGAATTACCATTCGGTCCGGATCGCTCCGAAGATGGCGCGAACCGGGGGCTGCCATGGAAATTATTGCTTCGAAAACGATAGGAAATTCAGACACTACACGCGTAATTGAAGTTCTGGCGGATGTGGCCGGCAGTTTCACATACGCTTCCTTCCAAAACGCGATTCCGGTCATCCGCTCGATCGCCGTCAATAATCCGACGGCGGAGAATTTCGGGGGCTGCGAACTCCATCTTGTCTCTAACCCGCCATTTCTGCGAAGCAAGAGATGGGTCGTCGATCGAGTCGCAGCCGGCGATCGCCTCTCACTCACCGATCGAAAGGTAGAACTCGATCCGGCCTATCTTGCAGGCTTAAACGAATCCGAGCGCGGCGAGATTGTCTTCACGTTATCGATGGGCGATCGGACTTTGGCCGAGATCAGAAGTTCGGTTCGTCTGCTCGCGCGAGACGAGTGGGGCGGCATTGGCGACATGGCCCAGCTTCTTCCCGCCTTCGTCATGCCAAACGATCCGGCGGTCGCGAAAATATTGCGCGCCGCCGCTGAACGGCTCGCGGAGCATGGCCATTCGTCGGCGCTTGATGGTTATCAAAGCGAAAATCCACAGCGCGCATTTCTGCTCACGGCGGCGATCTATTCGGCCGTCGCCGGGCTTTCGCTGCATTATGCCGAACCGCCGGCAAGCTTCGAGGAACGAGGGCAGAAAATACGACGGCCTTCCACAATCTTGTTTGAAGGCCTCGCGACATGTCTAGATACGACGCTGCTCTTCGGCGCGGCTCTGGAGGCCGCCGGACTCTACCCAATCCTCCTGATGTTTCGCGGTCACGCGGCCGTCGGCGTCTGGCTGGCGAAGCGAAACCTGTCGAACGCCATCGAATCGGATGTCATGGAAATTCGCAAGGCGTTGGCCTCCCGCGAGATGATTGTGTTCGAGACGACGGGCGTCACCAATCGTCCCCCTATGACGCTGGAACAAGCCCAGTCCTCGGTCGAAAGCCGGCTTGACGAAGAACGGCGCGCGGAGTTCGTCGCCGCGATCGACGTGCGCCGGTCGCGCAGCGGCGGCGTCACGCCGCTTGCCTCCCATGAGCCGTCGCGCGCGGTCGTCGACGACACCCCAGCGGAGCCGGGCAAATTGCCGCTGCCGCCTGCGCCGACGATGGATGAGCTGCCAGTTGACATTGCCGTAGAAAAGCCGACGACCGCCGCGGGACGGATAGAACGTTGGCAGAAGAAGCTGCTCGATCTGACGCTGCGCAATCGGCTTCTAAACTTTCCGGACACGAAGAAGACCATTCCCTTCCTCTGCACGGATATCTCCTATCTCGAGGACCGTCTCGCTGCGGGCGCGTCCATACGCCTTATCTCGCTGCCCGAACAAAACCCCTTGGGAGAGCGTGACGCGGACCTCTATCGCGATATCCACGGACAGGACCTCCAGCGCCGCTTCGCTACGGAGGCCCTGCAACGCGATGAATTAGCCTGCCCCCTCGATGCCAAACATCTTGAAGCGCGGCTGATCGATCTCGATCGACAGGTCCGCAATGATTTCGCCGAGGGCGGCGCCAATACGCTTTTTCTCGCGGTCGGCTTCCTGCGTTGGAAGAAGAAGCCCGAGGATGAAAGAAGCTACCGCGCGCCGTTGTTGCTCGTCCCGGTCAAACTCGACAGAAAAAGCGCCTCTTCCCGTTTCAATCTGCGCTTTCACGAGGACGAGCCTCGGTTCAATGCGACCCTTCTTCAATTTCTTGAGCGCGACTTCGACCTGCGCTTGCCGCAATTCGCCGGCGAGCTGCCACGGGATGAATTTGGCGTCGATGTTCCGCGCCTGCTGAGTCTAATGCGCCAGGCGGTTCGCGACGCGCCTGGTATGGAAGTGGTGGACGAGACCGCGCTCTCGACCTTTTCCTTCGCCAAGTTCCTGATGTGGAAGGACCTGGT
Source organism: Methylocystis sp. Uni0008 (assembly GCF_056838045.1). Taxonomy (NCBI): domain Bacteria; kingdom Pseudomonadati; phylum Pseudomonadota; class Alphaproteobacteria; order Hyphomicrobiales; family Methylocystaceae; genus Methylocystis; species Methylocystis sp. Uni0008. The sequence continues at coordinate 4,227 of NZ_JBXEJH010000003.1, forward strand.
CGAACGTACGGAGGCGCTTCGCCAAAATCGTGTCGTCAGGCATCTCATCGACACGCCCGACCAGGCTTTCCCAGCGGATGGCGAAGTCTTCAAGGATGAGCGCGAACTCGATCGCCATTACGCGCCGGCAGACATCGTTTCGCTGCTGCCCGCCGACTCATCCCAGATCGCCGCCAGTCTAGCGGCCGCGGAGGGTCGCGACTTCGTCATCGTCGGCCCGCCCGGAACCGGCAAGAGCCAGACTATCACGAATATGATCGCGAGTTGTCTCGCGGCAGGCAAGACGGTTTTGTTCGTCGCCGAAAAGACTGCGGCGCTCGACGTCGTTTATCGGAGGTTGCGGGAGCATGGATTAGGGCACCACTGTCTCGAACTGCATTCGTCGAAGACCGATCGCAGGGGTTTTCTCGGGCAGCTCAAGAAATCCTGGGAGAGCAGCAGTCAATTCGATCAGTCGGGCTGGATCGCGATCAACGAAAAACTGCGACTCCGCCGCGATCAATTGAACGCCTACGTGGAGACGTTGCATCGACAGCACGTCAATGGGCTGACGCCTTACGCCGCGGTCGGCATCGCCTTGCGAGGCCGGGACCGCCATGCGCCGTCACTTTCCTGGCCGTCGACGGAGACGCATGACCTCGCTACGCGGCAGAAGTTGGAGGAGATGGCCGAAGAGCTCGGCCGCGTCTTTAAATCGGTGGTCAATCGGCCCGTGCTTGATCTCGTCCATGCAGGCGAATGGGCTTCGTAGTGGCAAGAACGTCTCATCGGTGCGGCTGGAGATCTGAAGGCCAAGACGAGCGTCCTACGCGGAAGGCTAGCCATATTCACCGCCCGGATCAACTTGCCTGCCACGGATGATGCTTCCTTTGTGGACCTGCAGCGGCTTGCTTCCTTCGCGGCCGCGCTTCGCGACAGCGCGGGCGTCGATCACCGCGTCCTGTTCGATCGCGAGTTTCGGCAGTTGAGCGCGGCGCTGACCGAACTTGAACAAGCAATACGCGGCTATCGCGCCGCCGAGGCCGGTTTGACCGCGGCCTTTGATCGAGACGCCGTGCTCGCCATCCCCGTCCATGATCTCGATAACGCGTGGCGGCAGGCTTCGGCCTCCTTCTGGCCGATGAGCTGGTTTGGACGTCGCCGCGTCAGAAAACTCCTGCGGAGCTACACAAAAGCCGGCGCGCCCGATCCCGCAACGGAGTTGCGGGCCCTGCGGCATATGCAGAAATATGCGGCCTCCGTTCAACGCAACAGGCTCGCGGCCAAACCGGTCGGCTTCGCAGGTCTCGACACCGACCTCGCGGCTGTCGACCGATTGTTGAAAAGCGCGGATCGCCTCTTGCAGGGATTGCTTGGCCTGGGCAAGACGGCGGGAGAACTGGAGGTGGTGGCGCAGGCCATAGCGCCGACGCTCCGTGCGCCGACGGGAGGAGATCCTGTCCGTCAAGCCGCGCACGATTATTCCGACGCCGTCGTCGCATTTGTGGAGTCCGCGAGACAATTCGCAACCTTATCGGGGCGAGAACCGCTGAATCCGGAAACGTCAACCTTGCTGTCTACACTCTCCGCGCAAATGGATGAACTCGTCGAAGCGCGGCATCTCCTGAGGGACTGGTCGACCTGGTGTGGCGTCCGGGAGCGCGCCAAAGTGCAGGGGCTTTGCGAATTGGTCGACGATCTCCAGTCCGGCGCCATTGAACCGGAAGAATCGGGAGCCGCCTTCAGGCTCGCCTATGCCCGCTGGTGGCTGCCGTCGACTTTGGACGCAGATCCAATATTGCGGGAATTTCGACGTTTCCAGCATGAACACGCGATCGAAGAGTTCAGGCGGATAGACGACATGGTGCGGGCGGAGGCCGCGAATCGGGTTGTCGAGGGGCTCGCCCATGACTTGCCGTCGGTACAAAGCGTGCCGCGCAGTTCGGAGCTTGGCTTGCTGCGGCATCAAATGGAATTACAGCGACCCAGTCGCACGATACGGGAGATGATCGCGGCAATGCCGTCGAGTTTCTCCAAGCTCGCGCCCTGCATGCTGATGTCGCCGCTCTCGATCGCTCAATATCTGCCGCCCGATCAAGCGCTCTTCGATGTCGTGATCTTCGATGAAGCGTCGCAGATCACCACTTGGGACGCCGTCGGCGCGATCGCCAGGGCCAGGCAAACGATCATCGTCGGCGATCCCAAACAGCTTCCTCCCACGAATTTTTTCGGTCGCAATGAAGATGACGAGGAGGTTGCGGAGCACGAAAGGGATCTGGAGAGCATTCTGGATGAAGCGAAAGCGGCCGGCATTCCAGTGCGAGCTTTGCGCTGGCATTATCGCAGCCGCAATGAGTCGCTCATCGCATTTTCCAATCACCACTATTATCAGAATCGGCTGATCACCTTCCCATCTTCCAATGTCGATGATCGCGCCGTTCGACTCCGGCGTGTGCCTGAAGGCGTTTATGACCGGGGCAAGAGCCGCACCAATCCGATTGAGGCTTTCGCTGTTGCGAATGAGGCGAAGAGACGCATGCTGCATTGGCTTGATTTGCCGAAAGAGAATCGGCCGACGCTCGGCGTCATCACCTTCAACGCGCAGCAACAATCGCTGATCCAAGATTTGCTGGACGAGGCCCGGCGCGACAATCCCGATCTCGAATGGTTTTTCGCAGACGAACGCGTGGAGCCCACGATCGTCAAGAATCTCGAGAATGTGCAGGGCGACGAACGCGATGTGATCCTGTTCTCGATAACCTTCACGCAGGACGCCGCCGGCAAGCGCAGCATGGATTTCGGCGCGCTAAATCGCGATGGCGGAGAGCGTAGGCTTAATGTCGCTCTCACTCGTGCGCGTCAGGAGCTTCTTGTCTTTTCCGGGTTCACAGCCGATCAGATCGACGCCAGCAGGTCGAAAGCGATTGGAGTGAATCATTTGAAGACATTCCTGGACTTCGCGGCCCGCGGTCCCATCGCGCTCCCGGCGCAGGATTTGGGGTCGAAGGGTCCGCCAGAATCTCCTTTTGAAGAAGCGGTCGCGGCCGAGCTCGACCGACTTGGCTGGCATATAACGCCGCAGGTCGGAATTTCCGGTTTCAGAGTGGATATCGGGATCAAGCATCCTGAACTCGCGGGCGCCTATCTTGCGGGCGTCGAGTGCGATGGCGCTACCTATCACCGTTCCGCAACAGCGCGCGACCGCGACAAGGTTAGGGAGCAGGTGTTACGCGGCCTTGGATGGAACATCATCCGCGTCTGGTCGACAGATTGGTGGTTCGACCCCAAAGGAGCCGCCGAACGCTTGCACAATGCGCTCTCGGCGTTACTCGAAGACTGGCGTCAGGCATCTACAGACCGGCCAACGTCTGAAGAAACCACGCATTGGGACTTGGGGCATGAAATCGAGCCCGATCAATCAATAAACGAAGTGGAGCCAACCGACGAAGCGGAAGATTCGCCGCGCCTGCCACGAGAGGAGGCGGAGGAGCGCGTCGGCGGTCCTGACGAAACGGTATCGGAGGCGCTGGCGATTGATGCGCGAATTGGCGTTCTGAGCGAAGCGCAGTCAGGTGCGTCTTCCACTGGAGCCTCCGCGGTGTCAGAGGAATCGCCAAACAGAGCGCGCTATAAAATCGCTGATTTGTCGATTGTCCGCGCCGAGCCGGAACGCTTCCATGAATTCGACTATAAGAGCACGTTACGTGCGATGGTGGAGGCGATCGTCGATTGTGAAGCGCCATTGCGCGAGGACATATTGGCGCAACGCATCGCGCGGGTGCATGGGTGGCTGCGAACCGGGAGTAAGATCCGGGATCGTGTCATGCTGCATTTGAAAAATGTGGATAGAACGTCGGAGTCGAGCGGCGACTTTATTTGGAAAAAGGGAACCGTCGCGCAGCTGATTGATTATCGTCCACCCTACGACGCCGACTCCCGTCGAGCCATCTCAGAAATTTCGCTCGCCGAGCTTGCCTCTGCCGTGGTCTCCAATGAAGATATTTTGGAGGAACCGGATCCGGCGCTCGCGCGGCTGCTTGGCGTGGAACGGTTGGCGGCGACGGCGCGAGCGCGCCTTGATGAAGCACTTGATCGGGCAAGAAGCCATTTGTCTAAACCGCGCCGCATTGAAGGCGGTTAAATTCCTAATGAAAAGTTAATCCAAATCGGTTGTGAATCGGTACAGGGATGCAAAGCACGGTGGATTCCATATCATCAATCGATAGCAGCGCCATTGATATAGCACATCCACACCCCTTTCCGAGGGTAATGTAATCGCTTTGTCCGGAACCAATGAGCGCATCAAATTTCGTGTCGTATGATGTGTTCAGGCTATGCGCCGCTGATCGCAGTCGCAAAAGCTTGCGGTCGCACGGAGGCTGATGCGCGCAACTTGCGGCTCTGAGGGCAGCGATAACCTGAGAGTGAGAGGGCCCTTCGGGCTTCGCGACGAGGAGTCAGGGCGAGAGAGAGGCTTTCGCTGGCCCGTCGCGGAGATTGAAACATGTCGAAGATTGCGCTGATGGGAGCGACGGATATCGCGCTTGATCGCCTGGTGGCGTCGGACGCCAATGTGCGCCGGATCAAAGCGGGGATCAGCGTCGAAGAGCTGGCTGAGGACATTGCCCGTCGGGGATTGCTGCAGTCGCTGAGCGTGCGGCCAGTGCTCAATGGCGACGGCGAAGAAACCGGGAAATTCGCGGTGAGCGCCGGCGGTCGGCGTCTCGCGGCGCTAAAGCTGCTCGTTAAGCAGAAGCGTCTCGCAAAGAACGCGCCCGTCCCCTGCATCGTGAAGACGGAGGGGATCGAGGAGGAAGATTCCCTCGCCGAGAATGCGATGCGCGAAGCCCTACATCCGCTCGATCAATTCCGGGCGTTCAAAAATCTGCAGGAACAAGGGCTCAGCATCGATGAAATAGCGGCGCGGTTTTTCGTCGGAGCGCAGGTTGTGCGCCAGCGCCTCAAACTTGCAGCGGCCAGCCCAAAGCTCCTCGATCTTTATGTCGCGGAAGAGTTGACGCTGGAGCAACTCATGGCGTTCTGCGTCGCCGACGATCATGCGCGACAAGAAGATGTTTGGAACGCTCTGTCGCGCTGCCATAACAAGGAGCCCTATACGATCCGGCGCATGCTGACGGAAGGCGCGGTGAAGGCCGGCGATAAGCGCGCGGTGTTTGTCGGCGTCGAAGCCTATGAGGCCGCGGGCGGTGTCGTGTTGCGTGATCTTTTCCAGCACGATCAGGGTGGCTGGTTGCAGGATATCACGTTGCTCGATCGGCTCGCTCGGGAAAAGCTTTCCAAAGCGGCGGATGACTTTCGCGCGGAGGGCTGGAAATGGTCGGAGTTCACGTGCGAATTCCCCTATGGCCATACGAATGGCATGCGTCGCTTGCCGTCGACGCCGCCGCAAATTTCGAACGAAGAGAAGGAACGTTACGACGCGGCGCTTGAAGAATATGACGCGCTCTCCGACGAACACGCGGGCTCCGAGGAGCTTCCGGAAGACATCGACCGAAGAATGGGCGAACTCGAAGAGATCATCGACGCGATCGAACAGCGTCCGGCGATTTTCGATCCGGCCGATATGACGCATGGCGGCGTTTTCGTCAGCATCGATGTCAACGGCGCGCTGAAAATTGAACGGGGCTATGTGCGCCCCGAGGATGAGGCGCCAGTTGAACAGCGAGAGGAAACGAATTCTCAGCACTCCGGGTCCGACGAGAATGGCGTTCGTTCTGTATCTACGAGGGCGTCGACGGAGGTCGGTTCAACGGGTGACGCGGACATTGAGGCCGAAGCCTCTTCGAAACTTTCCGATCGCCTGCGCACGGAACTCTCCGCGCATCGGACGATCGCACTGCGGGCAAAGCTGTCGGCGGATCCGGAAGCCGCATTTCTTGCGGCGACCCATGCTCTGGCGCTCAATGTCTTCTATGGATCGGCGCAGCATTCTTGTCTCGACATCACGCTGCGCAGCGCCCAGATCGGGTCTCATGCGCCTGGCGTCGGCGACGCCCCGGCGGCCAGTTCCCTGCAGCAGGCGCTGGAGCAATGGCAATTACGTCTGCCGCAACATCCCGCCGAGCTTTGGAGCTGGCTTATTGTGCAAAGCGCGGAAGATCGCGCAGCGCTTTTCGCTTTCTGTATCGGCTTAGGCGTCAATGCGCTCTATCTCCCGCATGAGCGACGCGTCGCCGCATTTAATCACTCCGACCACCTCGCCGAACATCTCGTGCTCGACATGCGGGATTTTTGGAGGCCGACGGTCGAGAATTATTTCGGCAAGGTGACGAAGACGCAGATTCTCGCCGCTGTCCGCGAAGCGAAGGACGAGGCGACGGCGCAAATGATCGATCACCTGAAGAAAGCCGATATGGCGGCGGAAGCCGAGCGCCAGCTCGACGGCAGCGGCTGGCTACCCGAAATTTTGCGAACAAAAAATTTCGACGCCCCGGCGATCGAGGCAAAGCACGCGGGAATCGGCGAGGAATCGCCGGCGGACAGTGACGATGGCCTTCCCGCTTTTCTCGCCGAGAGCGAGACGGAACCGATGATTTCGGTGGCCGCCGAATAGTCCGGCGCGCCTTATTATGCGTCCCACAGCTTCGCGAGCCCGCCCTAACCGGCGGGCTCTTTTTGTTTTGAGGAGATGAAAATGTTCGATTGGTATCAGCGCTGCGTCTATGACGGCGCGCAGAAGAAACTGTTTCATCAGAAAGGACGCGCCGCCTTGCGCGCGCTCGCAAAAGAACTGCGGCTGCCGCCAAATTCTTTCGATATCCGCAGTTGCCTTGGCGGCGTCGCCGTCTCCGGCGAAGTCATTTTGCATAGCGAGAGCGTCTATATCGAGATCTCCCAGCCAGCGTCCGGCGCCGACAGCGGCGTGTTGATCCGCAGCTGCAGAGGCAGGCGCGACTATGAGGCCGGCAGAAATCATTTCGCGCCGCTGGCGTTGCTTGATGAGCCGGCGGCGCTGGATGGCTATGTGCGAGCGGTGATGAGCGGCGATCTATCGCGGACCAGCGCGATGTTTGGACCGCTTGCCTTTAGATGGCGGGCGTGCGGGCGAGGCTGAGGGAGAGAAGAGGCAGAGGGCTTTGCCGGGAGGGCGAGCCCGGAGCAGGAAGAGAGAGCGTCCCGGGCCGTTACCCCCGGAGACAATTGATGAGCCCGATCCTCGCCGTTGCCGAAACGCCTCGCGAACAATCCGAACTTTCCTTCATCTTTGCAGACAAGCCCCATGCGCTCGTGATGGCGGCGCAGACGCTCGTCGTCCGTCTCGCCAAGGGGAGCGTCATCGACGCCCCTGCCCTGCGCGCCGCGATGGAAGGCGCCTTCGGCGCGAGCGACGCGCAAGCGGCATGGTGCTGGAAAGACGCTTATGAGGCGGTAGAGGCGGCGCAGGTTTTATTCCTGCGCCGCTATGGGCCAGCCATGGTTGCGCGCGCGGCGAACGATCCGGCGCGCATTCTCGCGATGCTCCAGAAAATCGGCGCGATGCTGCCGAGCGAAACGCGGCGCTCGGAAGAAAGTCATGCGCTACAGCAATTCTCGACGCCGCTGGAATTCGCCTATGTCGCGAGCCTCGCGGCGGGGATCGGCGCCGGCGACGCGGCGCTCGAGCCCTCCGCCGGCACGGGGATGCTGGCGATTCATGCGGAGCTCGCCGGAGCCGCGCTCGTCCTCAATGAATGGGCGCAGACGCGGGCCGATCTCCTGAATCTGCTGTTTCCTGCAGCGCCGCTCAGCCGCGTCGATGGCGCGCAGCTGCATGATCGGCTCGACGCCGGTCTTGTTCCAAGCGTCGTGCTGATGAATCCGCCCTTCTCGTCGTCACCGCTGATCGAGGGGCGGCATGCTGCGGCGACTTTCGAACATATTCGCGCGTCTCTCTCGCGACTTCGCGCTGGCGGCCGGCTCGTCGCGATCACCGGCGAGAGTTTTTCCCCGACCGTGAACAGCTGGCGCAGAAGTTTCGAGCGTTTGCAGGAACAGGGTCGGCTAGTGTTCACGGCCACCCTCGCACGCGGATTTTTCGCGCGGCATGGGACGAGCGTTGAAAGCCGGCTGACAGTCTTCGACAAAACGCCGGCCGAGAACCCGAAAGAATTTGTCACAGGCTTCGGTCCGGTCGCCGATCTTTCTGAACTGCTCGCGCTGGTGCAACGTGAGATTCCGCCGCGCGCGTCTCTTGAGACTGTGCCTAGCAAAGGCGAAACGCCTATCCAGGGCCGCGTCGGTTCGACCGCGAAGCCCTTCACGCCGATCATTGCAACACGCCGCGCCACGCCGCGTCTCGCCATTGCAGATTCTGCGTGTCCAAACGCTTGCGGTCTGACCCACGCCCCGCGCGTGTCTTCAGAGATCGTCGAGCTCGCTTATGAGATTTGCGACTGGAAAGCGCCCGAGAGCGGCGCGCTCAGCGCCGGGCTCTATGAGCCCTATGCCGTGCAGTCAATTGCGATCGAAGGAGCGAAACCGCATCCGACGACACTCGTTCAATCCGCCGCCATGGCGTCGGTCGCGCCGCCAAAACCAACCTACCGGCCGCATCTACCAAAGAGCATCGTCGAGTCCGGGCTCCTCTCCGACGCGCAGCTCGACAGCGTCATCTACGCCGGCGAGGCCCATAGCGGTCTTCTTGCCGGCTCCTTCCTCGTCAATGAAAGTTTTGATGCGGTTTCCGCCGCGCCGGACGACGCCGAGAAGGCGGTCCGCTTTCGCCGCGGCTATTATCTTGGCGATGGCACGGGCGCCGGTAAGGGTCGTCAGGTCGCGGGCGTCGTTCTCGACAATTGGCTGAAAGGCCGCCGCAAGGCCCTCTGGATCTCGAAATCCGACAAGCTGCTGGAAGACGCGCAGCGCGACTGGGCGGCGCTGGGGCAGGAGAAGCTGCAGATCGTCCCACAGTCCCGCTTCAAGCAGGGCGCGCCGATCCGTCTTGCCGAGGGCATTCTTTTCACGACCTATTCGACCCTGCGGTCGCATGAACGCCAGGGCCGCGACGGCGCGCTTAAGCGATCGCGACTGACGCAAATCGTCGACTGGCTTGGACCAGATTTCGACGGCGTCATCGTTTTCGATGAGGCGCATGCCCTCGCCAATGCGGCTGGCGACAAGGGCGAGCGCGGCGAGAAAGCCGCATCGCAGCAGGGGCGCGCAGGCCTTAGGCTACAAAACGCCCTCCCCGACGCCCGCGTCCTTTATGTCTCGGCCACCGGCGCGACGACCGTCGCCAATCTTGCCTACGCCACGCGTCTCGGGCTCTGGGGCTCTACCGACATGCCCTTTACGACGCGCCAGGATTTTGTCGCGGCCATGGAGGCCGGCGGCATTGCCGCCATGGAAGTGCTGGCGCGTGATCTCAAGGCCCTCGGCCTCTATGCGTCGCGCGCCCTCTCCTATGCCGGGGTCGAGGTCGAGATGCTGGAGCACCAGCTCTCAAATGAGCAAATCCGTATCTATGATTCCTATGCCGGCGCCTTCGAGATCATTCACAATAATCTCACCGCGGCGCTGGAGGCGGCAAACATCACCGGCGAGGGCGGCAAGGCCTATAATCGTAATGCCAAGAGCGCCGCGCGCTCGGCTTTCGAATCCAACAAGCAGCGTTTCTTTAATCATCTGATCACGGCAATGAAGGTGCCGAGCCTGATCGCGTCGATCGAGCGTGATCTGGAATCGGGTCATGCCGCTGTCATTCAGATCGTCTCGACGAGCGAAGCCTTGATGGAGCGCCGCCTCGCTGAAATCCCGTCGTCCGAATGGGGCGATCTTTCCTGCGACATCACCCCACGCGAATATGTTCTCGACTATCTCGCCCATTCCTTTCCGACCCAGCTCTTCGAAGTCTATTCCGACGAGAATGGCGATCTTCACTCGCGCCCAGCCGTCGACGAGCACGGCAATCCCGTCCAGTCGCGCGAGGCTATGGACCGCCGGGACCGGCTGATCGAGCATCTCGCCGCCCTTCCCGCCGTGCAGGGGGCGCTCGACCAGATCGTTCAGCGTTTCGGGACGGAGATGGTCGCCGAGGTCACCGGCCGTTCGCGGCGGATCGTGCGCAAGACCAATGCGGACGGTTCGGATCGGTTATGCGTCGAGCACCGGCCGGCCTCGGCCAATCTTGGCGAGACGCAGGCTTTCATGGATGACGAGAAACGCATTCTCGTCTTTTCCGACGCCGGCGGCACGGGCCGCTCCTATCACGCCGAGCGTAGCGCGAAGAATCAGCGGTTGCGCGTCCACTATCTGCTCGAACCCGGCTGGAAGGCGGATAACGCCATTCAAGGCCTGGGGCGCACCAATCGCACCAATCAGGCGCAGCCGCCCTTGTTCCGCCCGGTTGCGACCGATGTGAAAGGGGAAAAGCGTTTTCTCTCGACAATCGCCCGCCGGCTCGACACCCTCGGCGCCATTACCCGGGGCCAGCGCCAGACCGGCGGTCAGGGCCTGTTCCGACCCGAGGACAATCTCGAATCCCCCTATGGGCGCGCGGCGCTGCGCCGCCTGTATCAGCTCGTCTTCGCCGGCAAGGTCGAAGGCTGCTCACTGATGCGCTTTATGGAAGCGACCGGACTCGATCTCACCGACCAGGACGGCAGCCTCAAGGAGGAGCTGCCGCCAATCTCGACCTTCCTCAACCGTATCCTTGCTTTGCCGATCACGTTGCAGAACCTCCTCTTCGACGTGTTCGAGGGGCTGATGGCGGCGCAGGTGGAGGCAGCGATTCAGGCAGGCGTTTTCGATGTCGGCGTCGAGACTCTGATGGCGGAAAGTCTCATCGTCACCAATCGTCAAACAATCGCCGTGCACGGCAAGAGCGGCGCGGAGACGCAGCTGCTCACAATCTTGCGCAAGGACAAGACGCGGATCACGACGCTGGGTGAAGCGTTCGACTATGCGACCGCGTCCCAAAAATCACGATTGATGATCAACGAACAGTCGGGTCGCGCGGCCGTCAAACTGCCCGCCACGACGTTGATGCAGGACGACGGCTCGGTTCAGCCGCGGGTTCGCCTGCTGCGGCCCGCCCATGCCGATGTGATCACAGTCGAAGCGCTGGAGCGCTCGCATTGGCGTGACGTCAGTTCCGAAGAATTCCGGCGGGCGTGGGAGAGCGAGGTGGCTTCCCTGCCCGAACTGACCGAGAGCACATTCCATATCGTCACGGGCCTGTTGCTCCCGGTCTGGAATCGGCTCCCGGATGAGGCGGCGCGAGTCTATCGCTTGCAGATCGACGAGGGCGAACGCGTCATCGGCCGGCTCGTTTCGTCCGCGAGTGCCGCAGTTCTCGTCGAAGCAACTGGCGCCAGCGCCCCTGCCCTAGCGCCGACCGTCGCCATCGCCGCCGTCATGCAGGACGGTGCGGGACTCGTTCTCGCAGACGGGTTGACTCTCAAGCGCGCGCTCGTGATGAACAGGCATCGCCTTGAACTCACGGGCTTCGGCGACACGACGGTCGATCGCTTGAAGGCGCAGGGCCTCGTCTCCGAAATCGTCGCCTGGAAGCTGCGGCTCTTCGTGCCGCTCGGCGATGACGCGGGAAAAATCGTCGAAAAGCTCCTTGCGCTCTATCCCCTGCTCCGCGTCGCGCCTGCCATCCGCGTGAACTCTTAAAAGCGCGGGAGGCGATGATGGAAAGCCCCGCCCGGACTCTGTCCTGCAGCCTCGCCGAAAATGTCGAGGCCGTCTGCAAGCATTATCTTTCCAACGGTCGTCGCTGCGGCAATTACTGGACCGTCGGCGACGTGAACAACAATGCGGGCCGCAGTCTCTACGTGCGTTTGAAAGGTCCGCTCTCGGGCAAGGGCGCGCGAGGCCGCTGGACCGATTCAGCCACGTCTGAACATGGCGATCTACTTGACCTCATCCGCGCGCGAGAAGGGCTCGCATCCTTTCGCGAGACGTTTGACGAAGCTCGACGTTTTTTGCGGGTACCGCGCCCGAGGACGACAGAGAAACGTGATGGCAACTCAAGCGAATGCAGCACGATCTCGCTCGCACGCAAAATCTGGGCGGCGTCGCAGTCGATCGTCGGCACAAAGGCCGAAGCCTATCTGCGCGCTCGAAAAGTCACTGCTGATCTGAGCGATGCGCCGCTGCGCTACCACCCGGCGCTGACCTATCGTGAGGATCGGAACGGGCTCTCACGCAGATTGCCGGCGCTTGTCGCCGCCGTCACCGACAATAAGGGCGAGATCAGGGGAATTCATCGAACGTTTCTCGATCCGGATAGGAATGACAAGGCGGGTATCGCTTCGCCGCGCCGCTCGCTCGGAGCTATTCTCGGCAATGGCGTTCGTTTCGGTTTGGTCGATGAATTCGCCATCATCGGCGAAGGGATCGAAACCGTGTTGTCGCTGAAAAGCGCTTTCCCCTGCCTCCCAATGGTCGCGGCGCTCTCGGCGGCCCATCTTGCTGAATGGGAAATTCCGGCCGGCGTGCGTCACTTGATCATTGCCGTGGACAATGATCGAGCCGGACGGAACGGCGCGCGGAAGCTTGCCGAACGCGCTGAGGCGGAGGGCGTCCGAGTTGGAATGATTGTTTCGCGAGGCAAGGATTTCAACGATGATCTGCGGCACATTGCGCCGGAGCATCTTCGGCTCCAGTTAGTAAGAATCGCCGGACAATGTCCGAGTTCGAAGAAAGCAGACGCTCTTGATGCGTGTCGCTAAAGCTTGGTCTGACCCGTTGCGGACTTCCTGGGCCACGCCGAGAATGACCGCTTCTGGGCTCATGTCGGCCGTTCGAGGCAGTTTCAGGATTCACTGAGAACAGACATTCCGTACAGATCTGCTGGAGCACTTAGCTGCGCCAATTGCGGACATGTAGCAGCCCGGCCACGAGCCGCCGACCAATCTCCCCGGCTGCATCAGCGCTGGAGGCCCGCAAGGGTGAAGATCCTTTGGAGGCCTTCAGCTCTGCCAACATCCCGGCGCAAAGGGTGAAGCCGTGACTTACCTTCGCTTTTTCCGATCCTTCCATCGTTTGCCCGGCGTCGGAATCAATTGTCCACCTCCCCTTCCGGTCCTTTTGGCCCGCAGCTGCCGGCCGACATCTTCAATCTCGCGCGTGGCCGCCGCGACTTCTGCAGCGGGAAGAAAATGACCAGCGATCCATCCGTCGATGTATTGACGCCCGGCGGCAGCACAGCCGCGCTTGAGGAATCCCAGAACGAGCGCCCAATCTTCCGATCTGAAGCGAATAATTCGATCCAAAAGTGCGCTTGTCGCCTGCATGCAACGCAGATCAAATTGTCCGAGCTCCTGCCAGAGCCGGTTGAGAAACTCGTTCGACACCTCGATATGCGATCGGAGATCGGCGTTTCGAGTTCCGATGAAGTTTACGACAGCCTTGAAGTTTCCCCAGGTGTGTTCGCCGTCCTCACGGATAACCGCAAGCATGGTGTCAGCGGTGAGAGTCAGGTGCCCGTGGCGGCGCCAGGCGAGCTTGATCACGAGATCGACATAGCGGCGCTGATCGATCAGTCCCTTCTCATGCGCAAATGAGAAAATCGCCTGCAACCATATACTCTTTGTAGCGCAGGCGGCTTCGGCGAACCGGCGATAGTACATGTCCTCGGAGACAAGGAGATGTTCCGCGCCTGCCAGGTTGGCGGCATCGAGAACATGACTGCCAAACGACTGGTTGATCAGAACGGCAACGTCGGTTGGATCGTCTGGGGCGATAAGGGGCCGAACCTCACAAGCGGCCTCGATCCGCGTGAGTTGCTCGACGATGTAGTCGCGCCGCGTGGCAATGTCCTGCGCCGTGTGCTCCTGGCGGATGTAATGACCGTCGTGCCAAGTCATCGTCATCGACCGCTCGGCGGTCGTTTCCTGCTCGTCCCTTAGGTTCTTGATTTCGTCAATGACGGTTTGCGGAACGATCAGAGTGCCGAAGACGGATTGAAGCACATCGAAGGCATCCATGGTGGATACCGTCCAAGCGGTGTAGGCGTCGAGCACCGCCCTGGCCTGCCGATGAGCCTCAAGCAGCCCACGCGCGGCCAGACGCTCGGATTCCGTGCCTAGGCAGGTGCGAATGTCGAAATCGAGGAAGCGGATGTACTCGACGAAGCGGATCGTATCCCGACCCGCCCTTGGCCACGACAAAGCTGATGGGACAATTGTTCTTCAAATAGAGATCGGCGCGATTGCGATTGCTTTCAGCGACTCGCCGGACCTGGTCCAGTGCCGGCTGGATATCGCCATCCCGCATGGGGATTGTATAGAAGCCCTCGGCGTCCGGGAACCGGTTCTCGAAGCTCTCCATGACTTCGTGAAGGGCGTGAAGATATTTGTGCTTGATCTCGGCGACGCGCCACCGCCGCGTTTCGCCGAACTTGACAGGCATCTCGAATTCACCGCCGACCCGCAAACCGATGGCCGCCGCCGCCATCGGATGGGTTGGACTTACGACATTATCCGCCGGACGATCCGGTCCTTCCTCGATGAGAAAGGCATGACGCTCGTGCCGGTTGGTCTCAAGCCGGACCCATATATCGACAGCGACCGTTTCCGCAGCGGGGATCAGACCGTCATCGGGATCCACCATGATCAGGCCGAAGTACCGGAGAACCGCCTTCTGATCGTTTCGGGCCGATTGGAGCACGGTATAGGCGTACGCCAGCGCCTTCGGCCCCTCACCGATCTTTCGCAGCACCTGGGCCAGAAACATCTTCTGTGCCGGCGACCCCTTGACCGTCGCTAGGTCGATGTCGTCCACAAGCGCCTTCACCTCGTCGCCGCGATCGAGGCGATGCAGGACAGAAAACAGGGCGATGTAGTTGTCGAGATGAGGCTCAGCCGCGGTGGCCTTCCGCAAGGCGGCTTCAGCTTCGCTCAACGCTCCGCGATTGAAGTGCAGCAGGCCTTCGGCATGTAGATAATAGGGAAGCTCCCGAACCGCTTGCGGCAGACGAGCAAAGAAGGCGAGAGCACGCTGGCGAATCGGGCTGTCGTTGACGAAGGCCCGGGCGAGAATACGCAGCTCATTGCTGTCGTGGTCTTCCGCGACTCTGCCATCCAGCAGATCGACGACGACCGCAGCATCGCCACGCCGGTTGGCGTGAAATGCCACCATCAGCCGGTCGGCGGCATGGCTATCTTCATCGATGTGCTTCAGGGCGACCTTGAATGCGGCGTCGGCGATGTCCTCCAAATCTTCCCGGCGCGCGAAGTCTGCGACGACGACGCTAGCGCGAGGATCGCGCGCCGCGTCTTCGGCAACGATCGCGATCTGCCGCCGACGCTCTTCCGGGTCATCGATGCCGATCCTGATCGCCGCGAGCCTCGCGGTGGTCGTGATGATCGGCTCCTCGGTCGGGGGGATCAGCGACGCATTGTTCTCGAACAGCGCGACGACCTCCGGCCAGTCGGCCCGCGCCACGTGATACCGGAATTTCAGCACAACGCTGTCGGCGGTCGCCGGAAGCTTCGGAAGGAGTTCGCCTGCAAGTGTATCGTCGCCGGCCTCGACGGCGACGACGACCGCGCGGACGAGAAGCTCTATGTCGTCGGGCGCGAGTGCTAGGCCCTGCCGCGCGACATCGAGAGCTTTGGAGAATTCGTCGAGAGCCGCCAAACCTATCACGACGTTGCCGCATAGCGCCGCGTCTTCCGGTCGCAAGGGGCCGTCCGTCCCGCGCTCGCGATCCCACTGGGACCTCAACGTTGCAGTCGCGGCCTCCAGCCTTCGCCGTTCCGGCAAAGACAGAACGCGCATGCGTTGGAAGCGTTGACTGGTCAGGATTTCGTCGAGATCTGCCTCGGCCGCGAACTGAACGGCGTGGATCTCGGAGGGATGCATGGCAAGAGCAGCGCGTGCGGGCTCCCACCATTCTCCGGGCTTTCCGCGGCGTCTGACGAAGTCGACCCAGCCGATCTGCACGGCAGCGGTTCGATGCAGTTGTTCTGGAACCAGTTCGAGCGAATCGGTCACCGACATGTCGAACCGGGCGGCCTGGACTAGATAGCCGGCAAGCCATTCGTTTGAAGGATCGGCTTCGAGCTGCGCCTTTCCGAACGCGAGCAGCTCTTCCCACTTGCCATGGAGCAAGAGGCCGAAGGCCTTGTTGGCGATCGCCTTCGGTTCGCCCGGCGCATGGTCGAACGATGCGAGCAGCTTGGCGGCGGCTTCATCGTCCCTGCCGAGCGCCAGAAGGCAATGGCCGATATTCGCCTTGATGCGAAACAGAATGCGACCGGAAGCCGAGGAGCCGACACGCGCCAGCAAGCGCTCCAGCAGCGGCATCGCCGTCAGCGTCTTGCCGCTGTTGTTGAGCTCGCGATACTCATCGATCTCGGCGTCCAGATGCATCTCGACGGCGTTCACTTCGACGGTGCTGTCGCCGGGCGGGTTGGCAAGCCTGCCACTTACCTCGGCGAGCATCGACTCCATGCGAGAGAGCCCTGCAGCGAGATCCTCGCGCATCTCGCTCTGGCTGGAGGAAATCGATCTGGTCTCAGCAAGGATCTCCTCGCTGAACAGCGTGTAAGTCGGATCGAAGGCCTTGCGCGCCGCCGTATCCTCGCTGATCCGCTCCTCCAGCGTGTTCCAACCCCACACGAAGACGCGCATTGCCTTGCCGGCCGTCGCAAGCTCCTTTGTGATCTCGCGCGCGAGCTCCTGCATCGCCACGTGGTCCGGCGCGGTGGTGATGATGTAATATTCCTTGAGAAGGGGCTTGAAGGTCAGCGCCTTCGTGACCTCACCTCGAACCTCGTCTTCCGAAAGGGCGTGCCCCTCGCTCTTCAATTTGCACTGGATGCCGACATGCCAGTCCGCGTCGCCGTCGCGCATGCCGAAAAGGTCGACGCCATTCTGGCGCTGGCCGCGTCGGCCATTCCGCTGGACCGAGAGATCTTTGAGCAAGCCGCGCCACAACACGACGGCCGCGCGCTCGAACGCCTGATCGTCGGCGGGCTTGGGAATTTGAGTGGCGGCGAGCAGCGACATCGGTGACCGTCAGAACAAGAGGCCTGCATCGTCGAGCGACTGCGCCAGCACCGCCGGCACACGGCTGTGGTGCTCGATCCAGGCCCGCGTCTCGGCGCTGATCCAGCCGGCGACCTGCAGGAGCGACGCATAGTCTGCGGCGAGGTGGCGGTCGAAGATTGGTTCGTGATGTGCGATCCGGTTCCGGAAGGTTCGCAGATAGTCGAGCGGCGCATGTGCAGCCTTGCGGCTCAATCGCGCATGCGGAAAGGCCTTGAAGACACCGGCGCGCCAGATCGTCATGTCGTAGTTGGCCTTGCCGGAGCCCGGAAGCCGTCCGCCCGGTCCGAGCAAGGCGACCCAAAATCCGAATGACAGCGCCGCGACCATGTGAGGCGGGTCGTCAGGGTAGCCTTCACGCCGCAAATCCGCGCGGGCTGCGGAAATCCTCGATGCCGTGCCAGCATCGAGCCCCGAGCCAGGGTTGTCATACCAATCCGCGCCGTAGCGCGCGGCGAGCTCGCGATGCATGGCGTTGCGCAAGGCAACCTCCAGGCCCTGAAGAGGGCCGTAAAAGGCTGCACTCACTGCGGTGTTCCAGCTATAGAGACGAAACGCCTTCTCCCGGTTCTCGTCAGCGTGCCCGACATACGTCGCCATGCGCTCCGGCGACAGGGATGTCTCCAGGGCGTCGATGACGGCGTCGGTATAGGAGAAGGCGTTCTTGACTACTGCCACCGGGTCACCCATATTGACTCCCGTAAGCCTTGGGTCCGCCTCTGCCATTGGCATGCGCCCGGGGCTCAGCTTTTTCAGCCCCCTTTTTCTCCTTGATCTCCGCTCACGCCGCGGCCTCCTTGGAATCCGGAGGGCCTTTCGGAGACCTGTAGCCGCGCTTGGCGACCGCCTTGCGCGCCGCCCGGGCGGTTTCCTCCGCCTCCCGGAAATCCGGCTCAAGCGCCTGCAGCTTCTTCACGAGACCGGTGAGATCATAGGTATTGCTGAGCTTGCCGCCATTGCTGGCGCGCCGTTCGATCCGCTGAACCAGGCCCTCCTTTTCCAGCTCCGCGATGTAGCGCTGGATCTGACGCTCGCTCAGGCTGAGACGCTGCGACAGAGTTTCCTTGCTCGGAAACGGCTTGCGTTCCTTGTCCCACCAGAAGTCGCAGAGCTGCAGCAGCACTGCGAGCTGCGTCGGATTGAGGTTCAGCCGACGCTGCGCGCGCAGCAGCAGCGACGGCACGACGCAAAAGCCCAGATCCATGACGGCCTGGCCCCATTTCTCGGCCGAGGCCTTCTTCGTTGCCTTCGAGGCGGGCGCCGATTTGTCTTCAGCAGGTTGTTCAGCTTCCGTAGTCATGATAGATTCCCGTTGACTGTCGAAGACAACAAATGCAGTCGGTTCCGGCGTTCCGCAATATCCAGCAAGCGGACATATATAACTGCTCCCACCAGACGTAAGTGTCCGCAGGGATGACGACAAGGGCGTCTCCTTAAGAAAGACATATCGATCAATTCGGACGAAACGCGATGCGGGATAAACGAGTATCGCCTCACTTCCGGTCAGGAATGCCAGTGGGCAAGCCTTCCTGAGCACATAGCTGTGGATAGTCTCGCGTCTCAACCCGCCCTCGTTGAAGGTCGCGCGGGTCAATTTATGAAGTCGAGTTGATCGAGTAACACGTCCGCCTTTCATGTTAGAGCCATCCAAGCTGCCGGTCCGCTTGCGGCCCCCCCCCCCGAGACAATTCAGGTTCGAAGCTGCGCAAGAATCCTTAGGTCACAAGACTCCAGAACGAAGTTTTCTTGCCGTGCTTGCCGCGCGACCGTGCCACGAAGGCCTCGTGCGTTTCATGTTGCGCGAAATCCGCAATCGAGGAAGCAAGACTGGCACATTCCTGAAAATGACGTGCGGCGTGTTTGTATCGACTGTCAATCGGCGTTGGAGTTTGACCCCTTATCGGCGTCCAACATTGACCCCCGTGTTGCGCGCGTCGTGACGGAGGGAGGGCATAGCCCGACCGGAGTTACGATGCGCGCGGCGGCGTTATTTATCAGACGCGGTTCTTGAAGCGCCAGCTTTCGTTGCCGGTCTCTACGATGTCGCAGTGGTGGGTAAGCCGATCGAGCAGCGCGGTCGTCATTTTCGGATCGCCGAAGACGCTCGGCCATTCGCCGAAGGCCAGGTTGGTCGTGACGATGATCGAGGTGCGCTCGTAGAGTCGGCTGACCAGATGGAACAGGAGTTGGCCGCCGGCCTGGGCGAAGGTCAGATAGCCGAGTTCGTCGAGGATGACGACGTCGAGACGGGTCAGATAATCGGCGAGCCGCCCCTGCCGTCCGGCGCGCGCTTCCGCCTCAAGGCGATTGACCAGATCGACGGTGGTGTAGAAGCGCCCGCGCGATCCGGCGCGAATGCAGCTTCGGGCGATGGCGATCGCAAGATGGGTTTTGCCTGTGCCCGTTCCGCCGACCAAAACGACGTTCCGCTGTTGAGCGATAAAGGCGCCGCCGGCGAGATCGCGCACCAGCCCCTCATTGATCGGCGTGTCCTTGAAGGCGAAGTCGTCAACATCCTTGGCGAGCGGCAATTTGGCGATGGTGAGCTGATATTTGATCGAGCGCGCCTGCTTTTCCGATATCTCGGCCTTGAGCAGATCGCCGACCAGGCGCTGCGGTTCATGTTTGCGCTTGAGCGCCGTCGCCAATGTCTCGTCATAGGCGCTCCGCATGCCATAGAGCTTGAGTTCCCCCATCATGTCGAGCACTTCGGTTCGTTCCATGGTCACGCGCTCCTGAGCTGATCGTATCTGGCGCAGTCGGCGATCGGGGCATGCGTCAACCGCAAGGCCGCCGGGGTCGCAATGACCGCGGCGGGTTCGGGATCGCGCCGGCGCGCGAGAATGTTGAGGATGACGTCAGCGGAGTGGACGCCATTCTCCAGCGCCTCGGCGCAGGCGACCTCAACCGCCGCCAAGCCGTCCGTAAGCACGGCGGCGAGAATGGCGACCATCTGACGATCGCCGTCGTCAGACCCGGCGAGCTTGCGGCGGACGCGCTCGAGCGCGCCAGGCAACAGCCAATCCTTGAACGGCGCGCCATTCCTCAGCGCGCCGGGCTTTCGCGCTAGAACGGGGACGTAATGCCACGGGTCATAGATCGTCTCGCCGCGCCCGAAGCAACGGGCGTGTTCCGCGACAATCCTGCCATCCTGCCGAATGACGATACGATCGGCGTAGGCGTGGATCTCGACCGGGCGGCCGACAGCGCCGGCGTTCACCGAGTATTTGTTGTTGTCGAAGCGGACCAGGCACGTCTTCGACACGGAAGCCGGCAGCGCGTGGAATCCGTCGAAGCGGCCGCGATAGGGAATGAGCCGGGGGCGCTCCTCCTCGAAGACCTCCCAGACGGTTCTGTCGGCGCGCTCCGGATGGGCGTGCGCCTTGGCGTAGGCGATGCATTTATCCATCAGCCACGCATTCAGTTCGTCGAAGGTCTTGAACCGCAGACGCGGCGTGAAGAAGCGCTCGCGCACGAGGCCGACCTGATTTTCGACCTGTCCCTTCTCCCAGCCCGACGCCGGCGTGCAGGCTACAGGCTCGACGAGATGGTGCGAGCACATTTGCAGGAAGCGGCGATTATATTGCCGGTCCTTGCCAACGAAGATCGTTTCGACCGCCGTCTTCATATTGTCGTAGACGCCCCGGCCGCAGGCGCCCTTGAAGAAGGCAAAGGCACGCTCATGGGCGTCGAAAACCATCTCCTGTGTCTCGCGCGGATAGGCTCGGGCGATAAACATCCGGCTGTGACAGAGCCGCAGATGCGCGACCTTCACGGTCATGGTCACGCCATTCATCAGAACGATTTCGTGGCTCCAATCGAACTGGTAAGCCTCGCCCGGCGCAAAGCTCAGCGGCACAAAGGCGCTCGCCGTCTCGCTGGCATGGTCTCGCGCCCAATTCCGCGCATAACGCCGCACCGCGTCATACCCGCCGTCATAGCCAAGCGCCCGCAACTCTTCGAACACACGGATCAACGTCAGCCGCTCGCGCGCCGGCTTTGTTGCATTCTCCGCGAGCACTCGGTCGATCTCCGCCTTCCAGGCGCCGAGCTTGGGACGCGGCTGAATCTCCCGCTCGTAGGAAAACGACGTCTCGCCTGATCGCAGAACCTTGCGAACCGTATTGCGCGATATCTTCAGATCACGGGCAATCTCCTTGATCGACTTGCCCTTCTGGAAATGCTCCCGCCGAATCCGGCCAATCGTCTCCACAACAAGCATCCCCCACCGCCCGCTCGATGCCAAAGCGGGCAGACCTGCAAACAGTCAGATGGGGGTCAATTTTGGACGCCGATCCCCCAGCTTAGGGGGTCAAAATTGCACGCCTAAACACAGTATCGACTGGACTTAACGTTATCGAGAGAGAATTCGATCATGGTGCGCAGCGCCAGTGTCGCCGCCAGCGGATGCTTGCCGGCCAACGCGTCGGCGACAGGAGACAAAACCTCGTACCGATCTCCGTCCAATTCTTCTGTTCGATTGAGCACGAGTTTTGCCGCGCGATCCAGCGCAGGCCATGAAGCGAGGAACATCAAAGCGGCCGGCAAATTTGCATAATTCTCTGCGAAATCAAGCGCGCGGCTTTCCGCCTCGATATCTTCGAAGTTGGGAAGCCGTTTCAGATAATCGCGTAAATGTCGTGCCGACAGAAATCGCTCAAAGCAAGACCAGCGCGCCGCCTGTGCGTCGTTGCTGCGCTCAAGAGCGTCCAGCGCGGCGATGCGCGCATCCTCCCATTCAAATTCCGGCCAGCCCGAACGCCTGTGCTCCGCCGCTTCGAGCGCCTTTAGAGCTTCCGCCGCACGGCCGGCTACAAGGAGCCGTTCGGCAATTTCGGCGGCGATGCGCGAAACCTTTCGTGTCTCTGGATCATATTGCGTAATGAAGGCGTCTACGTCACCCTGTGCGTCGGCAATGTCCCTCAACGCAATGTCGATGACGTGGACGCGGTGACGATTGGCGACTTCGTCTTCATAGATTGGACCGCCCGTCGACCAGCCGATCTTCCGCCGCTCATGCTCGGCCAGTTTTTTCACCGGCTCCTTGGACAGGGCGAGGAAGCGCCGCTTCAAATGTTCGAGGCCTGCATCGCCGAAAGCCGCGCCGAGTATGGAGATGAGATGATCGAACTGGCCATAGTCATTATCGAGCAAGGCCTGAAACGTGCGATCGGCCAATTCTGTCGCATCGCCTTTGGCGGCTTCGGCCAGCCGCCCGAGATCGTTCACGGCTTCGTGGAATATGTCGATCACTGCTCCGCTGCTGTCGTCGCAGCGCGCAAAGACGGATGACGCCAGCGCCGTAAAGCCCCACATCAGATCGAGCGCTTCTTTGGGATCGGTCTTGCCGACGTGATCCACGATAGCGCGTCGCTGCGTCTGCAGATCCTCGACGAGCCCCCGCCGATTCTGCCAGTCGACGAAGCTGCGGGAGCGGGCAATCACTTTTAACCGCTTGCGGATTTCGCGCGCGACCTCGGCCGGACTTTGCGCGCCAGCGAGTTCGAGCCGCAATCGGCGTTTGACGGCGGCATTCGTGTCGCCGATCTCGATCAGGAGCTCAGCAAGCCGCTCGACGCCGAGCGCTTCGAGGTTCTTCGCAGTAAGGGTCTTTTTCGGCGGCATCGCGACGTTCTTACAGCGCCTTCCGGATTTCGGATATTGGCGCGAAGGCCGACCGTCATGGGCATTGCCGAGCCAATCGTCTGCGGCAGATGCATTTCGCGTAGAGGGCCGCGCGCCGGCCTGAAAGAGCAGCGATGACGCCACAAGCGGCTCGCTGGCCGCAACGCTTCCCGCCGACTTTTTTCCCCTGCCCGGCGCAAGAGCCGGGCATTCCGCGCGGAGCAAACAAGTCATCGGGAAGCGTCCTTCGCCTTGCTGCAGCCCTTCGGGTGCGACGCGATCCGCCCGTGGCTCGGGATCGCTGTCAGGCCGCGATCGGCGCGGCCTTGAAGCGAAAGTGCAAGGCCATGGATATCGACATCAAGCCCTTCCCCCACGACGGTCCGAACGAATCGCCCTCGTCATATCTCCTCGATGAACTCGCCCTGCACGGCTATCGCCCCTTCGACGACGAGCCGGATCCGCGTCCCCTCCCCTCTTCCGACTCTGCGTCAATGGCCCTCGAATCCGCCGTCGAATCTCTTTCAAGTCTTTTTCTCAACACTCGGCTCGAAGCCGACCTGCCCGACTTACTCTGGTCCTTCGTCAATCTCTTTCATCGCAAGGCGGATCGTATCGACCGCGCGCTCGACGATAACGAAACCGCGCAGCGGCGCGCGCAGGCCGAACAGGACGGCTCGGAAATCCGCTCGGTTGAATTGGAGCGGTTGATCGCGCAAGGACTGACGCTCACCGAACGGCGCAACGCCTTCGAATTCTTCCGCGACCATCTTGCGGAGCTCTATGCGACCGAGTCCGGTTCCGCATGGCGACCGCGCTCGGGCTCAAGGGTCAATCACCGCGCGCTGACGGCGGCCATGATCGACAGCCGGGATTTCCTGAACGCCAGGAAGCTGGCAGAGACGCAAGTTCTCTTGCCGCGTGGGCATCGCATCGCGTTCGCTGGCGGAGTCGATTGCAACGATCATCAGCGAATCTGGGACGCGCTCGACAAGGTCCACGCGAAGCATTCCGACATGGTGCTTCTCCATGGCGGCGGCGCAAAGGGTGCCGAACGAATCGCGTGTTGCTGGGCGGACAATCGCAAGGTTCCTCAGGTCGCCTTCAAACCAGACTGGACCCGTCACAAGAACGCTGCGCCCTTCAAGCGCAATGACGTGATGCTCGAGACATTGCCGATCGGCGTGATCGTCTTCCCCGGTTCCGGCATCGTCGAGAATCTCGCGGATAAGGCGCGCAAAATGGGAATTCCGGTGTGGCGGTTCAAATGAGGGCGGCGCTCTCGTTTTAACACCTAACGCGGTCGCCGTTTGTTGACCGCGGTCAACACGTTCTCCGACGACCCGCAGTCTGCGTTAATCATTCGTTAACTCATTTTTTCTTGCGGAGAGTTGGAGAATCGGGCCTACTTGCCACGAAATCACCTGTGGGTTTCATGTTAAACCGTAACTACGAGCCTGATCCGTGGCACCCCAACCCGCCATCCAGCCGTCCTCGCTTTCCGATATCCACGAGGTAATCGCTGGCGATGCGCGCCAATTATCGGCAAAATTGTTGGCGCATCGCAAGAAGCTGTTTCCGCCGGAAGCGCGCAAGACCCTGCGTCGGTTTTCCTCCGGGGAAGCGGCAAAACTCATCGGCATCAATGATGGCTACCTTCGACAACTCTCATTAGATGGCAAGGGGCCGCAGCCCGAGACGAGCCCGACCGGCCGGCGCTCCTATTCGTTCGAAGATATTCAGGCGTTACGCGTCTTTCTCGATGAGGGCGGAAAGGCAGGACGAAGGTATTTGCCGCGCCGGGGCAACGGCGAGCACCTTCAGGTCATATCGGTCGCCAATTTCAAAGGCGGTTCTGGCAAGACCACGACGGCAGCGCATCTGGCGCAATACCTCGCCCTGTACGGCTATCGCGTTCTGGCGATCGACCTCGATCCGCAAGCGAGCCTGTCTGCACTGCACGGCTATCAGCCCGAGTTTGATATTGGCGAGAATGAAACTTTGTACGGCGCGATCCGCTACGACAGCGCGCGCCGTGAACTCAAGGAGATTATCCGGCGGACCTATTTTCCGGGGCTCGACATTATCCCCGGCAACATCGAACTCATGGAATTCGAGCATGAGAGCCCGAAGGCCCTCGCGGAAAAGAAGCAGGGCGATGCCCTATTCTTCGCGCGCGTCGCACAAGCACTAGGATCCGTTGCAGACGACTATGATGTGGTCGTACTGGATTGCCCGCCGCAGCTCGGATTTCTAACGCTTTCCGCTCTTTGCGCGGCGACAGCGGTACTGATCACGGTGCATCCGCAGATGCTCGACCTCATGTCGATGTGTCAATTTTTGATTATGACCTCAGACCTTCTTGCTGTTGTCGCTAAAGCGGGTGGCAACATGGAGTATGACTGGATGCGTTACCTCGTGACTCGGTTTGAGCCAACCGACGGGCCGCAGACCCAAATGGTCGCGTTTATGCGCTCAATTTTTGGCGAGCGGGTGCTGACATCGTCGATGGTGAAGAGCACGGCAATTTCCGATGCAGGCATCACCAAACAAACGCTCTACGAAGTTTCGCGCGAGCAGTTTACACGGGCGACATACGACCGTGCGGTTGAAGCTCTCGCCGCGGTAAACGGAGAAATCGAGGGACTTATCAGAACGGCTTGGGGAAGGTAGGCATGGCGCGCAAAAACCTCTTGCTGGGCTTGGACGATGAGGAGTTGACCGCGGTCAACCCGGAGAGTGTGACCACCCGTCGCCCGCCCCCGACACTCGGAAATCGGGGCGCGGTCGGCGCCATGGGCCGATCTTTGGAACGAATTTCCGCGGATATCGACGCGGCGAAGGAGCTCGAAAAAAGACTCCTTTCGGGAGCGGATGTCATCGAAATTGACGCATCGCTTGTCGACGCCTCATTCGTGACGGATCGCCTCGATGAAAGCGAAGCAGACCGCGCGTCGTTGCTCTCGTCCATCCGCACTCATGGGCAGCAGGTTCCGATACTAGTTCGACCTCACCCAGAGGCTTCCGGGCGCTACCAGATCGCCTATGGCCACCGGCGTTTGCGCGCGCTGCTAGAATTGGGGCAGCGTGTAAGGGCGGTCGTTCGCAGCCTGACCGATGACGAACTGGTGATCGCTCAAGGCCAGGAGAACAGCGCCCGTCGCGATCTATCCTTTATCGAGCGCGCTTCCTTCGCGGCGTCACTCGAAGAGCGAGGATTTGGTCGCGACACAATCATGGCCTCCCTCGCCATAGACAAGACGGAATTGTCGCGACTGATTTCATGTCGCAAGGCTTTGCCGGACGAGCTCGTGAAAGCGATCGGGGCAGCACCCAAAGCCGGTCGGCGCCGTTGGATGGACCTTGCCGAGCATCTTAAGGCGCCGCGGGCGAGCAAGGTGTGGGCGCGAGTTTGTAACGAGGCGGAGTTTGCGCCGCTCGACTCTGATTCGCGCTTCGCGGCTGTCTTCGCGGCGCTCGCCACCAAGAACCCACCAGCGAAAACGACATCATGGATCGACCATGATGGACGAAAGATCGCGCGGGTCGACGAAGATGCGGGATGGTTGCGAATCAATGTCGATAAGTCGGTCGACGCCGAGTTCGGCGCTTACATCGTGGCGCAACTGCCGGCCTTGCTAAAGGCGTTTCAGGTCAGCCAGCACGAGGATTAGTTTTGTTGCGAGCAAAGAGGGCGCATGCGCTGCTCCTGAGATGCTCGCCGAGTGACGAGTAAGCGTTTCGCCAACAACGATAGAGGTTACGACAAAAGAAAAAGGCCCCCGAAACATCGCCCGGAAGCCCTTCTCATAGT
The DNA here is from genome assembly GCF_056838045.1 of Methylocystis sp. Uni0008. NCBI lineage: Bacteria > Pseudomonadati > Pseudomonadota > Alphaproteobacteria > Hyphomicrobiales > Methylocystaceae > Methylocystis > Methylocystis sp. Uni0008. The sequence goes on from NZ_JBXEJH010000003.1 coordinate 30,649, forward strand.
TCGCACCTAGAGAATCACACTTCCGCGAATCGCTGTCAAGAGTCGGCGCCGTTTCGGCGAGCAGATTTCTTTTGCCTGAACGAGGCAAAGGATCATGCGCACATATTCAACGACGCCCTTTGGGCGGCGGCCGCTGTCGCTTGCCATGCTGGCGGCGCAGGCGGCGACGCGAGATTTCGCGGCAAAACCCGACGCGTCCGAGACCGTCGTCCATAAGTGGCGGCTGTTTCGCGCGCTCACCGAAGCCAAGGGGCCGCTTGGCGTCACCGACCGGGCGCTGTCGGTCTTGCACGCCTTGCTCAGCTTCCACCAGGAAACGGCGCTGACGCTGCCAGAGGTCGAAGCGAAGCAGGGGGAGGAGGGGGATTCGCCCTCGCCCGGGATCGTCGTGTTTCCGTCGAACCGCGAGCTCTCGATCCGCGCCCATGGCATGGCGCCGGCGACGTTGCGCCGACATCTCGCGTCGCTCGTCGAAGCGGGGCTCATCATCCGGCGCGACTCGCCGAACGGCAAACGCTTCGCTCGAAGAGGGCAGGGCGGCGAAATAGCGGAAGCCTTCGGGTTCGATCTGACGCCCTTGATCGCGCGCGCGGCCGAAATCGAAAATCTCGCCGAGGAAGTGCGCATTGAGAACCGTGCGATCGCGCTCCTGCGCGAGAAGATCACGCTCGTTCGTCGCGACATCGTCAAGATGATCGAGACCGGTATGGAAGAGTGGGTAAACTTTGCACCGCTGTCAATCAACGGGGAGGAAATCGGCGACTGGGAAGGTCTTTACGGGCGCTACCAGGCCCTCTCTGGGCGCTATTCGCGCGGCCTCGGGCGGACCGGACTGGAGGCCTTGGCGGGCGATCTCAATGCCCTTGCGTTCGAAATCCAGAATCTATTGGAAAGACACGTCAAACAGCAAAAAAGAAGCGCCAATGAGTCCCAGAATGAGCGCCACATACAGAATCAAATCACAAACATTCCTGATCTTGAACCTGACCTTCAAGAAGGTAGGGCCGATCCGCCCGGGTTAATGTCGAAAGAGCCGGAAGCCGAGAGGGCAGGGGCTTCAACAACCCAGCCGCCCGGTCCGGGAATCGCGGAGCGGCAAGCGTCGTCGACGCGAACCTATCCGCTCGGCATGGTGCTGCAAGCCTGTCCTGACATCGTCGATTACGGCAAAGGGGCTGAGATTTCCTGCTGGCGCGACCTGATTGACGCCGCGGCGATTGTGCGCTCGGCGCTCGGCGTTTCGCCCGATGCCTGGAAGCAGGCGCTCGACGTTCTGGGCGAGCATGACGCCTCGATTGTCGTCGCCGCGATCTTGCAGAGGGGCGACGAAATCAAATCCGCCGGCGGCTATTTGCGGGTTCTGACCACTAAGGCGCGGGCAGGGGAGTTTTCGCTGGGACCGGTGCTGATGGCGCTGCTGCGCGGCAAGGCCGCGAAGGCGGCGCGTGAACGGCGGCAAGCGGGATGATCAATCTTGCGGGAGGGTTTCCTTGCCGTGAATTTGGCGATTATCGTCGCGGATCGAAGGAGCGCGGACGCCATGACCGATACGACGACCCAACTCGCCATCCTTTCCGATGCGCTGGTCAAAATCATCGAGCTTGGCCCAATGGCCGTGGAAGGGAAGGCGTCGCCCGTCGATCTATTGACCCGGTCGGGCGACATCGCCGCGCAGGCGCTGACGGCCGCCGCCACCTATGGTCAGTTGCCGCCATTCGCGGAATCGTTGGAAGCTCAATCGGCCGCCGACAGGGAATGAAGCGCCGGCCGACCTTGCGCGTCAAAATCGAGATAATGGTTGACCATGGCGTCCATCGGATCGCCACGGGTCTCAAGGAAAGAGAGCGCCGCTGTCATCAGGGCCCATCCGTGCGCGCGGCTCGTCTGCGGGAGCGCGATCAGGCCGGGATGAATGGGTTCACGGCCGAGCAGGGCTTTGAAGTCGCCGACGTTCTCGGTGACGATGACGCGATCCTCGGCGAGACAGATCTCTTTGACCGTATGGTCGAGCTGGCCGCGCCGGCCGACATGCAGCGGATGGATCGCGTTATGGCCGAGTTCAGCGAGGTCGAGGGCAAATTTTGGCGAGAGGCATTCGTCGATAAAGAGCCGCATCCGCTTACGCCGCGGACCGCGCGATCGTCGTCGGCCGGCCGGGCAGGGGATATGCCCTGGCGAAGAGGACGGCCGCCTCGAATGCTTCTCGCGGCAGGTCCGGATTCTCGGCGGCGATGTCGTCGAGACTGTCGCCATGCGCTAGCCGCGACTCGACCGAATGCACGGTGATGCGTGTGCCCTTGATGACCGGCAGACCGCCCTTGATTCCGGCGACGCTTTCGATCCAGGCGTCGCGCGTGCTGAGATAGCGATCCGTGCGCTCGAGCGCATCGCCGGCGAGCGCGCCAATATCGGCGGTGACCGAGGGGGCGATCTCTATTTTCGCCGATTTTAGTCGCGGCAGATCGAGCGACGCGAGGGCTTTGACGAGTTTTCGCTTTCCCGGGACGGTAAGCGAGACAAGTCCGTTCAGCCGACGCATCAGCGCGGCATAGGCGACGCTCTCGACGCCGAGGAGTCGCCGCGCGTCAGCGCTTTTGCCAAAATTTGCGCCAGCGATCTTGCCGACATGGACCGACAAGACCTTTTCTTCGATGGCCTTTTCGACATTGCGTTTGGGCACGCCGGCGAGCTCTGCGACTTCGCGGGGCGTCAGATGGACGACGGACGGCATAACGACCTCAAAACATGTTCCTTGTAGGGGATAAGTTAGTGCAAAAGTCCCGAAATTGCAATGTTGATCAGATAAATGGCGTCGTTACAGTCCCGCGGCCTTGGTCAGATTGACCCTGAAACGATCGCGCTTGCGCTGATAGCGCCGGGTCATTTCCGCGGAGGCGTGGCCGAGGTGCTTTTGCACATGCGTCTCCTCGATCTGCGCCGAGGAGGCGAGGCCGGCGCGCAGCGAATGGCCGCCAAAGGCAAGGCGCCTTTCGCCCTCGGTGAGATCGCCGCGAAGGCCGGCGGCGAGCGCGGTTTTCTGGACCAAACGGGCGACATGTTTGTCGGTCAGCCGCTGTGCGGAGACGCCGCCATTCTTGCGCGCAATCGAGCGGAAGAGGGGGCCATGGTTGATCCGGCCGAGCCGCATCCAGATCTCGAGCAGGGCGACGGGGCAGGTTTCGGGACGGGAGCCGCGGCCGATTTCGACCTCGCGCCAGCCGGTCTTGCCGGAAATCTGCAGGAGGGCGCCGCCTTCACTGCCAGGCTCGGCGGGCGGAAAAATCTCGATCCAGCCGGCGCCGTCTTCGGTCTGGTCCGGACCGCAATCGAGGCCGACGATTTCCGAGCGGCGCAGGCCGCCGGCGAAGCCGATCGCCAGAATGGCGCGGTCGCGGATGCCGCGCAGGTCCATGTCGAGGACGCTGAGCATGGCGAGGAGCTCGTCGGCGAAGATGGCTTCCTTTTGGACGGGCGGGCGGCGATGGGCGCGGCGGATGCCGGCGAGCACGGTGGCTATATGCCGATCGCTCGTATCGAGCGGCGCGCCGCGCTGGCGGTAATGCCAGCAAATGCCAGCGAGCCGCCGCTCCAGCGTGGCGACGCTCAAGGGATCGCGGCCGGGGGAACTCTCGACACAGGCGGCGAGATAGAGACCGACGGTTTGCGGGTCCGGGGGCAGGGGATCGAGTCCCTGCCGGCGCAGCCAGGCGCAAAACTGCCGCCAATCGGCGTCATAGGCGCGCCTTGTGTTTTCCGAGCGGGCGTTGCGGGCGTAATCGCGCGCCCGTTCGCCGAGCGTCGCGAGATGCGGGGAGGGGGCGCGCGCGGCGAGCGCCGCGCCGCCGCTGTCGAAGTCGTCGTCGATCTTGGTCATCCGCGTCCTCATTTCGGCGCTTGTCGGGGGCCCGCCCGTCATTTCGGGGTCAAAAATCTGACGCCTCGGCAGGCTGGACGAGGGTGTTTTCGGTCGCTGTCGCCCGGCGGTATTGGGGTTCGAATCATGTCCGATAAGCGCACATTATCGGACATGGGCATGAACAGACAAGCGCGGCGGGTCGTGGCCGAAATTTCGTGACAAAGCGCCGCCGTTGGTTAGGATTCTGGCCATGACGCTTGTTGATTCGGACCGGGCGCGCGACGCGGTCTCAGCCGCGGAGCCCGCGCCCAAACGGGCCACCCGGGCCCGCCGCGCCGCAGCCCCAGCGGCCGTGAAGGATCCGCAAATTCAAGCGCTCCCGCGCTGGGCGCGGGCTCAGAAGGCGGATCGGGACGCGGCGGCCTTCGTCGCCGGCGCCGGCCTCGCCCTGTTCGATCAGATGCTGCGCGGCGGCGCCCACGGCGTCGATCTCTCGAGCGCCGCACAGGATCCCGCCGAGCCCGCATACGCCGGCTGCCTGCGCCAGCGCCTCGCGCTGAAGGCCGCTGAATCTTGCGTGACGCTGTCCCGGCTGCGCGAGGACGCGACCGCCTTACGCGACGCCGAACATCTGGCCGGCGGTGAGCCCAGCCCCGCCGGGCGGTTGCATCGGCTGTTTCGGATCGATGCGGCGCGTCCCGCGCGCCTCCACGCGGCGGCGCTCGCGGCTGCCCTCTCGCTGCTCGGCCTGCCCGAGACCGATGCCGACGCCCTGGCGCAAGCCTTGTCCGGTTGCCTGGCGGACGCGCCGGACCCGCTCAGCGCCGCGGCCCGCGCCAGCGCCGTCGCCATGAAACTTTGCGCCGCAGGGTCGGCGATCGACGCCGAGGTCTTCGCCCTCTGGGTCGCCGACCTGGCGCTCGCGACGCGGCTCGACTGGGCGCGGCCGGTTCCCTTGCTCGCCAGCGCGATTCTGCATCCGTCGCTGCGCCGTGGACCGAAGGGCAAACGGCCGCGCCCGTTGGAGGTCGACTGGCGCGACGCGGTCGCTTCAGCGTATGGCCTCGCCATCGGTGATGCGCATGCCCTCGCCGCCGATCTGGCGCGGCGGGCGCAGCGACTCACGGCCATTGCGCCGAAATTACGCGCAAGAGGCGCGCGCCACGTCGTCGACATGCTGCTTGCAGACGACGCCGTCACACCGGCCGCTGCGGCCCGCGCCGGCCTATCGGATCGCGCCGCGCGGCGTCTCTTCGATCGCCTCGTCGCGCTCGGCGCCGTGCGCGAACTCACTGGGCGCGAGACCTTCAGGATCTATGGCCTATGAGCCGCCCGAAACCTGTCCGTTTCGACCGCGACCTCGCCGATCTGCCGGAGGGGATGCGCTGGCGCGAGTGGATGGGCCGCGTCGAGGCGGCGATCTTCGCCTCGCCGAAGCCGGTCCCCCGCGAGACGCTCGCCGGGCTCGTCGGCGACGGCTGCCGGCTCGACGACCTCCTCGCCGACATTAACGAAGAGCTCAAGGGCCGCCCTTACGAGATCGTTTTCGTCGCTGGGGGCTTTCAGTTTCGCACGCGGCCGCGCCATGCCGAGGCGCTGCGGTCGCTTAACGAGGCGAAGGATGCGGGCCCGCCGGCTTTCACCAAACTCGAAATGCTGGCGCTCTCGGCCATCGCCTATCAGCAGCCGGTCACCCGCGCCGCTCTCTCGCGACTGGCCGGCCACGATATCAGCCGCGACATCCTCGGCCGGTTGAATAAGTGCGGCGTCATCGCGCGCGGCCCGCGCGCCCCGGAGCCCGGCGCGCCGATCGCCTGGGTGACGACGGAACGCTTCCTCGAAATGTTTGCGCTCGGGAGCTTGCGCGATCTTCCCGACCTCGACGGCCTCGATGATGCGGGCGCGAATGAGCGTGACGATCCTGCCGAGGCGGCGCTCGACGATGCGCTGGGGTTTGGTGAGGAGGAGGGAGCGGAGGGCGCCGTCTTTGACGCGGCGGAGGCCGAGGGAGTGGAGTGAATGGACGCGCGGCCCCACCCTGCTTTGCAGGTGACGCCTGGAGAGACCACTATGCTCAACGTTTTCTGCTCCCCCGCAAGATATGTCCAGGGCCGCGATGCGACGAGATCGCTGGCCGCAGAGCTTCAACGGTTGGCCTGTCCGGGTTGGCGCTGATCATCGCGAGCGGAAGCGCCCGCGCGCTGGCGCAGGCGGCATGGACGCAGACGTTCCAGGGGATGGGGCTGGATTTTGCCGTATTCGATTTTGGCGGCGAATGTTCCTTTGCCGAAATCTCGCGTGGGACGGAAGCCGCGCGCAGGGTGTCGGCTTCGGTGATCATCGGCGCCGGCGGCGGCAAGACGTTGGACATCGCGCGGGCCGTCGCCGCGGAGCTGGACTTGCCGGTCGCCTGTTGCCCAACGACGGCGTCGAGCGACGCGCCCTGCAGCGCGCTCGCCGTCCTCTATACGGAAGAAGGGGTTTTTGAGCGCTGTCTTTATTTCAGACGCAACCCCGATCTGGTGCTCGTCGATAGCGGCATCATCGCGCGCGCGCCGGCGCGGCAGTTGATCGCCGGGATGGGCGACGCCCTTGCCACTTGTTCCGAAGCAGAGGCGTCAATGCGCGCGCACCGCAGGAATGTGGTTGGCGGTTCGAGTACTTTGACCGCGGCGGCGATCGCCCGACTCTGTTACCAAACACTGCTGAAAGACGGGACATCGGCCCTCGCAGCGGCGCGCCCAGGAGCGATTACGCCGGCCTTCGAGCGCATCATCGAAGCAAACACCCTTCTTTCCGGCCTCGGATTTGAGTCGGGCGGCCTCGCGGTCGCGCATTCCGTTCATAACGGCCTGACCGCCGCCTCCGAAACGCGTGATCGGCTACATGGTGAGAAGGTCGCATTCGGAACGCTTGTTCAGCTCGTTTTGGAGGGAGCGGACAACGCGGTCATGGACGAGGTGATGAGCTTCTGCCTTTCTGTCGGCCTGCCCCTTACGCTCGCCGAGCTCGGGCTCCAGAAACTGACCCGCGAAAAAGCCCGGGCTATCGCGCAGCGTGCCATTGCTCCCGGGGAAAGCGCGCATAACGAGCCAATTCGAGGTAACCGCCGAGGCGGTCATGGATGCGCTTTACGCGGCGAATTCTCTGGGCGAGACTTTCAAAGCGCGCCGTCCGCAATAGGACGGGTGCGTTCAATTGTCAGAGTGTTCCTCCTTCGACTAACGCATACGAATTCGAGATCGGCCTCATCCATGCTGTTTCACTCGTCTTCTTGTCGGGACGGCAGTTGCTACACTCTTCGTATTCCAGCGCGGCTATCGCCGAATTCAACGCGAAAGTAAAAGGGCGCCAGGGCGCCTCCTAGCTTTGATCGGGCCTGGGCCAGCCCGTTGATCTCAGTTTCAGGCATTGGAGCGTTGGGATGTTTGAGACTTCAAACATGTACGATTTGCGGGTCAGGAGGATCACGCGACGTGCGTTTTTTTCCGGCGTCGCCGACAATGCCTTGGTCTTTGTCGCTCCGTGGCGGTCTGGTGAGGCGCGTGGCCTCGATTTGGCAAAGTTTATCCAGCTAGCGAGAAATTGACCGCGCATCCGAACCTCCCGCCGGAAATCGCGAAGCATTACTTCCAGAGCATCGTCGGCCCCACGGGGCCCCATCAGCGACGGGAAAAGGCGGCGACAGGAGGCGGACAAACGCTCGACTCCCGGATCGTCGCAGATTGGTATTCCGGTCAGACGATCGGCGCCAGAGGCATGGTCTGCGTCGATTACACAGGGGCGCTCTTGTGGGATGCAATCGGCTTTGCCAAACCCCGGGGCGTCCCCGACACTGAAGCGGGGCGCTGGGCGGTCACGCCATTCTGACGGATTTGACATGGACAGTAGCGCCGACGTGCTGATTATCGGTTCTGGCGTCGCGGGGGCGCTTCTCGCCTGCGAGCTCGCGGGGAAAGGCGGGAGCGTCGCGATCATGGAGGCCGGGCCCCGGGTGGATCGAGCGGAGGCGGTTAGGCGGTTTCACGCCGCATATCCGAAAACCCCCGAGTCGGCCTATCGCCAATCACCTTTTACACCTCATCCGATGACGGAGGACCCTCGCGGATTCTACGCACAGAAGGGGGCCGACGTCTTCAATTCGACCTATCTGCGACAGGTCGGCGGGACGATCTGGCATTGGCTGGGAACGGCGATACGCCTGGTCCCCGACGACTTCCGCCTCAATTCGCTCTTTGGTCTCGCGACGGACTGGCCGATCTCCTACGACGATCTCGAGCCCTGGTATTGCCGAGCGAAAAGGGAGCTGGAAGTATCGGGCGACGCAGCGGAAGACTTGGGTTCGCCTCGCTCGGCCCCCTATCCGCTGCCCCCTGTTCCACAAAGCTTCCTGGACCGGCGCTGGAAGCAAGCGCTTAGCGGTTCGAAGTTCGACCTCCGCTCCACGCCTCAGGCGAGGCGCTCCAAAGGGTCGTCGAGCCGCCCCTCCTGCCATGGCAGCGCGAGTTGCATCCCTGTCTGCCCCATCCAGGCGAAATACGACGCGACGGTGCATATTGCGCGCGCCGAGATGCTGGGCGCGCGACTTCTCACCCAGACCTGCGCCAATTTCATTGAATGCCATGAAGACGGGCGAGTCGCAGCAGTGCGCTTCAGGCGCCCCGACGTTCTCATGCGCCGAAATCGATGTGGACTTCAGCCGAATAATCTCGCGCGCCTGGCGCATCGTAATCCGCTCCGCTGGCATGGATCGCTCCCTCGGTTGCCAAGGAAGCGACCTGATCAGGCCAACGGCGGAGCCCGCCACTGCATGAAATCACCCGGGCGGGATCATTCCGTTACAGGGGGCGGGATCATCTCGGAATCGGGGGGCGCCATCATTCCGTGATCGGGGGGCGCCTTCATCTCGTTTTAGGGGGCGCCATCGACCGGAATCAGCAACCGTCGGCGGCTGGCGTTGAGGCCGAGTTCTCCGCTTTATTTCCAAGAGTTCCTTGCTCGCCGATGGGCCGAGGGCGATCGCGTAGGCGACGTTTATTTCATGATCTTCGACATCGGGGCTACACGGGCAGCTTCTCAAATCTCGAGCGCCTTTTAACGACATGGCGCGCCGGCGGCGTCCAAAGGAAGCAGCCAGAGCAGCAACATAGAAAATTCATTGAGATTCCAGCAGTCGATCCGACGACCGGCTGGCAAATCTCTCCGGTCGTTGCCGCTTCTCTCTGCGTGAAGCCGACACGGCGATTAACGCTCGCCGAGAACGCCAAGGTCATCGTTTTGAAGCGCGCCTCGCCCAGCTTCGTCATCCTCCGCCAACTCGCGATGCGCTTCCGAAGCATTCTGCGCGGCAAAAATCCTGATAAGCTCAATGACTGGCTTCATGACGCGAAGCATTCCGGGGTGCGCCTGATGCAGCAATTTGCGCGAACGTTGAGCCGAGATATCGACGCCATTATAGAACATTGGAGCAGCGGCCAGGCCGAGGGGCAAATCAATCGTCTCAAAACGTTGAAGCGCGCCATGTATGGTCGCGCAGGCATTGAGCTGCTGCGAGCGCGAATGCTTCCGTTCGAAACGGCCCTCTGCACGTAAAGTGACGCAGACCCCCTCGAAATGGAAATCGACATTTCTCATGGTCGCGATCGATGCTGCGATCGAGGCCGAGCGCGTCCGCGAAGCTAAGGAAAATGCAGAGGCCGAAATCAGAGCGACAAGAGACCGTTTTGAGGCGCTCGCGGAAGAGCGCGGCGTTCTCTTGCGCGAAGTTAATCACCGTGTTGGAAACGGCCTTCAGCTCATCGCGGCGCTGCTCCGCATGCAAGCGCAAATCTCTTCCAGCCCGGAGGTTAAGGCTGCGCTGGCGACCGCCGAAACGCGCGTCATGGCCGTCGCTGACATCCATCGGCGTCTTTACACATCGGAAAGCGTGCAGTCGGTCAATCTGCGCGACTATCTGAATGATCTGATTGTTGATCTTCAGTCGTCCCTGCGGGCAGAAAACTTGTCTCCGGATTTTCGACTTTCGGCCGCGCCGCTGTTTGCGCCTCCCGATTATGCGGCTGCGCTCGGCATGATCGTCACGGAACTCGTCATAAATGCGCACAAGCATGCCTATCCGGACGGCGATGGCCAAGTCCGAATTGCGCTAAGCCTCAATGAGGCAGACTGCGCGGTTCTTTCCGTCGAGGATGACGGTGTGGGCATGAACGCCAAAACGACGGCGCAATCGACGCGACTCGGTCGAACTCTATTGGAGGCCATGGCCCACAAATTGAACGGCAGACTGATGTACGAGGCCCCAACGCGCGGAACATGCGCGAAGATCGTGTTTGCGCTGAACTTTGATGCAAGTTCTCGAAGGGACAGCAGCAGTTTGTCGTCGTGCGACGAAGACGACAAGAGTGTCGTCTGACAGGGGGAACGCGCCGACGCGCCGCGGATAAACGTCTCTTTAAGGAGGGGCAGGGGCAGGTCGGGGAGCGCCGGGATCCTTATGCCAGTGATTTTCTACAATATGATCCAGCACTTCGTCGCCACTCGCGCTGCCGCTTCAGCGAAGCGGAGCCGGGCCCGGTTTCCTGGGTTGCGATCAGAGTGTCGTTCACCACTTTCAGCGTTTTTCAGGTCTTTTATAACGTACCAAGATTGTTATCACCGGGGTGGTTTTCGGCGGGCACGGCGATCCCGCCCGCCGGCAGGGGCGTGGAAAGATATTGATATTGCAACGGGTTGAAAGGTTCGATTTCGCCGTCCGCCGGCAGTTCCCCGCGATTCCAACCGCCGCCCAGGGCGCGGACAAGTTCGACAGTCGACGTAATCAGGCGCGTCTTCACCTTGATGGCGTCGATGCGCGCCGTCAGCGTCGCCACCTGCGCGAAGATGAGATCGAGGCTGGAGCCGAGGCCGCCGCGGTAGAGATCCATCGTGAGATTTTGCGTCTGGAGATTCGCGGCAACTGTTTCGTCGAGCTTCTTTGCCGCCGCACTCAGACGCCTAGTCAAACTCAAACCGTTCTCGACTTCTCTGAAGGCGTTAAGCGTCGTCGAACGGTATCGATCTTCTTTTTCGCGATAGACGGACCACGACTGCTGCAATTGCGCGCGGCGCAGGCCCCCTTCGAAAACAGGCAGAGAGATCATCGATCCATAGGACCAAAAGCTGTTGGCCAGTTTGAGGAGATTCATGCCGTGATCCTCGAAGCCTCCGTCAAGTCGGAATTCGATCTTTGGAAAAAACGCCGCGCGGGCGACGCCAATTTCCCGGTTCGCCTGAGCCATTTCGCGCTCCGCAGCGGCGATGTCGGGACGTCGCTCAAGCAGCGTCGACGGAAGCTTCTTGGGGATTTTCAAGAGTGCAATTTTAAAGGCGTTGGCGACTGGAACCCTGAAACTCGCCGGCGCCGTGTTGACGAGGATGGCGAGCGCATGTTCGACGACTTCACGCTCGCCCTGTATCTCGAGGAGCTTCGCTTCGGTTCCGGTCAAAAGCGCCTTGGCGCGCGCCACATCCAGCTCCGATGCGATCTTGCCCTCGAACTGTTCGTTCACGATCGCGAGCGATTGTTTGTAGTAGTCGATGGACTGCTTGTAGGTCGCGACTTGCGCGTCGTAGCCGCGCAGCGTGAAATAGTCAGACGCGATTTCCGCCTGGAGGCTTAAGCGCGCAAGAGCAAATTCCGCCGCGCGCCTCTCAGCCCGATATGTCTGGGCCATAGTCTCATTTCGAATGGCGTACCAAAAATCCGGCTCCCAGGAAGCGATGCCCACATCCGAAACGGAGGTGTCGTAGATCGGCGAGTCGGGCGCGCGAAACAGCGCATTTACTGACTGCTTGTTGTCTGAGGCGCCAATTCCGAGCCCGAGCCGCGGAAACAGCCGCGACTGCGTCTTCATCATGATGTCGCGCGCCTGCATGAAGCGCTCCGCCGTCGCCTGCAAGTCCGGATTGGCGGCCATGGCTCGTATTTCCAACCCATCCAGGACTGGCTCATGAAACAGCTTCCACCAGTCTGGGCGTATTTCCGCGTCCGACGGGCGCGCCTCGACAAATGGGCTGGAGCCATGCCAGGACGCAGGCACGATGAGCTCCGGCGGTTCGTACGCGGGCGCGAGGTCGACGCCGGGCAGCGCGTTACAGCTGGAAAGGATCGATGCGGAAATAAGCGGAAGACAGCGCCAGAATTCTTTTCTCGATCTACGACGCATTTAATCCCTCGTCTGAGGCCGTAAGTCTTTCAACAAACCAAAGACCGGGAGCCGAGGCCCCTAAAATCCTGGTCAATCTCTCTCATGCGCGTGCATGCGCTTTTCAGCCATGTGCGCGCTCGGCGACGGCGCCGTCAGTTGATATCCTCCGGATTGATCTCGTAGCCGTTCGCGGGTTGAACGACGCGCACTTTGTCGTCTTCGAGCAGGGCGGCGCTAGGATTGTTGATCAACCGGTCCGATTTTGAGAGCCCTGCCGAAATCTCGATCCTGCCGTCGAGAATTCTTATGATCTTGATCGGCTTGAAATGAACACGGTCGTCATCGCCAACGATCGCCGCCTGCGCCCCATGCTCTTGAAACACCAGAGCGCTCGAGGGAATGGTCAGATACTTGTCGGCCAAGGGAACTGTCAGCGTGACGGATGCGTAGGACCCCGGCCAGAGCGACTTGTCTTCGTTATCGATCGTAAATTCCGTGACCGCCGTGCGCGTATTCGGATCGAAGCCGCCGGCGACCGTGAGAAATTCAGCCTTGAAATGTCGGTTGGCGAATTGGGGAACGGTGACGTCCGCGGTCAGGCCGGGCTTCAGCAATTGGCCGAAAGCCTCCGGAACGGAGATGAAGAGACGCATCTTGTGGATGTCGGCGATCGAAAACAGATTGGTTACAGAGCTGCGGTCGCTGATGTTTCCTTCCTTGTTGATGTAGTCGCCAACATTGATGTTGCGCGACGTGACAACCCCGTCGTAGGGAGCGACGATGGTCTTGAATTGGAGCTGGGCGACAAAATTATTGACGTTATGTTCGGCGGCCTCGAGATCGGCCTTCGCCTTTTTCTCATTCGCCTCCTGGATGGAGATGGACTGTTCAGAAACCGCATGCGATTTCCGCAACGCCACCCAGCGCTGCGCCGAAACAACGGCGAGATTATACTGGGCGCGCTCCGCTTCCAATGAAGCCTTGGCTTGAGAATATTGCGCGTCGAGCGTCGGCGTATTGATTTCGGCGAGGGTGTCGCCCTTCTTTACCTTCGCCCCGTAATCCTTGTACCACATTTTCACATAGCCTGAGACCTGCGCGTAGATCGGCGCCTGGAACCAGGCCTCTATGTTCCCCGGAAGGACGATCGTCTCGGTTGGCGGACCAGGCTGCGGGTTCGACACGGCGACCGTCGGGATCGCATTTTCCAGCGTTTCCTGCTGCAGGAGAGTCGACGCGTGATGACGCGCATAGAATTCGTAGATGACGAAAAGCGTGAAAGCCGACAGCGCAGCCCAGGCGGCGGGTCGGCCCCGCACATTCATCTTCACATTCGCGGTGCGCAAAAGATCCGATTTCATCAGAAGCTCTCGGGCTTGTTCGAGTTGCGGTGATACACAATTGCGTAAACACAGGGGACGAAGAAGAGAGTCGCGAAGGTCGCGACAGTGAGCCCGCCGATCACCGCGCGGCCCAGCGGCGCGTTTTGCGAGTTGGCCATCGACATCGGCAACATGCCGATGATCATCGCTGAAGCCGTCATGATGACCGGACGAAGGCGGGCATAGCCGGCTTCCAATGCCGCAAGTAGGGCGTCGCCATGCAGTTCCAGTCGCTCTCGGGCGTAGGACACGACGAGAATCGAATTCGCCGTCGCCGTGCCCATGCACATGATCGCGCCCGTCAGTGCCGGCACCGAGATATTCGTGTGGGTCATGAAAAGCGACCACGCTATTCCGGCGAGTGCGCCCGGCAAAGCGGTGATGATGATGAACGGGTCGAGCCACGACTGGAAATTGACGACTATCAGTAGATAGATCAGCACGATCGACGCGAGGAGGCCGCCGATGAGCTCTATGTAGGCGGCATGCATCGTTTCCGCCTGTCCGTGAATCTCAAGAGCGGCCCCTCTCGGCAACTCCTTCTCCATTTCCTCCGAAACCTTCTTCACGTCGGAAAGCACGCCGCCAAGGTCCCGGGTTTCAGCAGACACGTAAATATTGAACAGCGGCATGATATTGGCGTGCGAGACGACGCCCGGCGTCCCTTTGACGGATAGGGTCGCGGCGCTGCCAAGGAGTTGCATTTTTGATCCGGAGGGATCGAGATCCCCTTTGTCGACCGGAATCGTCAGTAAGTTCTGAACCTTCGTCAGCTGATATTGCGGCGTATACACGTTGATCTGATAGGAGTTGCCGCTTTTCTGATCCAGCCAGAACACTTGGTCGACTTGCTGGCTGCCGGAGAGAGTCATCAGCAGATTGTCGGCAATGTCCTTCTCGGTCAGCTGAATGCCTAGCCCGAGACTCCTGTTGCCCTCTACGAGAAGGGTAGGCGTTCGCATGGTTTGCTGGATCACGACGTCAACGGCACCATTGATCTTGCGGATCTTGCTCGCCAGTTTGCGAGCGAACTCGTAGCTATCCATGGAATCGCCCCCGTTGATTTGCACGTCGATGGGCGAAGGCGATCCGAAATTGAGAATCTTTGCCGTCAGATCAGCAGGCTGGAAGGTGAATTCCGTTCCTGGATAGCGTTCTTTCAGACCCTTCCGAAGAATGCCTCGGAAATCCCATACGGGCGACACCTCGTCCTTCAAAGCGATGGTCATATCGCAGTCCTGCGGGCCGATCGTCGGCGTCGGGATAAACGCCAAATTATGCGGGCCCACCGGAAGGCCGCAATTGCTGACGATATCCTCGACCTGACCCGGTAGGAGCCGTTCGATGTCCTCCGAGACTAACGACGCGATGCGTCCTGTCACTTCGATGCGCGTTCCGAGAGGCAGGCGCATATGCATCTGAAGCGTGCCCGATTTGATCTCTGGGAAAAACTCCTGGCCATTGGTGAAGAACAATGCAACCGACGCCACCGCGGCGGCGAGGAATATTGCAACGAACCGTCGGCGATTTCGAAGCGTTTTACGGAGAAGCTCGGAATAGCGCTCGCGCATCCTTTGGAATCCGCGCTCGAAGCCTTCCTGAATTCGCCCCAAGAATCCGTTGCGCTCGTGCAACCGCTGATCCACTTCGGGGAGAGGAACCGCAAAGTGGGACAATCCCCCGTCCCCCGCCAAGGCGCTGCGCTCCGCGTCCCTGTTCGCCAGAGCTTCGATCTCAGCCGCAGTCGGAAATTTTCGTCGACCGGCAAGCGCCGAAGCGGTCTCATCCTTTTCTTCACGACCACTTTCGGCGGCGTGCGGAGCGCCATGGTCGACAAGAAGGTATTTCGCCATTGTCGGCACCAATGTGCGCGACAAAATGAAGGACGCCGCCATCGCGAACATCACCGCCTCGGCCATGGGCGTGAAGAGCCAGCCGGAAACGCCGGTCAGTTCGAACAAAGGCAACCAGACGATGATGATGCAGGCTGTCGACACGAAGGTCGGGATGACGATCTGATTGGCTGCATCGATAATCGCTGTTTCCAGCGGCTTTCCCATCTCGATATGGGTGTCGATGTTCTCGATCATCACCGTGGCGTCGTCGACCAAAATGCCGACGGCGAGGGCCAATCCACCGAGGGTCATGACGTTGATCGTCTGACCCATCCAATGAAGGCTGATGATGGCGGTCAAAATCGAGAGCGGGATCGACGTCGCGATGATCACAGTGGCGCGCCAGGACCCGAGAAACAGCAGGACGATGAGACCGGTCAGCGCGGCGGCGAGCGCCATTTCGCGCAAGACGTCCTTGATCGAATCCTTGACGAAAACCGAGGCGTCGTTCAGCAGTTCGACCTTGACGCCAGGGGGCGCGATTTCCTCGATGCGCGGTATCGCCTTCCTAACCCCGTCGACGACATCAAGCGTCGACGCTTCGCCGCTCTTCATAACGACAATCAACACGGACTGTTTGCCGTCGACCAAGACCGCATTGATCTGCGGTGGCCCGCCGAGGCGCACATCGGCGACATCGCGCATGTAAACAGTGGCGTTGCCGACGCGCTTGATCGGGATGTTGTTGAAATCATCCACCTGCATCGGCGTCGCGTTAGTCTGCACCAGCCAATCCGTCGCATGCAGCTTCATGTCGCCCGCCGGCAGCACGATGCTCTGATTGACGAGCGCATTATGGACATCCGTGGCGGTCAAATGCCGCGCCAGGAGTTTTTGTTGATCGAGAGACACTAGAAGCTGCTTGTCCTGACCGCCGTATGGATGCGGCAGGATCGAGCCCGGGATGGTGACCAGGAAAGGCCTGATCTTGTTTTTTGCCAAATTGTATAGATCCGCCGGGGTGAGGTTTTCGGCGGTGACTTTTACCATAGCGACCGGAACCGACGACGCTTCCAGTCTCATCACCATGGGAGGAGAAATGTCAGGCGGAAGCTGTTTGGTGACGGTTTGCGAGATCGAGTCGATATCGGCCTCGGCCGCAGCTAGGTCAACGCCGGGCTGCAGGAAGATTTTGATAATGCTACTGCCGTAATAGGAGTGACTCTCGAGATGCTCGATGCCTTCCACATTCGACGTCAGTTGGCGCTCGTAGAGATAGGTGATGCGCCCCGACACTTCCGTTGGCAGAAGTCCCGCGTATGCCCAAACCACGGCGACCACGGGGATCTTAATGTTCGGAAAAACATCGGTCGGAGTCTTAACGATCGTCATTATGCCGAATAGAAGAATGCAGATCGAGAGAACTACGAACGTATAGGGACGTCTTAGGGCGATAACGACGACACCATTCACTGTGCAACTCCGTCTAACGTCGATCCGGCATAGATATTGAGCAGCGCTATATCCCAAAGCGCACGAAACGATGTTTCCAGAATTTGTATGCTTGGCAGTTTTTTCATGTCATCCCTAACCTGTTCGATCCAGGAAAAGGCTGCCCAACGAGAGAATCTCTCGTGTGATACTCCAGCGCCTCAAGAGATATCGCATCAAGATGGCTCTCGATCAGGCTGAACCGGTCGAGTTGCTTGACGAAATATGTGTTACGCAGGAGAGTTTGGGTCGTCGCGCCCGACGCGCAAATACAATCCGGCCGCATCGCATGAGAGCGTCGGGATGTGCGCTGCGCAAGAATCGGCGAATAGCTCGGCTCGCGAGCCGCGTCTCGTCGCACGCGCGAGGACTTGCGTCCGCGGCCGCTCAAGGGGCTCAGCGGCCGCGGCTCCACGCATATATGCTTGGCATGGACGGACAGGGCAGCCGAAATCCTTCGATGAAGATTATAGCGTCGAGTTACCGGCGCTCAGCTCGGCTAAACCGGCAATTGCTTGCATTCCGCCGAAATTTTGACATTCGCGCCGTATCGCGTCGTCACGGGCGTTTTTTCGGCGAGCGCCATTTGCTTGGTCGTCTTGCACGCATCCATATTCGACGCATCCAGCGTTTCCATGTCGATGACCTGACCACCCAACAGATACGAAATGACCAACACTGTCTTCATTGCTCCGACTCCTTGCCAACCCAAATGCCGATTACGCATTTCATCCTTAAATAGTGGCTACGCTGCAGCGCAGTATGACTGGTTCTTTTCTGATTTGTTGATCCCAGAAACTAAGAACGCGCGTCGCGATCACCGAGCCGTGGAGCAACGGCCAGAGGGACCGTTAAATTAACTGGGGCGCCACGGAGCTTTAACTTCTGTTAATGAAAAGAGTTGCCGGCTTCGTAGGAGACGGCAATGCGGTGGATGATTACAATTGAAGGCACGGATGAATTTGGCGCGGCGCATCGGTCCGAGATAGCTCTGGAAAAAGATTTGAACAGTTTGACGGCGGGAGCTGTGGGCTTTTCTATCGAGGACGGCAAGACGATCATGGCCCACCTGCAGCAGGTCATCGTGAAGCAGCAATGCGAGACCTACGTCTTGGTTCGCCGATTTTGCATGGATTGCGAGCGCTTTCGACGCATCAAGGACTACAGCAAGCGAAAGATCAGAACGGTGTTTGGCTGCGTCGAGGTTCGTAATCCACGCATCCTGAATTGCCAACGCTGCGTGCCGTATTTCCGCGACGCTTCAGCAGTCCTGCGGGATTTTTTCCCCGACCAGGCGACGCCGGAATTGATGGAGCTATCGGCTCGCCTCGGCAGTTTGATGCCCTACCGCAAAGCGGCAGATGTCATCGCGGAGTTTTTGCCCGTCAAATCGTCTGAGTCCTTCGTCACGGTTCGCCATCGCACGCTCGCTCTCGGCAAGCGGCTCGATGAAAAGGCGCGAGATCGCGCCTGGTTCGATCCCCCACACGCTGACGAGCGCGAGCAGATCGAGCTTGATCTGCCAAATGATCCCGAGCGAGAGTTCGTTGTCAGCATTGACACAGCCCATATCAAAGGTGCCTCCGAGGCGGACGGGCGAACCTTTGAGATCGCAGTTGCGCGATGCGGCCGCGGACGACGCGGCTCCCGTCCCGGTCACTATTTCGTGACGGCAGACACTTCGAAACAAGAACTACGGCTGCGCACGCTTCAAGCGCTTCAGAGCGAGGGCTACGTGGGTCGCGGCGAAATTACCGTGTTGTCTGATGGCGCGGAGATTATGAAGCGGCTACCTCGCAATTTGCCGCGTCCGACCAGGCATATCGTTGATTGGTTCCACATCGCTATGAAAATCCAGCCCCTACAGCAAGTCGCCGATCATATCGTTCGCTGGCGCGACGAATGGACAAATGAAACCGTCGTTTTCGATGAGGAGATCCGCGCCTTGAAGTGGAAGCTGTGGCATGGACAGGTCGATCGAGCGATAGAACACCTCGGGGAAATCATCGCAGACATGTCGATGTTACGCGAGCAAGGCGACCTGGGCGCCGGCCGCATATGGCAATTGGCGCAACCGCTTCTGACTTACATCCGTCAAAACAAGTCTGCGATCGTCGATTACGGAGCTCGATATCGGTCGGGACGACGGATCGCCACTGCGCTGGCCGAATCCGCAGTGAATTCGCTGACCGCACGCCGCATGGTCAAAAAACAACAGATGCGATGGTCAAAGCGCGGCGCTCATCTGATGCTGCAGGTGCGCGCCGCGGTCATGAACGGAAACTTGCGTGAGCAGTTGTCCTACGAACCGCCAGTCTTCAAATCGCGTTTGAACTGACTGTTTCAGCCGACGCCGCCACTCCTCAGAGCAGAGTAGCACCCCAGTTAATTTAACGGTCCCCCCGTCCGCGTGCAGATGGCCGCGGCAATCCTTCAGCAAGGCATGAGCGCGCTCGGACTTGCGGTCCGCCGAGTAGAGATAGAAAGCCGCCGGCGGCGCCGTCGATCCATAGGGCCTTTCATCGCGCACCGCCGTCCATAACCGGCCGGTCTTCGTCCTGCCGCGCCCCGGATCGAGCACGGGAACCGTCGTATCGTCCGCGTGGATCGCGGAGCCGGCGCGCACATGGCGCGCGATGCGCTCGGCCAGCGGCTCCAGTAGCGCCGCCATATGGCCGACCCAGCCCGCCATAACCGAGCGGTCGATCGCTACGCCTTCGCGCGCATAAATGTCGGACTGACGATGCAAAGGCAGATGGTCGCAATATTTGGCGACCAGCACATGGGAGAGCAGCGCAGGCCCGGGGCGGCCCTTCTCGATCGGCAGCGTTGGCATGGGGGCCTGAACGATCGTCTCGCAGGCGCGGCAGCTCATCTTCTCCCGCACATGCCGCACGCGCTTGAAGTGCGAAGCGACATATTCCAGCACTTCCCGCTCGTCAGCGCCGATCCGGCCGAACTTCGTTCCGCCGCAGGTCGGGCAGACGCAGGGCGCGTCATGCGTGATCGTCTCAAGCGGAAGATGATCGGGCAACGGCGCACGAACCGACGGCTTTTTCGGCATCGATGATGAGGCGCCGCTGTCGGGCGCTTCGCTTTGCGCCTGCCGCTCGGCGTCGCTTTCCTCGATATCGCCGATCAGCAGTTCGAGCTGTTCGATGTCGCGGTCGAGCTTTTCCGACGATCGCCCGAAGCGCGCGCGTCGCAAAATGGCGAGCTGCATCTTCAGCTTTTCGATCAGCAGCGTTTTGGCGTGAACTTCCGCCGCTAGCGCCGCCGCAAAGCGCCGCAGCTCTGCGGGATCTTCCGGCAAATCAGCAGGGGCGCACGACATGATCTGGTCTACTACAAAACACGCGTCGGCGCAGCTCAAGAATGCCTGGAATCTATAGGAATGCAGGGCGTTTGGGCGCGTCCGGCGCAACCGTCCGGCGCCAGTCGATTCCTTCGATCGAAGGCATTCAGGAATATCCCCTCTGAGCAGGCTGATGAATCATCGGTCGTTCAGGTCCGCGACCCGCGACACCCGCTTTACGGGCGATCGTTTCGGGTCATCGGGCGCGCGAGATCTCCTGGCGGCGTCGTGTCCCCCTCATACGAGGTCGAATACCTGAAGGGCGCCAGTCTATTGATCCCAATAGCTGTAACGGAGCCCTATCAACAGGACACGAATCAAACTAAGCTGAGTATAGAGGCGCTTCGCGAGCTCGTTTCAGCCGCAGAATGTCTCGAAGGCGATGAGCATGGATCCGAAGGATCTTTGGGCGACGTTGCCGAACGCTCTGCGCCGCCAAGTCGTCGACGACGTCGCGGCCATTCTGGCGGAGCTCTCCCATGATGTCCGAACTGGTCAAGCCGGCTCACCTGGCGCGCAAGGCGGTCGTTTATATCCGTCAGTCGACGCCGCATCAGGTGGTGAGCAATCAAGAAAGCCTGAGGCTGCAATACGCGCTGCGTCAACGCGCTCGCGAGCTCGGATGGCGTGAGGCCGACATCGACGTGATCGACGCCGATCTCGGCCTCAGCGGAGCCTTCGCCGCCAAACGCAGCGGCTTCAAGGAACTCGTCGGCCGCGTCGGCCTCAGCGAGGTAGGGCTGATCCTGTCGATCGACGTGACGCGTCTCGCGCGCAATTGTTCGGACTGGTATCCGCTTCTCGATATTTGCGGCCTGCGCGGCTGTCTCATCGCCGACCGCGACGGCGTCTATGATCCCGGCAGCGCCAACGGCCGACTGCTCCTCGGCTTGAAAGGGACCATCTCGGAGCTCGAGCTCCACACCATTCGCAGCCGGCTCACGGCCGGCCTGCTCGCAAAAGCCGAACGTGGCGAACTCGCGCTCAATCTGCCCATCGGCCTGACGCGCGATCCCAGCGGCGTGGTCGTCAAAGATCCCGATATGGCGGTTCAGGACCGGCTCGGGCTGGTGTTCGAGCTGTTTCTGAAGTTCGGCGCCGCCGCCCAAGTCATGCGCAAACTCAACGAGCGCGGTCTCGATCTGCCGCGACGCGACCGGCGAGGCGATTCTTGCTGGGCGCGGGCGACTGTCTCGTCCGTGACCTCGATTCTGAAAAACCCCGCCTACGCGGGCGCTTTCGTCTATGGACGGACGCGGATGCATGCCGGCGGGCGCGAAGGCGCGTCGAAGATGAAGGCGCCGCGCCCCGTGGGTGAATGGCGCATTGTCGTGAAGGACCGATATCCCGCCTACATCGATTGGCCGACTTATGAAAAGATCAACGCCGCCCTGAAAGACAACCGAGCCGAGTACATGCGCATCAAGACCAGAGGCGCGCCTCGCGACGGCGATCTCTTGCTGCATGGGATCGCTTGGTGCGCACGTTGCGGACACAAGATGTACGTCCGTTACAAGAGTCGCGGCGGCGAATATGTCTGCAATCATCTGCGCTCCAACGAAGGTCTGCCGACCTGTCAGCACGTTCGCGCGGCGCCGGTCGACGCCGCCGTCGCCGAGGCGTTTCTGACGGCGTTGGCGCCGGCGGAACTCGATGCCCTGTCGAAGGCCCGTCGCGCACGATCCCAGGTGAACGCCGCCCTGCGGACGAGCGCCGAGCGCCAGCTCGAACGGAAGCGATACGAGGCGTCACTGGCCGAGCGACAGTTCAATCGCGTGGACCCCGATAATCGTCTTGTCGCCGCCGAGCTCGAACGCCGTTGGGAAGCGGCTTTGATCGAAGTCCGGGCAGCCGAAGAGGCGCTCGACCGTCAAGCTTCACCCGACGTCGGCGCGCGGCTCGGGATCGGTAAAGCCTTGGAGGGCAAAGTCATCAACTTGGCGGGACGTCTGCCGCAAATTTGGGACGACCCGGCCACTTCCGACGCCCGCCGGAAGGCGCTGCTGCGATGTCTCGTCGACAAGGTCATCCTCGATCGGGGCGGACACGACATCGCGACCGTCCGCATCGTCTGGCGTGGCGGCGCCGTTACCTGCCTCGAGGTCAGAATGAGAGTCGCCTCCCTCTCGAAGCTCGCGCGCGCCGAAGAAATGCGCGAGCGCGCGCTCACCTTGGCGCGCGAGGGTCTGTACGACGACGCAATCGCCGCCGTTCTCACGAGCGAAGGGCATCGCTCCCCGACATGCGAGGACAAGGTTCTCCCCGTCACTGTGCAGAAAATCCGGCTTGCTGCGCGCGTCGAACTCCCGCGCGCCCGCACGCGATGGACCCATAGCGCCGGCGCTCTTTCCGCGCAGGAGCTGGCGGCGAAGCTGAGCATCCCCGTAAACTGGCTGTATGTGCAAATCAGGAAACAGCGGCTGATGGTGGATCGGCAGCCCAAGGGCGCGTATCTCTTCGGCGACGCAGAAAACGTCCTGGAGGGAGTTCGAGACCTTCGAAACCACATGATCGACAGCCTCGATCTCAGAATCTGTCGGCCTGACCAGGAGGGGCATCAACATGGGTGATCGCTCAAGAGCGCCAGTTGCGCCGCCGTCAGTTGCAGCGCGCCCTCGACAATCGGCGGCCACACGAACTTACCTTTCTCCAGACGCTTGGCAAACAGGCACAGGGCCGACCCGTCCCACGCCAAAATCTTCACATAGTCGCCGCGCTTGCTCGTGAACACGAAGGCCGCGCCCGAATAAGGGTCAGCGCGCAGAACCTGCGCGACATCGGCGGCAAGTCCATCAAAGCCGCGCCGCATATCGACCGGCTTGCACGCCAGATACACCTTCACGCCCGGCGCGAACTGAAGCATCAAAGATCGCCCAGCGCGGACAGGACGCGACGCAACGCTTCGGCGTCGACATCCGCGTCGAGCGACACCCGCGCGCCATTAGGCAGGCTGATCTCCATTGCCCCACGTCGCGTGATTCTTCGCGGCTCGCGAACCGGCTTCGTCGACGCCAACGCCAGCACTGGCTCCAATGCTGGAGCCGTCACGGCGTTCAGCTCCACGAGCGTCACCGGGACAAATGCCGGCGCGTCGCTGGCTTCCGCCACAGCAGAGGCGTCAGCCTTTTGCGCTGGCGCGCGCCGCCGATCAAGCCAACCCTCGCGGGCGCGGCGTATCCATTTGAAAACGAGATTGGCGTTCAGACCGTTACGACGCGCGTTTCTCCCGGGTAATTGGCAAGCGGCTTGGCGCCTGTGTCGACCTTGATGCCCGGGATAGCGCCCGCCGCCTCGATTGATTTTACTAGTTGGACGCCGTCGTTTGCCTGCTGCCGGATCGTTTCATCAAAAAGAATTACGCCAGAAATATTTTGCTCCATTGCATCCTTTGAACGGAAGAGAAGCTGTCTGTAGTCGCGGCGAGTTTGAGGGGACGAGTCAATCCCACAGTGAGAAAAACGCTTTGCAATGGTCGGCGCGCTTTCGTCGGCCGCCAATATGCCTTTCCCTCGCACGACGAGAGCGTGGGCGATCTTAATGAGCTGATCCTTGTTCATCGAAGGCGTCCGATTTGCGCTTCGTCTAATCTAGGGATTTACGAGAGCCAGGCGAGCTCTATCGCTACTATTTTTTCGTGTTGTAGGTTCGTTTTACGAACGCTTCGCGGAAAATAGGGGCTTAAAAATAATTGCCGCGGCAAGGAACGCGTTAAACTTGATGCGGTTGCTCACGAGTCCGGGGCGACGTGACGTTCGGATCCGATCGGCAGATCGCGGTGGTAACCCTTGAGTAAGGCAGGCGCTTTGAAGATTGTGGTTTTGAGCTTGATTTGAAATTCAAGACTTGGCTTAGACGCCGATCTGAGATTTCACTAGAAACTGATGGCGTGACCGAAATGCGCCGGCTCATGCAGGGGCCGCGCCGATAGGCCTACCCAAACTCCTCCTCTGGCCTAGGTTGACTCAATGAGCCATCAATACCGGAAGTTTGTTCTGTGTGATCATCTGTTTCGTCATCGAACCGAATGCGGGGCGTCCGGTGCGATATCGCGTATAGGCGCCGAGAATGATCAAATCCGCCCCCGCATCAAAAGACGCCGCAAGCAATGTTGAGCTTTCGGACGAGTTTTCGACGGGGATAATGGCGTTCTTCGCCTTGATTCCGTGCCATTTCAAATAATCAACAACTTTGCGCCCAGACGGCTCAATATCGTGATTGCCGAGAGTGACCACTAGCGTGCTCGCGCCGCGCAATAGGATTGGGATCGCGAACGCCACGGCGCGGGTGGCCTCTAACGAACCATTCCAGGCAATTATATTGCTCTTCCCGAGCTGCCTCGCAGCCTGCGGTACGAGCAGAACAGGACGAGCCGTTTCTCGAAGTGCGGTCTGTATCGATATACTCGGCCAGTCAGTGTCGCTCGAACTCGGATGCGAAAGTACAATCAGATCGGCAAGGCGCCCATGCTCCGCAATAAGATCGGCTTCTACCCCCTGCAGCTCCTTAAAATTTACCGACAGCCCGTCCAACGCTTTATCGCCGGGCCGGCCGCTCGCGTAAGACTTGCAACGATTTGCAAAGAATGTCCGCACGTGATTTGCATCCATGAAGCATGTACGCTCACCGACGGTGCGCTCCTCACGCTCCTTCTTAGCGTAGAGCGCCTCGATGTGCGCTTTGAATTCGTGACCTAGCTGCAGCGCAACGTCAATAACCGCGGAGTCACGTTCAGTACCCGACAGCGGAACAAGAATTGTCTTGAATGACATCTAGAAGACCCCTTGCGGTCCACTTTTGCCACGTCTTCGGCCACTGCAAGCTGAATGACGACGAGAATATCGCGCGGCTTCGTTGAGCACCCGCAGTGTCACGTCGCTTAAAGCCTGGGAACGACGCCTTGGAGATGTGGGCGCATAGCCAACAGTTGGACGATGTAGGCCCTCGCATGACGTACCAAGGTGGGACCCGCTTCCCCTGGGCATGGATAGACCAACTGGGTTTCAAGCGGCTTTTGGCAATGGGGGATCGCTTGCCGCCAACCATCGACGGCAGCAGGCCCATCAGGTGTTGCGCCCCGCTCCGCATGAGACGGCTGAATAGCCTGCGCCAAGCGATCAAAAGCGAGCTCTGAATGACCGCGCTCGGTTCCAGGTCGCCCCGCCCACAGCCTGGAGCGTACGTCCATATGTCGCTTCGGTTCGCGCTATAGCTGGACCCTTGGAGCAGGATATCAAGTCGTGAACTTGCACAATCACAGAGCGATAGGAGCTGATGCCGGTCAGCGCTGTTACGGCTCACGCTCAAACGAACGATGAAAGCGGCGAGTCTGATCTCCTGATTTGGAGATAAGGCTTGTGTCTAGACTTGATCCTTCGCTTGAACCGAACGGCTCCGGAATACGGCGCATTGAGTTGATCACTGGGGCTGGTGGTCGTCAGCGGTGGTCCGAAGGGGAGAAGGCGCTGGCAGCCGAAGAGTCACTGGTTGCCAACGTGGTCGTCTCGCACGACGCGTTTCGACATGGCGCTACGCCACAGCAACTGTTCACTTGGCGAGGGGAGGCGCGCCGGAGGGTAGAGGCGGCGGGTTGCAATATTCGTCGTCATTCCGCTCCGTTCATTATGCTTCGGCAACTCAATTTTGCCGAAAGAGGGACGGGAGCCATTCCATAATTTTACGCTAAAGCGCTGATGGAGGTTCGCTGTATCTTGGCGATGGAGTTGCGCAGATAAGCCGGACCGCTGCGCGAAGGCCCGATTGCGCACCAAAGGAGCCGGCGATGAAGAAGCACGAAATCGTCTCGGCGCAGGCCCATGCGGCGCTGTTCGATCTGTCCAACCGCACCGTCGCCGATGGCGATCTTCGCGCCATCAAAAACCCGCGCTAGAATGCCGGTAGGAGCGGCGGGCCATTCCATAATTTAAGGGTCCCATCGCGGAAAGTCGCGTAGGTCGTGGGGATGCAAAGAAATCTCAATTAGCAACTATTAGCGACTTAACGCAGAATGCCTCACATGGCGCCTTGCGGAACGTCTCGATGGTCCAGACGAGTCATCGAATACCGTATGATATTGGTTGTCACAGGCAACAGTAGCGCTCCTCCAAGTATGGCTACGATCATGATCGCTCTCCACGTCGTCCTGTAGTTTGAGAGCGCTTCTTGGGGCATCAAGCCTTGGAAGGGCGGCATCGCTGCAATGTCAATGATGAGGCCTAGAAAGGCAAAAAGCAAAGATAGCACGATCATTTGCGCAAAGGGATTCTTCGCCCAGACATATAAATCGGCTCCAGAAGTGCGGCTACTTTCATCTTGTGTTTCTGCGGCGCTATTTTGTGCATCATCCCCGACAAGCTCTCCGCACCGAAACACGCCGACTTGCATTCCGCCATTTTCAACACTTTTCGCGCCAGTTCCGTTCACTTGATTTGCGGAAGGCGGAACCCCCGGGCGGCTGATGAACACGTCGTCGGATCGCCAAGGTAGTTCAATGGCGTTTGCCGCCAGCGGAGGCGTGAGTAGGAAAGTGGCGAGCGCAAGTAGGTAAAAAACGTGGTTCATGCCATTGGTTCCTAGTGTTTGGATTTCTATTCAACGCTCGGAGATCGCCCATCGTGCTGAATGCGCGACGCCTCTTAGAGGTGATGAGACGACGAAATCTTACTCAGAGTCGGACTCAAATTCACATCTTGATTATCCAGGGCGACGCGTCGATGGATGCCTCCGATCTTTGGGGAGCCTTAGCGGCGATTGAGCCAAGCGAGCGTTCGTTCGACCAACGCCATGCGACGAGGATGAATTCCCTGGTATCGATTTCTGAGGACCGCAAGCCTCGCTCGCGCTATTGCGGAAGCGAGCAGTGTGGCGCTCCCTTAGCATCGACAGTCACGCGGGAAACGCAATCCGCTCTCAGCCGCGACCTTCACTCACACGCGCAAATCACGTCACCCTTTCATAGCGGGCGTTGCTATTGCTGCACCGAGCGGCTTGCGTGTCGCAGCTTTCATTGCGGCTTGCGTGTCGCAGCTTTCGTTGACAACGAAGGAAATTGGTGGATCATCGCGCCTGCGGGGGTGGCGATCCCCTTTCTGGCGGTCTGCCCAAGCATCGCGGACGGCTCTTCAAAGCCAAGGATTCCGCATGTCGGTCTTTATATCGACGTCTGTCTATGGACTTGACCGCTCGGCTCTATATTTGGCGCGCGCCCCGGAGCGTCTGTAGTCGCGCCAGCAAAGCTGCGCGCGCAGCACGCGGCGGCTTTCTCATTGCGCCTCGCCTTGAACGCATGCCGGCGGGCGCTTCGAATCTATCCAGAATCAAAAGGAGAAAGCCCTTGGGTTCCGCGATCATTCGCATTGTTCTCTTAACGAGCGCCCTGGCGCTTGCAATAGGCGCGCCGCAGCTGCGCGCCGAACCTGCGACGCCCATCAAGGGGACCGCCTATGTGACCTCGTGGTTCGGCGGCGTCGTTTCCGTTATAGATCTCGCATCAGGCGCGCTGAAGAAGAAAATCCCAGTCGGCATCCACAATCATAACGTCACGCTGCGTCCCGATCAGAAGCAAGCGTGGGTCACGAACAACAACGCGGGAACCCTTTCCATCATCGATACGCAAGCAAATAGCGTGATCAAAGCGCTGCCAACAGGAAAGGGTCCGCGACACACCTTTTTCAGCGCCGATGGCAAGGAAGCATACGTTACGAACGAGTTCGACGACCGGGTTGAAATTTTTGACACGCAGGCGGGTGCATCGCTTGGCGTCGTCAAGGTCGGCTCGATGCCGCATTTCGCGCTCGCTTCAGGCGACAGGCTTTTCGTCTCGAATTTCGGCGGCGGCGACGTGACGGTGCTCTCACGCGCAAAACGCCAGGCGCTCGCGACGATCGCTGTCGGAACAGGGCCGCTGGGCCAAGGCGCGACCAAGGACGGCAAGCGCGTCTATGTCGCCTGTCACAACGCCAATCTCGTCGCCGTGATCGACGCCGAAAGCCTGCGGCGGATCGCGGATATCGAGACCGATGCGGGCCCTGTGCAAGTTACGGTCGCGCCAAATCAGTCCTTCGCTTATGTCGCTAATGACGGGGCGGGCACGGTGCAGAAAATCGACCTTGCCGTGAACAAAGTCGTCAAAACGCTCTCCATAGCGCCGGACGCGGGCAGTCACGGCGTCGGCTTCGTCGGCGACGGTCGCTGGCTCCTCATCACCAATACGGGAGGCAACAGCCTCTCGATCTTCGACACGCAGACGGATGAGATTGTGAAGACAATCTCCGTTCCGACAGCGCCTGAAGGCGTTGCGGTCCGGCGTTGAAGAGCATCTTTGTTGCGAAACGGGGGAGACGCTCGCAATTCAATGGCGCCAGACTGCCCGAATCAGTCTTGTTCTCTTTAGCTATAACGGCGCTTCGAAATTCCACGGACTATCGTCCGTGCCGCGGGCGTCGTTTAGCAGCTTTTCCTGCCCGCAGCGAATCAGAGACTTAGTTGCGCCGCAAAAAATCCCAGCCGTTCATGAGGATGGCATTTCCCTCAAGTGTTGCTACATTTGCCTGCGATACGCGTTTGTCCCGCACCCGCGTTAATTTCGCCTGAGCCGTGATGGAAATTATGCAACGATCCAATGCAGAGTGGCTGACGGCGCTTCAGGAGGGCGGTCGAGACCAACAGTTGGCGCTTGCGGACCTTCGAGCGCGACTGCTTGCAGCAATTCGGGCCTATTTGGCGAAAGGCAACGCCACGCAATCAATGCGTTCAGATGAAGCGCAGCACCTTGCTGAAGACTGCGCACAAGAGGCCATTCTCATTATACAATCAAAACTCGGAGACTTTCGCGGCGAAAGCCGCTTTATGACTTGGGCTTATTCAATCGCAATCAGAGTCGTGCTCGGAGAGCTGCGCCGCCGTCGCTGGCGAGAAGCTACGATCGAGCGCGCTCAGCTTGGACAGACTTTGCCGGCTTGGCCGATTCAAGAACCGGGGCCGGAGCGCAGTCTACAGCAGCGCGAAGCGTGGACTCTACTGGCGCGACTTATCGGCGCCAAGCTTACTCCCTTGCAACGGACTGCACTTGTCGCCCACGCTTTTCAGGGGATGCCCTTGGACGAGGTTGCCGAATGGTTGGGTTCTAATCGGAATAATCTTTACAAACTCATCCACGATGCGCGTAAACGGCTCAAGCAGGCTTTGCTCGAAGAAGGCGTGACGCACAAAGATCTTATTGCCGTGTTTGACGAGCCAAAGTCGGGAACCCATCTCCATTCGGAGGGTAAGACTTCCTCCGTTCAACGCATCTTATAATCAGTCGCGCCGGAACCCGACATGAAACACAAAGACTTTACCCGCCTCATTGACACCGTCTTCGCCGCTAAGAGCGGAGAGGAGATGCTGTGCACGGAATATTTTGATGAACTTCCACGTTACGTCGACATTGAGGCATCCGGTCAGGACGCCGGTGCCTTATTGCCCGAGGTTAAACACCATATGCATCAGTGCCCCGAGTGCGAAGAGGTTTATCTCGCCCTTCTGAGACTCGTGAACGCAGAAAAAACTTTTCCTTCGAGGTAAGACCTCAGCGTTCCGTCGCATCTAAGTCGTATCGGATCGAACTGGTTTGCGCGCGCGATCGAATCGATCGCCGGCGTTGTCCCCGGTTCTCCGCTCGAAGGAGTGTGATGCGATGCTAAGAACCTGGGCGCAGTTGGGGATTTCACGTTCGTTCGCGTTTTTGCTCATGTGGCCAGGCGCTCTTCTCGCCGCTAGCGCAGCCTCTGCCGCCGACCAACATTTGATCACGCTCAAAGCAAGCGCAATGCCTTCGGGTCAGCTGGCCTATGAGATGGTCAGTCACAAGGTCAAATCTTCCACGGGAAAGGAAAGCGACCTTACGGAGCGGTATGCGAGCGGCCCTACCATCCCTGGCCCCACGCTCGTCATGAAAGAGGGGGACGTCGCCGAGGTGACTCTTCAACATGGCATCGCCGACTCGGCGTTGCCGGTCAGCATCCATGTCCACGGCGTGCACTTTAAGATCGACAGCGATGGCACCATGAAGGTTTTGAATGGCGTCGCCGACGAAGCTGCGTTCCCAGACAAACCTTACACATACAAATGGACGGCCGCGCCTGGAACGGCAGGCACGTGGGCCTATCACGATCATGCATTCGGCAATCCGATGCTCGGAGCCGAGGACAAGGGGCTGTTCGGTACGCTCATCATCAATCCGGCGAGCGGGAAGGTTCCTGCGCTCATCGACGGCAAGATCGTCGAGGTTGATCTTGCGGATGTGAAACGCGAATTCATCATTTGGATGCATGAAACGACCTTTTGGGGCCAGGAGCTCAATCATATCATCGAGGGCGGCAAGGAGATTCCGCTATGGACTAATCCGACCGTCGGCGCGCGCCTGGGCGAAAAGGTTCGCTTCCACGTCATGGGGATTGGCACCGCGTTCCATACTTTCCATCTCCATGCGCATCGCTGGATCGAGCCCGGAGCAACCGCCGGCGTTGACACCGTCAACATTGGTCCAATCAGCCGCACCTCGTTCATCGTGAAGGCCGGCGAGGGTGTTGGCCCCGGCGACTGGCACTACCACTGTCACGTTATCCAACACATGCAGTCTGGGATGATGGGTGATTTCCGCGTCATCGAATGATCAATGACAGAACGGGGGAGTTAAAGGTATGAACCACGCAACAATCATGAACCGCGTATCCTTTCTGACGGTGGCCGTGGCGACGACCTCGCTCGCTGCGCCGCTGTCGGCGCAGGCGAAAGACGCCGTGAAATCTGACGACGTCATCATCAGCCGCCCCGGCGTCCTACCGTCGGCCGTGCTGGAGATGACCGATGAGCCCGGCAAATGGTTCAAGGATCCCAAGAGCGGCGGCTCGCTCGTTGTGGTGAAGCCTGGCGAGGCGGTGCTCATCAAGATGACGGACACCAATACGGATCACACTATCACCAGTCTTGCCTGGCAGCCGGGCGCGGACAAATTCCCGGTCGATCAGGAGAAGCCGTCGAACGCCAGCGTCACGCAGACCTTCGACAAGCCGGGGCTCTATGTCTTTACCTGCAAGGTCCATCCCTACATGTTCGGCGCCGTCGTCGTCGACGATCCGAAGACGGAAGGACTGGACATCGGCGGCGAATTGCAGCTGGTGACCGGCGCCAAAGTTCCGACGACAAGCGACATCGCCAAGAAGCTGCTCCGCACCTTCTTCGTCGCCACGACGCCGGCGCTATGGCGCGACTATCGGCAGCCGAAGTGGGAGGTGAAGCTTCCCGATCTCGGACTCAATCTCGGCGGCGCGCAGATCAATCTGAGCGCGCTCAGCCTCTCGGCGCCGAACACGCTGCTGACGCCCAAGACGCCCGGCGTCGGCGAGGTCTGGGTCAACACGCAGTTTGAAGGGGTGAGCGGCAAGACGAAGTTCGGAACGGCGACGCAAATCGACGCGACCGACTGGACGCTCAAGAAAAAAGTCAAGGGCGTCGAGCAGAATATGAACAACCCTCACAATATGTGGCCCGATCCGACATATAAATACATTTATCAGACGGAATGGTTCGACAAACGGCTGACCACCTTCGACCGCGAGAGCGGCAAGCTTCTTAACACGCAGGTCGTTGGACAAAATCCATCTCATGTGATGACGAGCCCGGTAAACGGCATGCTCTATGTCGCCATCAATGGCGAGGACCGCGTGGCGAAACTGTCGCCTGGCGAATTCCCTTCGGCGATGGGCAACATTAATGTCGGCCCGCATTCCGGCCCGCACGGCCATCACCTCACCGACGACGGTAAATATATGATGACGCCGAACGCGCTGGCGGGAAGCGTTACCGTCGTCGATCTCGCGACCGAGAAAGCGACGGAAATTCCGACCGGCGGCGTTATCCCGATCGCGATCTGGAGCGACATGAACCATAAGGGCTATGCCGCCAATCTGCTCGGCACGCCCCCCGCCATGCTCTCCTCATTGACGGTTATCGACATTGACAACAAGAAGAAGGTCAAGGACATCGACCTCGCTGCCGATTACGATCCGATCAGCGGCGTACACAAGGGCGAGGCTTATGGCCTGCTTCCGATCCAGACCCCGGTCAGCCCGGACGGCAAATACGTCGTAACGGCGAACACATTGAGCGCCACAGTCACGATTGTCGACGTGAAGACCGACAAGGTGGTGAAAAGCCTGCCCTGCGAAGCAGGCTGCCACGGCGTTAACTTCGGACATAAGAAGGGGGGCGGCTATTACGCCTATGTGGCGAGCAAATTCGCCAATGACTTGATCGTTATCGACATGGATAAGCTCGAAGTCGTAGGCCGCATTCTGCTCGCGGATTCGAAGGACGGTCAGATCACCGCGCATAACGGCATGGGCGGACAGGGCGTGCTGCCCTTGCCGATCGTCGAGCGTGGCATGCTGGCGCCCACGCTAAAATTCGCGGGAACGGGCAAGTTGAGCGCCGAAGTAGAGGGATGGCTCAAGCTTCTGACCAAGGAGCAACGCGGCAACTGAGCCATTGCATTCAGCTCCGATGGATCGCCCCAAGCAGGGCTTCCATCGGGGTGGCCAGTTGTTGCCGCAACAGACGCAGCACTCGCCGAACAATGTTAGGAGAAACGCGAATGATCGAGCGTCCAGCCAACAAGACAGAAAATCTAGTTTCGGCCTATGCAGATCGATTTCGTGACGGCCCTGTTCGTTTAATGGGTTTGGACAACAGCTCTAGAAGCGTCCGAAGGTCGAAGCGTACCCAGGCTGAAGCTGAAGCGGCTGTGCGGGTTCTCATCGAATGGGCAGGCGACGATCCGAACCGCGAAGGCTTGATCGATACGCCTGAGCGGGTGGCGCGTTCTTATCGCGAATTGTTCGCTGGCTACGCCGCCGATCCTCGCGAATATCTCAAGCGCACGTTCGAAGAAGTGGGCGGTTATGACGAGCTGGTCGTATTGAAGGACATTCGCGTCGTTACTTTTTGCGAACATCACATGCTGCCGGTGATCGGACGGGCGCATGTCGGTTACCTGCCGACAAACCGGGTTGTGGGAATCTCCAAACTGGCACGGGTGGTGCACGGATTCGCGCGCCGATTACAGATTCAGGAGAAGCTTACCGCTGAGATCGCCGAAGCCATCCAGGAAATTCTCGAGCCGCAAGGGGTAGGAGTGGTCGTCGAGGCCGAACACAGTTGCATGACATTGCGCGGAGTGAACACGCTCGGATCCACATTGACCACTAGCCGTTTGCGCGGCGTAATCCGCGACGACGCCCGCTCGCGTGAGGAATTCCTCGGCATGGTGCGCGGGGCTTAGAATTTGGACCAGCGGCTGACGAAAGCAGCGTTCGGGTCGCCATGGAAGTTCTCCCCCCTTGTAATTTGCCCTTAGGCCGAGGGATCGGTTCTAGATGGGGACCGTTGCACGAGCGTTCTCGCCGCTAATAGCCCCAGCCTTGAATCTGGAAGACGGACGGCGCGATGCAGCAGCGAATCGAGAAGCGCCGTGGCGACAACGGGGTCGCGGAAGTATCGTCCAATGCGGCAGAGCCGCGGTTTGCGGTGAGAATCGTGGGTGTCTTTTCTCGGGCGTTGACGAGCGGGAAGAAGTGATCGCCGCCGCCTGTCGTAACCAGCAGATGAGAGCGGCGTGATAACGTCGCCGACTGTGGCGTCGAAGTGGCGGATCATTTATTCTGCGGCTGTGCAGGCGACGCCGTCATCAGATGCGCCGAGCGCATTGTCCTTGACGATCTTGTCGGCCCGCGCCTTCGCGTCTGCGAGATCCTTGTCATAGACGTCGGTGAGATATTCATTCGTCGTCGTCTTGACGATCGAGCGATTGGGAGATTGCAGCGGGCCCGATACGTCGATCGAGGCGACCGTCGACAGGCCAGGCCGCAGAGGCTGCTGCTCGAGTTCGTCGGCGAGCAAGGCGATGCGCACCGGAATGCGCTGAACGATTCGGATGAAGTTGCCGGTGGCGTTATCGGGCGGAAGCGTCGCGAAGACGGCGCCCGAGCCCGGAACGAGTCCCGCCACTTCGCCGTGATAGATCTGGCTCGATCCATAAAGATCGACCTTGATGATCGCCGCCTGTCCCGGACGGACCCTGGCCATTCTGTTTTCCCAGAGATTGGCTTCGACCCAGAGATGATCGAGCGGCACGATGTTGAGAATCGAATCGCCGGGGCGCACACGATCGCCGACTTGCACGCGGCGCTTCGCGACATAGCCGCTCGCGGGCGCCCGGATATTCTGGCGCACGTATTCGATATAGGCGTCGGTGTATCTCGCCTTGGCGGCCTCGATGTCGGGATGATTCAGACGCGTGACGCCGACCACCCGCGCCTCGATCGCCTGATATTCCGACTGCGCCTCGCGCAGATCGGCTTCCTGCGCGGCGAGCTGATCCTCGGCGTTCTGCAGCACCTGTCGCGACGACGCGCCGCTCGCCGCCGCCTGCCTGTACCTTGCGAGGTCATGACGCGTCCTGTCCCGGACCGCGGCGCGGGAGATGACCTTTTGGCAGACCTGGCGGCGCTGTGCGTAAAGCGCCCCCACGGCGCGGACGGCGCGACCGAGTTCGGCTTCGGCCTGCGCGAGCGCCGCTCTCGCCCGCTGTCCGTCAAGGCGAACGAGCACTTCGCCTTTCTTCACCTGCTGCGTTTCTTCGGTGAGCACGGCGGCGACCACGCCGGTCGCGTCCGCCTTGACCGGAATGATGTTGCCGGTGACGAAGGCGTTGTCGGTCGTCACCCAGTCGCGCTCATGAAAATACCATCGCGAGAGGGCGATCAGCGCGCCGACTATGACCGCCGCAATGACGATCTTGAGCAGAAACTCTCTGCGGGAGCGGATGCTCTTTCGGGAAAGCGCCATCGATCGTTTCGCGTTCTTCTATGGCCGCTCAGCCGCCGCCAAGCGACTGAATCACGTCGACGGCGGGCGTCAGCGGATCGTTTTCAGGCGCGGGCTTCGGCGCCGCCGGCGGCGGACCGCCGGCATAGCCGCCGCCGAGGGCCTGGTAAAGATCCACGGCGGCGACGAGCCTGTCGCCTTCGAGCGCGCGCTGTCCAAAGCCGGCCTCGAGAAGATCAGCCCGCTCCGCGAGGATCTCGCGGCGATCTTTCAGACCATCCCGTAGTCGCGACTGCGCGAGATCGTATTGGGCGCGCGCGGCGCGCAGGAAACCGCTCTGCGCCTCATATTCGGCGCGCGCCCGCTTATAATTGGCGACGGCGTCAGCGACCTGCTGGGCGGCCTGCAGCAGCGTTTCGTTATAGGAGTCGACCGCCTGATCATAGTCGGCCCGCTGAAACTCCAGATTGCCGCTGAGCCTTCCGCCCTGAAACACCGGCAGCCGCAGTGTGGGGGACACCGCATAGCCGATCGCCGAGGGCGTGAAGAGGTAGCCGGCGAGCTTGCTGATTTTCGTCGAGGTCACCGAACCCTCGAAACCGCCGGTGATCGCAAGATCGATCGAGGGCAGAAAAAGCGTCTTGGCGACGTGAACGCGCGCCGCCGCCGCTTCGGCGCGGCGCAGGGCCGAGGCGAGATCCGGCCGGTGGGCGAGGAGTTCGATGGGCAGGCTGCGCGGCAGCGGCGGCGAGGCGGGCGTCGGGGCTCGTCGCGCCGTGTAAAGATCCTGCGCCGCGTCGGGGCCCTCGCCCATGAGACGGGCGAGCGCATCCTTCTGCAGCGTGAGAAACGCCTGGACGGCGGCTTCGCGGCGCACGGCATTCTCGTATTCGGCGCGGGCGATCTGCACCCCATCGAGCGAGTCGAGCCCGGCGCGATAGCGGGCGTCGGCAAGCGAAACCAGGTCGCGGCGCATGCGCGTCAGGGCCTTGGCGACCTCGAGCTGGCGCGCCGCGGCGTAGCCGCGCAGATAGGCGCGCGCGACCGAAGCGGTCAGCAGCAGGCGCGCCTGCTCCAACTCGGCCTCCTGGGCGGCGGACTCGCCAATCGCCGCGTCGAGTATCGCGCGGTTCTTTTCCCAGAAATCGAGCTCATAGGTCAGGACGAGCGGATTGATGAAGGCCATGGTCTTCTGCAATCCGCCTTGCGCCGGATTGTAGGAGGCGACGACGCCATGCAGCGGATTGCGCGACTGCCGCATGCCGAAGGTCGCCTGCACCTCCGGCAGAAGCCTTGCGCCGGCGACCTGCACGAGCGCGTCGGCTGCGCGCAGCGAGTCTTCGGCTTTTCTGAGGCTCTGATTGTCGTGCAGCGCCTTGTCGATGACGGCGTCGAGTTCGGCGCTGCAGAAGGCGCGCCACCATTCCTCATGAGGCCAGCTGGTTTCGTCTGCGGGCTTGAGACCGGATCTCGCGAGCGTGCGCTCCATGGCCGGCGGGCCGAGAAATTGCGCGCGCTCCAGCTGAGCAGTTGGCGCGCAGCCGGCGACGAGAAGCAAAAAAAGAAAGAGAGCCATAGGCACGCTTTGCTGAGTCATGCCTGCCCCATGACATCTTCGGCTGACAGTTGATGCGACCTCTTTCCATTGCTGAGGAAGCGCGAATGTGCGCGCCGGACATCGCGGCGAGCGGGATGAACTGCGGGCTGTCAGCCGCTCATTTTCGCACCAAACGCTGCCCACAAGCTTGCTTGCAACTTCCTTTTTTGAAAGTGACAGGTCCGGTATTTCATCACAAACGCATTTTCATTGAAAATAACATCAAATCTTTTTATGGAAAAAACATGGATATCAATCTGGCCAAGACCTTTCTAGATGTGGTTGCCAGTGGCAGTTTCGTTGCTACGGCAGAGCGCCTGAATCTAACACAAACGGCTGTAAGCGCTAGAATTCGAACTCTGGAGAATCTACTCAATCGCACTCTCTTTGTTCGGAACAAGGCCGGTGCACGACTGACGCCGGCCGGTGAACGTTTCCTTCGCTACGCCACGACAATGATTCAAGTATGGGAGGGCGCGCGCCGGCATGTGACTCTCCCTTCAGGGCGTAAGAGCGGCGTCAGCGTGGGTGGCGAACTCAGCTTGTGGTATCCGCTCCTAGCTGATTGGCTCATATGGATGCGCTCCGAATGTCGAGAGATTGCAATAAGAGCTGAAGTCGATACGCCCGCGCGGTTGCTCGAGCGCGTCCAAGAAGGTTCGCTCGATCTCGCAGTTCTGTATAACCCACCGCAAAGGCCAGATCTCGTATGTGAGCTTCTGATCGAAGAGAAGCTGATCCAAGTCACCACGGACAATCGCGGGCGTGTCTATCCAAATCATTATGTCTTCGTTGATTGGGGTCCGACTTTCGCCATCAATCATCAGGCGGTTTTCCCAAACCTGAGCAATCCGCCTTTGTCGATTTCCTTGGGCCCGCTCGCCCTCACCTATATTTTGACTGTCGGCGGTTCGGGATATTTCCGCGTTGGCACGGTGCAGCCGTTCCTTGCTAATGGTAGTCTGCATCGCGTAACTCGCGCGCCCGAGTTTTCGTATTCCGTTTATGTCGTCTATTCGACAGGAAACGACGGCGACGGTATCGAACGCGCCCGTAAAGGATTACGGCTGGTAGCCGCAGGGCACGAGAGGCCGGGAATAGAACCTACTATTGGCGCTCGGACGATATCATACAACACATCCAATCGTTTTCAGGCAAGAAAGCGGAAATGAATCATAATACCATCAAGGACGTGATGGTTGCCATGCGCCGCGCTGATTATGATGGTCGGCCTAACAGGATATCCCTTGGTAGGTTCGGCGTTATAGAGCGTTCGCACTTGTGATATTACGGCATGACCTGCAGTGGCCGAACGCCGGATAGCATCAGGCGCTCGCTCGACTAGCGCTGGCGCAACCGGGGCTGCGGAAACATGTTCTCGGTCTGCGAGAACTTTCATACTCACTGACTGGATCAAGCATGAATCCATGCGACTTTTTTGTCGAGAGCTTGCAGATGAACTTGTAGGGCGTGAGCCTTCAGGCCTCTTCAGCCGTAGGACGAATCGCAAGAAGCGTGCGCAGCTCCGCATGAATTCCGTAGAAATCACGTTTGCTGATTCGCTCGACCTGACCATTGACCCCATTTCGTGGCTTTTGCTGAGCTCATCCAGGATGACGGGCGCGAGGGGCACGAAGGTGCGCGCAGGCCACTAATAGAAATTAAGCCGAGCGGAGAGCTCGTCACATTGCCGCCCCTGCGAAATTGGACATGCGCGCCATTGGACTGGGAACATTCACCTGGTCTACCCCTGAAAAGTGATCCTCCTCATAGGCTCAAAAGCCTTACTTCTCGGAGGATAAATCGGTCCGCCCATCCGTTGATTTTCCTAAGAGGA
Source organism: Methylocystis sp. Uni0008 (assembly GCF_056838045.1). NCBI lineage: Bacteria > Pseudomonadati > Pseudomonadota > Alphaproteobacteria > Hyphomicrobiales > Methylocystaceae > Methylocystis > Methylocystis sp. Uni0008. The sequence continues at coordinate 69,050 of NZ_JBXEJH010000003.1, forward strand.
AGAGCTTACTCGCCTAATTGATCAGTCTACGACTTTTGCCCAGCTTGCCGTCGATTTCCCGCCGTTTGAACGGTCTCATCGGTTTTTCTCGTGCTGGTCCTTTAGGATGATTTTCCCCGGCACTACTGCATCTCTAGGAAGAAGAATCCCGTATGCCGCTCCCACGAGGAGAGTCTTAAATGTCAGCCAAGGACTTCAAGATACGCAGCATTCTCTATCCAACCGATTTTACCTCCGGAAGCATAGTTTCGTTTTGTCACGCCTTGCGCATCGCCGTCGCCAACAGGAGTTCGCTACATCTGCTGCATGTCGAAGTTCCCGGCAGACGTCGCGACGATGCGCATTTTCCGCGGGTTCGCGAGTTAGCCGCTGAATGGAAAATGGCTCCATCGGGAGTTCAGTCGGATGAATTCGAGAAGCTTACGGGCGTATCGACGAAAAAGACTGTCTTGATATCTTCCGACGCAGCCGACGGCATATCGTCATACGCCGGCGAGCATAGCTGCGATCTGCTGGTGATGACGACGCATGGCAAATCAGGGCTTCGTCGCTTATTCGGCGGCTCTGTGAGCGAGGCGGCGGCGCGATCGACGCGTGCGCCTACCTTGTTTCTGCGCGAGAGCCATAGCGGTTTTGTGCATCGAAACACCGGAGAGGCGTCACTCACGCGCATCTTGCTGCCGGTAGACGGAAGAACCCCTGTCAGCCGCGCTTTGGAGCTGTCAACACATTTGGCGCGGTCTCTCGGGAGCGAACCACAAATCACCTCTTTGCACGTTGGGCGAGAGCGCCCGACTCAGGATGCGAATTATCCCAATCTCAAGATCCGTGACGGTGAGGTCGTCGAGACGATAGTTGCTTGTGCGGGAGAAATGCGCGCTGACTTGATCGTTATGCAGACCGATGGTCACGATAGCGCTTTGGACTCGATCATCGGGAGCACAACCGAGCGCGTCATACACGAAGCGCCTTGTCCCGTATTGGCGATTCCGAGAAACTCCCTAGATGACGTGAACCGAGAGCGCCTGTTTGGAAGATAGCGGCGACTCTTGAACTCGCGCCGGGCGCTTTCCTTTAAGATGCGCCGCGCCGGCCGTTTCGCTGTTGAGTTCTAGGAGGGCGTCGTGGAAAGCGCGCGTAAACTCTGGATCTCGCTCGTTGCCCTGTTGGCGCTTTCCTTCGCCGTGCTTTTGCTCATTGGCCGTGAAATCAGCGTCAAGGCGCCGCCATTGCCGGAGCGCGTTGTTACGGAAAGCGGCCGAACGGTCTATACAATCGACGACATCCAGCGCGGCCGGCAGGTATGGCAGTCGATCGGCGGCATGCAACTCGGCTCCGTCTGGGGCCATGGCGGCTACGTCGCGCCGGACTGGACCGCCGACTGGCAGCACCGAGAGCTCGTCGCCATCCTGGACGCCTGGGCTCGCCGCGAGTTCGCGGCCGGCCGCTACGCTGATCTCAGCGAGGAGCAGCAGAGTTCTCTGCGGGGACGGCTGCGCCCGATGATGAGGCGAAACACGTTCGATCCGACAACTGGGGCAATCACTGTTTCTGACGAGCGCGCTCAGGCGATCGTCCTCGTCTCGAGCCACTATGAGAGCCTGTTCGGCGACGATCCGCGCAGTGCGGAACTTCGCGAGAACTACGCAATGAAGAACGGCACTGTCGCCGACGCCGCTAATCGGCGGGCGCTAGGCGCCTTCTTCTGGTGGACCGCTTGGGCCGCGACCACGGATCGGCCGGGAAGCCGCGTCACCTACACCAACAACTGGCCGAGCGAGCCGCTGGTCGACAACCGCCCGCCTGCAACCACCTTCATCTGGTCTGCGTTCAACCCTCCAGATTCCGTCGGTTCGTTTTGCGTGATTCATAGGAGGTCGGCGATTTGGAGGGCCGACCATGGAGGGGAGCTGGAAGTCCGATCTCGAACGGTGGCTGGCGCCTTTTATTAGCGCTCTTCGACACAAGACGCGGGCGCGGATGTGCCCGGCTTATGTCGCGGGGTTGATCGGCGCAGGGGATCGCAAGAGCATGCAGCCGATGGCGGCGCGCGACGGCGGCGTCGGATACGATCAGCTTCATCACTTCATCGCCAGCGGCGTATGGGACGCCGCGCCGCTGGAGAAGGCGCTGCTCGCCGAAGCCGATAGGATGGTCGGCGGCGCCGACGCGTGGTTGATCGTCGACGATACGGCGTTGCCGAAAAAAGGCGCGCACTCGGTCGGCGTTGCGCCGCAATACGCCTCGTCCCTTGGAAAGACCGCCAATTGCCAGTCATTGGTGTCGCTCACTTTGGCGTCGCGCGAGGTTCCGGTGATGGTGGGCCTGCGGCTCTTCCTGCCCGAAAGCTGGGCAAGCGATCCCGAGCGCATGGTGCAAGCGCGCGAGGCTGCATCCTTGCTGATTCAGGTTACGGCTCCAGCGGGCCTTTCCGTCAGGCGCTGAGCGCGCGTGGTCTGCTGTGGGCGGTGGGGCTGTCGCGACGCCAGAACGTCTACCCGGCTGACGTCGCCTTGGTTTTCCCTGTCGCAAAAGCAGGGAAGCGCCGCAAATACCATATCCCTGATCAACCGCCGGTCTCGGCTGAAGCGGCGTTGGCCAACGTCAAATGGCAAAAGGTCAGTTGGCGGCGGGGCACGAAAGGCCGGCTGACATGTCTCTTCGCTGCACGTCGTGTTCGCGTTGCGGATGGGCATAAACACCGCATGCGCGACAATCGTATGCAGTGCACGCCGGGCGACGAGGTCTGGCTCGTTGGCGAACGCCGGTCGACCGGCGAACAAAAATACTATGTGTCGAACTTGCCGGGCGATGTGAGCCTGAAAAAGCTCGCTGCGACAATCAAGGCCCGGTGGGTTTGTGAACAGGCGCATCAGCAGCTCAAGGAGGAACTCGGCCTCGATCACTTCGAAGGTCGGTCCTGGACCGGGTTGCATCGACACGCCTTAATGACAATGATCGCCTACGCCTTCCTCCAGTCTCGCCGCCTCAAAGCTGCGGGGCGGAAAAAAAAGAGTCGGGGGACCGCCGCCACAACCGAGCATGCCGGCCATTCGTCAGGCCATTCTCGACCTCTTCGCCCGGCATGTCCGTATTGTGAGAGACTCATCGACAAAGCCCTCGAACATAAACTGCCAAAGTAGTGCTAGGAATACGATCCAGAACGACTTGCCGACCATGAAATAGCAGATGACGATGGCGGGGACGAAGATGACTGAGGCTGATACTAATAGCAAACAGCCACGTTACCATTTTGCCAAGCCTCTGTATCAACCCGCCAATTTTGAATCCAACAACAGGCACGCAATTAGCCGATGAAGACGGCAAAGATGCAGCTTGCGTGATCGGTGAGCAATTTTCTGTCTTTCGCCAAGGATGGCGTCCCGTCTGATGTTCTTCCTGCTACTTTCACCATTGACAGGCTTAGGTCCGATTCAGTTATCCTTGTCCCGGCGATAGAGTTCGCGCTCAACCGCCTGCGGCTGATGACCCCTGCTCTACATTGTGTCGGACTCCGTCGTTGCTCTAGTCGACAACCGCGGTTGATGTCGCGTAATACCGCCCAGTAGCGATTATAGAACGGAGCGAGGGTGGCGATCATGGATAGGCCGGCCCGAATGATAGGCTGGCGATTCCTGCTGCTGAATGGCGCGGCGGGGACGGCGAATGTCGTCATGCTCTCGAACGTTCCGGGCTACACGGTGCTCGCGCCCTATGCCGCCGGCAGTCTGCAGGGCGTGACGCCGAGCTTCGGCACCTGGGCGACCACCGACCACATGGTGGGAATCGCGCTCGGGCTGCCATTGTCGCGGTGGTTCTCCGGACGCTTTGGCGACTATCGCGTGCTGGTCGGCGCGCTCATTTTCTACGCCATCTTCTCGGTGATGTGCGCGGCGAGCGAAACGATCTGGTTTTTCGCGCCGATGCGCTTTCTCCTTGGTCTTGCCGGCGGCGTCGCCCTTCCGCTCGCTCAATCGGTGACGCTTGCGCAATATCCGGATGACCGACGCACGCTCGGCGTCGGCTTCTGGGGCGTCATGAGCATGGCGCCCTTCACCATCGGCGTGTTCATGGGCGGCTTCTGGGCGGAATATTTCGACTGGCGCTGGCTGTTTTATTCCAACGTCCTGGTCGTATTGCCGGTGGCGGCGATCATTTCGGCGCTGTTCTACAGACGCGGCTTTCAGCGCCGCATGACGCGCTTCGATACGATCGGCTTCATTTTGCTCGCCACGGTCCTGCTCGGCGTGCAGACGATCCTCAACATGGGAAATGATTTCGACTGGTTCGCGGAGCCTCTCCTCGGATGGTTGCTGCTCGTCGTGCTGCTGGCCCTGCCGATGTTCGTCTTTTGGGAGTTCGGAGAGCGGCGGCCCGCGCTAGACCTGCGTCTGTTTCTGCATCGCAACTTCGCCATCGCGACATTCTGTTCGATCGTCGGCTTTCTGGTGATTCAGGGCCTGCTCTCGGTGTTCATCGTGCAACTGCAGGTGCTGCTCGGCTACACCTCCTCGCTTGCCGGCATGGTCTATCTGATCATGATCTTTCTGGCGATGGCGGCCGCGGCCGTGGTGCATGAAATCACGAGGAACGTCGACGCGCGACTGATCGTGTTCCTCAACTTCGTCGGTCTGGCGGTGACCTTTGTCTGGCTCGGCCAATACGACAAGAACGCCTATTTCGACGACGTGAAGACGCCGATGTTCTTTTTCGGTTTCTCGCTCGCCATGTTCTTTGCGCCGCTTGCGACGCTCGCCATGACCGGGCTCGCCGGCGAGCGACTGATCCGCGCTGCGGAAGAACTCGCCATGCTGCGCACCGTGGCCGGCGCCCTGGGCATCTCGCTGCTCGGCGTTCTCTTCTTCCGCCGAACGCCGTTCCATCAGCTCGATCTCGCCGATCATTTCGGCGGACGGCGCTTCGCCTCGCTCGATCTGCTCGCCTCGTTTCTGGATCGCATGCAGGCGATGGGCATGTCGCCCACCGCCGCGCAGAGCCGCGCGGCGCAGCTCATTCGACAGCAGGCGGCGATCCTGGCGCTCAACGACGTCTTTCTGTTCGGCGCGATGGCTTTCGTCCTGCTCTCGGGAGTCGTCTGGCTCGCCTATCCAAGCTACGCGTCCAAGAAGCGCAAACAGTCGCTCTCGCGGCTTTCGGCCGAGGAGCTGATGGAGCAGCCCTGAGAGACCGTTTGAGAATGATTGCGACGGAGATAGGGGCGTGATTCTCATGTCCGACGTGTGGGGGAGTCATGTCGGAAATCGACCGGCGGCCGTCGCTACGATTCCGTTGTCAGGTCGGACATTCTTATACCGCTGTCGGGAGCCATCTTGGCTTGAGATATCCAATTTCGAATCGGAAAAGCCATTAAACTTGAGAATATCGACCTTTAATATTCTCACGTTTAATGGCTTTCCTTCGCGGCTTGAGCTTCGAGACGAGCTGTCTCGCATAGGCGCTCGAATGCACTTCGCCCTCGCAGGGTCGTCTCATCTCGAACCGCGTTGACGATGGCGGGATTGGCGATCGCTTGCGAGATGCCAGCCAAAAGCGCCGGGCGGAACGAGATAGGAAGAGCCGCAACAGCCGCATGATTGATCCTGCGTTTGATTGGCCGCGCAAGATTGTCGAATTCGGGAAAGATCGTGCCGAGCGCCCATCCGGCTGCAGGTTCACGGCCATTAGCGCCGCATGGCCGCCACGTATGCACGAGCAGCGCGCGCATGAGCGCGATCGGCGAATAATCGAACGAGTTATCGCCACGAAGGAAGCGCTCGACGATTGCCTCGCCGGCAACAGCTTCTTTCCACACATCAGCGAAGGGGCTCGTGTCCTGCAATGTTTCGCCAGTATCGGGGCGCTCGCTCGTATCCGATAAAGGCGCGCCGCAAGCGGGGCAGGTGATGCGCCAGGCTTTTCGCCAATGCTTCGGGACCGCGCCGGACGCTCCGTCTCGCGCGTGCCGGTCTGCGCAGGGTCGGCAAATCTGCGGCGCTCTGTTGCGGCAAATTAATTCGGCGGAACCTGCTGGCGTTTCAATGAACGTCATCTCGATCAGCGCGATCGGATCGCATCGGAGTTTTTCAGATAATCGCGCGACCTGCGCTAACCCCAGCCGATAGTCGAGAAGCGAGAGATTGCGTGTGCCGGGCATCAGCCATTTGGCGAAAAACGGCTTGGACACCCCATAGTAGGCCGCGTGCCTCGCCAACCACGACGAGAGCAGCTCGTCGTCGACCGGCCTCAGCACCACTGGCAACGGCCTATGAGCGTCGTCCTCGTCGTCGATCATTGGAAAGCCGCCTCGTCCTCCCCCACGGGTTTGTAGCGTTCCAGCGCTTCGTCGGTGATCCGTTCGGCGCCAGTTTCGATGGCTTCGATCGCCACGTCATTCAGCATGCGGAATATCCGTGCGCTGACTCCACCGCTGACCAAGAGAATGCGCCGCAAGCCTTTCACCGTCAGGACGCTAGGTTCTTTCAGTGGCAGGTTTCGCACGATGGCGAGAATGAGCTGCTCGAACTCTTTGTCAGCTATCCATCGCGGTAAGGAGATGGAGTCGAAGCGTCGCGCCAATTGAACGTCGCCATTGATCGCCTGGCGTGCTTCCATGATCCCAAAACAAACCAGAGACAGTTTCAGTTCATTGCTCAAATAGCGAAGCGTGTTGAAAACGACGCGCTGGTCACGCCAGGAGGCGGCGAGAACGTTGTGGATCTCGTCCAAAACCAACACCTGGACCCCGAGGTCATCCAGCAGACGGACCGTGGTCCTTTCGAGTTCGACGATTGTAGCGCGTGCGTTCAGGGGCGCGCCGAGCACCGCGAGAATTTGCGCGAAGAGCCGGCGTTCGTTTGGTCGCCCCGCCAGTTCGACAACCACCACTTTCGCCTTTGGTCCGTGTGGCTTTTCGCGGGCGCTGAGCACGTAGTCGTCTTTGAACTTTTCCACCAGCATGGATTTGCCCATGCCGCTGTCGCCAAAAACAGCCAAAGACGGCATCCGCGTTGTCCGCGGATGTTTGAGCAGCGCGTTCAGATGTCCAAGTATTTCAAGCGCTTTCGGATAAGCGATCCATCGCTTCGAACGGATAAAATAAATGCGTTCGTCAATGCCCTCGGCCAAAACGGCGCCGGCGTCATCCGTCAGATGGTCGGGTGTTCCGGTCACGTTGCCGCTCCACGAGTTCCAACACAGTTGGTATGCGCGAGTCGATGCCGCTCATCGAGCCGAAATCCACGCCATCCCCATTTTTTGTTTTGATCGGCGCCCGTCGTGCGGCGGCGGTCTTAGCGATGGCTTCGTCGATCAGTTTGCGTTGCGTCAGCGCGGTCTTGGTGATCTGCTCGTCGTTCCGCTCCCTACGGCCTTTCCCACCCAGCGCTTTCCGACCTTGTTTCCACTCCCGCAGGCTGATGACAGGGAAGCCAAGAGGTCGCGCGCGGGCTTCTAAAAAGCGCCCATCGGGGTGTTGAACGAATATTCGGGAAACGTCCCGCGGATCGAATTTGACGAGAAGCTCGTCTTTCGCGCGTCCGACCAGGCCAGAGAGCGCATTCGACCAATAGGGAATATCATGGAGCCAGATTCCGTCTGGCCTGAGCGTACGATGGGCGTCAGGCAGGAACGAAACCCAAAACGCCATTCGGTCTTTCGGCATGCGCAACGCCAGCGAAGCCTCATGTTCGCGCCATACAGCGATGGGCGGGCGGAGCAGGGCGCTGTGAATTTCCTCGTTGTAGCGCCCCGCGATCTCCCATCCCAACGCGCATTCGAATTCGCGGAATGTCATCGCCGCGAAGCGCCCCGGTTTGTTGCCTTGGCGGGCGATTGGATTGGCGAAAGTCGATCCTGGATAAAAATGCACGCGCCCCATCATCGTTCCAATAAGGCGCTCAATGTGCCCGCCATAATGAGGAGCGCCTGGGGGCCGAAAGATGAGCTTGATGCCCTCTTCGCGGCAGGCCCATGCAAAAGCACGGCTGCGAAAATCAGCGCCATTGTCCGCGTGCACGGCCTCAGGTAATCCGGCGGCCGGCCACGACGCGTCGATCTCGCGCTCCTTCAGCCACGCGCTCTTATCGTAAACCGCGTTCAACATGCAGAGGCCGAGTGAGACGCGCGACGGCTTGTCCATCGACAAATGAAATCCAACGACCATGCGCGTGAACACGTCGATAGCGAGCGTCAACCAAGGTCGCTTTTTCGTTGTTTCCCTTGTCTTTTCATCGACCAGGAAAACATCGACTTCAGTGTGATCGATCTGCACGACCTCAAGCGGTCGCGACGCCACATACTGGCCCAGCACGGCCTTTGTGGCTTTGGCGCCTCTTAGGTCCTTGCGCTTTAGAGCAACAGTTCGTCGATCAATTCGATCGACGCGCGCCTTGATTGTCCGGCGGTCTGGAAGCGGCAAGCCTTTTTGCGCGCACCGCGCCCGCACTTGCTCGATCAGATATGTCATGGTCGGGCGCTCGGGCTTCATATAAATTTCGCGGATTGTCGCAGCAATGAGCTTCTCTCGCTTGTCGTCCAACACGAGGGTATCTCTGCGTCGCCCTAGCGCGCGCGGTTCGACTGACGACACCGTGCCCTTGGCTCGGTAGGCGGTGATCAAGCGGTACATCGTTGATCGACTGACGCCCAATTCCTGCGCGACTTCATCGACGGCGCCGATCGAGAGCCTCTTGTCATCGTGCCGCTTCAGTAGGTCACGAATTGCCTCTTCGCGCCGACAGCCTTCTTCCCGGCGCCGAGAAGCCTCCTCATCGTCAGGAAAGTCGTCTTCGCCGCCCATCGCCGCCTGTCGGATTTTTCGAAAAAGGTTACGGCTTCAAATTCTCAAATTAAGCGGCTTTTGCAAGCCATATTGTCAAATTAAATGGATATTCCCAGCCATGATGGCTTCGATTAAATCATTGATTTTCCTATAAGCGCATTGTCAGGCCAAAATGGCTCCTGACATCGGCGCATTCGTTAGGCTTGTCGCTGAAATCCTGCATTCGGCTTTTGACGGCGATGTTGAGATTGACTGCGCGCGCCAAGTGTATCGGGGGGCTCGTTGTCGTCGGTAAGGGACGATCAACGCGCTCAAACACGGCCTCGCTGGTCACGGAAGAAGCCGGATCCAGACACACGTCCGGTGTTCGGAGAACGAGATCGAACTCGTCATTGAAAAGGATCGCATCGCTTAGCCGCCATCGCCCGTTGGCAGATCGCTCTCCTGCTCGCGGCGGTCTTGATCACGTACGAGCCAGAACACCGCACCGAGCGCCAGCGCCGCCCCGGCGAGGGCCGCGATCTTGGCTGGATCAGTCTCGCTTAGGTCGATGATGATGAGCTTGCGCACGATCGCCAGAAGAGCGATGAGCACGATCGTGCGCACCTGGAGGATACCAACGCTGCGTTTTGCGACGACAAGCAGCGAGCGCTTAAACTCGAGCGCGATCACCACAGCGAAGATCATCCCGAACACCACCTGAAACGTGGCGTAGTCGAGCGGGCCGCGGGCGGCCAGTACTAGACGGATCACAACCTCGCGTAGGAGCGACCAGATCGCGGCGACAATGATGACAGCGATGATCCCGCTGAGGAGAAAAATCACACCATGCTCGAACTTCTCGTAAAGCGACATCGCTGACCATTCTTCCCCGGTCCCTCTGAGGCCTTTCTCTTGGGTTGTGCGCATCGTCTTCTCCGAGCAGGCGCCCCAGGCGTCACCCCGGGGCCTTGTTTTTTGTTCAATGTTGTGCGCTCCCAGCGGAGACGCGTCAGGTCGCAGAAGATCATCATCGCCGACAGAGGGACGGTGCATCCGCCTGACATATCAGCCGTTCTTGACCTCGATACGCTTGACCTTCGCCTGCGCTTCGGGGGTCTGCGGTAGTTTTATGGTCAGCACGCCGTTTTTGAAGCTGGCCTGGGCCTTATCGCCATCGACGCCCGGAGGCAGCGGGATCGTGCGGTAGATCGCGCCATAGCTGCGTTCGGAAAGATAATAACCCTTCTTCTCTTCCTGCCGTTCGATTTTCTTCTCGCCCTTCACCGTGAGCATCTCGTCAGACACGGTGACTTCGATATCCTTCATCTCCATGCCGGGCAGTTCGATCGATACTTCGATAGCTTTGTCAGTTTCCACCACGTCCGATTTGGCTTCGCCGCCGCCCCAAGGCCAATCGAAACGCCCGACGCGATTCCAGAAGCTTTCGAACACGCTGTTCATGTCGTGCTGAAGCGTGGCGATCGGGTTATCCTCGCCGGATCTCGGTTCAGACGCTTGATCCTTGCGCGCCCAGGGGATTAGATCCTTGATCTGCATGCTTTCGTCTCCTTTTGTCAGGCGCCTTTAACGGCGATCTTCTTGGGCTGAGCTTCGGCCGTGCGGGGCAGCGTCAAGGTGAGGACGCCGCCCTGCATCTGCGCCTCGATCCTGTCAGGGTCAAAATCCTCTGACATGGTGAAGGCCCGCTCGAAATCACCTTCGCCATATTCAGCATAGGCGAGTTCGAAACTCTTCGGCCGAGTCGGCGCAACCTTGCCGCGAATGGTCAGAACCCGTTTTTCAAGGGTGATCTCGACGTCCTCCGGCGCTACGCCGGGCATCTCCAGCATCATCGACACTCCTTGATCGGTTTCCACGATGTCGGTAAGGGGCCGATAGATCCGACGGCCGCTGGTGGTCTCGGGCGCCTCGGTCGGAGTCTTGTCGGGTGTCTCGGTAACTTCGACGCTCATTTCTCCGGTCCTCCTCCTAGGCCGCCTTAATTTCGATCTTCTTCGGCTTGTCCTCCTCGGGTCGGCCGACGATGATCCGCAGCACGCCATTCGTCATCCGCGCCTCGACCTTGGCGTCGGAAGCCGCGAACGGCAGGCCAATGACGCGGGTGAACTTGCCGTAACCGCGCTCATTGCGATGCCAACGAGCGCCTTCAGGCGCTTGCGGAGCTTTCCGTTCGCCTGAGAGCGTGAGCACGTTGTCTTTCACAGTAATGTCAACGTCGCTGGGCTCGACACCCGGGAGTTCAGCGGTGATCGCAATCGCCTCGGCGCCTCGCCATATATTGATGGCCGGAAATACGGGCTGGGTTGCAATTGGCCAGAACCTGCGGTCGAAGTCACCGATCATTGCGCTCATCTGCACGAAGGGATCGCTGCGGCGCGTGTATGTCGGATAGAGCATTGGTCGCCTCCTGAGAGTATTCAGCAAAGCCCCAACATTTTTTTGCCGATTGCTCCCGCTTTCCAGTCTCTAGGCTCCTTGCGGATCCGGCAGCGGATGTCGGGCGGCGCACGATCTTATGCCAAATAAGATGTTGAGCAAGCATAATTTATGCTAGCATAAAACCACGAACGATGCAATTTCCCTGACTGAGGGGATCGCTGTAGGTGAAACGCTCGCAGCGTCGGACCGTCCCGGTCCGAACACATACGCAGAGCCGCGAGGGGAGCGAGGTGAGTTCCGTGGAAGACATGCTGATCGGATCGACGATCCACCGGGTCGCCCAACTTGTCCAGCAGCGCATAGACGAGGAGATCGCCGATAGCGGCCTCACGCGCCTGTCATGGATTGCGGCCGGACATCTAGGCGAAACTCCAGGAATGTCTATTACGGACCTAGCGAGCAGACTGGAGCTTGCCAATGCGACGACCGGTCAACTGGTGGATCGAATGGTCGCGAATGGCTGGGTTTACCGAACACCCTCGCCTACGGATCGTCGCACTCAGGTCATCACGACGACCAAGAAAGCTCAGAAGGCGCTGCGTAGGCTCGCGCCTCGACGGGACCGTCTGCAGCGAAGCATCCTGCAAGATCTGACGCATGACGAGCGTAATCTTCTTTTCAGTCTGATGGAGCGCATCAGGCTGCGGCTTTCGAATAAGCGCATTGACCGCTGAACCGAACTCCAGGGGCGATTAGACAAGGACACGCCATGGGGATGCCACAGAGGGCCTCGCTCGACTTGCAGGACGGTTTCACGCAAGTTGGCCGTAAGGTGCGCGTACCACGTTCCACGCGATCGTGCTGGCGCGTCGCGCACGGCGACATCGATCCAGGCCTTGGCGTCGGCGTCAAGGAGACGCTTTTTGGCTGAGAGCTTGCGCATGCTTTCTCCTGTCAGCGGAAGCCAATGAGCGTTATGATCGATCTGATCGAGAATGGCGTCTGCGAGCGTCGGATTGCCGATGATCTCGTGCCATTGCTCGACCGGAACCTGACTGGTGACGACAGTCGAGACGCGTTGGTGACGATCTTCGAGGATTTCGAGAAGATCGCAACGCTGGAGCGCCGACAGACCGCAATCGTCCAGAATCAGGAGCTGCATGCGCGCGCGCGCATTTTCAAGAGAGGGAATAGCGTCCATCGCCGCAAGCGAGAGCCAGCGCTTCGAAGAGGCGCGGCGCGCAATGATACAAACGCTTTTCCCCTCACGACAGCCGTTCTGGCCGAGCGCGCAAGGAATCCAAGTTTTGCCGCTGCCGAGCGAGGCAGCGCCACAATGCCGGGTGTCCGGATCCACTATCCTTTTCATCCGCGCTGCGGCCAACTGGTTTCGATCATGTTTCGACGCAGGTTCGCTGGAGTCGATCATCTGGTCGTCGTCCAGCCGGATGGCACGCTCGCCCTGATCCCCGCGGGGATGGCCGATGAGACGGCCGGTTCATCCGTCCTCACCCCACTCCCCGCGTCTTTCTGTCGACCACCTTCTCGAGCTGCGCAAGCGCGTCGATGCGCTTCTAGCCTGTTCCCGCGGGCAATCGGCTCCGCCAGCGCAGCAAGGGGATCATGCGCGCGCTCGCTCAGGCCGTTCTCAAATCTCAAACGCAAGACATCGCGGATCTTTCGCATCGACAATCTCTCGGTGGCATGGACCACTCGCTGTTGAATGAGCCATAAGCCGTCTGGATTGTCCGCGTGCGAAGTCGGAAAGAGCATCGGTCGATCTTCAGCCTGTCGAGCAAACCTGAAATTCTCGGCGTAGCGGCAAAAACTTGTTTCGCCGCCAATATAAAAAGGGCCCTTTTTATATATTGGAATTCCCTGTACCTCCGCCCTGGCGGCAAGGATCACTCTGCCGATAACAAGAACGACAGCCCGACGCCGTCGGTGCGAAGCAATCTTTGCGAGTCGACGCCACGTCCGGGGAAGATGAAAGATCGCTCACGTGAGGATCGCTTCAGCTGTTCCTGGATCTGATGCGCCAGGCATCGTCAGGCCACCGAGTGATTTTGCAGACATTTGGCCGGACGGTGTCTGTCTGCTCTTTCGTATTCATGTCTCGTCGTAGCTCAACCGCTATCTTCGCTATCGTTCGCGTTTTTATTCGAATGCAGTCTTAAGTGAACACGTACCTCTCAATCAATACTGACGCACGTCAGCGCGCTCCCACCTAGTAGAGAGTAGCGTTCGCTCCATGTTGCGGAAGGCCGATCATCGGCCTCGTGACGCGGCCATGTTCTATTAAAAGAAGGAAGGACAACAATGAGATCCGACAGCGACATCAAGCGCGATGTGGAAAGCGAGCTGAACTGGGACCCTGACATCGACGCTGCCGACATCGGCGTGGCCGTGAAGTCGGGCGTCGTTACGCTTACGGGCTTCGTGCGCAGCTATGCGCAAAAATATGAGGCGGAGCGGGCAGCAAAGCGTGTATTAGGCGTGCTTGGCGTGGCGAATGATATTGAGGTGCGACTACCTTCTGAGAACCAGCGTCCAGATCCCGAACTAGCGCGTGAGGCCGTCGCCGCAATCAAGACTGAGCTTCCATATGCGTACGAGAGCATCAAGGTGATTGTCAGGAGCGGCTGGGCGACGCTGGAAGGCAGCGTCGAGTGGGATTATCAACGCACACGGGCCGAACGGGCGGTGCGTGGGCTGAAAGGGATAAGGGGAATCTTTAACCTGATCACGCTGAAGCCGCATGTAGCCCCATCCGAGATCAAGGCGAAGATCGAAGACGCGTTCAAGCGCAGTGCCGAGGTCGATGCCAACCGCATCACTGTAACGACCAGCGGCGGCGAGGTGACGCTCACCGGCTCAGTGCGCTCTTGGGCCGAGCGTCAGGAGGCCGAGCGAGCCGCGTGGCGGGCGCCCGGGGTCATCAAGGTCGATAACCGCGTTACTATCGCTCCGTAAAGTGCGCGCATACTTAAAGAACGGAAGAGCGGAGTATCAATGGTCCGCTCTTCCGCGGCGCCAGGCACGTCCGCCATTCAATGAACTCATAAGTCCCGGTCGGCAAGGCCTTCTTCGCTAGGCGATCGTTCCCTTCTAGAAATCCGATGCGTTGCGCAGACTCGGCCAATGGCCGCTCCTCGATTGGATGAATTAACAGTTTTGCCAGGTCCGGAGGCGCAGCCGCCGGAGAAGCCATTTCGATGAAGAGGACAGCCTGCTCCTGCGTCGTCCCTTGGTCTTCTCGGCCGCGCTGGCAAAACGGCGGGGCGCCATAATGCTCAGCCATCTCCCTGTTCGGCTGACCTGTGGGTCGGCGATAGGCTTCGATGACGGCGTCTTCCTATTGATAGGGACAAGAAGTTGGGCGGTGCCGCCTATCGCCTCGAGGCGCGCACGTGGCGCGCTAGGTCAATCGTAAGCCTCCGGCGAGAACCGTCTGGCGCTGAGCGCGCTGCGCTTGGATAGATTGCGCATGAATGGCGCGGTGATCGTGTCCATTTCTAATACAAGCGGACACTATCGCGGATGTCGGACGGCAAGGACGATGGTGGAGCGGCGCCCGGGCGCAGGCGTCGATCCTGGACCCTTGATGAGAAGCGCCGGATCATCGACGAGAGCCTGGAAGATGGCGCTTCGATCGCCGAGGTCGCGCGACGGCACGATCTTAACGCCAACCAGCTCTTCACCTGGCGTCGGCAGTGCGGCTTGGAGCCCGCCGAGCCGAAGAAGCTCGCGCCGATCCTACCGGTGACGATTGCTCCTGCGGCAGCGGCGGAAGAATCCGGGCTGGGATCAAGCGGCCAGATTGAGATCGTGCTCGCCGAGGGCGAACGGATCCTTGTGTGGTCGGACGTCGAGACGGCGGCGTTGACGCGTGTCTTGAAGGCGCTGTCGCGGCGATGATCCCGATACCGAGCGGCGTTCGGGTATGGATTGCAACGGGCCACACTGACATGCGGCGCGGCATGCAGGGGCTTGCGCTGCAAGTTCAGGAGAGTCTGAAGCGCGATCCTTATGTCGGCGATCTCTATATCTTCAGGGGCCGGCGCGGCGATCTGGCGAAGATCCTCTGGCACGACGGCATCGGGCTGTCTCTCTACGCCAAACGACTGGACCGCGGAAAGTTCATCTGGCCGTCGGCGTCAGGCGGCACGGTGTCGATCTCGGCGGCGCAGATGGCGTACATGCTCGAAGGGATAGACTGGCGGAATCCACAACTGACATGGCGACCCAAGAGCGCCGGATAATCTGCGCCGGATAATCGGCACGCGCTGGTGAAAAATGCGGGGCGCGTGCATTTTGGGGCGCCACAAATCGCTAAAATTATGATTCACTTCGTCTCATGGATGCCGCTCGCGCCGCTCTTGCCCGAGAAAACGCCGCCCTGAAAGCGGAGCTGGCGGTGGCGCGCGCGAAGGCTTCGGAAGATGCGGCGCTGATCGCGCAGCAGACGCTGCGGATCGCGAAACTGGAGCGTCAGGTTTACGGCCAGAAATCGGAACGCTCGGCGCGGTTGATCGATCAACTGGCGCTCGTGTTCGAAGAGCTGGAAGCGAGCGCGACAGAAGACGAATTGGCGGCGGAACAGGCAGTCGCCAGGGCGACCAATGTCCGCGGATTTACGCGCCGGCGCGCCGAGCGCGATACGTTCCCCGATCACTTGCCTCGTGAGCGCGTGGTGATTGATCCGCCGACAGCGTGCGAATGTTGTGGAGGCACGCGCCTGCGCAAGCTCGGCGAAGATGTCACGCGCACGCTGGAGACGCAGCCGCGTCAGTGGAAAGTGGTCGAGACGGTGCGGGAGAAGTTCACCTGCCGGGACTGCGAAAAGATCAGCCAGGCGCCGGCGCCGTTCCATTCAATACCACGCGCATGGGCGGGTCCGAGCCTGCTGGCGATGATCGTGTTCGAGAAGTTCGGACAGCACCAGCCGCTGAACCGCCAAGCCGAGCGTTACGCATTGGAAGGCGCGCCGATCGCGCTGTCGACGATGGCCGACGCGGTGGGCTCGGTCTGCACGGCGCTCGATCCGCTCCTCCGGCTGGTGGAATCTCATGTGATGGCGGCCGAACGCCTGCATGGCGACGATACGACGGTGCCGGTTCTGGCGAAAGGCAAGACCGACACCGGTCGGTGCTGGGTGTATGTTCGCGATGACAAACCGTTCGGCGGCGCCGGACCGCCCGCGGCGATGTTCTACTACTCGCGCGATCGGAAGGGCGAGCATCCACAAACCCATCTGGCGGGATACGCCGGCATCCTGCAGGCCGACGCCTACGACGGCTACAACAAGCTCTATCTGGCGGACCGAAAACCGGGACCTGTTCGCGAGGCCGCGTGTTGGGTGCACGCTCGCCGACCGTTCTTCGCCATGGCCGATCTTGAGGAGAACGCGCGTCGCAAGGCTGCGGGCAAGAAGGAGATACCTCTCTCGCCGATCGCGATCGAGGTCGTTCGCCGCATCGACGCGCTGTTTGCAATCGAACGCTCAATCAACGGCAAGAGCCCGGAGGAGCGCGTTGCGGTTCGACATGCCTCGAGCCGGCCTCTGGTCGACGATCTCCATGTCTACATGCGAGAGCAGGCGGCCAAGTTGTCGCGCGGGCATGACCTGGCTAAGGCGATCCAGTACATGCTGAAGCGCTGGGCGGCCTTCACGCTGTTCCTTAATGACGGACGTGTGTGCATGTCCAACAATGCCGCCGAGCGCGGCCTGCGCGGCATCGCTTTGGGAAGAAAATCGTGGTTGTTCTGCGGATCCGATCGCGGGGGGCAGCGCGCTGCGGCCATGTACGGCCTCATCGTGACGGCGAAAATGAACGGCGTTGATCCGCAGGCTTGGTTGGCCGACGTCCTGGCTCGCATCGCCGGGCATCCCGCGCACCGGCTTGATGAACTGCTTCCGTGGAACTGGCGCCGAGCAGCAGCGGCAGACCCGGCGATCGCGGCCTGACCATGCACGTCAACAAAGTTCACCGTGTGACAACCATCGATCGCGTCGCCGACGATCTCGGCGAGAGCATCGACTGGCTGTACGACGTCGCTATGGAAATGGATGCCGAGGACGGCGTGATCTGGGTCTACGGACTTGGCGACGAACAGCTCATGGCGTTCACGAACTTCGGCATCGAGACGCTCGTCGACCTGATCAAAATCCACAAAGACGACCCCACGCTTCTGAAGCGTTGAGAGAGCCAAACCCTTCATCCCAGCGGCCTACGCCGGATGGCTACGGTCAATCTGACCCACGGCCCCGCCGAAGAATGGCGATATGTCGGGGGCCCCATAGGGAAATTTCGCCACGCTCGCGAAGGTCAGTAAAAGCCCGAGAAACCGTTTCAGGTGAGAGACCGAGCAGATCGGCAATGTCATAGCGCGTAATGGGCAAAACCAGATCACTTTCGCCAAATTGGCCGAGTCTATCTCGGAAGTGCAACAGGAATTCTCGCACTCGCTCGGCCGCCGAGGTTGTTCTGACAAACAGCATCTGCTGCTCGAGCCTCTCAATTGCCGTGCAGGTACCGACCCGGATGAGCCGTGCGACTGACGGATCAGAATCCGCGAGAGCCTCCATCATAGTTCGCGGATAGCAAACGACCGTGGTGCCTTCCACTATCGACTGGACAGAGAACTTGTGCTCCTCCGTGGAAGAGAAGCCAAAGAAGTCGCTGGATAGGTAAATATCCACGATCTGCCGTCGCCCGTCGGCCTGAACTTGATATTTGCGAGCAGCGCCAGAGACAATGCGATACCACCAATCGCAGCGATGTTGGCATTCGAAGATGTGTTGGTTGCGGCGAAATGTGCGCACAATGCCAATTGAGCGAAGAACGCGCTTTGCGTCTCCAGTAGCGCATGGATCCAAATCTGAGTTGTTACATCTGGGAGAGTTAAACATAGACGTCTGGCCGAAAGTGGCACCGCCTCAAGGGGAGATGTCCATGACAAGGAGTATGAGAAAGCGTCGGATAAAGAGCAATTTGTGGAATCCCCTTACGGGGCTTTTCCGTAACGGACAAATCGTCTGTTGATAGTAGAGATCCGATCGGGCGCGCTTCGCGCCAACAGAACGTCAGGAATTATGCCGATTTTTGTTGGAGCGATGCCAAAAGGGATGCTGCTTCTCGACTGGACGATGTCCCACTTGCGCCGGCGAGCGCTGGGCCGCCCCCTTTATGGGATTGCCCGGAGGTCGCTCGCAAACGCTAGGGCGGCTGCTGGCACTATTCTTTCAGGCCCGCGAGAACCACGAGCTTGATCGCCTCAGCGATGGTCTTCACGCCGAGGCGTCGCAACATTCGCGAGCGATGGACCTCGACAGTCCGGACACTAATGCCAAGGTCGTGGGCTATTTCCTTGTGAGGCTGGCCGGCCGCAAGCCTGACAAGTACTTGGCGTTCCCGGTCGCTGAGACTCTGCAAACGCGCAGCCGCCTCCTCCCGCTCATCGGCAACCGCAGGGGATGCACTATCCTTAAGGTCGAATGTCTTCGAGCCACTGGAGACGTCCCTGCCTATGACGCCGATCGCGACTGGGCCTGTCGGAGGAAGATCGAGGCGATAGCAATCGAAGAGGAGGGGCCTTGCCTCTTTCGATTTAGTATCGAGAAGCCGGAGCACGCCGGTCCATCGCCCGTCGGATAGAATTCGATGCCACACGCCATAGCGCAACTGATCGCGATCGCCGATCGTCAGAAAATCGGCGATATGGAGTTCTGAGGCCTCGCGCATGTCAGCCAAGCCGACGTGTTGTAAGCCGGCGGGATTTACGAACAGCGGCCGGCCCTGAAGGGTCACGATACCGATGAAGTCGGTGGAGGTCTCGATGAGCTTCGCGAGGTATGCGTTGGGAGCGGTCCGCTCGCGCCTTCGCAGTTCCACCATGGCTTGGCTTGCAGCCATGCGCTGAAGTAGTGTCTCAACCTCTGTGGGGAAATCGGCACGTTCCGATGCGACGATGAGGATCGCCTCAGCGTGACAGCCAATAGGTGTGGCATGAACAGTGACATGATTTCCGCTGACGGGACTGACGATCTTGCCGCCGTCGGCGGCGGCGCCGAGGACGGAATTGCGGATGGTGGGAACGAATGCCGGCGAAAGACGCCCCTTGGGACTGCAAGCGAGCTCCACCATGACATGCAGCGTTGATATCGTCACATATGCGAAGTCGGCATGGAGAGTCTTTACAAGGACCGATGCGAGGCTTTCGGCGACGGCATCCTCGTCGAGGTCCTTCCAGTCCGACTGCAGAGCGGAGAGGCGGAAGAGGTCGTCGAGCGCACGCACCAGCTTTTCATTTTCCACTTCAGGCATTTGGGTCTCCACCGATCAGGCAGTCTGGCAGATCCTGGGATTCGGGCCGCCCGTTAGCGAGAAACAGGATCAGTCTTTCAGCGACCCAGATTGTGCGCTCCATGTCGCCAGGCGTAGCAGACACTATGGGCAGTTGCCAGAATGGAGACGCAGATTAAAATTACTGAAGGGTATGGCAACTACCAAAAGCGGGCGAGAGTCTCGAACCGGAGAGTGCGATCATGAGGTTGGGTACGACCGTGACTGTGAACGAGCAGCCGACCTATGTCCTTCTTGATGACCCCGCATCGGCTGTCGGAAATGATCTCATCGTCACCATCTTCGATTGGCAAGGAAGCGCTCCTGTCCGGGCCACTGTCGGGTGGGTGGCCCACGCCCAGAAAGGCGCTGAAATCGGACCGGACGAAAGTGAGGAGGTCGAAGTGGGCCTCGCGCTTGCTCAGGCCCGACACCTCCTGCAGCGCTACGGATTTCAGAAGATCGTGATCGTGCTTGAGCACGAAGATCTTTGGGATCCGGCATGGGGTGTTCTCGTTCGTTGTTGAAGCCCTGTCAGCAACGAATCAGGACGAGGCGCAAGGCGCACAAGCATCTTTTGTGCTCGGGCCGATGGCGTCGTCGACCTGGGCGAGGCTTTTAATTCCTCAATCTCATCCAGTCGCCGGTTGACTAGAGAACCGGAGAGGGCGCTTGACGGCTCGGATTCGAGCGGTTCCCCCTTTTTCGGAATAACTGACGGCCATCAGTGCTAGTCCGCTGGTGAGCTGTCATCGTGCTCTCTGCAATCTAAGCAACGGAGTTCGCCAGTGCGCGCTGCCAGCGAAATGGGAGGCGCCGGTTAATCCGTTTTCTCAAATGCGGCTTATGCAGCCGGATATGGCCCATGGGTGATATTGCGTGCTGCCCGTTCCAAGGCTGTAGGAATCGAGCGCGTCGGGCGAGCGCACAAAACAGCCGGCCAGGGTAATAGCCGATCAAATCAGCATACTGTCGGATGAGGTCGGCTAGCAGCGAGCTAGCGTGTCGGCTACGCAATGCCGATCGATACCGAAATGAACGAGCTTCAATTGACTATACCGCAACAAAGGAGAAATCGATGACGCGCATCAAATTGGAAAGGCCCCTGTTTTCTGCCGTGGCGCTGAGCCTGATGGTCGCGCATGCGGTTCCCGCGCCGGCGCAGAAGCAGCCCCAGCCGCAGGAGCAGTCGGCCACCGCGAAGTCGGCGCAGCCGGAGGTCGATTCGGACGTAGCCAAGAAGGCAGAAGAACAACGTAAGAAGATACTAGCTGACGCCGAGACAGCGCTGCAGGAGACGAAGAAGGCGCTGGTGTAAATGCCGATGTTAATTTCCCCAGAAGCGCCGGAGTAAAATTCCCCAGTTGGCGGGCGTGGCGATCAGCCGAGGTCTTGATCGGCGCCTCCGTTTTTTGGCGGGCGTCCGCGACGACGCAGGGTCGGCGGGATTGGCGCGGGTTGGATGCTGGCTTTCGTCCGAACATGTTCGGGCAAGAGGTCGGCGTGCTCGCGCAGGCGATAGCTCGAGCCTTCGATCTGGAAGACGACGGCGTGATGCAGGAGACGGTCGAGGAGCGCCGTGGCGACGACTGGATCGCCAAAGATCTCGCCCCATTCCGCGAAGCCGCGGTTCGAGGTGAGGATCATGGCGCCCCTTTCATAGCGGGCGTTGACGAGCTGGAAGAACAGATTGCCGCCGCCGGGCGTAACCGGCAGATAGCCGATCTCGTCGACGATCAGCAGCGAGAAGCGGCAGAAGTAACGGATCTTCTCCCGCAGCGCCCCTTCGCGTTCGGCCTTGGCCAATGTTGTGATGATGTCGGCGAGGCAGGCGAAGTAGACGCTGCGGCCGGCTTTAACCGCCTCGACGCCGAGCGCCAGGCTGAGATGGGTTTTGCCTGTGCCGGGCGGTCCGATGAGATGAACCGCTTCGGCGCGATCGATGAACTGCAATTCGGCGAGCGCCATGACGCGGCTCTTGTCGAGCGACGGCTGGAAGGCGAAGTCGAAGCCGGCGAGCGTCTTGACGGCGGACAGGCGCGCCATCTGGAGCGCCATCCGGACGCGGCGGTTCTCGCGTAGCGTCAGTTCTTCGGTGAGCAGAATGTCGAGCGCGTCGAGCGCCGTAGTCTCGCCACGCTCGATGCCGCGCAGGGTGATGTCGAGGATTTCGAGGGCGCGCGGCATTCTCAGGCCGACGAGATTGCGTTTGACGCGGTCGATGACGGCGGAGGGCGTTGCATTCATCGTGAGCCTCCCTGCATCGCCAGCCGGCGCCCCACCGCGTCATAGAAGGCCAGCGGGCGTCTCGCGGCGTGATCGCCGGCGCGCAGCATGAGGGACGGCAATGCGTCGGGCGGCCGGCGACGATACGCTTGCAACGGCATTCTGCGATGCGCCGGATCGAGACGTTTTTCGCCGCGGCCTTCGAGCGGCGCATGGGCGGCGATCAATTCGCCGTCCTCGAAGATGCGGATGGCGTCGGCGAAGACATGGACATCAAGGACGCGTCGCCGGGTCGTGTCCGGGACGCTGTAGAGATTGCCGCCGACGCTGACCATGCCTTCATGCGACGCGCGCCGCTCGAGCCGAAGCACCGCCTGATAGGGCGTCGACGGCACCGGCTTGAGCGACGCCTTCTCTTCGGCGAAAGCCTCATCGACGACGCGCCTGGTCGTGGCGTGGACCCTCGGATTGGCGATCGTATCGAGCCAGATTCGGAGCTGGGCGTTCAGGTCATCAAGATTGCGGAAGGCGCCGCCGAGGAAAAAGTCTTCCCGGATGTAGCGGAAGGGCCGCTCAACCTTGCCCTTCGTTTTGGCGCGGTAGGGTTTGCAGGCGCGCGGCTGAAAGCCGTAATGGCGCGCCAGATCCAGTAGCGCGCGATTGTAGACAACGAGGCCATCCGGGTCTTCCCCGATAACGGCCGTCTTCATGCGATCGTAGAGGATCTCGCGCGGGACGCCGCCGAGCGCCTCGAAGGCGGCCATATGGCAGCGTAGGACGCTTTGCATATCCTGGTGCAGGACGAAGCGCGCCCAGATGAAGCGGGAATGCCCCAGGACCATGGAAAAGAGCCAGACGATCCGCTTGACGCCGAGCTCGTCGAGGAACTCGACATCGAAGCGGGCGAAGTCGACCTGAGCCTGTTCGCCAGGCGGCGTCTCGAAGCGCACCTCGAAGCCTTTCGAGCGCGGCGGCCGAAGTTCGCGCAGGAAGTCGGTGACCGCAGTGTAGCCGCCGGCATATCCGCGATCCTTGATCTCTCGCCATAGCCGGCGGCCGCTCAGCGCCGGATAGGCGACGAGGCGCTCCCGCAGATAGGCCTCGAAAGTTGCGATCGCGCGTTCGCGCGGCGGCCGCGCCTTGTAGCTGGGCGCCGTCAGCCCCGCGGCGATGTGCTTGCGGACGGTCTTCCGGTCGATTCCGAGCTGGCGCGCGATCGCGGACACAGAGACGCCCTGACGATGTAATTCCAGGATCATGACAATTTCCCCGAGTTTGATCACCGAGCCCTCCCTTCCGCCAAGGGGAGCAGCATCGGCGAGTCGGCGCCGCCCGGCCTTCCAGGGCATGCCCTGGAAGGCCGGGCGTCACGAAAACTGGGGATTTTTCAATCGGCACATTTGGGGAGTTTACGACCGGCACTCACAGCTGGCGCTGCTCGATGAGAACAAGACCAAGGAAGCACTGGCGGCGCTCGAGTTGGCCACCGGCAAGCTCGAACTGCTTGTGGCGCGCGAACCGAAACTGGCGCTGGCGCCAGTGGACACGCACATCGTGATCCATGATCTCTATGTGGAACCCGAGGCCGTCAAAAGGGCCATCCAAGAAGCACGCAAGCAATTGGGCGACGGCGAAGTGCAGAAAGCCCGGCCGGTGGTGGCCAATCTAGCCAGCGAGGTCGTGCTCGTGACCAGCAATCTTCCGCTGTCGAGCTACCCGGCAGCTATCAAGTCTGCCGCGCGTCTGATCGACACGGACAAGGTGGACGAAGCCAAGGTCGCGCTACGAGCGGCGCTGAACACGTTGGTGGTTACCGAGCTGGCATTGCCTTTGCCCGTCCTGCGCGCAAACGTTCTGTTGAAAGATGCTGAAAAGCTCGTGGAAAATGACAAGCGTACCGAAAAGGATAACGAGGCGCTTTCCAAGCTGTTGGCGGAAGTCCGCACGCAGGTCCAAATGGCCGAAGTATTGGGCTACGGCAAAAAAGGCGACTTCCAGCCGATATATGAGCAGATCAAAGAGATCGAGCAGAAATCCGGCAGCGGTAAGAGCGGCAAAGGCTGGTTCGACAAGATTAAAAAGCAGGTCTCTGGACTGTTCTGACGCAGCGTCGGATTCACGAGCCGATCACGGGCTCGTGGATCTCAGCATGAAGCCAAACATGGCGTGAGGAGGATGGATGATGAGCGATCAACCCCAAACCACGGCGACGCAAGAGCGGCCGTCCGTCACACTGCCCGCCGTCCCCGAGCCCAAGTCGGAAGTCACCACGGCGGTACAACCGGAGGTGCAGAAAGAGGTGGAGCAGAAGACCGCTGACAAACGTAAGAAAACTCTCGAAGAAGCTGTCGCAGCGCTGAAGCAAACCAAAGAAGCGCTCGCGGCGCTGGACAGAAAAGATACGGATCGTGCCCTGCAAGCGCTTGCCGAGGTGACCGGTAAGCTCGAGCTGATCTTAGCCCGCGACCCGGAGTTGGCGCTTGCCCCCGTTGAGGTTCATACCGTTGTGCACGACCTTTTCGCCAGCACGGCGGTCATCGAAGACCTGATCGATGAGGCGCTACGCGCTCTCAAGAACGACGAGGTGCAAACGGCGCGCCGCTTGCTCGCCGGCCTAGCGAGCGAGATCGTGATCACCACGACGAACATTCCCCTGGTCACCTATCCGCAGGCCATCAAGGCGGTGGCGCCGTTGATCGACAGCGATGAGATCGACGAGGCCAGGGCGGCGCTGCAGGCCGTGCTCGGTACCTTGGTCGAAACCAGCGACATTATCTCCCTGCCGGTGCTGCGCGCGCGGCTGTTGCTCACGCAGGCAGAGCCCTTGGCGGAAACCGACAAGCGCTCGGAGCAGGAAGAGCAGCGGCTGGCCCAGCTACTCGGCGAAGTCCGCAATCAACTGCAAATGGCGGAGTTGCTGGGTTACGGCAAAAAGGGCGACTTCCGGCCAATCTATGAGCAGATCAAAGAGATCGAGCAGAAATCTGGCAGTGGCAAGAGCGGCAAAGGCTGGTTCCACAAGATCAAGGAACAGATCACAGAACTGTTCTGACGCACCATCGATGCAGCGCGGGACCGCCCTTCCTCCCGCCTGCGTTTTGTGCTCCGGCACCCAGCCTTTAAAGAAAGATGCAAGTCGAGAATCAACTAAAATGGATCTCGCGCGGCTCGATGTCCGTGTTGGTGCCGCCTCCAGCAAGGCGCTGGCACTCGAGAAGGGTTGGCCGCGAATTGTCGAGACTGCGCCACCAACACCGGTTGAAGCGGCCACAGCGGATCGACGCCTTGCTTCCGCCCGCGACGGACGATGCAGTGCGTAAACAGCGCGCGCTCAATTTCGACCTGATCAAGGACTATCTCGATGCCGTCTACAACCATGTGGCGCGAACTGACCTGCGGGACGGCGCCGGCGGGCGCACTCAGCATTCGTGATCTCGTCGACGCCGCCATTCTCAAGGAGGCTTGATAAATTTAAAACCAAGGCGCTGAATTCTCGGCCGCGAATGGCTGCCAAAACTCGCGATCGACACGATCGAGTCTGCCGCGCGCCGCCCAAGGGGTCAGTTTGGCTCGAGGCCAGGCCGTTCCTTTCACCCCAGAAGATAAACTTGGTCTTTCTCGGCGCCGTGGTCACATTTATCTGACGGTAACCTTGCTGAACCGAGAGACCGGCTCGAGCTTCGCAAGGAGGACGGGTTCCCCCGCTAAAGGCCTGCTAAAGGAGAAAAGAGAAATCTATAGCCTATCAGGCAATCGGCTTGCAGGAGGAAAGCGAAGCCCTTTCTGCAATTCAGCGCAACTCGGCGCATGGAACGACTTGATGACATTGAAAACGCCGGACGGGTGCGAAGAACTCGAAGGGAGAGCGACAATGATGCGCGGTCATAACCGGCAGCACTTTCCACCAAAGATGCCCGGAACGAATACGCGATCGCACGATGTGCCGAGTGCAACCATCTACCGTCCGGCACGTTCAGCGATGACATCGGCGCCACGGCCCCGTCGTTGGGTGCTGGAATTCGAGCCGACACGACCGCTGCAGATCGAGCCTCTGATGGGCTGGACGGCGAGCGACGACCCTTACCGGGTGATCCGACTCTTATTTCCGGATCGGGATAGCGCAGTTGAGTTCGCGGAACGCCAGGATTGGCGTTATTTCGTACGCGAAGACCCGCCAATGCATCGTCACCACAACCCATGGCGCGGGCATGAAGCGCATCGGCTATACAGGGGTGCAGACGTCGCGCACCGCATCCCAACGGATGACCGCTCGACATTGGACCGTCGGCTGCACCGCAGGGTCAATGCCGAGGACACCCGGCATTTTTGCTCCTCGCGGGAAGACGCTGGTCTCGACCCAGTTCTCCAGGCAGACCGAGAGTCCTTTCCGGTTTCGGATCCTCCGGCATGGACGGTTGTTACTGCGGCGGGCAAGCGGTCGGAGAGATGATTTCTTGATTCTGTAGGGCCTCACCGGGATAAATCATGATAGGTGTTTTGAGCGGGTCCTTCGAGGCGGATAGGGGCCCACGTAACATTGACTGATTTGCCGGCCATTCGAAGAACGAAGGCCGATGAAGCACCGCTACTATAGCGTCGAATTCAAACGTCGGGTCGAACGGAAATATCTCGACGGCGAAACGCTGCAAGGTCTCTCGAACCGCCACGACAGGACGAGTTGAAACTATTCCGAGTACAGGTCCAATAAAGGCAAGCGGTATGGCTGCAAGCATGGGCGCCGCCAAGTCGTTTCGATCAGGGCGGCAGTTTGGGGCCTGGCTTGGCCTTTAGTCCCGCGAAAGAACTCAAGTGGGGAAAGATCGACTTGGCAGGATATCAAAGCAGGGCAATATTGCTACACAAGTTGCGCGCGAAGGCCGAAGACCGGCCGCATCCGGAATGGCATCCTTCGCCCCTTGATCAGCGAGCGCTGCCCAGACACGACTAGCGATGCACGGCCTCTGTCGTGCGGGCGCTCCGTGGAGAATCTGGGCCAGAGCGTATCCTTCGGTGCTGGAAGGCGATTGTGCCATCGAAGCCCAGGATCAAACATCTAGCTCGCTCCGGCAGGGCGTCTCCGCCGGAATCGCCTGTCCTTCGAATTTCGGGTCAGTTGGCGGTTCACGTAGCCATGATCCGAAGGAACAAGGCGATGCAGGGATTAACCGGCTTTTTGGAAACTGCAACGCTGCTCGTCTGCGGCGCGTTCGCACTGGTTACCCTATGCTCCCGGCTCGGCGCGCCGAGCATTAGCGGTTATGTTCTGACAGGGCTCCTGATGGGGCCGACCGGCTTAGGGTTGATCGCCGAAAGTGGCGCGCTTAATGCCATCGGAGAGATCGGGGTTATCCTGCTTCTGTTCACGCTTGGCCTTGAGTTTTCGTTGGAGAAGCTCGTTTCGCTCAGGCGGCTAATATTCGGAGTAGGCGCAGCGCAGGTCTTGCTCACCACAATCTTCGTCGCAGGAATTGCGGATGTTTTTACGGGCCTTCATCTCATCCCTTCGATACTTGTAGGCGGTGCTGTGTCGATGTCCTCAACGGCTCTCTGCCTCAAGGTGCTCACCAAAGCGGGCTCGCTAGGCTCCCCTCACGGTCGAATCGCGATTGCCATCCTCCTATTTCAAGATCTAGGTGCGGTGGCGTTCCTCCTCTTCCAGGATGCTGTAACAGGTAGCGATGGACATGGGTTGTTGGCGTTCTTCGGAGGCGCTGGCGCTCTGGTCGCCGTGCTTTTCGCGGCACGAGGACCGCTGCAATGGTTAGCGAGGTGGATCGCAGACTGCGGCGACTCGGAACTGGCACAACTTCTTGCCCTGGCTGTCGCGCTCGGCGCGGCTATCGCCGCAGTCGCGGTTAAGCTCTCGCCTGCAATAGCCGCTTTCGCGGCTGGGATGACCATCAGCGAAGGCGATGCGCGCCATGTGGTGGAGAGGGAAATTCGACCGTTTCGAGATCTGTTTGTTGGCATTTTCTTCATAGGCATCGGAACGCAGTTACAGCTCTCGACCCTCCCTGCGGTTTGGCCTACCGTTCTGATCTGGCTTTGCGCCCTCATAATCGGAAAGTTCTTGATCGTAACAGCTATTCTGTATTTGTTCGGTGAACAGGTAGGAACGGCGATGCG
The DNA here is from genome assembly GCF_056838045.1 of Methylocystis sp. Uni0008. NCBI lineage: Bacteria > Pseudomonadati > Pseudomonadota > Alphaproteobacteria > Hyphomicrobiales > Methylocystaceae > Methylocystis > Methylocystis sp. Uni0008. The sequence continues at coordinate 96,908 of NZ_JBXEJH010000003.1, forward strand.
GACCGGCGCCATCCTCGCGCACGGCGGCGAGTTTGGACTGTTGCTCCTGTCGGCCTCGATGGCCTCCGGCTTTATTACGTCTGGTTTTGGAGGCCCCCTCTTGCTTGCACTAGGGATCAGCATGCTTGGAGCGAGCCTTTTGGTAAAATGGGCCGGTACTGAATAGGTTGCGCAAAGGTCACGTATCAAACGATTGTGATGGAACTACAGGTCGGCGTTGGAGCCTGGGTTTGTGTGACGAAGTAAGCCGCGCCGACAACTCCATACCCTTTTTCGAGAGGCGTCTCCTCTCGTTCGAGGTGGGGGCTCCTCGAATGATCCAGGGCGCGCCTTTGCATGCCTGCGCCGCCGGAAGGGGTGCCCTCGCTATGAAGCGGCGGAGTGTCGTGGTACTGAGCGTGAGCGCGGTCGCCCCTCATCGAGCGTCGCCTCGCCACGTTCAAGTGTGGGCGATTAAGCGACCTTTACGTCGCTCGCGCCTGACAATTGCTCGGCCTTGCGTCTCTGGACATAGGTCGTTGCGCCGATCATCACGCCCGCGATGATGAGGCCACTGATCGCGATCATTGTAAACAAGAAGGCGGATCGATGGAGAAAGGCCATAACGGGAACGCAAAGCGCGAGAGCCGCTCCGACGAGACAAATTTGCCACGCTTTTGCGTGAACGCCAGCGACAAAAGTGGCTAGCGCAAGAATGGTCATCAGATTGAGGCCGATGGCGTTATTGTCTACCACGCCACGCACCAAATCGGAGTGAACGAGCCCCATCGCGACCAGAACGGCGAACCAGTGTAGTATCTGGGTCCAGACAAGTTCGACGCGCTTCTCTCGAGTTTCGGCGCGGCGCCAGCCGACGTTGATGCAGATCGCGCAATAAAGGGGCGTTACGATTTCCCATAAAAAGAGCGATGGCTTTCCCGTGAAGATAGTGATTCCGATTCCGAGCGCCGCCATGACCAGCATGAGAATGTAGGGCAACTCTAGCTTAACGACATCGAGAAGCAACACCTCCGGGGGTTCTGTGGCGATTTCTTTCAATCCGTGTTCGAGCATCGTCATCAGGCCGTTTTCGTCTTCCTTCGTGACGACGGTCTTATTCTGTTGTTCGGCAGGGTTCTGAACGTTCGTCATTTCGGGGCCTCCGCTGACTCTACCTGGCTATGGCGCTTAGCCGATCCGAAGTTTTTAATTCACCGGGCGGCGTCTAGCGACCTAACTCGGTCGATGAAGCGTCCGCATGCGGGGTTGTGATGCATTCCAAAATAATCCGAGGTTTGCGCGCCCACAAGCTACACGCAAACCGCTCGCCAAGGGATCAATTCGATGCGACGCAAGAAATGAATTGCATCGATGGCACAGGAGAACGAAAGCGCGTCGCGTCGGGCAGCAATTACGCATACGGAGTGACTAAACTCCTGCTGTTCAAGGAGCGCCATTGTCGAACAGCGGTCGCCGTCTCTTACGTCCTTGCTGGCGCTAGGCGCAGCGTTCGACAAGACCATCGGCGAGGGCGGCGACGATACGCCCCTCATGAGGGGTCACCGGGAAGCCATGCACAGCCAGTCCGTCGCTCCCGCGGTCCCGGCTTGACCGTGAGGTCTCGATGCCGGTTGCGCGAATCTGTTCCTGGTCCGTCTCAGTAGGCGCGGTGTCAGTTGTTCGCCGGGCGAGGTATGGCGCGACAATGTACGTGAGGCAATACGGACTCTCATGCTGATTGTCGCGCGGCAGGCGAGGCACCGAATGTGAGCAATGCGTGGCATAAGAGGAAGACAAGGTTGTCTTTGCGCTTAACTGCAAGAATGCGCCGGTTCGCGCGCGTTGCTGCAGCTTATTGGGGAATCTCCAGCCGCGACATTATCGTAAGCGTCCACCGGACGCCGTGTAGCGACGGCGGCTACGACGTGTGAAGATCGATATCTCCGCTGGGAGGATCGATTGCAGTCTGAACATATGTCTGGACACTGAACGTTCCGAGTTTTTGAAGCGAGTCCCGCGCGGACCGCTATGGTCGCTACAGCGAAGGATCGTATCGTTGCGGAGGCGTCGGCGGCGGAGGCGAGACGCCGCAGCGGCATTTCAGGTGGCGGCGCGACGCGCCGAGCAAGGCGGAGGTGCCGACCCGGGCGGTCTTTTGTTGAACTCGCGCCGACAACGGCGAGCGCGCCAGCTCCTTCGACGGCCGGCGCGTCCTGCGAGATCGTCATAGCGGACATTGTGCTGCGGATCGGTTCGGATGTGACGGCGAGCCTCGCTTGCCGTCGCCCAGTATCTTCGCCACGGGAGCTTCAGATTGTCGTAGAGAATCGAAAGCGGAACGCCGCCGAAAAAAGCGAAGGCCGAGACATGGCCATGGAAAAAGGGCTCCGTCGTCTAGCGCGGATTGAACGCCAATCTGATTTTCAATGGCTACGGCGTTCGCGCGAAGGCTGGCTGGATCGTCGGCGCGCGCCGGCGAAAGAGACCGCGGCCGCACAGACCTTCGTTGCCGTTGAGGTGCTGGAGTTGAAGCCAACTCTGGTGAGCTCGGCTCTCGGCTCTGGCGCCGTCGTCGTTACCGGTCGCGAAGATGGGCCGCCACGCCAGCGCGGGGGGCGCGCAAGAGCCTGCGGCGCGGTGTGATGGAAGTTAGCCTGCCGAATGGCGCGCGCTTGTCGCTCGACGCAGATGTGGACACGGAAGCACTGCGCCGCGTGTTGTCTGCGCTGGGTGATCTTTGATGCTTCAGTTCGCGCCGGGTGTCGGGTGTCGCGTTGCACTAAATTGCAAGAATGCGCTGGTTCGCGCACGTTACTGCAGCTTATTTGAGAATTTTTTGGCGAGATATTATCAATTATGCTGCAATAATGATAATGTCGTGGTCTCGGGTGGACTGCCGAGCATGGTCGCGGCGAGTTCGCTAAAGCGTGTGCGGTTTTGACCAATGGTGTTGCATTGGAGCCATACCAGCATGGCCGGTCCCTGGCGTTCGACGATCGATACTCCCGCGAGCAGCGCCGGGCGCAGCCAAAGTGGTAGGATCGGGTTTGCCGGGGAAGGCAGTGAGATCTCACCGTCCACGACGGCGTCGATTTCCGGAACGATGGCGCCAAGCAGCCGGATGTTACCGCTGCGTTTCAAATGCGTTGTTCGTGGATTGCGTCGCATCAATAGGAGGCGCGCCAGCTCCGTTGACGACGCCCAGGTTCGAACGCCGCGTTCTACTTCATCGTCGATCAGACGTTGGCCTTCGAACGCGTCAGTCCAATAGGCCGCGAAGGGGGAGGGGGTTGATCGCTTGTCGCTATCGATAAGCGGCGAACCACACTGTACGCAAGTGAGACGCCATCCGATAAGTTGACTTCGTCGCACAGGCTCTGGCCCATTCGAATTCGCTTGACACGAGCAATTCGCACAGAACTGCATTGACTTTGCAGCGATCCATCGATGCGACTCTGGGGACAATTTTGCAAAACTCATTTGCCGAACGACGGTCGCGTCCGTTCTGAACACGTGAGCTATGCGAGCGGCTTGTTCGGCGGTCAGGCGGAGATCGATCGCGCGCATCGCCGAAGCGTCAGCCAGACAATGCCGAAGCATGGTGACAGGCGGAACGCCATAAAAGACGGCGTGCCGACAGATCCATGACGACAAAAGCTCATCCGTCAGGGGTGGAAGCACGACCGGCAGTTGGCCGCAACGAGGAAGTTTCGGCGTCATGCGAACGCCGCTTCCATATCGAGTTCCGGCCGCCAACTCTCAACGGCCTCGTCGCAGATTTGCTCTCTTCCAGTTTCAACCGCCTCGACGGCGAGACTGTTGATCAAATGGAAGACGTTTGCCGTGATGCCTTCGGTCACCTGCAGCATCCAACGCAATGATTTCGGGCTGAGCACGGAAGGATTACGTAGCGGCGTGTTGCGCAGAATGGACGCGACGAGCGATTCAAATTGTTCATCCGCCGCCCAACGGTTCAGCGTGAACTGTTCAAACCGGCGGGCGAGTTGAACGTCACCGCTGATGGCTTCGCGCGCTTCGTTGACGCCAAAGCAAACAAGCGAGATTTGAAGGCGATTGCTCAAGAATCGAAGGGTGTTCAGCACGACCCTCTGTTCGCGATAGGAGCCAGCGAGAATATTGTGGACTTCGTCGATAACGAGCACCTGGACGCCGATCGCCTCCATGATCCGCAATGCAGACTGCTCCATCTGCGCAATGTCTGCGCGGGGGCGCTGTGGCGCGCCGAGAAGCGTGAGCAGTTCAGCATAGAAGCGGCGTTCTCCAGGTCGACTGGTCATCTCCATCGCGAGCACAGGCGTTCGGAGCGCTCCTGTGACCGCATTGAAGCCCGGCGGGTGTTCGTCACGGAATCGCTTCATGATCATGGTTTTGCCCATGCCGCTGTCGCCATAAATCGCAACGGACGGCATCCTCGTTCCCCGAGGGTGATCGAGTAGGAGCCCCAACCGATCGAGCGCCTGTTTCGCCCGCGGATACAGCACCCACCGGCGCGATTTGATTGCGCGGATGCGACGTTCGTCGGTTTCCGAAAGAAGCGCTGCGGCGGCCGGCGTCAGATGGGAGCTTACATCATTCATGTGAGCATCCGTTCAGTCCGTGTCTTCAACAAAGGGCACAGGCTCCCGGGAATCGACGCCGCGCAGCGAGCCCCAGCCGTTGCGATCTCCCTTGGATTTTGAACCGGGGGCCTTTCCGCGTCGAGCCGCTTTTGTTTTCCTTGTCGCGGTGTCAACAAGTTCTCGTTGAGCCATCGCGGTGCGGATGATCGAGCGCATATCGACCTCGCGGCGCCCTTGCGCGAGCAGGGTGCGGCGCGCCGTCAACGCTTCGCGCAGGGTCACCGACGGCAAGGTCACGTCGGCGTAACGCGCTTCGACAAAATTCCCGGAGGGGCGCCGAATAAAGATTCGCGACATGTCTCGTGGATCATACTTTACCAAGAGCCGTCGTTTAGTTCTGCCGACATCGGCGCTGAGCGCCGGGGACCAGTATCGCAAATTGAACAGATGGATGCCGTCCGGGCGCAATGTACGTTCCTCTTCAGGCAGAAACGTCAACCAGAAGCGCATCCGATCGTGCGGCAAGCGGAGCGGAATGTCTCCCTCGTGCTCTCGCCAGACGGCGATTGGCGGACGACACAAACCGCTATGAATCGATTGATGGTATGATCCGACGATTTCCAGAGCAATATACCGCTCGACTTCACGTAACGTTAGTGCCGAGCTTGCCTTTGGATCATATTCGCCACGCTCTGCAATGTTGCTAGATGTGGAGCCGGGCAGGAGGTGAACGGTGCCCATCTGCGTTCCGATCAGACGTTCGATATGTCCGCCATAGTGCGGCGTGCGCCGTGGCCTCCACTGAATCTTTGTGCCGGCGTCTTCGCAGCCTCGGATAAAGGCGCGGCTACGAAATTCGGGGCCGTTATCGACATGCAGCATTGCCGGCAGTCCCGCGACCGGCCAGAGCTCGTCGATGTCCCGATCCTTCAGCCAAGCGGATTTGTCGAAGACCGAGTGAAGCAGACAAAGACTCACGGACAAACGGGACGGCGCGTCCATTGTAAGATAGAAGCCGGTCACCATGCGGCTGAACACGTCAATCGCCAGCGTCAGCCAGGGACGGCCGATTGGTTCGCGCGTTTCTTCATCGACGACGATAATGTCCGCTCTGGTGTGATCAACCTGGACAATTTCCAATGGCTGTGACGCACGCAGTTCCCCGGGCGTCGGCGTTGTCGCCTTTACGATCGTCGTTTCTCCACGTCGCTGTGCTCGCCGTTGAAGGTCGATGCTTTCCAAACGATTTTTGATTGTGCGCCAATTCGGCGCCTTAAAGCCGGCAGCGAGGCATTTGGTTTGCACTTCACGAACCAGTCGCGAGAAGGGCGGCCGTGTTGGCTTTAGATAGAAGCGCGAGATTGTCGCGCGGATAATTTCATCCCGCTCCTTGTCCAGCGTGTGATGATCTTTCCGCCGTCCGCGCTTGCGATCGACCAGCGCGGAGACGGTTCCTCCCTTTCGAAACAGCCGGACTAATCGATAGGCCGTGGCCTGGCTCACGCCGAGCACGGTCGCGAGCTCCAAAATCTCGTCGATTGTCGATCGATCTGGTCGCCGGCGCACAAATTCGCGTATCGCGTCCGCGCGGCGGCGCGCTTCTTCCCAGTCCTGCGGCGCCGCTTCGTCAGGAAACGGATCAGGCATTGGGCTCACCAGACCGGCGCATGTGAGGCTGTCCAATTATCAAATAAGGTGCAGCAAGCGCCGCCATATTATCAAATATCATACAAATTATCAAATTAAGCGCAAAGATAAGCTATTGAAAAATATGATTCCTGATTCTGCCATTTAAATACAGCGCGACAAAGCCTTACAATCTTCAATCAATTCGTGATGCGCTTGCGGGCACTGACATTTAGTCCAAGAAGCGACGCTAACATTTAGTCCAAGAAAATCGAAGAATGAGCTTCTTTAAGCCCATTCTTCGCAAGGGGTTCGCGATGCTAAATGTTGATCAGTCGGGTGCTACCCACCTGTCCACTTCGCGCCTGACTTCATCTTTCGTATAACCATACCGTTCCTGCAGCGTCCCTTCGAGTTGTTCACGCCTTCCTGCAATCCGGGTGATGTCATCGTCCGTCAGCTTACCCCATTTCTCCTTCACTTTACCGGCAAACTGTTTCCAATTGCCAGCTATCGTGTCCCAATTCACTATCGGTCGTGATTGCGGTTTTGTGGTGGGCTCGTGGTATTCTGGCATGCCCGGAACGTTGGGCGGCGCCCAAGTTTCCGCACCCGCTGCAGTCGAAAGCGAGAGCATTGCAGCGCCCGTGGCGATCGCCACGATAAAATTCGGACGACATTTCATTTTACGGTTCCTCCTGAGCAAAGAGCGTCGATCGCGACCCGTCCGACGATCGGCGCGAAACGTTGTGTTGTGGATCCTTTAGGCGGCGTCACGCAGCCGCTTGATCAGGTCATGATTTTCGACAACGCCCTTGTATTGCCTATCAACAAGGTCCCGAACATATAAAGGCAGATCCTCTTTTAGCGCCTGCTGATAGGCAGCCTTCGCCAAGTCTTCCCCCCGCTCGCACTCATCTAGGACCGCTTTGTCGTCGCTGCGGGCTACAGCTGCCTTCAGATTTGTCCAAGCGCGATGAAGCGTGGCCGAGATCGTGCCTTCGTCGTTCACTGTCCCGCCCGAATTGACAATCGCCTCTTCCAATTCCCGAACGCCAATGGCGCAGCGTTTTGACGCTCGCTCCAGAATGCCGCGCAGCTTTTCATCTTTGACCACTTGTGCTGCGGTGGCGAAAACGTTTTCGCCTTCGCGACTCACATCGGCCAAATTCTTCATTACTGACTCGGCGTTCGACATCATCAGTCATCTCCTACTTAAGCTAATGAACAGCAACGCTTCGGGCGATGAATTGTTTCAGTCCGTGTAAGTGACAATCAATGCCGCCCCAGTCCGTAGTGGCGTAGGCGGGAAGCGTTAATCGCTTTTGCCGCTTTGGGTGCCCTGCTTGCCCTCGACCCCCGGAACGCCTGCGGAAACTCCGCTCGGCCCGGGAGGGACGCTCGGGTCTACATCCGTATTTTCCTTTTGAACGGAGCCAGACGGCTCAATCGGCTTTCCTGCAGCCGGTCCCGAGGTAACACCTGAATCTTGCACAGGCTCTTCCGCTCGTGCAGTAGATGACGCCATGGCTATAAGCATTGCCGCTGCGAAATGCAGACAAGTCCTTCGCATGTCTTTCCTCCAAAAGGTTCCTAACCAGGAACGGGAAATGGAGCCGTAGTCTTTTTTGTCAAGCAAGGTTTTCGTACGTTTGGCGTGTTGCATCTCACCCGAGCGATTGTATCCTTCCAGACTTTCTCTCCCGCGATGTTCCAGCGCGTTTGCAAATAGTTCCTACGTAGCGCGAGAAAGGCGGCGTCAACGACGTGTCTACGGGGGGATCGGCCTCTACTTCGTCCATTTTCGGCGACAAGTATGTGAGGAACGCGCAACTGGCCTGATGAAGGGCGTTCCGTAGACGAATCATGCATCCCAACAAGACAGCAATCGAGCGAGCGTTCGACCTGGCTCGCTCTGGATCGTGTAACACAGTCATGGAGCTTGTCATGCGCCTTGACCACGAAGGTTATGACGGGCGCAAAATTTATGAACGCGTCCTCAGAAAGCAGTTAGCTGTCCTAATTGAAGAGGCGAAGGTTTGCGATCGCGAAGCTTCACACTCGGGAAATGCTGGGAAAGATCGAGAACGGTAAATGATGGAGAGAACCATATGGTGTTTGCGTTACATAGGGCGACAGCGATAAGCGAGCTATAAGGTCACCGAAACGTATTTCAAGTTCATTGGGACGGGGTTCGAAACCGAACTGACGTTTTCCGAGCGCCTGCTCACCGGCGAGCGGCCCGAGCCGGCATTTCTGATCAGCAAGCCTTACAAGGTCGACACGTCAGAACGACGATCGGCCAGGCGCTGTTCTGCGAACGCAAGGCGTCTCTCGCCGCTTAGCGGCAGCGCCCCAGCGCAGTTCCTTGTGCGCCGCTCCATTCACGAAATGGGCGCCCGGACGCTATAGTCTAGCTGTTCCTTCGCGCCATATGAAAGCTGCGCAGCAGGCGCGACGCGCCGGGCCGCTCGACAGCTCCTTCGCTGATCGTCGGGCGCGCGAGCAAGGGGAGGCGCTTTGACATTGAGCCGTCAGGCTACAGCCGGTGGGGCGGCTGCAGAGGTCAAGCAGCCCGATCGAGCGCGTTGGCGGGAGTTTTGCGCGCTCGCGCTGGAGTTCTGGACCGGTGAGACCAGGCGGCGCGCGTGGATGCTCACGGGCTTGGTCGCCCTTTGCATCGCCCTACAGCTTGGGGCGCAGTTAAGCGTCAACGAATGGAATCGGAAGTTTTTTGACGCGCTCGAAAGCAGAAATGTCGAGTCGCTGAGCTGGGCGACGCTCTTATTGCCCGCGCTCGTCGCGTTCAGCGGCGCCGCCGTCAGCGGCGCGCTCGTCGCGCGCATGACCTTGCAGATGCGCTGGCGAGAATGGCTCACCGAGAAACTCGCCGGCTGGTGGCTCGACGACCAGCGTTATTATCGTCTCGAAATCGCCGCTGCTGAGCAGACCTCTCCGGAATACAGGATCGCCAAGGACGTGCAGCTTGCCGTCGATCCTCTGGTCGAATTCGCAGTAGGGTTTTTGACGGCGCTGGCGACGGCGTCGGCCTTCATTGGCGTTCTGTGGGCTGTCGGCGGCGCGCTGGAGTTCGATCTGTTCGGATTCCGCGTCGTCTTGCCGGGCTATCTCGGCTTCGCCGCCGTGATCTACGCAACCGTCGCCGGCGCGGTGGCCTATGTCGCCGGACGTCCGCTCGTTCCAGCGGTTGCGCGCAAGAACGAAGCCGAAGCTCAGTTGCTCTCGGAACTTACGCGACTGAAGGAGAATGCGGAAAGCATCGCGCTCATTCGCGGCGACGCCGACGAATTGGGCTCCATTCTCCAAAATTATCGACGCGTCGTCGCCGCGTGGATTCGCCAGATTCATTGCAACGGGGTGATCGCCACGGTGCAAAGCGCCAATGGCGCGCTGACGCCGCTTATTCCGCTTGTGCTCGTCGCGCCCAAATACCTTTCGGGCTCGCTATCTCTCGGCGCGGTCATGCAGCTCGCCTCCGCATTCATGACTGTGCAGGTCGCCTTCAACTGGTTCATCGACAATTCCGTGCGCGTCGCAGAATGGATGGCGTCAGCCAACCGCGTCGACGAACTCGTCGAAGCGCTCGAGAGCCTCGACGTCGGCGTCATCATGGAAGAAAAGGAGTTTATCGAGTTCGGCGTCAGCGACGACGATAAGATTCACCTTCAGGATCTTGCGGTCGCGCACCGCAACGGGCGAATTGTGATCGCCGGCGCGAATGTCGTCATCCCTGCTGGCGAGAAGCTGCTTGTGGCCGGCCCCAGCGGCACGGGAAAGAGCACGCTGGTTCGCGCGCTCGCCGGACTTTGGCCGTGGGGCTCGGGGCGCATCCTCTTGCCGAAAGACGTCCACATCGCCTTTGTGCCCCAGAAGCCGTACATTCCCTTGGGAACGCTCCGCCAGGCGATGCTCTATTCGATCTCCGATAAGGAAATCACCGACGCAATGATCGAAGGCGCGCTGCGCCGCTGCGGCCTGAGTTATCTCGTCAGGCATCTCGACGAAGAACAAAGATGGGACCAAACGCTTTCCGGCGGCGAGCGGCAACGAATAGCCTTCGTTCGGCTGTTGCTGCAGAGGCCGCAGATCATCATCATGGATGAGGCGACTTCGGCGCTTGACGAAGAGAGTCAGGTTTCGATGCTGCGCCTATTCAATGAAGATCTCGCAGGCGCGACTGCGATCAGCGTCGGTCATCGCGTCGGCCTTGAAGATTTCCACGACAAGAAACTCGTTCTCGAGCGCCGCGCCGCCGGCGCGCATATCACAAGCCGCAAGCTGCAGAAGTCGTTGTGGCATCTGTTCGACGACGCCGCGCTTTATTGAATCTGAAGAAGGAACCATGGCGGTCACTGTGCAAGAGGGACTTCGAAGGCAAGAGCAGCAATGACGATCACGACGGCTCATCTGAAGTTCAAGGAAGAGTTCCGCCTACCTGCAAAGCCGCCGCCTCGCCGAAACGAGTGGCGGATAAAAGAAGCCTGCGGTTCCCGAAGAGATGCGCTTCTCCGCCGACCTCGTTCAGATCGCGAAGGAGGCTCTGCTTCAAGTCTGACTCCACGAACGGCAGGAAAACCGGAAGGTCTTATCCCGATAAAGTCGCCAAACACCCAGTACGTGGAGGCAGCATACTTGTTCGGTTCAGTTCTGCGCCGCTTCCAGATGGGTCAACGCCTCTATGGAATGCCCGATCGCAGTGGTGGCGTTCTCTTTCTTGCCTTCCACAATTGATGCCATCAACTGCGTTATTCCTTCCTTAATGTGCGGATTGTTCGTCGCCGTTTCGGCAGCTTCAGCATGCTTGAGCGCGGCTTCGGCGTGCGTCATTAGCTCATCTACATGACCTCGTTTACCGTGTTCGATCGCTTCCTCCGTATGTCTGATCGCCTCGGCCAAATGATTCTCGGCGTGCGCGACGGAGGGCGCGAAGAATGCCGCCACGCCAACGCCCAACGCGAGTGCGAAAATCTTGCGGTTCATTAGAAATGTCTCCTTTGAGCCTTCCGGAAAAGGATTCATACTCCTGATGACTGGCGCATGAATTCTAGAAGCCTGTCGCCAACCGGGGGACAAGATTGGGTAGGGGCTCAATCTAGCCGCGCTTTGGCGGGTGCCTAGCGCAGTTGATGGATAGATGGCGCGCGGGAGAGGCCGCGCAAGCGGGCGGGCGAGGATCTATCGACGCTCACATAAACGGCACTTAGTAGCAAACTGCGATAGATGCCGATAAGATACTAATCGAGCGTGCCTACGACTTGGCTCGCTCCGGAGTTCAAACTTGGTCGACGACATCGTCTCAAGCCTTTACCGCGGAGGCACGACGGGCGTCAGATCCAGGGGTCCCATTTGAAGAAGCAGATTGCGCGCCTTATGGAATCGGCGCGGAATGCAGATGAACCATAAAAAGACCCGCGACCGCGAGGCCGCGGGTAAGCTGGACCAACAGGAATCGCTCCACCGCCTTTCTTGAGCGACATCGACCAATTAGCTCTAAGGCCCTTCGAGGCAAGCGTGGCGGGTGCAGAACTAGCCGCTATTGAGCGCGAGGAGCGCGTTGCAAATGAAAGGGCGTTTTAGGTCGCAACCGTTGGAATGTTTTAGGGTTACGCGGCCATCTGAACTGGTGGGTGGATGCCCTCTGCCCAGCGTCGTAAGTGCTGGAGCAGCGCCGAGAAGGCGCATTGTGAAGGGGCAGGCATGTTGGCCATCGATTAGGCGAAGCGCAGCTTTGAGGTTTGTGGCACGGATCGCGGCGAGTCGGTTCTATTGAATCGGACGGTGTCCCGTTTGAACTGGAGCAAACTCTCTAGGCGCACGCGCCGTGCGCCGCCGCGACGGAAGCCCGCGCGACCAGCCGCTACTGGGGCCAGATGGCGTTCGCTTGCGAGCACGAGGCCCGTCTGATTCGGCTGATCCACGTGAAGATGCTCAGTGCTTTTCTGCGCAAATCACACAAATCGCCAGCTGCGCACGAAGCGGTTTCCTCGCGATGACCTGCTCCTGAACTTTCATCCAGCGACAATTAGAGTCCCGGCTTGATACGCCCGAGGGCGCGGATGTAGCAACAGGCGATCGGCGGAGCTGGTCGGGGTTGCGCAGCCGATCGCCTGTTGCGGTGAGATTGGCGGCATATTCTGCCGGCGTCGCGTAGCCGAGCGAAGAATGCGGGCGTCGATGATTGTAGTCGCTGACCCAAGCGCAGATCTTCGCGCGCGCGTGATCGAGGCCGAAGAACAGCGTTTCGTTCAAAAGCTCATCGCGCATGCGGCCGTTGAAACTTTCACAGAAGCCATTCTGCATCGGCTTGCCGGGCGCGATGTAATGCCACTCGATCTTGCCTTCGGTCGCCCAGGACAGGATGGCGTTCGAGGTGAACTCTGTCCCGTGATCGGAAACGATCATGCCCGGCTTGCCGCGTCGGCGGATCAGCGTTGTCAGCTCCCGGGCGACGCGCTTGCCCGAGATCGACGTGTCGGGGATCGCCGCGAGGCATTCGCGCGTCACGTCGTCGACGATGTTGAGGATGCGGAACCGACGCCCACAGGCGAACTGGTCATGCACGAAGTCCAGCGACCAGCGTGCGTTCGGCCTTGGCTCTATAAGGATCGGCGCCCTTGTTCCGACCGCGCGGCGGCGGGCGCGGCGCTTGCGCACCGTAAGCCCTTCCTCGCGGTAAAGCCGGTAGATGCGGTTCTTGCCGGAACGCTCGCCTTCCTGACGCAGCAAGACGAACAGCTTCCGATAGCCAAAGCGGCGGCGCGCGTGGGCTAGCTCCCGAAGTCTCTCGCGCAATTGCGTGTCCGCCGGCCGCTTTGGCGTGTAGCGGACCGTCGCGCGGTCGATGGCGGCGATGCTGCAGGCCCGACGTTCCGAAAGGCCCATGACGGCCCGAAGGTGCGCGACGGCTTCGCGCTTGGCGCCGGGCCCTACCATTAATGGGATGGTCCGCCCCGTCCTCCCGCCGCAGAATGCGGCCCCTTGGCACAGGAGGATTGGCTATGGCGGAACGTAACAAACCAAAGGACGCAGCCGTGTTCGGCGTCGATATCGGTAAGAATGTTTTCCACGTGGTCGGGATCGACGCATCCGGCGCGCCGATCCAGCGAGCCAGCTTTCGGCGGGATACGCTGCTGCAATTTTTTGAGCGCGCGAAGCCGACGGTCATTGGCATGGAAGCCTGTCCAGGCTCCCAATGGCTGGCGCGAAAGATTATGGCCTTCGGACACAGGGTCCGGATCGTCCCCGCGAGGTTCGTCAAACCTTACGTCAAGTCCAACAAGAACGATATCATCGACGCGGAAGCAATCGCCGAGGCGGTCTCGCGGCCAACAATGCGCTTCGTCGAAGTGCGCTCGCCGGAGCAGATCGATCTCCAGGCGCTGCATCGCGTCCGTGACCGGATGGTGGCCCAGCGGACACGCCTCGTCTGTCAAATGCGCGCCTTTTGCCTGGAATATGGCATAGCGATGCATCAGGGCGTCGGCAGATTCAAGGCAGACCTGCCAAAGGTCCTGGCGAATGAAGAGAATGATCTCTCGCCAGCGATGCGCAGACTGCTCGCCAGCCTATTCGAAGACGTGCGACAGCTCGAAACGCGAATCTCCGAGACCTCGCGCGAGATTGAAGCGACAGCGGCGGCTGACGACACCGCCCGGCGTTTAATGACGATCCCGGGTATTGGACCGCTGGCGGCGACGGCGCTGCTCGCAGCGGCAGGCAGAGGCGCGCAGTTTAAAAAAGCTCGAGATATGGCGGCTTGGCTCGGACTTACGCCGCGCGAATATTCAACCGGGGGCAAGACGACATTGCTCGGGATCAGCAAGCGAGGAAACGCCTATCTGCGCCGGCTTCTGATCCACGGATCCCGGTCATGCCTGCTACACTTGGACCGATCGCGGGATCGGCTTGGTGGCTGGCTCGGGCGGCTTCAGAGCCGAATGCACAACAACAAAGCGGTTGTGGCGCTTGCCGCCAAGGTCGCACGCATCGCCTGGGTGGTCATGACGACGCCCGGCGCAACCTATGAGAAGCGCGGTCCGGCAGCAGCCTGATTGCCTTTTCGACAGACTGCGAGGTTCGGGAGAGTGATGACGAAACAGTTGATCGGCGCGCCGTAAGCTCTGTGCAAAAAACCGGGCTTCGAGCCCGCACCATTATTCGAGAACGGCGTGTGCGCATCTCATCATGGCCTGGCTGCAACAGCAGCTCGCTCGCGAGAGGCCGGATACATTTATGCAGACTGGAACGTTAGAACGAACGCGACCCTTGCACGGACGGGGCGGACCATACATTTTTTGCCAGAAGCTCCCGGAGCGCCGCCGCCTCGAGCATCTGATCCGCCAGAAGCTTCTTCAGCTTCGCGTTCTCGTCCTCGAGCGCCTTCAGACGCTTGGCTTCCGAAACGTCCATGCCGCCGAATTTGGCTTTCCAATTGTAGAGCGTGGCCTCCGAAACCGCATATTTGCGCGCCAGATCGCCGACCTTCGCGCCGGCTTCCTGCTCCGCAAAATCCCGATGATCTGCTCTTCCGTGAACCGCTTCTTCTTCATCTTGTCCGTCCTGCAATAGGCCGGACTCTAATCGAGGATGGAGGAGTTTTTCAGGGGCAGGTCAGGCAGGTCACAACATGCATGAACCAGCGCATTCTTGTATTTAAGTGCAACGTGACACCGTTTGCTGCAGGCCGTCCGACATGACCCCGCGTCAAAAAATCGTTGCTGGCCGGCGCTAGACCAGTCGCGTTTTCAACACCCAAAAATTTGGCCCCGCCGGGTATCGGCTCGGCGGGGTCGCGCGGCGCCGATAGAGTGCGAAGCCAGAGGCCGCCTAATGACCAGTCTTTTGCCGCACAATCTCACAAATGAGTGCTCCGTGCCGCGTCTTAACCACGCACCCATCTGCCGCCATGCCCTCAAAGACCACATTATTCAGGGCGCCTTGAGCATAGAGAATTGCCACGTCTACCGTTTCGAAATGTCTCCTCTCGGTTGCGATAATGACAGGGTCATTCTCGCACCTCGCTCTGCAAAAAAACTCGAAGATCACGATCACCAGGCTCACTCCGCCTTTTAGGGGTCCGCACAGAATCTTCCCAAAATCGTACTTTAAGGTGATTGGCAGGCTGAAAATCAGCAGATCATCCGGATTTAAACCCCTGATTTCCCGTTGTCACGTTGCACTTAACTGTGGGCGCGAACCCGGACGGAAGAACATGAACGCGCCGCCATGGACGCCATGCATAACAATGGAGGCCACGACGTGCATGTGCATAGGGTGCCTGCATAAGCCTGACGATCCGGACTGAATGCTGCTGGTTCTATCAGCGAAAGACACAATTCTCGATTTGAAGCATAGTTTTTGAGTGCTGCATCATCCCGAGCGCCGGAATTCGTCCCGGCGCGAGGAGCGCCCCGACCGGGCATGTAACGGCGGGGTTTTTGCGCCAGAAAGTAGCTCAGAGCAAATCAGAATCCCGCACGTATGATCAGCTTCACGCCGCCGTCGCAGATGGCCTCGCCGATAAGTCCGTGAGACTTGTCCGCGCCGGCGGGGACGTGTCCATTCCAGACACAGCCCTTTTTCCCGTCGCTGCGCTCCGACATCTCAATCTTATAAACCGAGTCTTTGCCGAAGCCAGAGATCGCATAGGTGAGCAACTTGCCGTTATCCAACTGCAAATTCGCGACGCCGGTGATCTTGCTATCGGCGTCAGTGTTCACCGACCACGTTCCCTGAGCGCCTTTAACGCCGGACACGTTTTCTTCGGTGACATTCCAGTTTTGACTTATTGCTAAGGCCGGGCTTCCCATAGCTGCAAGCGCCGCAACAATAGACAGTAAGAACTTCGACATATCCGCCTCCCGTTTAGAGCGGTCGACCGATTCCAAAGGGAACCGCTAAAGCTTAATCTGGAGCCGATGATCATGCGGTCAAATTCGCTTGTGCTCGGTCAGCATCGGGCGATAGGGTTGACATAGGCTCGCCACCGCGGCCACGCAAAGTGGGGCGCGCCTGGCGCAGATGGCGGACGCCGACCGAGCTTTTTCAGGAGAACGTCCCGACCACGGATGAACTGGCGGCTTTTCCGCGTTCGCGCTCGGGAACTCACCGACGCCTTTTGGGTTGGGCATTGGCGCGCCCTCGCTTCTCATTGCTGGCGCGTCACAGTGGAGACGAGCGCAATGCCTAATGAAGTAATTGCCACAAGCGGCGTTGGTCCAACGATCGAAGAAATCAAGCAAGAAATCGAGGACCTTGCCGACTCTGCGATGGCCCCGGTTCAGTCCGCCGCTCTCGATCTGCAAGAAAATGCGCAAAGCGCCGTCGTTCAGGTGAAAGACGCTGTGGTGTCTGCAGTCGGCACGTTCGTTCAAAGCGGCTCAGCAGATCAGATGCGTGGTTATGCGAACGAGGCCGTTGGCAAGACAAAGCTGGCCGTTGCTCTGGCTACCCAGTCCCCCGAACTCCTTGTTGCGGGCATCGCGCAACAAGCGATCGGCGAAATGCAGAAATTCGTCGGCAAAGCGAAATCAGCGGCCGATTCTGAGGAATAGGCAATCATTGGCACTCAGCGGGGTTGGGCTCCCTCGCTCCGGCGCTCGAAGGAATTCTCGTCCGGCTCACTGCGGGCGTTGCGCTTGCGCCGCGACAGCGTGTGCGCAGCGGCAGAGGGCACCAGTTGTTGGCCGTTGATCCGGGCACTGGAAAATGGGGTCATGCCGACGCCCACATCTCGAATCCGGATCAGCAGCGTTGGCGTGTTCCACCTACCTGTGGTGCGGCGCATAAAAGGTAGCCATCCGGCGTAGGCCGCTGGGATGAAGGGTTTGGCTCTCTCAACGCTTCAGAAGCGTGGGGTCGTCTTTGTGGATTTTGATCAGGTCGACGAGCGTCTCGATGCCGAAGTTCGTGAACGCCATGAGCTGTTCGTCGCCAAGTCCGTAGACCCAGATCACGCCGTCCTCGGCATCCATTTCCATAGCGACGTCGTACAGCCAGTCGATGCTCTCGCCGAGATCGTCGGCGACGCGATCGATGGTTGTCACACGGTGAACTTTGTTGACGTGCATGGTCAGGCCGCGATCGCCGGGTCTGCCGCTGCTGCTCGGCGCCAGTTCCACGGAAGCAGTTCATCAAGCCGGTGCGCGGGATGCCCGGCGATGCGAGCCAGGACGTCGGCCAACCAAGCCTGCGGATCAACGCCGTTCATTTTCGCCGTCACGATGAGGCCGTACATGGCCGCAGCGCGCTGCCCCCCGCGATCGGATCCGCAGAACAACCACGATTTTCTTCCCAAAGCGATGCCGCGCAGGCCGCGCTCGGCGGCATTGTTGGACATGCACACACGTCCGTCATTAAGGAACAGCGTGAAGGCCGCCCAGCGCTTCAGCATGTACTGGATCGCCTTAGCCAGGTCATGCCCGCGCGACAACTTGGCCGCCTGCTCTCGCATGTAGACATGGAGATCGTCGACCAGAGGCCGGCTCGAGGCATGTCGAACCGCAACGCGCTCCTCCGGGCTCTTGCCGTTGATTGAGCGTTCGATTGCAAACAGCGCGTCGATGCGGCGAACGACCTCGATCGCGATCGGCGAGAGAGGTATCTCCTTCTTGCCCGCAGCCTTGCGACGCGCGTTCTCCTCAAGATCGGCCATGGCGAAGAACGGTCGGCGAGCGTGCACCCAACACGCGGCCTCGCGAACAGGTCCCGGTTTTCGGTCCGCCAGATAGAGCTTGTTGTAGCCGTCGTAGGCGTCGGCCTGCAGGATGCCGGCGTATCCCGCCAGATGGGTTTGTGGATGCTCGCCCTTCCGATCGCGCGAGTAGTAGAACATCGCCGCGGGCGGTCCGGCGCCGCCGAACGGTTTGTCATCGCGAACATACACCCAGCACCGACCGGTGTCGGTCTTGCCTTTCGCCAGAACCGGCACCGTCGTATCGTCGCCATGCAGGCGTTCGGCCGCCATCACATGAGATTCCACCAGCCGGAGGAGCGGATCGAGCGCCGTGCAGACCGAGCCCACCGCGTCGGCCATCGTCGACAGCGCGATCGGCGCGCCTTCCAATGCGTAACGCTCGGCTTGGCGGTTCAGCGGCTGGTGCTGTCCGAACTTCTCGAACACGATCATCGCCAGCAGGCTCGGACCCGCCCATGCGCGTGGTATTGAATGGAACGGCGCCGGCGCCTGGCTGATCTTTTCGCAGTCCCGGCAGGTGAACTTCTCCCGCACCGTCTCGACCACTTTCCACTGACGCGGCTGCGTCTCCAGCGTGCGCGTGACATCTTCGCCGAGCTTGCGCAGGCGCGTGCCTCCACAACATTCGCACGCTGTCGGCGGATCAATCACCACGCGCTCACGAGGCAAGTGATCGGGGAACGTATCGCGCTCGGCGCGCCGGCGCGTAAATCCGCGGACATTGGTCGCCCTGGCGACTGCCTGTTCCGCCGCCAATTCGTCTTCTGTCGCGCTCGCTTCCAGCTCTTCGAACACGAGCGCCAGTTGATCGATCAACCGCGCCGAGCGTTCCGATTTCTGGCCGTAAACCTGACGCTCCAGTTTCGCGATCCGCAGCGTCTGCTGCGCGATCAGCGCCGCATCTTCCGAAGCCTTCGCGCGCGCCACCGCCAGCTCCGCTTTCAGGGCGGCGTTTTCTCGGGCAAGAGCGGCGCGAGCGGCATCCATGAGACGAAGTGAATCATAATTTTAGCGATTTGTGGCGCCCCAAAATGCACGCGCCCCGCATTTTTCACCAGCGCGTGCCGATTATCCGGCGCAGATTATCCGGCGCTCTTGGGTCGCCATGTCAGTTGTGGATTCCGCCAGTCTATCCCTTCGAGCATGTACGCCATCTGCGCCGCCGAGATCGACACCGTGCCGCCTGACGCCGACGGCCAGATGAACTTTCCGCGGTCCAGTCGTTTGGCGTAGAGAGACAGCCCGATGCCGTCGTGCCAGAGGATCTTCGCCAGATCGCCGCGCCGGCCCCTGAAGATATAGAGATCGCCGACATAAGGATCGCGCTTCAGACTCTCCTGAACTTGCAGCGCAAGCCCCTGCATGCCGCGCCGCATGTCAGTGTGGCCCGTTGCAATCCATACCCGAACGCCGCTCGGTATCGGGATCATCGCCGCGACAGCGCCTTCAAGACACGCGTCAACGCCGCCGTCTCGACGTCCGACCACACAAGGATCCGTTCGCCCTCGGCGAGCACGATCTCAATCTGGCCGCTTGATCCCAGCCCGGATTCTTCCGCCGCTGCCGCAGGAGCAATCGTCACCGGTAGGATCGGCGCGAGCTTCTTCGGCTCGGCGGGCTCCAAGCCGCACTGCCGACGCCAGGTGAAGAGCTGGTTGGCGTTAAGATCGTGCCGTCGCGCGACCTCGGCGATCGAAGCGCCATCTTCCAGGCTCTCGTCGATGATCCGGCGCTTCTCATCAAGGGTCCAGGATCGACGCCTGCGCCCGGGCGCCGCTCCACCATCGTCCTTGCCGTCCGACATCCGCGATAGTGTCCGCTTGTATTAGAAATGGACACGATCACCGCGCCATTCATGCGCAATCTATCCAAGCGCAGCGCGCTCAGCGCCAGACGGTTCTCGCCGGAGGCTTACCATAAAAGTTCAAGCATCTGATGTTGCGCGTTCCTCGAACTATCCATGTAAACATTTGTTATTACATCCTAAAATAACTATGGGCCCAAATTTTGTGCTGCGCATTAAATCCGCTCAAATGACGGGAGAAAGTTTTGAGCCAAACGGGTGCATGACCATGACATCGCCCGAAACCGGGTCCTACCCGACCATTTCCTAAAGGCATTTTTGATGCAGAAGTCAGTTGCGGAAGGGTTTTTTCAATTCCCCTATTTCAGAGCCTTGAGGACGACCGAGAAGGGCAGCACGAGCGAGAGCGGCGCATCGACGAGACGCCAACCCGCCATAGCGCTCATACCATTGCTGAAGTGCACCCCGTTTGACCGGACACGGGGCATAGCCGATAAGGCATAGGCGTAAGCCTATGAATACGACTATGACCAATGTCCCCGAGACGCCCGTGTCGCGCGTCGAAGTCATCACCTCGGTGCAGCGCCGTCGGCGCTGGAGCGCGGCCGAGAAAATCCGCCTCGTCGAAGAAGCGTCGCAGCCCGGCATGAGCGTTTCCTTCGTCGCGCGCCGCGCAGGGATCGCGCCTTCTCAGCTTTTCGCCTGGAAGCGCCGCATGGCCGAAGGCGGTCAGGCCGCCGTGGCGGCGGACGAGGATGTGGTCGGCGCCTCGCAGGTCCGCGATCTTGAGAAGAAGGTCCGCGAACTGGAGCGCTTGCTCGGCAAGAAGACGATGGAGGTCGAGACTCTCCGGGAAGCTCTCGATGTTGTGCGCGCAAAAAAACCGACCTCGCCGGTCGTGTCGTGGAAAGCGGACGTTTCCCGATGAGCGCCGTCGCAAAAACGCTGGACGTCGCCCGCTCCAATCTCACCGCGCGCAAGAAGGGCGCAACAAAGCCCCGTGGCCGCTACCACAAGGCGGAGGACACGGACCTGACGCCGCTGATCCGCGCCATCGTTGATGAGCGCCCGACCTATGGCTATCGGCGCGTCTGCGCGCTCGCGAACCGAAAGCAGCGGGCCGAGGGCGAGCCGCCCGTGAACGCCAAGCGCGTGCTGCGGATCATGCAGAACAACGGACTGACGCTCGAACGCCATACGGCGCGCCGGCCGGGCCGCACCCATGACGGCGTCGTCATCGCGCTACGCTCGAATTGCCGCTGGTGTTCGGATCATCTCGAAATCCGCGCCCGCAACGGCCAGGTCGTGCGCATCCTTTTCGTCGCGACGCCTGCGATCGGGAAATCATCGCCTGGTCGGCCGTCGCCAATGGCGGCGTCTCTGCTGAGATGGTGCGCGATCTGATGGTCGCCGCCATCGAGCGCCGCCTCGGCGCATTGAACGTTCCGCACCGGGTCGAGTGGCTGTCCGATAATGGCAGCGCCTACATCGCCGCCGACACCGCGGATACGGCCCGTGCGCTCGGCCTGACGCTGCTGTTCACGCCGGTGCGCAGCCCGGAGAGCAATGGCATGTCGGAGAGCTTTGTGAAGACGCTCAAACGCGATTACGCCCGGCTCGCCATCTTGCCGGACGCGGAAACAATCCTTGCCAAACTGCCCGGCTGGATCGAGGATTATTGCGAGGTTCACCCGCACTCAGGCCTGAAGTTCCGATCCCCTCGGGAGTTCATCCGCTTCAGTGCTTAAGCAGACCCGCCCCGTGTCCGGTCAAACGGGGTGCACACCAATTGCACCGTATGGTCATCTTTGGCGTCGATCAGCGGCGCCACTCCGCCCACTTCCTGCGCGACCGTCATGCAACGTTCGGCGGCGCGCAGAAATAGCCGTCCGCCGAGTCCGCGTCCTTGCACGCTGTGATCGACGGCGAGACGGCCGAGGCGGTAAACCGGAATTTAGTAGCGGCCGAGGCCGCGCGTCACGACCGTGGGCGAGCGGCTGAATTCGATCGAGGCGGGACTCAGTGTGTAAAAGCCGAGGATGCGGGCGGGCGCCACGCGCGGCGTGGCGACGAAGCATTTCGCGCCGCCGCTCTCATGTTTTGGCGCGCACAGCGTTTCAGGTAAGTGTTGAGACTGTCCTCGCCGCAGTTGAAGGCGTTGCGGTCGTGGTTCTTGCCAAGCGGCGCTTCCTCCCAAGGGAGGGCCGTCATTCAAGCACGAAGCCCGCCTTGGCGGCGCGGACGAGGCGCGCGGGCGGTCTGGCGGATTTTCGAGGAGATCGAGCACGCGCAAGGAGTCACGTTCCGACAGGCGCAGCTTTTCGGATTCCGTGATGACGGCCTGGGCGCGCGGCAGCGCGGCGCGCAGGATGAAGCTGGTCAGGTCGAGACGTTCGAGCGCGGCGGCGCGCGCCAGCACGGCCTTGTCCTCTGGCTTGAGCCGCAGCTCGATCCGGCCGCTTTCGACGTGTTCGCGGGGCATGATCCACCTCTTCGCTTAGGATACGGATTCAATCCGTACACAGCAAGGGGATCCCGAGCCCCGACCGTGGCCCTTCCAACTCGATCTTATGTATGATAATATCCTTTATCAAACATTCGGAGGAGGGCCCATGGCCTATGGCAAGCTTAGTGAGAACGAACTCAAAACGGCGATCGACCAGACCAAGGAAGCCATCCAACGCGGCCATGACCTTTTAAAGACGGTCGCCGAGAAACCGACGACCAAGGGGCTTGAACTGGTCGCGGCGTCAACGCCGCTGCTCATCGAGAAACTGGAGCAGGATTTGGCAAAACTCGAAAAGGCGCTGGCGAAGAAATCGACCACATGAACCCGCTCGTTCCCATCGACGCCCGCGTTCCCGCCCTCGTTCGCGCCGCCGGCAATCGCGCGCAGACGCGCTTTTGGGATTTCTTCGTCGCCAACCTCCGCAATCCGCACACGCGGCGCGCCTACGGCCGGGCCGTCGGCGAATTCCTCGCCTGGTGCGAGCGGCAGGGAGTCGCGTCGATCTTCGACGTGGGGCCGCTGCAGGTCGGGGCTTATGTCGAAGCCCTCACCCGCAGTCGCAGCGCGCCGACCGCCAAGCAGCGCCTGGCGGCCATCCGCATGTTCTTCGATTGGCTGGTGACGGGTCAGATTGTCCCGACCAACCCGGCGGCGAGCGTGCGCGGCCCCAGGCATGTCGTCAAAGTCGGCAAGACGCCGGTCCTCGACCCCCAGGAGGCGCGGACGTTGCTCGACAGCATCGATGTGACGACGCCGGCGGGGCTGCGCGACCGCGCCTTGATCGCGCTGATGGTCTATTCTTTCGCGCGCGTCAGCGCGGCGCTCGCCATGAGGGTCGAAGACGTCTACGTGCAGAACCATCGCCTATGGGTGCGTCTGCACGAGAAGGGCGGCAAGCGCCATGAAATGCCCTGTCACCATAATTTGGAGACTTACCTTCACGCCTATATCGAGGGCTGCGGGCTGGCGGGCGATGCGAAGGGGATGTTGTTCCGCACGATCGGGCGCGGCACGGGCCAGCTCACCGAAGCACCCCTGCCCCAGGCCAACGCCTACGCGATGATCCAGCGCCGCGCCATGGCCGCGGGCATCGCCACCAAGATCGGCAATCACAGTTTCCGCGCCACCGGCATTACCGCCTATCTCAAGAACGGCGGCACGTTGGAAAAGGCCGCCGCCATGGCGAACCACGCCTCGACGCGCACGACGCAGCTCTACGATCGGCGGCGCGACGAAATGAGCCTCGACGAGGTGGAGCGGGTGGTGATTTGATCCACGCTGACGACAGCGGCCAATCGGTCGCTCGACATTTTCAATGTCCCATCGACAAATGCGAGCTCCGGAATAGCGCCGAGATGAATCTTATGGCGAAGCCGATGAGCCCGGAGCCGCCATAGAACCCGCTCCTGTTGAGTTGAACAAAGACAAAGGCCGGCTTGTCGGAAGGGTTCGTCATTTCGCACAGGAAGAACCCCTCGCGGGCGCGGATCGATTCGAAGAGAACCCGGGCGGCGCGGAAAAAATCGACGATCCGGTCTTTCGGCGCGCGCGGCGCGACATCATCGTCGGCGCAGGCACGGGACATGTCGACATGTTCGCGATCGGCGACATTCACAACGCCGTCCTGGGGATGACATTTGCTCGTCGGCCGCAGCGTGGAGGCGACATTGGCCGTCGCCGCGATGACATTGCCAAGAGCGAAGTCCCGACTCTCGCCCGGCGCCAATCGCTCGCACCAGACCCTTGTCCGTCCAGCGAGGCACAGTATCGCCGACGCGCCGAATTCACGGCGGAAGGGCGCGACATACACGTAAAGCGCCCGCGCCCAGCTCATGACTGAGGCGTCGCACGGAGCCGACTGGATAACCACATTGGCGGACGAACAGAGATAGGCTGGCTGAAGGAACAGCAGCGGCGGCGCGCCGTCTCTGGCGAGCTCGGCCAGATCGATTTTCTCGACGACATTGCCCTCGCCCGCGGTCAGCAGGATGTCCCGCTGTTCGCCTTGCGTCGTAATTCGGTTGAGCAGAACATCGCCGCCACCGCAAAACATATGAAGGAAGATACTCAATTCGCGCATCAGCCGCGATTGTCGCGGCGGCGGATGCGGATTTTGACGCGCAAGCGTTTTCATTCCAGGCCATCGGCAAACGGATCGGCCCGGCCGGTCGAAGATCGAGGCGTTCGGCGCGAGCGTGACGACAAGGCCCTCGCGCCCGTCCAACAGACGGAAATCGCTTTCGCCCTCCAGCAGGATGGGGCGCGTCGGATTGAAGAATGGATTGCGCATGAGCGAGCGCAAGCCGGCGTCGAAGAAAAATGTCGGAGACATATACATGCGCACGCGTCCTCACAGTTCGCGACCCGTGGGCCATCGCTTCGCGATGTCCCAAGTCGAGGGAGGAACTCCCAAGGAGGGCTACCAGCAAGGGCATTCTCGCTGCGATGCAGTACAAATATTGCTGCAATGCACAATTTACAACCGCGCTTATCGATAGACAGCGAAACAGGACATGAGCGCCCAGCCACCGGAACTGTGAAATTTTTTTTTTAGGGGGAGCTCTGCATGGCATTCGCATGCCTTCAGCGGCGCCGGACGAGCCCGACGCAGATGCTCCCGAAAGGCGGCCTGTTAGGCGGCCTTGCGGTTGATTCGCCCTTCGGCGAGCGCGGAAAGTTTTTGTGGGAATTCTTTTCTTCGGCGAGCGTCTCCGACAGAAGCTGCGCGCAGTCCTCGCGGCCAAGCTCTTCCCCCCAGGCGATCAGCGTGCCGGAGCGTGTGATCTCATAATGTTAGACCGCCTGAGCGCTCGCGATCAATGCCGCGTCCAGCACTTCATTGTCGGCGGTTTCGCTGGAGATTTCGTCAGCTTCTTCGATGATGCCGTCGATCGCCGGGCAATTGACGCCCTTCGGCGCGACGCCCTGCATTTGGAATACTTTCTCGAGCCGGTGCACCTGGTTTTCGTCTCGTCAAGGTGCTGCTCGAACGCATCCCTCAGGCGCGGCTCGGAGGCCTTCTGAACCATGTCGGGCAGCGCTTTCAGTATCTGGTTTTCAGCTAGGTGTATAGTCCCGAAGCTGGATCGGATTCTTATTGAAGACGGCGGGTTCGGCTTTCCAGATTTTGCAGACATATTCATGAGGCGTCAGGCCTCGCAGGGTCTTCAGCCGTTTCGCAAAATTATAGGCGGCCATGAAGGCTGCGAGATGCTCACGCAACTGGTTGTGGCTGTCGTAGTGATAACGTTTGACTGTCGCCTCTTTGAGGGTTCGGTTCATTCGTTCAACTTGACCATTCGTCCAGGGATGATTGGGCTTGGTCAGGCGATGCTCGATGCCGTTTTGGCGGCAGCGCAGGGAGAACATGTGCGTCGCAATTGGGCCGTTGGGCCGTTGCGGTTCTTGGGCAGATAGGCGAACTGAATGCCATTGTCGGTCAGGACGGTGTGGATTTTGTAGGGGATCGCCTCGAGAGTGCTTCGAGAAAAGCTGTCGCCGTTAGACGATTGGCTTCGTGTTCGAGCTTGGCGAAAGCGATCTTCGAGGTGCGGTCGATCGCCACAAAAAGATAGAGCTTTCCCTCTTCGGTTCGCACCTCGGCGATGTCGATGTGAAAAAGCCGCGGATAGGCCTTGAACTTTTTCTTGTTCGGCTTGTCGCCTTCGATCTCCGGCAATCGGCTGATCCCATGCCTTTGCAGGCAGTGATGCAATGACGAACGCGTCAGATGCGCGATCGTCGCCTGCAAGGCGTAAAGGCAATCATCGAGGGGGAGCAGCGTGTGCCTGCGGAAAGCGACAATGATCGCCTCCTCTTCGAGGGTGAGCACGGTCGACGACGGCGCCTTCGGCCCCATCGGAGCGTCGGCGGTAATGGTCCGACGCTTCCATTTGGCGACTGTCTTCGGATTGATCCCGTAACGGCCGGCCAGCGCCCTTATGCTCTCTTGACTATGCTGTATCGCTCGACGCACCGCCTCTGTCGTGCGGGCGCTCCCGTGAAGTATCTGACCCATAATCCATCCCGATCGACGGCATCCGAATCTGCGCCATCATACTGCGGGACCAAACACCTAGAGATTGCGCGCCTATCGTCAACGGTCGCGGCGGACGCATCCAACATAATGGATTCTGCCTCACTTCATATTGCAGGGATCACTACAGGGAGGAAGCGCGCACGGAGAAGTTCTGGCCCCGCTTGACCTGGACCGTTGCTCCAAACCTTCGTGATCGCACTTCTCACGGCGGCGCGAGCGAAACGTTGCATGCGGGTCCGATTTCTGGGCTTCTTCAGCCGGGCACATCATCCCGAGAGCTCGCGCTCGATCGCGCGCACAAGCCGCTGAATCCGATTAATTTCGACGAGTAGTTCTAGCGAAAGCGCCTTATCGCCCGCCGCAATTTTCTTGCGAAATGGGAAGTTGTGCGCGACCGCACGGATTTCGTCGAAGATCGCGTCGATCTCATCGTGTGTCTCTCGCAACGTTGCTCGATGGGGATCGGTCCAATGTCTGACATCAGCTTGATCTGGCATATCTGCACGCTCCTGTCGTGCGCGCAAACCGAGACGCTGCTACATCGTCTCCGCGAGCGATCTGCACCCTCCCGCCGGTTGGAGTCGAATCCTCTCACTCCCGAGCGACGCGGTTGCGCGCAATCAAATGCGCGCGGCGGAGCGGTTTTCGCGCAGTTTCAGGAATACCGCTCGGCCACGACCTCTGCTTCAATGTGGCCGTCAAACGCTAGCGACGCTGACTTTCCCGCGGCGGAGTCGCTTCCTTGCCGCTCTGTGTGCCCTTTTTACCTTCGACGCCTGGCTCACCAGCCGACATTCCGCTCGGCGTCGCGACGTCCTTTTTTTGGGTGTGCGGGATACTGGGATTTTCCTTTTGCACCGCCCCAGAGGGCTTGACGGGCTTGCCGGTGGTCGGCCCTGATGTCTCTCCCTGATATTGCGCAAACGCAGCCGGCACCGAAGCGGCGATGCCGAGGCTTACGATGATGGCGAGAAGTTTTTCCATAGCGAGCTCCTGACGCAACGCTGTGTAGCGCGTGAGCCCTCTCTGGGCCGGATTGAGGTGTCCAATTGGGGCGAATGCCCGCATTGGCAAGCTATGCTGGCCTGCCAAAAAAATGCCCCACCGTTACATGCATGGTCGGGGCGTCCTCGTGCGCCCATCCCGAACGAAAAAACCGCCGTCGCCGGCCGGATTGGAAATCTGGACAAAAGAACAGCGCGATCCGGATGACGCCGGCGCATTCCATCATAGGCCCGTCGAGCAACGCGGACCCTTTCGGCGCTGCGTCACGCCGCCATGCGCTCGACCTGTCGCTACCGATCTCGCGATACGTTCGGATTACTTGCCGCGAAAGGGTCTTGGCCGATTGCGCGCGGCGCGGCGGCTTCACGCGGTTTGGCGACCTCTTCCTTATAGCCCGGCTGCCCGACGACCTGAGGCGGCTTCCAGTTGCTTGACGAAGTTTACTCGCCGGCGACGGCGTAACTGGTCGCGGTCAGGGCCGTTGCCGAAGCGAGAGCGACAACGGCGAAAATCTTATGAGCCATTGTTTCCTCTTCTTGATCTGAAGAATTTTCCACCGCCATTTCCCAAAACGCGGCAGCCGCGTGGTCCGCGCGCAATCAATGCGATGTCTTTGATGCGCCGGCGTGGCACGGCAAATAGGCCGCACAGCCATCGAAGCAAGCGCAGCCTTAGTCCCGCCACCACACACCAAGGTTGCCGGACTGCTCGCCCGCGCCATCTATCCACAATCTGCGCCGGCCAACCCCGCCATGGCGCGGCTAGGGCGGCGAGATTGATCGATAGCAGGTCTCGTCGCCCGACCTAGACGACAGGCTCATTCAATTCATGCGCCCAGTCATCAAGAGTCGGTGGATTATCTGGCCTCCTTCGTTTGCTTGAGGAATGGTGCACTGGAGGCATTTTATGAACCGTAGAATATTTGCGCTATCCCTCGGTCTGGGTGGCGGGGCCGCGCTTCTGGCGCCGCCCTTGGCCTTCGCTGATGGTCACCTGGCCGAGGCGATCAGCCACACCAAGAAAGCGCTCGACCACGGCAACAAGGACATGCGGATGTGTTGGTGACGCACGCCGAAGCTGCGCTCAAAAATGCTGAAGCCGCCGAAAAGGAGACGAGCCATCCGCACATTAAGGAAGGAATAACGCAGTTGAAGGCATCGATTGTCGAAGGCAAGAAAGAGAACGCCACCACCGCAATCGGGCACGCCATAGAGGCTCTCCGGCATCTTGAAGCGGCGCAGCAATAGCCAAGCACGCAAAAAATGCCCCGCCGCGATGTCCACGGTCGGGGCGTTCTGGCGAGGGCGCAGGAGCAGAACATCGCTTGGCGGCCATCCGCGCAGGTGTCGTGCGCTTGAAAAGACCGCTTTGCAAGGTCGAGACCGATTGTCAATGACACACGAAAATTCCCCGAAAGTGGCGCCGTAAAATTCCCCAGTTGGCGGGCATGGCGATCAGCCGATGTCTTGATCGGCTCCTCCGTTTTTTGGCGGCCGTCCACGGCGCCGGAGGGTCGGCGGGATCGGCGCGGGCTGGATGCTCGCTTTCATGCGAACATGTTCGGGCAGCAGATCGGCGTGCTCGCGGAGCCGATAGCTGGAGCCTTCGATCTGGAAGACAACGGCGTGATGCAGGAGGCGATCAAGGAGCGCCGTGGCGACCACGGGATCGCCGAATATCTCGACCCATTCCGCGAAGCCGCGGTTCGAGGTGAGGATCATGGCGCCCTTTTCGTAGCGGGCGTTGACGAGCTGGAAGAACAGATTGCCGCCGCCCGGCGTAACGGGCAGATAGCCGTCTCATCGACGATCAGCAGCGAGAAGCGGCAGAAGTAGCGGATTTTCTCGCGCAACGCCCCTTCGCGTTCGGCCCTGGCTATCTCGGCGAGAGAGGCGAAGTAGACGCTGCGGCCGGCTTTCACGGCTTCGACGCCGAGCGCGAGGCTGAGATGGGTTTTGCCCGTGCCGGGCGGTCCAATGAGATGGACGGCTTCGGCGCGGTCGATGAACTGCAATTCGGCCAGCGCCATGACCCGACTCTTGTCGAGAGAGGGCTGGAAGGCAAAGTCGAAGCCGGCGAGCGTCTTGACGGCGGACAGGCGCGCCATCTGAAGCGCCATCCGGACGCGGCGGTTCTCGCGCAGCGTCAGTTCCTCAGTGAGCAGAATGTCGAGCGCGTCGAGCGCCGTTGTCTCGCCACGCTCGATGCCGCGCAGGGTGACGTCGAGGATCTCGAGGGCGCGCGGCATTCTCAGGCCGACGAGATTGCGTTTGACGCGGTCGATGATGGCGGAGGGCGTCGCGTTCATTGCGAGCCTCCCTGCATCGCCAGCCGGCGACCCACAGCGTCGTAGAAGGCCAGCGGACGCCTTGCGGCCTGATCGCCGGCGCGCAGCACAAGGGGCGGCGACGTGTCTGCTGGTCGACGGCGCGGCGTCGCCGACGGGGCTTTACGATGCGCCGGATCGAGGCGTTTCTCGCCGCGGCCCTCGAGCGGCGCGTGGACGGCGATCAACACCCCGTCTTCGAAGATGCGGATGGCGTCGGCGAAGACATGGACGTCGAGGACGCGCCGGCGGGTGGTGTCCGGCACGCTGTAGAGATTGCCGCCGACGCTGACCATGCCTTCATGCGAGGCGCGCCGCTCGAGCCTCAGTACGGCCTGATAGGGCGTGAGCGGCAATGACTTGAGCGTTGTTCTCTCTTCGGCGAATGCCTCGTTGACGACACGCTTGGTCGTGGCGTGGACCCTCGGATTGGCGATTGTGTCGAGCCAGGTCCGGAGTTGGAGGTTCAGATCATCGAGATTGCAGAAGGCGCCGCCCAGGAAAAAATCTTCCCGGATGTAGCGGAAGGGCCGCTCGACCTTGCCCTTCGTTTTGGCGCGGTAGGGTTTGCAGGCGCGCGGCTGAAAGCTGTAATGGCGCGCCAGATCGAGCAGCGCACGATTGTAGACAATGAGGCCATCCGGGTCTTCGCCGATGACGGCGGTCTTCATGCGATCATAAAGGATCTCGCCCGGGACGCCGCCGAGTGCCTCAAAGGCGGCCATGTAGCAGCGCAGGACGCTCTGCATATCCTGGTGCAGGACGAAGCGCGCCCAGATGAAGCGGGAATGGCCCAAGACCATGGAGAAGAGCCAGACAATCCGCTTGACGCCGGGCTCATCGAGGAACTCGACATCGAAGCGGGCGAAGTCGACCTGCGCCTGTTCGCCAGCCGGCGTCTCAAAGCGCACCTCGACGCCGTTTCTGCGTGGCGGCCGAAGTTCGCGCAAACGATGCCGCACGACGCTGTAGCAGCCAGTAAAGCCGCGGTCTTTCAGTTCGCGCCATAACCGGCGGCCCGTCAGGGCGGGATAGGCCGCAAGGCGTTCACGCAAGTAAGGCTCATAGGCTGCAACAATGCTCGGCGAGGGCGATCGCTTTTTTGTAGGCCGGAGGCTCGAGCCCTTTGGCGATGTAAGCGCGGACGGTCTTTCGGTCGATGCCAAGCTGGCGGGCGATCGCAGATATCGAGACACCATGACCATGTAATTCCAAAATCATAACGAGTGCCCCGAGTTTGATTACCGCGCCCTCCCTCCCGCCAAGGGGAGCAGCATCGGTCAGTCGGCGCGCCACCCGACCTTCCAGGGCATGCCTTGGAAGATCGGGCGTCACGAAAACTGGGGAATTTTCAAATGCCACAAGTGGAGAGAATTACACCGCCATCGACAACCGATGACGCTTCTGCATGTAATGGATCAGTTTTCGTCAACTGGCTCTGAACAATCTCTCGTCGTCAGGATCATGATCAGCTATCCGTGAAAGGGCGCCACACCATGCCAAGATCCAAAGCCAGCAGGTCAATCTTAACAAGCGTGATCCACCGTTTCGTTCCCAGCATCATCCACGACCTTGCCAGGCCTTCGTCCCGGCGACGGGACGAAGAAGCGGCCGTTTTCGAGCCGCCTCAAACTCCACGCATCCCTATGCGGCCGGAACAGCGTTCCTCCAACGGAAATGATCAAGCGGAGCGCGGGAATTGTACCATTCCGCCGGATTCCGGATTCGCGGCTCGGTGCAGGTTCTCGTGATCCATTTCCGCTGCGAAAGGACGAAGGCGCTTGATCCCGAAAGGACTGTAGGTGAAGAGCCCTGTAAGCCTTGTCGGCCGCTAAGCGCGAATTTCGGAAGGAAGCCGGGACGATGCCCCAGGGCGCCTTCGTCGAACTTTGCGATTTTCGTCAGTCGAGGGGCAAATGCCCAACCGTATGGCGCTCGAAGGAGATTTCGATCTGGCCTCCTTCAAAAGCATTGCATTTCAAATCGAGGGGCCGCCGAAATCCGCTCGTTTCGAGGTTTCCCCAGAAGCTAAATGCGCGGAATGGTTCGATGCAGCCTTCTTCGCTATCCTGTAAGCGCCTCCGCCAATGCTGATGCGAGGTCCTCTGGTTCTATCGGCTTGGTCAGCACCTTAATATCCCTGAACTCTTGCTTGATAGCTCCGGAGCTGTAACCGGTGACGAAGATGATTGGTTTGTTGTGATTTCTTATTTCGGCAGCCAGATCATAAACGAGTTCACCGTCTAAATTTACGTCAAGGACCGCTGCATCGAGCCCCTCGGACAGAGCCTCCCGCGCTTCCTCCGTCTTACCGAAAGGACCTATCGCGCGGGCGCCGAGTTCTTCGATCATGCGGCATGTCATCATGGCCACTATGGATTCATCTTCCAACACGAGGATTCTGCGTCCGTAAATAAGTTGCTTGTTGATGTGGGGATGGTGTCGCTGCCCTTCGGAAGATCTACAATTGCATTCAGGCGTTAGGAAGTGCTCTCTCGGAATGCGGATTACGCAAATCAGACCATTCACTGTCCACTCGCGTTCAATTTCGCCTCTTAGCTGACCTGCAATGCCTGCGTCGATGACTTTGGAACCGAATCCCGTACGATTCGGCGGGTTGACAGGTTCGCCACCTTCCTCACGCCACTTCAATTCCAAGTGTTCTTCGTTTAGGCGCCATTCAACGCAAAGGCAACCTTTAGGATCTTTCAGCGCGCCATATTTCGCTGCATTCGTCGCCAACTCA
This sequence comes from Methylocystis sp. Uni0008, assembly GCF_056838045.1. Taxonomy (NCBI): domain Bacteria; kingdom Pseudomonadati; phylum Pseudomonadota; class Alphaproteobacteria; order Hyphomicrobiales; family Methylocystaceae; genus Methylocystis; species Methylocystis sp. Uni0008. Next base: position 129,238 of record NZ_JBXEJH010000003.1, read on the forward strand.
TGAATCGCAAGCGCCAGACTCTGCGCTATAGATGGCGCTATCGAAACCGCCTCTCCTGCAATCTTGATACTGCTTTGAGCGTAGGGAGCAAGTTCTTCCTTCACGAGGCTAAGCAAACTGGCGCCTCTCCAGCGGCTCTCCGAGAGCAAATTGTGCGCCGTGGCCATGGCGTGAATGCGGCCTCTTATCGCGTCAGCGAAATAGAGGCTATCGTCGTCCGGCGTTAACGTCACTATTGATTGAATTACCGCAAGCGCATTGCGCGCACGATGATCTACTTCGTGCGCCAACAATTCTTGACGCGCAACTGCCGCTTCGAGCTCCGCCGTGCGCTCCGCCACTCGCTGTTCAAGCTCGCAGTTGATGCGGGCCAACGCTCGTGTTTTGATATAGAGATCAACAAAGACCCGAACCTTTGCGCGCAAGATATTTGGCACTACAGGCACAGAGACATAATCCACACCCCCGAGCTCATAACCTCTCAGGCTATCCATCTCTGTGACATTTATTGCGGAGACGAATAGGATAGCAATATCGGCGAAACGAGGGTGGTCTCTGATCATTTGCGCAAGCTCGAAACCATCGAGATCCGGCATGCAGACGTCAATCAAGATAACGGCCACTTGATGGTCGAGAAGAAGCCTAAGCGCCTCTGTCGCCGAATTTGCCTTCAGCAAATTGTGGCCCAGCTCATGCAGGATCAGTTCATAGCTCAGCAGCTTCGCCGGCTGATCATCGACGAGGAGAATATTGATCTCACTTGCATCAGGAGAACTAAGAGTGTCCTTCATCGGCGAACCACAAGCGTAGCGCAGACAAGAGCTGCTCTGTGTTTACGGGCTTGGCTAGATAATCCGACGCACCAGCTTCGAGACATCTCTCCCGATCCTCGTTCATAGCCTTTGCGGTCAGCGCGATGATTGGAATGCGGTTGAATCGGGGATTTGCGCGCAAAGCTTTGATCGTTTGGTAGCCGTCCATGCCAGGCATCATGATATCCATAAGCACGAGCGAGATCGAGCCATCTTTTTCGAGGAGGTTGATCGCATCACCACCATTGTCAGCTGTAAGGACACTAATCCCGCGGCGCTCGAGTAAGCTCGACAGTGCGAAAAGGTTCCGAGCGTCGTCATCGACGAGCAAAATTGTCCGGCCGGACAGGTCTTCATCCGACCGATGGAGTCGCTCCAGCATCTGTTGCTTTTCGGCAGGCAGATCGGCAATCACCCGATGCAAGAAGAGCGCAGTTTCGTCCAGAAGGCGCTCGGGAGACTCAACATCCTTGACCACTATGCTTTGCGCCATCGTATGAAGTCGCGCGTCTTCCTCAGCCGACAGCTTTTTGCCAGTGAAGATCACGCAAGGTACGGTTGCGCTCACGTCTTTTCCATTAAGGGACTGAAGCACGTCAAAACCAGACATGTCGGGAAGGCCTAGGTCGAGCACAACACAGTCCCAGTTCTGTCTGCTTAACGCCTGCAAGGCTTCTTGCCCTGACTGAGCCACGACGATCTCCACGTCATCATCTTCAAGCAGGGCGCGAATCGCTGATTGTTCGGCTACGCTGTCCTCGACCAAGAGAAGCCGTCGTCGGCGTGGCTTCGAAAAATCGACAATACGTTCGATAGCCGAACTTATCTCGCTTGCTGTAGCTGGCTTCGAAATAAAGCTATAGGCCCCGCGCGCCAACCCTTGCCTACGGTCGCTATCTATCGTCAGCATCTGCACCGGAATGTGACGCAATGCAGGGTCCTGTTTGAGTCGTGAGAGCACTGTCCAACCGGACAGATCGGGCAGATAGACGTCAAGTGAAATCGCCGTAGGTCTGAAGGCCCGCGCCAAAGTTACTGCCTCGACGCCCGTTGCGGCCATTATGACCTTGAGGCCCTTGTCACGCGCAAGGTCGGCGAGAATACGTCGATAATCGGGGTCGTCTTCTATAATGAGCAAGACGCCGTCGTCTTCGGTGATATTTTCGCGATCATCCTTTTGTGGCGCGATGCTGAAGCTGCTCCCAAACGTCGCTGGTGGCGTTTGCGTCAACGGGGATCGATTGCTTGATCGCGACGCGCCCGCACCACTATAGACAATCGGCAGATAAAGCGTGAATGTTGAGCCTTCTCCCGGGGTTGACCGCAAGTGAATTTCACCCCCCAAAAGAGTAGCAAGCTCCCGGCTAATAGCGAGACCAAGGCCGGTGCCGCCAAATCGACGGCTGGTTGAAGCGTCAGCCTGTTGGAACGCCTCGAAGATGATGGGCTGCTTCTCTTGAGGTATGCCGATGCCCGTGTCGCGTACGCTGAACGCCACGACACGCTGCGCTTGCGCGAGCGAAGGGTGTTGCGCGCTCCAGCCTTCTGTCGCTGCTCGCACATCGAACCAAACGCCGCCCGACTGAGTGAACTTGAAGGCGTTTGACAAAAGGTTTTTCAGAATTTGCTGAAGCCGCTTGGAATCGGTAACGATACTGCGGCCAACGTTGGCGCTCACGTTGACTTCGAATGATAAGCCGCGATTCTCCGCCTCATGCCGGAACGGCCGCGCAACGCGGTCAACGAGACTCTTGAAGTCGAGCTCTTCAGCTTCGACCGTGACCGTGCCAGATTCGATTTTTGATAGGTCTAAAATGTCGGAAATCAGGTTCAAAAGGTCAGTGCCTGCGCCATGAATCGTTCGGGCGAATTCTACCTGCCTCTCGGTCAGATTTCCCTGGGGGTTCTCACTGAGCTGCTGGCCGAGAATAAGAATCGAATTTAGCGGCGTGCGTAGCTCGTGGCTCATATTCGCAAGGAATTCCGATTTATATCTTGAGGTGAGCGCCAGCTCGGCCGCTTTTTCTTCGAGGGCGCGGCGCGCTTGCTCCAGCTCTTCATTCTTCCGCTCGACCTCGACGTTTCGCTCGGCGACCTGCTGAGCTTTGAGCTCAAGCTGCTCGTTCGTTTTTTGTAATTCGCTCTGCTGAGACTGAAGTTCAGCGGCGAGTTGCTGCGATTGCCCTAACAGCGCTTCCGTCTGCATCGTCGCTTCAATCGAGTTGAGAACGATGCCTATCGACGCCGTGAGCTGCTCCAGGAACATTGTTTGCAGCTCGCTGAACTCGCCGACGGTGGCGAGTTCAATCACCGCCTTGACCTGTCCTTCGAACAACACAGGGAATACAACAATATTGCGGGGCGCTGAGCTGAACAACGCCGACCGTATGTGGGCCACATCGGCAGGCAGGTCATTGATCAGGATTCGTCGCTTGTCAGTAGCGCATTGGCCTACGAGTCCTTCTCCAACACTCAGGCGGAGCTGGTGGCTCCTTTCTCCATCATCGGCATAGGCGGAGAGAAGACCAAGGCTCGGTGGGTCATCGCCCGCGAGCATCTGATAAATGACGCCCTGCTGCGCGCCGACGAGCGGCGCAAGCTCAGAGAGCAGCAAACGGCCCACCAAGCTCAGATCGCGCTGCCCTTGCAGCATGGCCGTAAACTTGGCAAGGTTGGTTTTTAACCAATCTTGTTCAGTATTGCGATCCGTTGTGAGCCTGAGATTGTCGATCATTGTATTGATGTTGTCTTTAAGCTCCGCGACCTCTCCGCGCGCATCGACTTGGATTAGTCGCGTAAGATCGCCTTTCGTCACCGCGGTCGCGACGTCAGCGATTGATCTCACCTGCGTCGTGAGGTTCGCCGCCAGCAGATTCACGTTACCGGTCAGGTCCTTCCATGTGCCGGCGGCTCCAGGCACATTGGCTTGGCCGCCAAGGCGCCCCTCGACGCCCACCTCGCGCGCCACTGTCGTCACCTGATCGGCGAAAGTCGCGAGAGTTCGCGTCATATTGTTGATGGTGTCCGCCAGCGCAGCGACTTCACCTTTGGACTTCACGGTAAGACTTTGAGTAAGATCTCCCTCAGCGACTGCCGTCACGACCTTGACGATTCCGCGTACCTGTTCGGTCAGGTTTGCGGCCATGACGTTCACCGTGTCGGTCAGGTCTTTCCATGTGCCTGCGACGCCGGGCACCTGAGCCTGGCCGCCCAGCTTGCCTTCAGTGCCGACCTCGCGTGCAACGCGCGTTACTTCGGACGCGAAGGCGTTTAACTGGTCGACCATCGTGTTGATGGTTTCCTTGAGCTGCAGAATCTCACCTTTCACGTCAACGGTGATTTTCCGGCTCAAGTCTCCGCGAGCCACTGCTGTGGTCACTTCGGCGATATTGCGGACCTGCGTCGTCAGATTGGCGGCCAATAAGTTCACGTTTTCTGTCAGGTCCTTCCACGTGCCTCCAACGCCAGGCACGACAGCCTGGCCGCCGAGACGTCCGTCCGTGCCGACCTCACGCGCAACTCGCGTGACTTCGCCCGCAAAGGCGTTCAACTGATCCACCATCGTGTTCAGCGTCTCCTTGAGCAAAAGGATTTCGCCGCGCACGTCGACCGTGATTTTTTTCGAAAGATCGCCATCGGCGATCGCCGTCGCCACCTCGGCGATGTTTCGCACCTGCGCCGTCAAATTGCCGGCCATGAAGTTCACATTATCGGTCAGGTCTTTCCATGTGCCTGCGACGCCGGGCACCTGAGCCTGGCCGCCCAGCTTGCCTTCAGTGCCGACCTCACGAGCAACGCGCGTCACTTCGGACGCGAAGGCGTTCAATTGGTCGACCATCGTGTTAATCGTTTCCTTGAGCTGCAGAATCTCCCCTTTCACGTCCACGGTGATTTTCCGGCTCAAATCTCCACGGGCGACGGCGGTAGTCACTTCAGCGATGTTTCGGACTTGCGCGGTAAGATTCCCCGCCATCGAATTGACAGAGTCTGTTAAATCCTTCCACGTGCCCGCGACGCCGAGCACCTGCGCCTGACCTCCCAAACGCCCTTCCGTGCCGACCTCGCGCGCGACGCGCGTGACTTCGGATGCAAAAGCATTGAGCTGGTCGACCATCGTGTTGATGGTTTCCTTGAGCTGCAGTATCTCTCCAGAGACGTTTACGGTTATCTTCTTCGATAGGTCCCCGTTGGCGATAGCGGTTGACACTTCGGCGATGTTCCGAACCTGCGCCGTTAGGTTGGACGCCATGAAGTTGACGTTGTCAGTGAGATCCTTCCACGTACCGCCGACGCCGGCGACGACCGCTTGGCCTCCAAGCTTTCCTTCGGTGCCCACCTCTCGCGCAACTCGTGTCACTTCGGAAGCGAACGAGTTCAGCTGGTCCACCATCGTATTGATGGTTTGCTTGAGTTCGAGAATTTCTCCTTTCACATCTACGGTGATTTTTCGCGACAGATCGCCCCGCGCGACAGCGGTCGTCACTTGGGCAATGTTGCGCACCTGATCCGTTAGATTGCCACACATTGCATTCACTGAATCGGTGAGGTCTTTCCATGTGCCCGCGACGCCGGGCACGATCGCCTGACCTCCCAGTTTGCCGTCGCTGCCGACTTCGCGCGCCACACGCGTGACTTCTGAGGCAAATGAGCGAAGCTGATCCACCATCGTGTTGATGGCTTCTTTAAGCTGCAGGATCTCGCCGCGCACATCGACCGTGATCTTCTTCGAAAGATCGCCATTGGCCACGGCGATTGTTACGTCTGCGATGTTTCGCACCTGGCTCGTGAGGTTGTCGGCCATAAAATTCACAGATTCTGTAAGTTCTTTCCATACGCCCGTGACCTCGCGGACCTGCGCCTGTCCTCCGAGTTTTCCTTCTGTTCCAACTTCGCGCGCCACGCGCGTCACTTCTGAAGTGAATTCGCGAAGCTGGCGGATCATGGTATTGACGATCTTTGCTGAACGCAGGAACTCGCCCATGAGAGGGCGGCCCTCAAGCTCTAGTTGTACCGACTGCAGGAGATCTCCCTGTGCCACAGCGCCGATCACGCGGGTCATTTCGTTCGTCGGCCAAAGGAGATCGTCAATCAAAGCGTTGACCGACGCCTCCATCCCCGCCCAAGCCCCTGCGCGATTCGCGAACTTCACCCTCTGACGCGTCCTGCCCTCTCGTCCAACGGCTTGACGGACCCGTTCCAGTTCGCCTGCTATCCTGCAGTTGGCGCCAGCTATCTCATTGAGATTGTCGGCAATCTTTCCGATTACTCCGGCCCAATGGCCCGGCAAGCGAGTGGTGAAGTCGCCCTCCTTCAAGGATTGCAATGCCTGAAGGATTTCTTGGAGTTGATCGTCTGATAAGTTGTTCCTACTGTTCTGTCCACGCCTTGGGACGCGGCGAGCTCGAATAGTCGCTGTTTTCGTCATTCACCTTCTCTCTTTCACACAAAGAAAGATGCCATTTGAGATCTGTTGGGAAACACCTGATTCTCACGAAAAAATCAGTCATTCAATTGGTATTGAATCGGGGCGTGAGCGGCAGCGCAAGATTCCACGTCGACAATGGTCGGAAGCCGCGGCCTCGGACAGGTGAATCGCGGGAGCTGAAAAGACGACGTGGGCGCATCGATGATAACGAATGGCAATGGGGGTGCTCCTTGAGCTTAGCAAAAACATTTTCGAATTTGCGCCAAGGGCTACAGAACGCCTCATCCTAGCCGACCCGCCAGAGGCTAGTCTTGCTCCGACGATACGCTATAGATAGATAGGCGGCAAAGACTACGGATCGAGCATGAATGCAAAGCAGCAGCTGAGTCGACTCGCCTCGAGCGGTGTGCCTGGCCTGGATGCAGTCGTTTTTGGGGGCTTCAGGCGGAAACACATCTATCTCATCGAGGGGATGCCTGGCTCTGGCAAAACAACCTTGGCGCTTCAGTTCCTGCTCGAGGGCGCACAGCAAGGCGAGCGGTGTCTCTACGTCACTCTTTCGGAAACAGAGCGCGAGCTCAGAAATACTGCGCGCAGCCACGGTTGGTCTCTTGACGGCGTGACAATTTTTGAAGTGATGCCGCTCGAGGCCGATTCGGAGCAGCAGCAGAGCATGATTTACCCATCGGAGGTGGAGCTCGACCAAACTGTAGGCGTTATCATCCAAAAGGTGCGGGAGCTGAGCCCGGATCGGTTGGTCATTGATGCGCTGACCGAACTGCGTCTCCTTGCTCAAGACGCGCTCAGCTATCGGCGCCAGGTCCTAGCTCTCCGGCGCTTCTTCGCTCAATCGCGAAGCACCGTACTGGCCCTCGACGACTTGACCGACCTGAAGCCCGGCCTGCAATTGCACAGCATCGTCCATGGCGTTTTTAATCTCGAGCAACGCCGGCTTGAATACGGCGCGGTTCGTCGGCGCCTGTCTGTCATAAAGCTGCGCGGCGCCAATTACCGCAGCGGCTATCATGATTTTGTAATTCGCACAGGCGGGATCAGTGTTTTTCCGAGCCTCATCGCCGCCGATCATGAAACCATATTCTCGCCAGGAACCTTCACCAGCCAGATTACGGAGCTCGACGCTCTGCTCGGCGGAGGGCTTCGACGCGGGACAAGCACGCTGCTGATTGGACCCTCCGGCGTTGGCAAATCTTCGATGGCGCTGCAGTTTGCGGTCGCGGCGACCAGCGAGCGAGAACGCGTCGGTATCTTCGCCTTTGACGAGGCGTACCGCACCGCTTGCGCGCGCGCGCGGGGGCTTGGCATCGACCTGGAGGGCGCACGGGAATCGGGCCGCCTTATCTGGACAAGATGCAGCCCGACGACGATTTCTCCCGGCGAATTCGTCGAAGAAGTCCAACGGCAGGTGAATGCCGGCATCGGCATGGTGGTGATCGATAGTCTTAACAGCTACATGGTCTCGATGCCCGAAGAGCAGAGCTTGCTGCTGCACATGCACGAGCTCCTCGCCTATCTTGGCAACAAGGGAATCGTCACCATTCTTTTACTGGCGCAGCACGGACTGGTCGGCAGCACGGAAGCACCCCTCGATCTCAGCTTCCTGGCCGACACGATTGTGCTGTTGCGGTACTTCGAGGCTGAAGGCGAGGTGCGCAAGGCGGTGTCGGTCTTGAAAAGCCGTAGCGGACTCCATGAATCCGCCATTCGTGAATATCACATGAGATCGAAGCAGGGGGTTGGCGTAGGCCCGCCGATACGGGAGTTCCAGGGCGTACTCACGGGCGTGCCAACATTCATAGGTTCCCCTGACAGCTTGTCCCGCACGCCATGACGCCTCATGAGCATTATCCGCCGTATTGATCCACGAGAGGAGCGCGTTCTAATACTGGCGCCTTCGCATCAAGATGGGCCAACCCTCGCGGCCGTCCTCGCCAAAGCCGGGCTGTCGACGAAGATCTGCGCCACTATGCGGGGGCTCTGTGACGACCTCTCCGTTGGCGCAGGCGCAGCCGTCGTCGCGGAAGAGAGTCTATATGATCCTCTTGAGGCCGCATGCCTTCCCGCCTTTCTGAAACGACAGCCGCCCTGGTCCGAGCCGCCGATCGTAGTGGCGATGGCGCCTCACAAAGGCTACGGGCGCGGCCGCAACGCTCTCCCTGAATATGGCAATCTGGTGCTGTTGGAGCGGCCCTTCTCCTCCGCCGCGCTCGTCAGCGCGTTGCGCTCCGCGCTACAGGCTAGGCGCCGCCAGTATCAAATCCGGGATCACCTTCTAGAGCATGAGCGTAATGAAGCGCGACTACGCGCGAAGGAGCACGAACTTCGCAAACTCAATGAGTCACTCGAGCAGCGGGTGCGCGAACGAACAGCGGAACTCGAGGAAGCCAACCGTCAGTTGGTGGCGGAGATCAAGCAGCGCCAGGAAGCCGAGCAATCGTTGCGGCACGCCCAGAAGTTGGAGGCGATCGGTCAGCTCACCGGCGGTGTGGCGCATGACTTCAACAATCTCCTGATGGTCGTCTCCGGCGGCCTCAACCTCTTGGAGCGTACCGACGATCCCGCGCGGCGGGGACGGATTCTGACAGGCATGCGTGAAGCCGCGGCCAGGGGCGAAGCGCTCACGCGCCAGCTTCTGGCCTTTTCACGCCGCACGGCATTAACTCCGGAGCCGACCGACCTGTCGGCGTTGTTGGAAGGCATGCGCATCCTGATCGCAGGCGCATTGCGAGGAGACATCGTTATCAATATCAGGATCGCCTCCGACCTCTGGCCCGTTTTGACGGATCCGACACAGCTAAATCTCGTTATCCTCAACCTTGCCGTGAATGCGCGCGACGCCATGCCGAAGGGCGGGACGCTGACGATAACGGCGACGAACGCGACGCTGGAGGGATCGAATCATTACGCGCTTTCGGGCGAGTTCGTTCGCATCGAGGTTTCCGATACGGGGATCGGTATCCCGGCCCAAATTCTCGATCGGGTTTTCGATCCCTTCTTCACGACCAAGGAAGTAGGCAAGGGCACAGGTCTGGGATTGAGCCACGTCTATGGCTTCGCCAAACAATCGGGCGGGCATGTCGAGATCAGCAGCCGTGAAGGCGAGGGGACCAGCGTCATCCTTTATCTGCCCCGCGGCGAGGCTGTCGCCCAAATCACCTCTCGGGCCCGGCTGATGCGCAGCGACTGGAAAGGTGGGGATCGCCAGCGTCGGGTATTGTTGGTTGAGGACAACGACGCAGTTGCCTCGTTGGTTGAGGAGATGCTCCAGGGATTAGGCTTCGCGCCGCATCGGGTGTCAAACGCCATGGAAGCGCTCGCCACGCTTGAGAACGGGCTAAGCTTTGACCTTGTCTTTTCGGACATCGTGATGCCGGGCGGGATGAACGGTATCGAATTGGCGCGCGCCATCAAGCGGAGCGCGCCCGATATGCCGGTGATCCTAGCGACGGGCTACAGCGCCGCGCTCCGTGATGCTAACGGAGTGGAAGGTTTGAGGATTTTACGCAAACCCTATGACATGGATGCGCTCGACACCGTTCTTCGGGACGCATGGGCTGGGCGACGGAACTCAAAGCCCGCGCCAATGAGCTGATCGCGACCTGGACTTTGCTCCCGGCGTTCAGAACATCGAGATTCGAGTAGCGCGCGGTTGTAAGCGACGAGGCCGTCCGGAGCCTCGCCGATCACGGCAGTCTTCCATGCGATCGTAGAGGTTCTTCCGGAGCGCTGCCGAGATCGCTTTCCAAAACGAGAGGCTCGCCCATGCCGTGTTGATGCGCGTCGCCGCCGAGACGACCGTGACGCTCGCCGATAGTCCCAGGCGTCTCGGCGCCGGCAGCAGCTCGGCATCGGGCGCGTCGAGCTAGGCGGCTCTCGCGGCTTCCTAGCATTTAGGCCAATGCCGGTTACGGCGGGAGCTGTAGGCGATGCGTCTGGCGCTGCAATCGTCGCATTGCGCGACATGGCCCCCAAGCGCCACCGTTCGGCACGCCGCGATCGCGCCCATGATGCGGCGTTCGCCGCGGCCAAGACGCCCGGCGTTATCGCGAAGATAGGCGTCGCCATGACGGCGGATGATGTCGGCGAGTTCGATCGCCGTCCTTTCCACGCCCGGGTCACTCGAGCGGCGTCACCTCTAGGGAAAGGCGGTTCAGCGTGCTGTTCGTCCCGCTGATCAGATGCGTCGAGACCTGCGTGTAGCCGCGCCGTCGTCGACAGATGCTCATGGCCGAGCAGCACCTGGATGATGCGAATGTCGACCCCGCTCGAAGCTGTGCGGCAGGACGTGAACGCTCACCCTCTTGTCGATGCGGGCCGCGGCGCGCGCCGAACGGCGGCCGGCGTGCAGCACGGTCTGATCTATCGGCTTATCCTTGTCGCGACGGGGAAACAAAAAGCTCTCCGGCCAAGCGAGATGCCAATAGCTGCGCAGGACGCCAAGCAATTGCTCGGACAATATGACGTAGCGCTCCTTGCCGCCCAGCGCTTCGCGCGTTCGCACCAACGCCATCGATGACACGAGGCGCGCCTCAAAACCGGCTTCGGTCGGCCGCCAAGCTAAAGGTCGATGATAGTTGCCCGTCGTCTCAAAGGCGCAGATCACAGGGCGATTATAGCCAGCCAGCGTCGCAATGAACCGATCATGCTCGATCCGATTGTTCAGCACCGTCAATCGCCGCCGGCGTCGATGATTGGCCGCCTCAATGAGGACTTCGTTGCGCACCTTGGCGACATCGATCGCTATCAGCACGGCGTCGTTCGGGATAGGTTGCATGTTGGTCATGGCCGGTCGCTCCGGAATGAGGATTCGAACACCGTCACTCTAGAGACGCATCGCCCGGCCAGGCCGCCTCGAGCGGCGCGCGCTTGAAGCTTTGTGACGAACTGCTAAACGGCGAGATCTTCTACTCGCTCAAGGAAGCGTGGATCATCATCGATGAAGTAGCCCCTTAATTGGCCGGACACTGCCCACCCTTAAGATAAGGGTTAGGAGTAATGCCGTGTCTATGACTGGTTCTTATCCGAAGGCAGAGATTCTGACGGGTCCGGAGCGCCGGCGGCGCTGGACCGTAGCCGAGAAGCTGTCGATGGTCGCCGAGACGCGCGAGCCTGGCGTTACGGTCAGCTGGAGTGCACCCCGTTTTGACCGGACATCGGGCATAGCCGATAAGGCGTAGGCGTAAGCCTATGAATACGACTATGACCAATGCCCCCGAGACGCCCGTTTCGCGCGTCGAAGTCATCACCTCTGTTCAGCGCCGTCGGCGTTGGAGCGCGGCCGAGAAGGTTCGCCTTGTCGAAGAAGCGTCGCAGCCCGGCATGAGCGTCTCCTGTGTCGCGCGTCGAGCCGGAATCGCCCCGTCTCAGCTCTTTGCCTGGAAGCGCCGCATGGCCGAGGGCGGTCAGGCTGCCGTCGCGGCGGACGAGGATGTGGTCGGCGCCTCGCAGGTCCGCGATCTCGAGAAGAAGGTCCGTGAACTGGAGCGCCTGCTCGGCAAGAAGACGATGGAGGTCGAGATCCTCCGGGAGGCTCTCGACACGGCGCGCGCAAAAAAACCGATCTTGCCGCTCGTGTCGTGGAAGCCGGACGCTTCCCGATGAGCGCCGTCGCCGAAACGCTGGGCGTCGCCCGCTCCAATCTCGCCGCGCGCAAGAAGGGCATGACCAAGCCCCGAGGCCGCTACCACAAGGCCGGGGACGTCGAAATCGCCCCGCTCATCCGCGCCATCGTCGACGAGCGCCCGACCTATGGCTATCGCCGCATCTGCGCGCTGGCGAACCGAAAGTTGCGGGCCGAGGGCAAGCCGCCCGTGAACGCCAAGCGTGTGCTGCGGATCATGCAGAACAACGGCCTGACACTCGAACGACATACCGCGCGCTGGCCGGGCCGCACCCATGACGGCGTCGTCATCGCGCTGCGCTCGAATTGCCGCTGGTGTTCGGATCATCTCGAAATCCGCGCTCGCAACGGCGAGGTCGTGCGCGTGCTGTTCGTCATCGACGCCTGCGATCGCGAGATCATCGCCTGGTCGGCGGTCGCCAATGGCGGGGTCTCGGGCGAGATGGTGCGCGATCTGATGATCGCCGCCGTCGAGCGCCGCTTTGGCGCCTTGAAAGTCCCGCACCGGGTCGAGTGGCTCTCCGACAATGGCAGCGCCTACATCGCCGCCGACACCGCGGATACGGCCCGTGCGCTTGGCCTGACGCTGCTGTTCACGCCCGTGCGCAGCCCCGAAAGCAACGGCATGTCGGAAAGCTTTGTGAAGACGCTCAAACGCGATTACGCGAGGCTTGCCGTCTTGTCAGACGTCGAAACGATCCTTGCCAAACTGCCCGGCTGGATCGAGGATTATTGCGAGGTTCACCCGCACTCAGGCCTGAAGTTCCGATCCCCTCGGGAGTTCATCCGCCTCAGTGCTTAAGCAGCCCCGCCCGATGTCCGGGCAAACGGGGTGCACTCCACGGACGTGGCCCCTATTATCAGCGGCCGTCGGATGTAAGGATCGCCCTGCTTCGTAATGCCGTGCAGTCGCTCTTTGCCGCCACTGGAATGCTGTCGCGGCACGAGACCGAGCCACGCGGAAAGTTGACGTCCGGACGCAAACAATCCTGGGTCGGTTACAGTTGCGGCAATCACGCTCGCGATGATTGGGCCGATGCCCGGTATCGTTTCCAGGCGTCGACTCACGGGGTTTGCCCGATGCCAGGTCTGAATGCGTTTCTCGATTTCGGTCACACGAACCCGAGCCGCTCGAATCTGTCCAGCTAGCAGCGGCAGGCCGTCTCGAGCGATCTCGGGCACGCCGCTGACGTCGTCGGTTTCGATCCGCAAAATCAGCGCATCCAAGCCCGCCTCGCCGAGTTTCTCGATGATGCCGAATTCCGCCAGGTGCGCTCGAAGCGCGTTCGCCACCATAGTCCATTGTCGAATGAGGAGATCACGGGTCCTATGCAGCACCAGCACGCCCTGTCGCTCCGCACTTTTCAGCGGCACGAAACGCATCGAAGGGCGAGAAACGGCCTCGCAGATCGCCTCGGCGTCGGCGGCGTCGCTTTTCTGCCGCTTTACGAACGGCTTCACATAAGACGGCGGAATCAGGCGGACGGCGTGGCCGAGCCGTTCGAGCTCCCGCGCCCAGTAATGAGACGTCGCACAGGCCTCCATCCCGATCAGAGCAGCAGGCAACTTAACGAAAAATCTGATCACCTCGGACCGACGCAATTTGCGGCGAACAACGACACTTCCATCGGCGTCGACACCGTGAACCTGAAAAACATGCTTTGCGAGGTTAATCCCGATCGTCGTAACCTGCATGGCGAATGGCTCCTCTCGATGGCCGCTCAGAAAACGACCACACGTTGGCACATCCGTGCCGGGGAGCGGGGGCCGTCCACCACATCAGGTCATCTGTAACAACCCCAACATTCCATTTCGTGGCCTGACCCCAGCTTCCCACTCCCCTCATCGGAGAAGCCAGACTCGCTTCAACCCGCGATCGTGAGCGGCGTCGCGTGTGCCAAGACCACGACCGTGGATGAAAATTTTCGAACTTAGAAAAATTCCAATTGTGATGCATTTGAGCAACACTCATCGCAAATCAGAAATATTCGGCCGGAACCATTCCAGACTAGCCTCTCTCCTAATTGACCGTTTTCAAAGAGAAAACTTATCAAATGACCTTCTCCTGACGAATGGGCGCGAGAAGGGCAGAGATGAGTCGGAAACAATCGAGTCCGCGGCTGGCGCGCTTCGCTTCTCTTTCTGCGGCTTTCGACCGTGTGACAGGCTTTTCGGTCGTCGCCCTCGGCCTGGCCCCAGCGCTGACGCCCGGCGTCAGCGTTCCTGCTCTCGCGCAATCCCAGGCGACGCCCTTGCCGGCGGTGAGGGTCGACGCTCCGCCGGAGAAGCCGCGCCCTGTCGCCCAGTCGAAGCCGAAGTCCGTCGCCTCTCAAGGGCGCGCGAGCGGCGCGCAGCGCTTGCCCACCATTGACGTGGGAGGCGCGCGGCGCAGCGCCAGGGTGATTCCGACGACGCGCGCGCCCGTCGGGGCCGCAGCTCCAGCCGTTCAGGGCGTTCCCGGCGACCGTCCGCTGTTCCCCGCCACGGCGCTCGGCCGCGGCCCTACCGACGTCGTCGGCTATTTCGCGGGTAGAACATCGACCGCGACGAAAACCAATACGCCGATCATCGACATCCCTCAGTCGATCACGATTCTCACGAAGCAGCAGCTTCAGGACCGCAACAGCGTCGATATAAGCCGGGCGCTGCAATATGTGCCCGGCGTCACTGTCGCCCAAGGCGAAGGCAATCGCGATCAGATCACGATCCGCGGACAGGACACGACCGCGGATTTCTACACGGACGGCATTCGCGACGACGCGCAATATTATCGCGATCTCTACAACATCGAGGCCGTCGAAGTTCTCAAGGGACCCAACGCGCTGATCTTCGGCCGCGGCGGCGGCGGCGGCATCGTCAACCGCGTCACGAAAAAGGCGGACGGCGAACGGCTGCGGTCCATGATCGTCAGCTCAGGCAGCTTCGCGCGCAAACGCCTCACGGTGGACGTCGGCGACGCGATCAACGATACGCTCGCCGTAAGGCTCAACGGGCTTTACGAGCAATCATACGGCTACCGTGATTTCTTCAAGCTCGAGCGCTATGGCGTCAATCCGACGATGACCTGGCATCCGCTCGAAAAGACCTTCATCACGCTGAGCTACGAGCATTTCCGGGATCGCCGCACCGCCGATCGCGGCACTCCCTCGGTGGGCGGCTTCGTTTTCGGAGGCTCGTCGATCTATCCGGGATACCCGTCGCCGGCGCCGATCGACGCCTTCTTCGGCGTCGGCAATCCTTCGGTCGAAGCGGTGAATTACTCGAAGGTCGACCTCAATCGCGCCGCGCTCGCACTGGACCATACGACTGAATTCGGTCTCAACATCCGCAATCAGTTCGTCTATGCGGACTATGAGAAGCGCTATCAGAACACATTCCCGGATCAGGGGCTGGGCTTCGTCACGACGCTTCTTAACCCTGTCGCGACGACCGTTACGCCAGCCGGGATCGTGCGTCTCGACGGCTATGTCAACTCCAGTCCACGGCAGAATATCTTCAACCAGACGGACCTCGTCTATAAATGGCAGATGACGCCCGACATCCGTCACACGGTGATGTTTGGCGCCGAGGTCGGCAACCAGCTATCCGACGAAAATCGCGATCTCTCCTGTTTCAACGTGTCCTGCAGAACGCAGCGCGTGACGACGCCATTCTGGTCGCCGACTGCGTATTTCCCGGTCGTGTTCGCCAATCCAAACCGTCGTCGCCACACCAATCTGGACCTTGCCGCAGGCTACGTTCAGGATCAGATCGAAGTCACGCGGTATTTCGACGTGATCGCAGGCGTGCGATTCGACCGATTCGACCTGAAATACACTGGCTTTGACACGGGCCCCACAGATTTCAGGGGCCAGCTGCGACGCGTCGACAATGTGTGGTCGCCGCGCTTTGGCCTCGTGTTCAAGCCGATCGAGATTCTTTCAATCTATGGGTCCTATTCGCGAAGCTTCCTGCCGGTGGCGGGCGATCAGTTCAACGTGCTGTTTCCGACCGTCGCCAATCTCGCGCCGCAGAGCTTCCAGAACGTCGAGGTGGGCTTCAAAGCGCAGCTCTTGCCGGCCCTGCTTTTGACGGGCGCGCTGTATCAGCTCAATCGTTCGAATCAACAGCTCACGGTCAATGCGACGACAGCCATCCTCGCCGATACAAGGACGCAGGGCGGAGAACTCGGGCTCGTCGGCAATGTTACGGATCGCTGGGAGGTTTCGCTCGGCTACGGCTATCAGGACGCGCGCGTCGTCAGGACAGACAGAACGCCGACCTTGCGGACGCCGTTCTTCACCGACGTTGGCAAGACCAATCCCTCCGTGCCCCGAAACACCTTCTCCTTCTGGAACAAATACGACATTTCCGCCTTCTTTGACGCGGGCCCCGGCATTCTGGGCGTGGGCGCCGGCGTCGTCTACAATTCGAAGTTCTATCCCGCGATCGACAATTTCGTCGTCGTGCCCGGTTACGCGCGCGTGGACGGCGCCGTGTTCGTCAGGTTGAGCGAGAATGTCTCGGGACAGCTCAACGTCGAGAATCTGGCTGGCGCGCGGTACTTCGTCTCCGCGCACAACAACAACAACATCATGCCCGGCGCCCCGCGCTCGGCCTATGTGACGTTGAACGCGCGATTCTAAGACCCCTTTCTGACGGAGCGCGCCTCGAGAGGAGCTGTGATCTCCTGTCGCACACGTGCCCTGGTCAAGCGCGCCTTGTCGTCCGTGCAGCTATTCGGCAGATAAAAGTTCGCTGTCGACGAAGACATGGCTACGGTTCGACACATAGCAGGCAAAAACGCCGATCTGAGGTTCGTCATCTTTCCCGGCGAACGTGTATATTGGCCACGCGACGCGGCAGGGCCTTGCCCTGCTTGAGAAAGCCCGCCTCGTCGACCACAGGAACCTATCGCCATCGGTCAAGTTTTCTAGCGTATAGCCGCGGTCCCGGATCGACGGTCGCTTCGGCGCGCATCTCGCCGGTCTTGCGACTCTGCTCATCGCCGAGCAGCCCATCAGGAAAATGTTCCGCCGCGCGCGCCTCAGCTACCGGGCTGAGAATGTTGTGCGGGCGCTGGAGCGCACATGCGCGCAGATCGGCTACCCGAAGACGATCCGCGTCGATCAAGGCTCGGAGTTCGTCTCGCGCGACATGGACCTTTGGGCCTATGCGAAGGGCGTCACTCTGGATTTTTCTCGCCCGGGCAAACCCACCGATAATGCGTTCATCGAAGCTTTCAACGGTCGCTTCCGGGCCGAGTGCCTGAATGCGCACTGGTTCCTGTCGCTTGACGACGCGCGGTCGAAAATGGAGGATTGGCGCAGATACTATAATGAGGAACGCCCACACGGGGCGATCGGGAACAAACCCCCGATCACGTTGCAACTGCCCGATGGCGCACCCAGCCCGTCATCGTGAATAAAGCCCGAAAACTCTAACTTCGGGCGGTCCAATGTTTGGGAGCAGAGCACAATAGGCCGGACTCTAATCGATGATGGAGGAGTTTTTCAGGGGCAGGTCACAGCTTTTGAAAGAACGCCGCCGTTTCCGTCATATAACCTCTACACGACGCGTTTGAGCGAGCGCGTGCGCAAAAGGCGAAGACTTTGCTCGACGCTGGCTGGCCGCTGATGAATATCAACTGCGCCCACGCTGGCATGAGGAACAGCGATGGCGACAACTGGCCGGCAGGCGCACTGGGAAAGTATATATACTGCCAAGGGCGAGGCCGAAGTTAGCTGGTTTGAGGAAACCCCCACTGAATCCCTCCGATTGCTCCAGCTTGTCGGCGCTCAGCCGTCATCGGCCATTATAGATGTTGGCGGCGGCACGTCTCTTCTTGTCGACAACCTTCTGGCGAAGGGCTTCGAGAATCTCACCGTTCTGGATTTGTCGGCTGCCGCGCTCAACTCAACACGGGCTCGGCTTGGCGACAAAGGCGATGCGGTAAAGTGGATCGTAGCCGATGCGACTGAATGGCTGCCGACAGATTCATATGACATCTGGCATGATCGCGCCGCCTTTCACTTCCTGACCAGCAAGAACGAACAGTTGGCCTATATCAAACGGCTCAAGCAGGCGCTCAAGCGCGGCGGTCACTTGATTATCGGGACGTTTGCGCTCGACGGCCCCGAGAAGTGCAGCGGTCTTCCGGTTGCGCGGCACAGCGCTGAAAGCCTTAGCGCGCTCTTGGCGCCGGACTTTAATCTGATTGATAGCCGCCATCACGAGCAGATAACGCCATGGCAGGCAGTGCAGAAATTTCAATTCAGCACGTTCCGTTACAGTTGCGAAACATGAGCTAGGCCTACCATTCGAAGCCGCCCATCGCTTTGCTCAGACGAACGCCGAAGGTAAGTGGGGATTGGTTTTACGCGACTCGGTCGCCTGCGAGGAACTCTTATTCTTGATTTCTTGATCCGGCCGCGGCGCGGCAAGCACTCTACGGCCTCGCGACCTTGGCCGCGTTAAGAAATTGGTTGGGGCGTGGCGCTTGCCATGCTAGTTAGTGGCTGACAGAGTAACGAAATGTTCCGCTGCCTACGCCTTTTGGTCTCTGTGGTTATTCTGGCTACAGCTTTAGCTGGGGCAGGCGGAGCTTTTGCCGCCAAGATGAACCATGCTTGCATTGAAATGAGCATGGACGATTGTCCCGACCACAACGGTGACGACGGCGCGGCACTCCCCGTGTGCGCTGAGATCCTGTGCGGGCCAAGTCAAGCAGCGCTCCCGCAGCTTCAACCATTCCTTGATGCCGTCCTTTGGGCATACGCGCCGCCGCTAACTCCCTGCGATGACATCGAGCTCGGTGGCTTACGAAGCCAGCCCGCTCTTCGACCTCCAATCGTCTAAAGCCGAAAGTCCAATCTCGCTCACGGCAGCGCCGGGAGCAGATTGGCGCGACTTCAAGCGGTCGCCGCTAGCGCGACGGGAGATCGATTCCCCGATCCCGTCCACGCAACAACCAGCGCCGTTGTCGCATCGATCGCGTGAGCCGCGATGATGTCCTTCATCAGGATTGATCGCAGCTGCGATCCCTCTGACGACCATGCGCATTAGGGGGATACGGAGACAGTCTGATGATGCTCGTGAACTCGGGCAAGGCGCAGTTCTTCGCGCTGGTCGCGCTTGGCGTCCTGGGCCCATCGCCGTTCGCCCACGCCAACATCAACGACTACGAATTCCGGCTCGTTGAAGCACAATTTAGGACGGGACAAGCGATCGTATCGGTGCGCCTCGTCCACAAGTCCGACGACAAACCGGCGCCAGACGCGGTGATCTTTGCGATGCGACTCGACATGGCTCCAGATGGCATGGAGGCGATGACCAGCGTGATCGAACCGGCGCAAAGCCCTGAACCTGGAGTTTATCGTTTCAAGGTCGATCTGACTGATGCGGGAACGTGGCGGATATCGCTCGCTGCAAAGGTGCAGGGCGAGAGCGGCACGCTCCAGAACCGACTAATTTTAAAGGTGGCGCCATGAGTCGAGGTTGGCGCCTTCGTGCCATCTCATTTGTGGGGTCGGCGACGATATTGATGTGCTCGCCATCGCTTTCGGCAACCGAGCGACACTTGCCCGGCGCCACCGTCGAAAGCGTTGTCGCGCTTGCAGAGCAGCTTAGCCCAGAACTGGCGGCGGCCGCGCTGGATGCCGATGCCGCAGCGCATCGAGTGGGCGCGGCTGGCGTCCTAGCCGATCCGACAGTCACACTCCAGGCATGGGACGTGAATGGACGCGGCGTCGGCCAACGTTGGATCGGCGCTGAACAGGAATTCAAACTGTGGGGCAAACTTGACCTGGAGCGCGGCGTCGCAGAGGCCGACGCCGAGGCTGCGAGGCATCAGAGCCGCGTCGTCGCCACAGACCTAATCGCACGGGTCAAGACAGCTTATGCGCAATATGCCGCTGCGTATCGGGCGATCGACCTCTCCCTTGGATTGAAGCGCCGGCTCGATGAAACTCTCGGCTTGTTGCGCTTGCGGTATGGCGCAAGCTCCGTCGATCAGCAGGAAGTGATCAAAGGCGAGATCGAGGCGGCGACGGCTGAAACAGAGGTCGCACGCCGTCAAGGCGAGGCAAAGTCGGCCGCCGCTCGCTTAAATGCCTTGGTCGGTCGCGGCTCGCAAGAGCCGCTCGCTATGCCCAGAGGCTTTCGGCCGCTGAAAACAAAGCTGACGCTCGCTGGCGTTCAGGAGCTCGCGAGGGTCGCCAATCCAGCGCTCGCCGCGACCAGCGCTCAGGTTCGCGCGGCGACCGGAACTAAAGAACTCACGGACCTGAATTACTACCCAAACGTCACCGTTGGCGCGAATTTCGTGCAGCGTCCCACCGGCGACAATAGCGGCATGTTCATGCTCGGGTTCAAGGTGCCGCTGCAATATGAAGCGAAAGACGCCGAACAGCGCGCCGCCAGTTCGCGACTCGGCGCTGCGCAGATGCGCTACGACGCCATCCGAATCCGGCTCGACGGCGATGTCGCCGAAGCGTGGTTCGGGCTGGAGGCGGTGCGCAAGGCGATTCGGATTGTCGAACAACGCCAGCTCAATCCGGCGCGCCTGTCGGTAGAGACGGCGCGAAGCGGCTTTGCGGCCGGCGCCGCCGACTTGGCGACGTCTCTGGAAGCCGAACGACGCCTGCGAGCGATCGAACTCGAAATCCTTAAGCTCAAAGTCGAAGAGCAAGCCCGATACGCCGAGCTTGAACGTCTGGCGGGAGGCTCTCTATGACTCGCCGTCATTTCGCTATTCTTTTGGGCTTTGTCATCGTCGCGGCCAGCCTTGCTTGGCTGCTTGAGGGCCGCTTCAAATGGGTCACACCTACAGGAACGCCTGGCGACGCCGGGCCTAACATCTCGGGCAAGGCGCCTGCAACGACTGGCTCTATCATTTACTACCGAGATCCCGACGGTGGCCCGGCCTATTCCTCGACGCCCAAGAAGACACCGGCGGGGAGAGATTATCTGCCGGTGCGTGCGGGTGAGGACATCAGCTTCGAAGACAAGCCGCCGCCCGCGGCCGCCGCGAGCGGCGAGCGGCGCGTGCGCTTCTACCGCCACCCCATGGGTCTACCCGATACATCGCCCGTTCCCAAGAAGGACGAGATGGGAATGGATTACGTACCCGTCTACGAGGACGATGCGAACAACGGCATGACCGTCGTCATAAGCCCCGGAAAGATGCAAAAGACGGGGGTTCGCTCCGAACCCGTCCAACGCCGGACGCTGAGCGTCCCAGTTCGAGCGACAGGTAGGATCGAGTTCGACCCGCGCCGAATCTCGGTCGTCTCCTTGCGCTTCGAAGGCTTCATCGAGTCGGTCGGGAAGTTTGCGGAGGGCGATTACGTTCGCAAGGGCCAGACGCTGATGCGCGTGTATGGGCCGAATCTTTCGAGCGCAGCCGCCGAATATGTCGCCGTCCTCAACATGCGGCGTGGCGGCGGGATGGACGCCCAGCGCCTGGAAGGAGCCAAGCGGCGGCTCGTCAATCTCGGCCTCGACGAAAGCGCCATCGCTGTGATCGGGCGCGCCCGCAGCGTTCCACGTGTGATTGCATGGCCCGCGCCGCAAGACGGCCATGTCCTGGAGCGGGCGACGATTAACGGCATGCGCGCCGCGCCTGGGGACATGCTGTTTCGTATCGTCGATCATTCCCTGGTCTGGGTGCTCGCTGACATCGCCGAGCGGGACATCGCCCTGATTGCGCCTGGACAAAAGGTCGACGTGCGGCCAAGAGCGTATCCCGATCGAGCCTTCCAGGGGCAGGTCGCGCTGATTTATCCCCATCTCAATATGGAGACACGAACGGCGCGCGTCAGAATCGAACTGCCGAACCCAGACGGACTGCTGCGGGGAGATATGTATGCCGAGGTCGAGATCGCCGCCGGCGTAAACGAAAGAGTGCTAACCGCGCCCGAAAGCGCCGTCATCGACACCGGCAAGCGGCAAGTGGCGATTGTCGACAGGGGCGAAGGGCGCTTCGAGCCGCGCGAAATCAAAGTCGGGCGACGCGGCGAAGGCTTCGTCGAAATCAAGAGCGGCGTGAGCGAAAACGAACGCGTCGTTACGTCCGCTAACTTCCTCATCGACGCCGAAAGCAATTTGAAGGCGGCGTTACGAGCTCTCGACCAAGGGGAGTCGGGCAGGTGATCGCCCGTATCATCGCCTGGTCGGCGCGCAACCTCTTGCTTATCTTCCTGGGCACGGCCTTCGCGGTTGCAGGGGGCGTCTATGCGTTGCGCACGCTGCCGCTCGACGCCATTCCCGATCTCTCCGATGTGCAAGCGATCGTCTACACCGAATTTCCTGGTCAGGCCCCGCAAGTCGTCGAGGACCAAGTCACTTATCCGCTCACCAGTTCGATGCTGACCGTTCCGCGCTCCAGAGTGGTGCGCGGATTTTCATTCTTCGGCGTATCCTTCGTCTACGTCATCTTCGAGGATGGCGTAGATATTTATTGGGCGCGCTCGCGCGTCCTCGAATATTTGAGCGCGGCGAGTAAGAGATTGCCGGCCGGCGTGACGCCTGTTCTTGGTCCCGATGCGACGGGCGTTGGCTGGGTCTATCAATATGCGCTCATCGCCAAGGAAATGACGCTCGCCGAATTGCGCTCGATCCAGGACTGGACGATCCGATATGGCCTCGCCAAGGCCGAAGGCGTCGCCGAGATCGCGAGCGTCGGCGGCTTCGTCAAGCAGTATAATGTCGTTGTCGATCCTAATCGATTGCGCGCGCTCGGCATTCCGCTGTCGAAAGTGCGCGGCGCCATCCGCGCCAGCAATGCCGATGTCGGCGGTCGTACGGTCGAACTTTCCGAATTTGAATTCATTGTGCGCGGACGAGGCTATCTGCGCAGCGTGAGCGACCTCGAAAGTATTGTCCTGCGCGTGGAAAGCGGCACGCCGCTTCTCCTGAAGGATGTCGCGCGCGTCGAGCTCGGCCCCGACGAGCGGCGTGGCGTCACCGAACTCAATGGCGAGGGCGAGGTTGCGAGCGGCATCGCGCTACAGCGTTATGGCGCCAATGCGCTCACAGTGATCGACAATGTCAAATCGGCCCTTGCGCAGATGGCGACAAGCTTGCCGAAGGGCGTTGAGATCGTCTCGGTTTACGACCGCTCCCAGCTCATTCATGCAGCCATCGAGACGCTCAGGAGCACACTCGTCGAAGAAGGCGTCATTGTCGCTCTCGTCTGCGTCGTCTTTCTGATGCATGTGCGCAGCGCGCTCGTCGCCATCGTCATGCTTCCCGTTGGCGTATTAATGGCTTTCGCTGCGATGAAGGCGCTGGGAATCGGCTCCAACATCATGAGTTTGGGTGGGATCGCTATCGCTATCGGCGCAATGGTGGACGCCGCCATCGTTATGATTGAGAACGCGCATAAGCATCTGGAGCGCGCGCTGCCCGACAAGCGACGTATTGAGATATTGATCGATGCTGCGACCGAGGTTGGTCCCGCGCTGTTCTTTAGCCTGCTGATCATTACGGTTTCGTTCCTGCCCATCTTCACGCTCGAAGCACAAGAAGGGCGTCTGTTCAGCCCGCTCGCCTTCACCAAGACTTTCGCCATGGCGGCGGCGGCTTTTCTTTCCGTGACTCTCGTGCCGGCGCTGATGGTCGTCTTCGTGCGCGGAAAAATTGTTCCCGAGGCGAGAAACCCCATCAATCGCGCGCTCATCTGGCTCTATCGGCCGATCATACGTCTGGTGCTCAAAGCGAAAGTCGCCACGATTCTGCTGGCGCTGGGCGCGCTGGCGCTGACCATCATTCCCGCCCGTCAGCTCGGCAGCGAATTCATGCCGGCGCTCAATGAGGGCGCGCTCCTTTACATGCCGACGACATTGCCGGGACTCTCGGTCACCAAGGCTGCCGAACTCCTGCAAACGCAAGACCGCATCATCAAGTCCTTCCCCGAGGTTCACTCCGCCTTTGGCAAGGCTGGACGCGCCTCGACTGCGACCGATCCGGCGCCGCTCGAAATGTCCGAGACCGTCATCCAGTTGAAGCCAAAGGATCAGTGGCGTTCTGGGATAACGATCGACAAGCTCATTGCAGAAATGGATGCGGCGCTGCAATTCCCCGGCGTGTCGAACGCCTGGACCATGCCGATCCGAAACAGGATCGACATGCTGGCCACGGGGATCAGAACGCCGATCGGCGTCAAGATTTTCGGCCGCGACTTGTCGCAAATGGAAGGGCTCGCGCGCCAAGTCGAGGCCGTCTTGAAGCGCGTGCCCGGAACGTCGAGCGCCTACGCCGAACGCGTCATGGGCGGCTATTATCTGGATATTGTTCCCGACCGCGCGATGCTCGCGCGCTACGGCCTCATGATCGGCGACTTGCAAGAGGTTATCGCGACGGCTCTTGGCGGCGAGACCATAACCACGACCGTCGAGGGGCGTGAACGCTACGGCGTCAGTATTCGCTACCCGCGCGACTTTCGTTCCGAGCCAAGGGCGATCGCCAGCGAAGTGCTCGTCGCCATGCCGGGCGGCGGGACGGTTCCGCTCGGCGAGGTGGCGAGGGTCGAACTGGTTCGTGGTCCAACTTCGATCCGCACCGAAAACGGTCAGCTCGCGGTCTATGTCTTCGTCGATATTCGGGACCGCGATGTTGGCGGCTATGTCACGGAAGCGCGCAGATCGGTCCTCGAGGCGATCGAGTTTCCGCCCGGTTCTTATGTCACCTGGAGCGGCCAATTCGAATATCTGGAGCGGGCCGACGCGCGCATGCGGATCGTCGTGCCCATGACGCTGCTCGTCATTTTCCTGCTGCTCTATCTGAACTTCCGCCGCTTGACCGAGACATTGATTGTTATGCTGTCGCTGCCCTTCGCGCTGGTCGGCGGCGTGTGGCTGATGTGGTGGTTGAACTTCAACATGTCCGTCGCGGTGGCGGTGGGCTTCATCGCGCTGGCCGGCGTGGCCGCCGAAACCGGCGTGGTCATGCTCATCTATCTCGATCACGCCATGCGCGAAATTCAGGCTGCGCGCGACGCCTCGCGCGCCGCTTTCACGAGAGCCGATTTGCATGAGGCGATCATGCTCGGCGCCGTCGAACGCGTGCGGCCGAAGATGATGACGGTTGTCGCGATAATGGCAGGGCTTGTGCCGATCCTCTGGAGCACGGGCGCAGGATCAGAAGTTATGCAGCGTATCGCCGTTCCGATGATTGGCGGGATGGTGTCTTCGACGGCTCTGACGCTCGTCGTCATTCCGGCGATCTATGCGCTGATCAAGGGGTTTGGCCTGCCTCAAGAAGGAGAGGTCAAGCGGGAGTTGGGAGAAGCTATCCACGCCAGCTCCATAGAACGATGCACAACAATCAGCACAGGAGGAAAGACCAATGCTTAAACTTTCTATTGCATTGGCGGCGATGCTGGCTCTGTCGGTCCCTGCAATGGCGTGGGAGATGCAAGAGCAAGATCCGCAGACTCACGGAATGGTCCCTGGGGGGCATAGCCGTCACGGGCATCGCGATTGGAGCGCCCCTGGTCAACACAGACATAATGTGTGCTGGCATCGTCATCATGGAAGATGGGTGTGGGTCTGTCGCTGACGTAAGGTAACTATCGTCGACAATAATGGAACGGTCCGACCGTCAATTTGCTGTCGGGCCGTGTTCCTCAGGCAACCTCATAGGGCGCGGACGACCTCGGTCGAGCGGGAGCCTCCACTCCAATGGTGTCGAGGCCGTGAGCGAAGGAACCGCCATTTCTGGAGGCGCGCCCGCTTTATTACCTAGCGCGCGACGACGATCGACATTGCGCAAGAGACGCCTAGATCAATTAGGATGCCGTTCTGATGGCGTAAAAGAAGGATGACCCACGTGCGCCACGAACATCGGCATGATCACGCCTCCCATGAGGAATCGAGATCCCCCCGCGCCGGCGGCGCGACCGAACATTCGACTCACGGCGATACGCACGCGTCGAACGTCATTTACACATGCCCGATGCATCCGCAGATTAGGCAGATCGGCCCCGGCAATTGCCCGATCTGCGGCATGACGCTCGAGCCGGTGGTCGCTTCAACTGAAGCCGAACCGAACGCCGAACTCATCGACATGACTAGGCGGTTCTGGATCGGGCTGGCGTTGGCGGCGCCGGTGCTCGGCTTGGAAATGGGCGGCCATTTATTCAATCCGCATCACTTGCTAGCGCCGCAGGCGTCGAACTGGCTACAGCTCATTTTAGCGACCCCGGTCGTGCTCTGGGCCGGCTGGCCGTTTTTCGTTAGAGGCGCAGGGTCGCTCGTGACACGTAATTTGAATATGTTTACTCTCATCGCGATGGGAACGGGTGTCGCCTGGATTTACAGCGTCGCCGCAACATTCGCGCCGTCTCTTTTCCCACCTGCATTTCGCAACATCGACGGCTCTGTCCCGATCTATTTCGAGGCGGCGGCGGTTATCACCGTCCTTGTTCTGCTTGGACAAGTTCTAGAATTGCGCGCGCGGGAACAGACCGGCGGCGCCATACGCGCGCTCCTTGATCTCGCGCCAAAAATGGCGACTCGGATTAACGCTGACGGATCCGACGAAAACGTTGTGCTGGATCTTGTGAAGGTGGGCGAGCGCCTGCGCGTACGTCCAGGAGAAAAGGTCCCTGTCGACGGCGAGCTCGTCGAAGGTCGGAGCTCGATCGACGAGTCCATGGTCACTGGCGAGTCCATGCCGGTGACGAAGATTGCGGGCGACAGAGTCATCGGCGGCACCCTTAATCAGACTGGCGGCTTTGTGATGCGCGCGGAGAGGGTTGGCCGCGACACCATGCTCTCAAGAATTGTCGAGATGGTCGCATCGGCGCAGAGAAGCCGCGCGCCAATACAACGCCTCGCCGATCAAGTGGCAGGATGGTTCGTGCCCGTCGTCATTCTCATCGCCGTACTTGCATTTCTTGCCTGGGCAATGTGGGGACCGGAGCCACGTATGACTTTTGGGCTAGTTGCAGCCGTTTCCGTTCTCATCATCGCCTGCCCTTGCGCGCTCGGTCTTGCGACGCCGATGTCGATCATGGTCGGTGTGGGACGCGGCGCGCAGTCGGGCGTGCTGATAAAAAGCGCCGAGGCGCTGGAGCGCTTGGAAAAAATAGACACCCTGGTGGTGGACAAGACCGGGACGCTCACCGAAGGCAAGCCGCGCGTTACGGCCATCTGCGCCGTCGCAGGGATTGCTGAAAATGATCTATTGGTCACGGCGGCGAGTGTCGAACGCGCCAGCGAACATCCGCTGGCGCTCGCCATCGTTCAGGCAGCAGCCGAACGGGGGCTCGCACTTAAGGAGGCGACGGATTTCGATTCCCCCGTAGGCAAAGGCGTCATCGGTCGGGTCGAGGGCAAAACCATCGCGATTGGCAATCGTCGATACCTCTTAGAACTCGGCGTCGATGCGACGCCGCTCGATAGCGACGCCGAACGCCTGCGGGAAGACGGAGCGACCGCCATCTTTGTCGCGATAGACGGGAGAATTTCCGGGGTCATCGGCATCGCCGACCCAATCAAAGCGTCAACGCAGGACGCGCTGCAATCACTGCGCAAAGATGGCGTCGCTGTCGTGATGCTGACCGGCGATAACTGGACAACAGCGCGGGCCGTCGCCAAACAATTGGAGATTGACGAGGTAGAAGCCGAGATCCTCCCTGAGGACAAGAACAAAATCGTCAGTCGATTGCGAGAAGCGGGTCGAATCGTCGCCATGGCGGGTGACGGCGTGAATGACGCCCCTGCCTTGGCCGCCGCCGATGTCGGCATCGCCATGGGAACCGGCGCCGATGTCGCGATCGAGAGCGCGGGAGCTACTTTGTTGAAAGGCGATCTCGGAGGCATCGTGCGTGGCCGACGCCTTTCCAAAGCGACGATGCGCAACATTCGTGAGAATCTGTTCTTCGCGTTCATCTACAACGCCGCTGGCGTGCCGATCGCGGCCGGCGTGCTGTATCCGACCTTTGGGCTACTCTTGTCGCCGACGATCGCCGCAGCGGCGATGGCGCTGTCATCGGTAAGCGTCGTCTTCAATTCCCTGCGACTGAGGCAGGCCAGGTTGGCGCCAGAGCGAAAAATTGAGATGCCGCCATTCTCGTACTAATAAACAGACAGAGCTAATCAACGCGGCATGGCGCAAAGTCGGGGCAGACCGAACATTTCACTTGAAGAGAAATGCTACGCTATCAACGCTAATCGTTCCTCGTGCTCGCGCCAGAAGCGAGGGGCTGGCGAGCGCTTGTGTGCTAAGGATTCGGCAAGCGCAAAGGCGAAGGCTGCCATCGCCACGGGGCGCGCGCCTTTCATCGATGCGCGCCAACATCATCAGGGTATACCCTGATACGACGCAACCTGGGGCGAACACCGTTATGTAACATCCGGGTTGACGGCGACTATTTGTGACACTGTAGGGTCGGGCCTAAACACTGAGGTGACACGCCATGGCCCGAATTGGTTACGCCCGCGTCAGCACGGTTGACCAAGACCTCGACACGCAACTTGTCAGGCTCAAGGCCGAGGGTTGCGGCGTTATTCGCTCGGAAAAGGTTTCGGGCGGAAGTCGCGCCGGCCGAAGTGAGCTGGCGACCATCATAGAGTTTCTCCGGCCGAGAGATGAACTAATGGTGACGCGCCTTGATCTATCCCCAATGGTGGCGCAATTGGAGCGGCGGTTCATCAAGGAGCGTCAGCGCGAAGGCATCGAACGGGCAAAGGCCGAGCGCGTGTATCGAGGAGGCAAACGACGGATCGATCGAAAGCAGCTCTTCGCGATGGCTAGTGCCGGGAAGGGGTTGCCACTATTGCGAAATCCTTGGGCTGCTCGCGCATGCATGTTTATCGTGTTCTTGCTAGCGAACGCGAAGACGTGGCTAGTTCGAGGGCCACGAAAAAGTCTTCGTAAAATCAGGAAGCTTGGCGATCGGTTGTTCGAAACTCAGGGGTCCCGCCAGCGTCACGCGCACGGCTGCGGGTTCGAGCGGCTTGAAATGACGGTCCATGACGCCGACGCCGCACACCTGCCCGGGGGCGACGCCCGCAATGCATTGAGCGTAGAGCGGATCGCTCGGCAGGAGCGAACCATATGCGAAAGTGATTTGGTCGGAACGCGAGTTGAAAACATTGAAGGCGTCGAACTGCAGCCGCCAGCCGTCGGCCCATCGATAACCCAGTCGTGCGTTCAACGTGCCGGTTGCAGGAGAATTGAAATAACCGTCTTCGGTTAAAGGCCTCGGCCCGAAATAGCGATATTTCAGAGCGCCGAACCATCCGGTCGCCTCACCAACCTCCAGTCCGCCCATGGCCGTCACCGCTATGGCGTTCGAAAGATAGTTGCCGGGCGCATTCCCGAGAAAGGTCCCATACGGCAGCGCGTCAGGCGTGATGAGATCGAGCCATGCCAAGGTCTGCCCAACGTCGACGCCGCGGTAGCGCGCATGAACGAGCGCGACGTCGCCGTCAAATCTGATCCAGGGGTTCGGGGCGTATCGGTTGGCCAATTCGATCCCATATCTTCGACTGGGGCGACCGAAAATGGTCGTGCCGCTATCGCCAACGAATTGGTTTTCCGATTCCAGATTGAGCCAGAACAAACTGATGCTGGAATCAAGCCCCTCCAGGAATTTGGTGCGGGCCCCGATCTCCGCCCCCCGCGACTTCACAAGCAGCGGAATCGACGCCGCCTGAACGAAGCCGTCGCCATCTGCGAGTTCCGATGTGGAGAACTGCAGCACGGCGCCTCTGGCGTCGGTCGAGTGGAAGCCTTCTCCATAATTGGCGAAGAATTCCGTCCTGTAGAATGGGCCAACGATGATCGAGGCCTTCGGACTGAACAGCGCCGCGCTCTTGACGCCTTGATTGAACGGGCCAGTGAGCAGAAAGGCGGGCAAGCCGGCGCTCGTTGTCAGTTTTGGAGCATCCAGTAGCGTCTGCAGCGAGCTTACCGCCGCATTGTAATAGTCGAAGCGCGCGCCGGTGACGGTCTTCAGCCAAGGCGTCCAGCGCACCGTCGTATCGGTCCAGACGCCGATGCTGCCTTCGCCGACGCCGTTGTTGCTGAGCGTGTCATAGAGTTGGCGGCGGACGCTCTCCTGCAATCCAAGACGAATGTCGTCGTAACGTCCCTGAAAGCCGATGCGGGTCTCGACTGGCGCGCCATTGACGTCGGCCCATCTGATCGCATGCTGCGCATTAACGCCGACGATCGTGCGGTAGTCGAACTGGCGGATCTGGTCGCCCAAATTCTGATGCGTCAGGAAGTAGGTGTAGTTGCTGTAGAGGTCCAAGGTTGAGTGAACGAGATAGCCTTCGACGCGCGTGGCTTGATTGCCTTCAATCTGACTAAAGCGAGATGAGAGCGAGAAGCGCGACGTCGCGCCTCCCGCGGTTGGGTCCATCGTGCCCCACATCGACAACAGCCCGGAGCTGACGGCGCGAAGCGGAATTTGATCGGTCCCATACCATTTGTTGGCGTAGCCCATGAAGGTCACGGAGGCGCCGTCTTCCTGCGTGCCGCGCGACCAACGCAACACGCTGTTGATGCGACGCATGTTGTCGCCGCGCTCCCAGGGACCGTTGTAATACTGCGCCTCGACCGCGCCATAGGCGGAGCCGCCTGCGAACTCCCTGTATGGCGCGACGGCAAGAGCTCTCGCATAGGCGAAGCTGCCGCCGGTCAGCTCATAGAAGCCTTTGTCGATCGCGTCCTTGTATTGCATGTAGATCGAGCCGGCCGAAGAGAAGTCGCCGTCTTGCGCGTCGTAGGGCCCCTTGCGGGCAAGCACGTAAGACAAGAGTTCAGGAATCAGGAAATTGCTGTCGGCATAGCCCTGGGCATGGCCATGGGTGCGCATATTGAGCGGCATGCCGTCGAGATAGAGCGCCAGATCAGTGCCGTGATCGAGATTGAACCCTCTCACAAAATACTGGTTCGCCTTGCCTTCCCCGCTGTGCTGGGTGACGACGAGGCCGGGCACGATCTCCAGCGCGTCGCCGGGGCGGGCGAAGGGCAGCGCGTTCACTTCCTTGCCGGTGAAGAATTGCTCGCTCGCCGCGGTGATCGGCGGCGATTTGGGTTCAGTCGGCTGCGTCGGTCCGGGATTCGGCGCCGCAACGACCGGCGAAGGTCGTGGCGCTTGTTGGGGCGTTTGGACGCGCACATGTCCCGTCGCGGGCGGATGAGCGTGGAGATGAGCAGTTGGAGCGTTGCGATGTCCACCCACCTGTATTGTGGGGAGCGCGGTTTGAGCCCTCGCGCCCAAAGCAATTGTGCCCGCGAGTATCGGCACAAGGAAGCGGGCCAGATTTGGCGGAAGCGGCATTGTAAGCGCTCGCAGCAGACGTGGACCGTTACTGCGAAGAGCTCCGCCTAGTCCGCGCCACGCGCCACGACAGGCTTCACCCGCATCGGCGCACCCCGTCCGACACTCTCGCGCGTAACCACGAAAGACGGCAGGTCTCCTGGCTCGCGGGTCTTCGCTCAAAGACCGCCTTCCCGGAACATTGCTCCAGTGGCGTATCGGTCTTTGACTCGCCGCTTACAGTTGCGGGGGCAGCAGCGGAATTGCGCGACGCGCGCTCACCGCATTCCCTATTGATCCCTTTCGGGAACCGTCGCTAGAGTAGGCGCAAAATGCGGTTTTCAAGTCAAGCCAACTGGTTGAGGCTCACGCTACATAGCGTCCTTTTTCTTGGCAGTGATGCAGAAACATCACAGGTGGGGATGTCCCGGTCGCTGTTGAAAAGCGCGAAGCGGCTGCTGCGTGACAAATCTTATGCGGCCTCGGCGGTTTGAACAAGGTGCGCCGCTGACGCGGCCTTTGCGTTTCGCTGCACCAGAGCGGCTCGGAGAGCTTGCAGATGCTTGTGCGCCTTCAATCGCCGGAAGCCTTTGCTTGCTTCCTGCATGGCGGCGGCGGCCCAGCGCAGGGCCATCGATGCCGACCGCCAGTATTTAACGTTTCGGCAGACGCGGCGCACCGTGCTCATGACGTTCTCGACGATGTTCGTGCAGGCGAGCGATCGGCGCAGCTCCCGCGGAAGTTTCAGCCTCGTGACGGTGAGCATGTCGTCGAGGCCTTCCAGAATCGAAGCTGAAACGCCCTTCCAATCGCGTTCGAGACGGCGCGCGAGATTGCGAATGAGCTTTTCGGCTTTGTCGGCGTCGTCCAGTTCCCAGGCTTGCCGCAAGACGCGCTTCACCGAGGCGTGCATGGATTTGGGCAAGCGCTCCAGAATGTTGCGCGCCTTGTGAACCTGGCAACGCTGGATCGCCGCGTCGCGTCCGAAGGTCCGCCGGATCGCCTTGGACAGTGCTTTCGAGCCGTCGATGATGAAGAGCCGCGGCGCGCTGGGATCGAGCCCACGCTCGACGAGATTGTCGATGAGCGCCTGCACGGTCGTCGCGTTTTCCGTCGCGCCCTCGACGAGGCCGAGCGGGTGTTTGTCGCCGTTCGCGTCGACGCCGATCGCCGCGACGAGGATCAGGTCCTCGTCCATGTGAATGCCGTCGATCTGGATCGCCAGCAGATCGAGTGCATCGAGCCTGCTTTCCATCCACGCCTTCATGCGCGAAGCCGACAGCGCGACGAAACGGCGGGACGTCGCCGACTTCGACAGCCCGGCCCCCTCGGGCGATGGAACGTCTCCCTCGGGCAGGCGAACCGAACGTTTGAACCTGCGCGTCGAGACGTTGATCAGCATCTGGTTCATCGCCCATTTGCCGAGCAAATCTTCGTTAATGGCGTTTTCCCAGCTCGGCAGAACCTGTTCCTTGCCATCGAGCCCGCGAACGCGCGGGCGCTCGATCTCGACCTTGCCGCCGTGGAAGCCAATCTTGCCTCTCGTCCTCCCCCAGCGATGCGCCTTGCGCCGTTCGCCCCGCTCGTGACGCTCGCCGCAGACCGCCGCCGCATCCTGCTCCATCATCTCGTTCAGCGCCTCGACCCCGGCGGCAAGGCAGAACCGCTCGAAGCTCGCCGACATGCTCGCCAGCGCTTCGGCTTTCAGCGCATGCGTGGGAATCGCCGTCGATGTGGTATGTTCCTTCATGGCGTTGCTTTCCTTTCGTGGAATCAGCACCCCGAGCCTAACGGCTCAAGGCGAGCAACGCCGCTCCTCCATTTTCAACATTCTTCGGGACATCCCCTCACAGGTCGTTCTATGGTGTTAGCGATGGCTTTATGGTGCGACGCGGTCATTGCGTTTGGCAAAACCGCAACCGTCTGTTCCTTTTACAGTTCAACTTGCTCGAAAACGCTATAGGCATCGTCAACCTTCAATTGCGAGGTTTTGCGCGAAACGCCGGCAATTTGAGTAGCCGTCCAGTTGTTCGCAGAGCCGCACTATGTGAAATTGTCTGTTTTTTCCGCAAGTCCAAACGTCAAAATCGGCCTTGACTTCTGACGCCTAGGCGGCAGATTGTCGTTCCATGGGGAAGCGATCTCCCCACGAGGCGACATGCCCAAGAATCGCGTCCAGGTTTTCCACCAAGGGCGCACTATGTCGTCAATCAACTCCATCTCTCCTGACAAGCTCGCGCGTCTCATCGGCGTCGCCCATTGTCCGGCGCTCATCGATGTGAGGACCGATAGGGATTACGAGGCAGATCCGCGCTTCCCGCCGGGCGCTTTGCGCCGCCGTCACGAATCTGTCCCGGACTGGTCTCCGGAGTTCGTCGGTCGCCCCTCCATCGTCATCGATCAATGTGGCGAGCAGGTCAGCGAAGGCGTCGCCGCGTGGCTGCGTTACGCAGGGGCGAAATCCGCCGATGTTCTAGCGGGCGGACACCTCGCTTGGGTCAAAGCAGGCGGCCCAGTCGTCCCCGCGGGGAAAGTGCCGCCGCGTGATGCACTCGGACGAACAATCTGGGTCGCGCGCTCCCGCCCAAAAGTCGATCGTATCGCTTGTCCATGGCTTATTCGCCGGTTTGTCGATCCGAGCGCCGTTTTCCTCTTCGTCGCGCCCGCGGAAGTGTCAGCGGTCGCGGAACGCTTCGGCGGCGCGCCTTTCGACATAGAGGGCGCGTTCTGGAGCCACAGGGGCGAACGCTGCACATTCGATACGATGCTCGAGGAATGGGGCCTAACGATAGAACCTCTGCAAAAGCTTGCCGTCATCGTTCGTGGAGCCGATACGGCGCGGCCTGACCTTGCTCCTGAAGCAGCGGGGCTGCTCGCGGCATCGCTCGGCCAATCCCGCATGTATGCGGATGATCTCGAACAGCTCGAAGCGGGGATGGAGCTCTACGACGCCTTTTATCGCTGGTGTCGTGACGCGACCGACGAGCCCCACAACTGGCCTGCAACAAAATCCGGAAAAACGGCGTGAACATTCACATACAAACGACGAGCAGCGATCATGGCGTGTCGCTATCGGAAGCGTTCCGCGTCTGGGCGCGAGTTGCTCTGCTGAGCTTCGGTGGGCCCGCCGGACAGATTGCGGTGATGCACCGGATCATAGTCGATGAAAAGAGATGGGTGCCGGAAAGCCGCTTCTTGCATGCCCTCAACTACTGCATGCTATTGCCCGGCCCCGAGGCTCAGCAACTCGCCACCTATATAGGCTGGCTCATGCATCGCACCCTCGGCGGCCTCGTCGCTGGCGGGCTATTCATTCTCCCCGGCGTCATCTCGATCATGGCGCTCAGCATCATTTACGCGCTTTGGGGGAATGTCGGGATCGTGGGCGGATTGTTCTTCGGGTTGAAGGCCGCTGTTCTCGCCATCGTCATCGAAGCTGTCGTGCGAATTGGAAGGCGTGGGCTCAGATCAACGGCAATGCGCCTTTTAGCTGCAGCGTCGTTCGTCGGCATTTTTTTCTTCGCCTTGCCATTTCCGCTCATCATCCTCGCCGCGGCGTTGAT
Source organism: Methylocystis sp. Uni0008 (assembly GCF_056838045.1). Lineage (NCBI taxonomy): Bacteria > Pseudomonadati > Pseudomonadota > Alphaproteobacteria > Hyphomicrobiales > Methylocystaceae > Methylocystis > Methylocystis sp. Uni0008. The sequence continues at coordinate 163,934 of NZ_JBXEJH010000003.1, forward strand.
CGGATATGTCGAAGCGACGCGGGGGAATCCTGCGTTCGCGGCAGTCGGACACGGGGCAACGCATGAGGACCGCGAAAGCCTGCTTGGCAATGAAACGCCCGCTCACGCGCTACCCTCTCTAACACATACGCTGCATGTCGGCATAATCTGGTTGGTGGCCTGGCTAATCCCCGTCGCCGCGATCCTGTTTGTGGCCGGTCCCGACGACGTCTTCTCCCAGATCGCGGTGTTCTTCAGCAAAATGGCTGTCGTGAGCTTTGGTGGAGCTTACGCGGTCCTCGCCTATGTCGCGCAACGGGCGGTCGAGAGCTATCACTGGCTAACGCCGGCGGAGATGCTCAATGGGCTCGGCATGGCGGAAACGACGCCAGGGCCTCTCATCATGGTCTTGCAGTTCGTGGGTTTTATGGGGGCGTTTCGCTCGCCGGGCGACTTGCCGCCGCTCCTGGCGGGGATGCTCGGCGGGTTGCTCGCAACCTGGGTCACCTTCGCGCCCTGCTTTCTCTGGATATTTCTCGGCGCGCCATACATCGAAAAAATCCGCGCCAACAAGGCGCTCTCCGGCGCATTGGCGGCGATCACCGCCGCCGTCGTCGGCGTGATCCTGAACCTCGCGATTTGGTTTGGGATCCACACCATCTTTCGCAAGACGGTCGCCGTGGATGGCTACGGGCTGTCATTCGACGCGCCCGTGCTCGCAAGCATGGATTTCTGGAGTCTCGCCCTCTCGGTCGCTGCGGCGATTGCGATCTTCCGGCTTCGTGTCGACATTCTCCAGACCCTGGCGGCCTCGTGCCTGGCTGGAATAGGGCTGTTTCTCGCAGGGGCGATTTAGACTTTCGACGGGAAGGGAGAAAGCCATGAACAAACCGCTAGCCGCTCTCGCCACAATCTGTCTGCTATCGCCCGCGTCCGTTGCTGTAGCTGAAACCGACTGGTCGCAGGTTGATGCCGCTATCGGCAAGAAGGCCGCCGTCGCTGGAAGCGTGCATAAATACGGTCTCCCGCGCAGCGATCTTCACGTTACCCTCGACGGCGTCACCATAAAGCCCGGTCTCGCCCTCGGCGGCTGGATTGCTTTCGAGCCGTCAGGACATGCGGCCATGATGATGGGCGACTTGGTCCTGACGGAAACCGAGGTGAATCCCGTGATGCGGTCTCTACTCGCCAACGGCGTCCAGGTGACGGCCGTGCATAACCACCTCCTGCGTGCCAGCCCCGCGCCTTTCTATATGCACGTCGGCGCGCACGGCGATCCCGCGAAACTTGCCACGGTCGTTCGGCAGGCGCTCGCCGAAACAAAGACGCCGTTTGAGCCTTCCGTCGTTCCGGTTGGTGAACCTCCGAAGATCGACTTCGACACGGCGCAGGTCGAAGAAGTCCTCGGCTCCCATGGGAAAAACAACGGCGGCGTCTACCAATTCAGCATTCCAAGAGCCGAGGCCATCAAGGCTGAAGGCGCGACAGTCGCCCCCGCGATGGGCGTCGCACACGCCGTAAACTTCCAATCCACCGGGGCGGGCAAGGCGGCGATTACGGGGGATATCGTCGCAAAGGCCAAGGAGGTCGAGCCGCTGTTGAAAGCGCTTCAGACCAGCGGGATCGAGGTCACGGCGCTCCACAACCACATGCTCAATGACGAGCCGCGGCTGTTCTTCGTTCATTTCTGGGCGAATGCCGACGCCGTGAAATTGGCGCGTGGATTGCGCGCGGGACTAGATATCGTCCATTAGCGTTCAGGAGCTGACACCGTTGTTGCATCGCGATCAATGAACAAGCACGAACAGTGTCAGCGTGCCTTGCGCATGCATGCGGCGCTGATCGAACGCATGGCTTAATAAGGCTCGGACCGCATGATGGGTCGTCGCAATCGTTAGCTTGAGGCGGAGTACCTTGAGAGGCCGGCCTGCCTTGATAATGCGCGCTCATTTTTGACCAACGACCGGTTCGACTGCGGGCGCCTTGTCCGCGCCGCATCGCTCATAGCGCGAATGCGATGGCAAACTCGATCCGCGACGCACTCATGCCTCCTGCGATCGGTCGCCGCGCGCAAATATTTCGGCCATGGCCCTTATCGTTCGGCGCTTGGCGCCATGAGGTGCTCGCCGTGCGCCCCCTCGTCACGGCTCCCTTCGACAACGCTGGCGCATCGCGTCCTGCCGGTTTGGCCACAGTCTTGCTCATTGCGAGCCATTGATCTTGCACCAGTCGCGAACTGTGAGGCGGATGCCGAAGCCGTGGCAATGGGTGCTCTGTCCCGCTTCGATCCGACCTTGTTGTCTCGTTTATCCACTTTGCGCGCGCGCCCGATGCTGCCGGACGTCGTTTTTTACGGTTTCCAGCGTCTTTCGGTTCGGGCGTCTTGTTCCGTTCACGCCGCGTCTCGGCATGTTGTCGTCAGGCAGAGACCGGTTGCGTCTCGTCGATGAGATCGATTGCTTCGCCAATACTGCCTCATCCGCGCATCATCGCGGCCGCTCCATCGTTATGCGCCTGTTTCATGCGCCGGCGACCCATTGCGTCATGCCTTGTCAGATGGGACATTGCTCCAAGAGCCTCTTCTCACTTCGCCATACGGTCCTAGAATAGCTGGCTCCTGCGAAATCGAAACCGCGACTTACCGGGCTTCACAAGGCCCGCCGCGGCGATGATTTGAATTCGCCGCGTCATATTCCATCGCTCGCTATTACCGCGCCCGCCTCCGGGTGCATGGCGTTTCGTCCTATGGCCGCGGTCGCCGCCCAAAACCCTGCGGCCGCGGCGATTTTCCCCTTGGCGCAGCGCGCCAATTCCTCGCGCAACAAAATCGCCGTGGCCTTCGGGTCCTCCGCTTTGCTTCGGCCTCGCGCCTCTCGGCGCTTCGGTTCGGGCATCGCCTTCGCGGTCATCACGGACTGCCATCGCAACTGGGGCTGGCGCCCCAACGACGGAGAGCAAGATGAAAACCTTCGCGGAATTCCAGATCCTCGGCCGCATCGGCAAGGTTCGTGGAGTTGGGCAGACGACGCACGTTTCGATTTGCGCCAACTACGCCTTCAAAGACCGCAACGGCGACACCAAGGACAAGTCCTATTGGAACGAAATCACGATCTGGAGCGAGAGCACTCGCAAATATGTCCGCGACTATGCGAAGCCCGGCGACCTCGTTGTCGCGCGCGGCACGCTGAAGCAGAGCAGCTTCGAGAAGGACGGCGAGAAGGTCTACACCGTCGACCTCAACTGCGAGGACTTCTCGATCCTCGCCTCCGCCAAGACGGACCAATCCGACAGGGACGAGGCTGACGCCGCGACCGAGGCGCAGAAGAAAACTGCGAAGCGCAAGTTACGTGAACAATGGGGCGGCCGCGCGCCGCCCGCCGATGCGAGCTTCCTTGGATTTGCGATCGGGCCAGCGGATGACTGGCCCGATTTCTCCGCGTCGACCGCGCTCGACCCAGAGCACGGCGGGGTTGCGACTGGTTTTCGCGTGCAGCGACGCTCGCAACGTGCTCCTTTTTCAAGCGAGGGGATGCTCAGAAGTTTGTCTGGCAAACTTCTGAACAAGAAACTCTGCGACTTTGGTCGCTGTGCATCTGCGTGCGTTAATCGCTCACGCAAGTTTGTCTACCCCTGTGAAATTTCGCCGTGATCAGTCGAATTTGCTTCTTCAGGCGAACGTCCCGCCGAGTGATGCGTCGAGGTCGTATCCTTGAACGGGCGGAGAACTCAGCATGGATCACGCTGCCTCGACCGGAGCCGTCTCGTGAAAATGATCTTAGTGAATAACGAGAAGGGCGGCGCCAGAAAGAGCACCATCGCCGTTCACCTCGCCTGGTATTTTGCCGAGCATCGCAAGCGCGTCCTTTTTCTCGATCTTGACCCACAGAGCAACGGCACGACGACGCTCGGCGTGCGCAACCTAGCTGCGCTGATCGCCGGTCATTTCGTGTTGGCACCGATCGACCTTGACGATTGCGCGATCGACGGGATCGAAACGCTTCTCAAGCAGATCCTCGGCGTCAGCCAGAAGTACAATCCCAATCTTACCTTTCTCGGGTTGATCCCGAACCGCCTGCAGACGACCTCGCCGCGCCAGCGCGACAATCTGAAGAACCTCGTACAGAAGTTTGGCACGAAATACCTCTTCGACGGCGTGATCCCGCAACGCTCGTCGATCGAGCGGAGAAGAAAACGGTCTGGAGCCTGCCGAAGACGGCCCCCCGCGAGGCCGGTCGAGAGCTGCGGATGGTCTTTGACAAACTCGCGGCCAAAATGGAGCTCACATGAGCTATGCACAAAAACTCGACGATGTCGCAGCGCTCCATGATCAGCTCGAGTGCCTCGAACCGTCCGTCGGCGCCACCGGCGCGCCGCTCGAGATCGCGCTGAGCGCGATCGAGGAAGACCCGGACAGCCGCGTCAACAGTTCGCTCTTGAGGAATTGGCCGCTTCGGTTCGGGAGCGAGGCCTGCTCCAACCTATCGGCGTCACCGACAAGCAAGAAAACGGCAAGCTCTCTCCAGTAGCTCACTCTTCGAGACTGTCGCCGGCGTCCTTCTCATTCGAATCGGTCGCCTCCGGAATCGGGAGGTAGCCCAACGCGTCCTCGAAGACGACAAGAGTCGTGAAAGCCGATTTTAACTTCGCCGTTGCTTCGCTCATTGCGTTGCGGATATTGTGCAATCGAGAAATGGCGTCGCACTCAGCTCCGAGAAGATTCGATCTCGCGATCGAAGCGGCGGGGTCGGAAGTCGACTTTTCAACGCGACCGCGCCATTCGACAAGCGCCAGGTGCGCCGTCGCCTCTTCCTTTTCCAACGCTTCGACCTTGGCGAGCGCTTCGCGATAATGGAGCAATGCTTCGAGAGCTCTCTTTTCGAGATCGGCATCCTGGCTCATGCACTCGTTTCTCTGACCGGGCTGAAGGGGCCGCCATTTAGCCTTGAACCCCTAAACGGATTTTTAACGCTGTGCCGCGGGGTCAAGGTTCATTCGACACGATCGCGGCGTGATCGAGAATTCGATTCGAAGCAAGATCGCGGATGACTTGAAGCGGCTCAAACGGGCGATGGAGGAAAAGGCGGCGCAGTGCAGGGGGGCGGACGCCGGAATGCGCGACCTGATGCTCTATTTGATATGAGGTATTCGGCCACGAGATACGAAAGGCGGAACCTGATTACAAGCAGATGCAAACGCTATGAGTAGCCAACGCGAGAGCGCGAGAGCTTGAAGTCAACTATCGACGCGAAAAGGTGTTGCACGAGATTATAGAAAATAATCGGCAGCATAACTTGAGGCTGGTTCGCCAACGCTACTGAAGCAAGGACGAGACCGGTTCCATTATTATTCATGCCGAGCGCGAACATCAGGGAGGCGGTTTCGGCACGGCTGGTTTTGAGCGAGCGCGATAGTAGCAAGCCCGTACCGAAGCCGGCCACGCACAACATGCTGACGATGAACAAAACGGCTGCCAAAAAATCCGGGTCGGGAAGAGACACCACTTTCGGCAAGACGGGCGTCGCGTTTGAATAGTTGAGGAGCACGAGAACGGCGAAATTTGCGAGCTTCACGTAGGGCATCACTCGCGCTATGTGCGCTTCGCCCATCAATCTGCCAGTCGCGAGGCCGCAGAGTGAAGGTAGAATCACCCATACACCCAGAAATGTCGCGGCCTGTCCCGAGGCCAGCTCATGCAAGTCTTCAGAATAATCGCCAGTTGTCAAAAAGCCGACCGAGTGAAGAATCAAAGGCGTCGTTATTGGACTAAGCAGATTGGTGAGCAATACGAGCCCCAGACTCAGGACAGTGTTGCCGTTGGTATTTTGTGCCCACGCCGTTGACGCCCCAGCAATCGGCATCGCCGCTACGAGGGCAAGCCCGACCAGCAGCTGCTGAACTTCGTCGGGATCGTGCCAGAACATCATGGCTAAGCTAATTGCGGCAATCACCGTCAGCGGCGCAGCGAGGTTGCCAACGAGTGCCGCCAGCATCACGAACGCTTTGTGGGGCGTAAGCGCCGACAGCTCGTGCAGTGGAACGCCGAGGCCAGCGTTGAACAAGAGCGCGGCTAACATCACCGGAGGCAAACTCAGGTTCACGCCGTTTTGCAGTGAAAGGAGACCTCCGAGATTGAAGGCGTGAATCCAAAGCCCGAACTGTGGCAGGAAAGCCGCCGCGGCGTAGGAAGCGACGATAATCCAAATGAAATACTTATGGACGAAGTGGGCCCAGCCCAAAGCACGACAACTTGGCGCCAATTTATCCATCCTACCTTTGTCCCGTTCCTACAGAATGTTTGTCATAAGGCGGTCTATCCGTGTGTCTCGCTGATAGACGGGGCGCACCAGGCTTGCAGCAATGACGCCCGTAAGAGCACCCCCCAGCACATCGCTGGCGTAGTGGGTTCCGACATAGACCCGTGAGAAAATCATCAACATGGCCGCTGCGAGGAACAAGGTTCCCGTCGCGGCATGCCATGAATCAGGAAAGCTGCCGCAATCGCGACGGTCGTGGTTGCGTGATCTGAAGGGAACGAAAAATCGGCGCTGCGCTCGATTAAGAGGTGGGTGACGCCTGCCTCGTAGGGCCGCGCGCGCTGGACGAACAGCAAGATGACCTGATTGAGGGCCAATCCAAAGAGGAAAGAGAAGCCGGTCGCCAAAAGAGCGTGTCGAGTGCGCGGCTTGTTATTGCCTTGCCACCACTGCAAGGCGACGGCCGCAACCAAAAACGGCACACCGATTTCGGACGTCCAAACCATCAGGCGGTCGATCAGCGGCGATTGCCCGGTCCAACCGTTCATTCCGCGTGTCACCGCGATATCAAGATCAGACAGCATCGTCGCCGCCTGTTGCACAGTTTTCATCATGGGCGTCGTAAACGCGTTGCGCGTAGCGTTCGAGCAATGCCTCGCATGCCTTTAGGCGCTCACTGGCATCAGCGGCGAGTGGTGCGCCGTAGAAGTCCAGCTTTTTGATTTTCTCCAGCCACCCCTGAAGCTTCTTCAGGTCGGTGTCCTCTTCTTCCAGTTCGGCATAGGTGAATTTGTTGATCGCAAATTCCTTGGCGATTTCGGCTTCGAAGCCCGCACAGCGGCCCAGAAACTCTCGATATTGCTCGTCACGGTCCGCCTTGAACCGGGCGATGACTTTTTCCCTTTGGGCTTGATCGAGCGCGACCGCTTCCAGCAGCACCGATTCGCCGCCAATCTCGGCGACGTCGTTTTCCAGCATTTTCAATTGGCGCACATGATCATCGGTTTTGGGTAGTAGGCAGACGCCACTCTGCAAGTAGACCGCCCCGATGCTTTTGAGCCGCCGCCAGAGAGCGACCCGCTTCGCCGGGGGATCGGCAGGAACCTTGTAGGTAAGAAGGAGCCATTTCAAATCGGGCATGGGTGTAAGCATAATGTAACTATCGTTACATTTCAAGCGTAACGTATTTGGCATGATGGTGCATAAACCAAATCTTCTCCATAGCGATCTCTTTGTTTCTCAGGAGACTGGGCGGTGCATGGATACGTGGCCGGGTCGGCTGCGCTCATTCCGATGGACGATCCAGACATTCAGAGTTTGACGGCATGGAGAGCGGCTGGAAGCCACGCGGGGCTATGATAGGCGACGATAACGAAGGGATGTTAAGAGAAGTGCGAGGGCCAGCAGCCGCCCCTAAGAACGCCGCTGCCCAGTCGAAATTCGCAGTCCGGCGTGTTTGTCATTGCGGAGTCTCGCAGTTTAGGCGGCGCTCGCCGCCCCACTTCTTGCGCCTGTTTCGCATTTACGACGCCAGCAGTTCGCTGGCAGCTTTTTGTGTTTTGGTGTGGCGCCTTATCGACGGAGAGTTATCGCGGCGACCGAAGCCTCAAGCGGCGGCCCCCGTTCTCTCTGCATCTGGCGCCGTGACAGGAGTACGCCATGGTGTCGTCGCGCCTGCCGCGCTCGTTACGGCTGTCACGCATGCCCGCAGAAAGGGCGAACCGAGGCTTTCGAGAACACTGTGGTTTGCACCACCGCTTCGACCAGGCGGCAACGAAGCGTTTCGCTGGCCCCGTCGTGAAGCAGCAATATCGGATCGGTGGTTTGCACCACGTTGAAGGGCCAGTGAAGCTCGTCGCGCGGCGCGCCGCTAACCAAGCCGATCATTATCTCCGGACAAATTGCCCACCCCGGTGAATCTCCCCAGAAAACGTGGCTGCTGCACTCATCACGCAAACGAGGCGTCATCGGCCCTGGCTTCCTCACCCTGTCCATTGTGACAGGGCGACTCCGATCGCGAGTCGCGTCATTGGTCGCAGGAAGCGGCGCCGTGGTGCAAACCACGGTAACGACCGCAGCCGACCGCAGCCCCTACCGGCGTTCCATTCTGAAGGCGATCAGCCGCATGAAGACGATCGTGATCAACAACCAGAAGGGTGGCGTCGGCAAGACGACGCTCGCGGTGCATCTGGCCTGGTATCTGGCGGAAGCCGGTCGCCGCGTCCTGATCCTCGACCTAGATGCTCAAGCGAACGCGACCGACACTCTCGCCCGCCATGCAGGGAATGCCTCGGCGGCGGGGTTATTCCGGCCTGCGGCGCCGATCGCTCCCAGCGGAATCGAAGGCCTCACCCTCGCTCCAGCCGACACCTCCTTGACCGACGTCGATCGTGGCGACGCGGCTGCAATTCCGACGCTGCGACAGAACCTCGCCACGGCGAATGAGCATTTCGACGTATGCGTCATCGACACGCCTCCTTCCCTCGGGCTACGCAGCGTAGCGGCGCTTGTTGCCGCCACTCATGTGCTCTCTCCCATCTATCTCGAGGACTACTCGGTCAAGGGCGTGAAGGGACTGCTGCAAACCTTCGTCGGCGTCCAAAAACGGTATGGACGGTCCGATGCGACGTTTCTCGGCCTGCTGCCGTCGCTCTTTAACAGCAAGTCGCCACGTCAGCGGGCGCATCTCGAGCAACTGCTTCGGGACGCGGGCAAATATGTCTTCCCTGGCCACGTCGTGGCGCGGGACGGCTACGCGGAAGCGGTCGCCGAACGAGCGCCGGTATGGACATTGAAGCGGCGTTCGGCGCAGGAAGCCGGCCGCGAGATTCGGGCAGTGTTGGCCTACATCGTCGAACGCGCCGGCTGAGGAGGGGGATAGGATGGCTCTCGACCTCAGCTTCAAGGACCTCGTCGATGCCGCTACGCGGAACCCAGGCATCGATGGTCGCCCTCTGCTCATTCCGCTATCCCAGATCGACGAAGATCACGACCAGCCGCGGCGACTCTTCAGCGAAGAAGAGCTCACCCAGCTCGCGGACTCGATCCGGCTCGTGGGCATACTGCAGCCCATCGTTGTCCGACCTGGCGAGGCTTGGGGGCGTTACTTCATCATAATGGGCGCGCGCCGGTATCGGGCAGCGCGACTCGCCGGCCTCGACTCAGTGCCCGCCATCGTCCGAGAGGGAAGCGCACCCGATCGCTACGCGCAGATCATCGAAAACATTCAGCGTGATGATCTTGCCACTTCCGAAATCGCTGACTTCATCGTGGGGCGGCTCGAAGCAGGGGAGAAGCAGGCTTATATCGCCCGCAAGCTCGGCAAGCCGAGGGATTGGGTCTCGCGTTTCGCTGTCATTCCAAAAATGCCGGCTTTTCTTCAGGCGAAGCTCCATACGTCTTCTATTCGCGCGGTCTATGAGCTCTACCAGGCATGGCGCGGGCAACCCGAAGCGATCGAACAGGTCTGTTCGACGCAGGAAAGCTTCACCGATGCTCAAGCGCGGCGCATCGCGCACGAGCTGCGTGATCCATCGTTTACCCCCACTTTGAGTCCGTCCGGCGACATCCCGAGCTCCGCTCCAGCCATCGAGAGCTCAAAACCGAATATTCCGCGGTCTGCTCAGAACGAGCGCCACCAAACGTCTGCACGTGCGCGCAGTCCACACGAGCAGCGCAGGGGCAAATCTGCCGTTTCGATCCTGGTGCAGCATGGCGATCGCGCAGGCCGCTTGCTCACTGATGGACCTGCGAACAAGGGGATCCGGTTCGCGTCCGTCCGCTTTTTCGAAACCGGGCAGACAGAGGAAGTTCCAGTATCCGAGCTGCGCATCGAAGAGATTGCGCCATGTTAAGCTTCACTCGGGCGGCGCCGAACCGAGACGCTCCTTTCTGCCTAAATGCCAACCGCCGATCATCACGCGGAAAGAGATCGTTAAATGCGTTTGGAGTGCAGGATAGGCTTTGCGCCAGCGATGTAATACATCGCGACAGGGTCGGCGGCCGATGGCGCTGATCTCCCTCCGCATTCCCGACGACGTGGCGGCGCGCTTTGCAGTGCTGGCCGTAACCGAGGGCGGCAAATCGGCGCTGCTACGCCGCCTCATTACTGACGCGCTCGACATACAAGCGACAGGCGCCGTGCCATTGCCGATCGGCAGGCCTGAGAAGATGACGCTAAGGTTCCGGGAGAACGAAATGCGCCAGCTCTCCGAAATCGCACAGCGGCGCGGCATGACGCGCACGAGCTGGATCGTCGCCCTTGTGCGTGCGCGGTTAGGGTCGCCCGTGCAGACATGTCCCGACGAACGCGAAGCGCTGCGCGCGATCGTGCGTGAGCTCAATCGGATCGGCGCCAACATCAACCAGATCGCGCGCGCGGCGAACGCCGGCGTTCAACAGGGCAGGGCGATCGAAACCGGACTGTCCGAAATCCGCGAAGTGAAAGGCGTCATCGAAAGCGCGCTCACGGAGCTGCGCCGCATATTTGTGGACAATGCCGATTACTGGAGAGCAGGCAGGTGAGCCGGCGTCGCTCGCCGCGCGAGGCGGACCTGTTCGCGGAACTGCCCCCGATCTCTTACGTCTGGCAAACGCCCATTCGACGTCCGCGTCAGGCGGAATTGGATATTCCCGATGGCGCGCGATCCGGACGGCTGACCGCGGCGATGCGCGCCAAATTGGAGCGCATCGTCAAGCGAGCGCCGGAGGTGATGGTGAAGATCACCGGCCGCACCAAGAGTGTTGAGCATCTCAAGTCGCATCTCGAATACATTACCCGCAATGGCGAGCTAGCCGGTGAAACGGAACAGGGCGCGCTGTTGGTGGGGCGCGTAGGGTTGAAGGATTTGGAAAGTCGATGGGCGGACGACGCCGCTCTCGATGATCGGCGCCGCCGCGACGGTTCGCTTTCGGTAAACATTATTCTCTCGATGCCGGCTGGTACCGATGCGACCGCCGTGAAGGATGCCGCTCGGGCGTTCGCCCTCGAAACATTCGGGCACAACCACGATTATGTCTTCGTCCAGCATCTCGAGGACAAGCACCCACACGTCCATTTGACCGTTCGCTCATACGGCCACGACGGCAAACGTCTCAATCCTCGCAAGGCCGACCTGCAGGTCTGGCGCGAGCGGTTCGCCGCGGGATTGAGGTTGCGGGGAATCGCGGCGGAGGCGACGCCGCGGCGAACCCGCGGCAAGGTGCGGAAGGCGGACCGCGGGACCGTGCTCGCTCTCCGCAAACGCGAGATCACGCCCTATGTCGATCGGCGCGCGCGGGAGGAGGTCTTGCGTGAGGCCGTCGAAGGCAAGAGCGCGGAGCGGCCTTGGGAGAAACAAATCCAATCACGCCAGGAAGCAATCCGTCGGCGCTATCTCGATTACGCCTCGGAACTCGAACGCACGGGGGAGGCGACCGATCAAGCGCTCGCGCGGCAGATGCGTGAATTCGTACGCGACATGCCTGCTATCGAAACGAGATGGCAATTGCTTAAGAAAGAGCTGGCCGAGTTCGCCGCGAGCCGCCGGCGGGATGCGGCGCGCGACACGGAATCCCCTCGGCCTTCCGAGCCCGAGAAGGATGAACTTGAGAAATAGCCGTTCCCGCGGCCCACCTCCGGGGTTGCGAACAAAAGGAGAAACAATAGAAGATGCGCTCCACAAAGGGAGGATGATTCGACGTGCCCGCCGCCCATTTCGAAATAGTCAATTCGCAACAGCGAAGGGCCGCCGAGCACGGCCTCGAGGGACAATCCGCGCACCCTGGGCCGCCCCTCCTCGTCATTGCAGGCACGGGATCGGACAAAAGCGGCGAGGACGACCGCCACGTCTATCCGTCGCGCATGCGGTTTATCCCAGATTCAATACTTTCGATATTTACGAGAAGGGCCTGGCCGACGATTCGCGCCGGAGGCCGAGTTGGCGTCGACCCGGATTCGAAGCGTCCGACTCGACGTCGGAGCGAGAATGCGAAACATTTGGCGATGAGCAATGATTCAAGGCGCCGTTAGAGACGAGCCAAAATGCGCGCGCTTGAACGATCCTGCGCCTGAGCGTCCGCGCAAGATCATCCACATCGACATGGACGCCTTCTACGCCTCGGTCGAGCAGCGCGATCGTCCCGAACTGCGCGGCAAGCCAGTCGCGGTCGGCGGCGAGCGCGAGCGCGGCGTCGTGGCGGCTGCGAGCTATGAGGCGAGAAAATTCGGCGTGCGTTCGGCAATGCCGTCTGTGACCGCCCGCCGGAAATGTCCCGATCTGATTTTTGTGAAGCCGCGCTTCGACGCCTACAAGGAAATCTCGCTGCAAATCCGTGCGATCTTTGCCGAATATACGAGTATCATCGAGCCTCTGTCGCTCGACGAAGCCTATCTCGACGTGACGGACAATCTGAAAGGGCTCGAGACGGCCACCGAGATCGCGCAGGAAATCAGGAGAAAGATTCGCTGTGAAACCGGGCTGACGGCTTCAGCCGGCGTTTCCTACAACAAGTTTCGCGCAGAATTCGCATCGGATCATCGCAAGCCCGATGGGCTGTTCGTTATCACGCCGAAAATGGGCGCGGGCTTTGTCGAGAATATACCGGTGGGGAAGTTTCATGGAATCGGACCGGCGACGAGCGCCAAGATGAACCGGCACGGCATTTACAAGGGCATCGACCTTCGAGCCCAAGCCCTTCCGTTTCTGCTTAAACACTTCGGCATGGCGGGCCAGCATTTCTATTGGATTGCGCGCGGCGTCGACCACCGGCCGGTCCGAGCCGATCGCGTGCGTAAATCGATCGGCATTGAGAACACATTTCCTCAGGACTTGTTCGAATTCGACACGATGCGCGATGCGCTGCGGCCCATGATCGACAAGATCTGGCGCTTCTGCGAAGGCGCCGGCGTGCGCGGGCGGACCATCACATTGAAAGTAAAATTCACTGATTTCGAACTGATCACTCGTAGCCGTTCGCTCTCAGACCATGTCTTTGACCGAAGGGGCGTCGAGCACATCTGCCTTGATCTTTTACCGCTCTTGTTCCCGCTCCAAAAAGGCGTGCGACTGCTGGGCGTCTCTCTATCATCGCTCGGTCAATTGCCCGCCGGCGAGGCCAGGCAATTGACGCTCGGTCTTTGAAAGAACTGTGCGACATCCGATGCCGGCCTGCAGGATTAGCAGGGTATGACGCTAGTCTTCCGGATCTTTGACTTCCACCGTGGGCTCTTCTGCCACTGCGTCATCATCAACAAAATAAATTCGCATGCCTCATCCCGCATAGGTCGTGAGCATCCGACCGAATTGTTGAAGGTCCAACTTTTCATCGTCGACGTAGACGACCAGCTTACCGTTGTCGTCATCCTCAAGGTGGCATCGTAAGACTTGCGCGCGAGGGACCCACTGATCGCCCTCTTCAAAATACTTGATCTGCGGCCGCCCAAGCAGAACCTCGATCACTCGATTTTCGGACTGGGCTGCAATTTCGTCTCGGGCGTCCACGGTCAGGTTGAGCAGAGCGAGAATCGCTGCGTCTGTCATCTTCTCGATCTCGGAACCGACCCGCAAACGTACTGATGAGATAGTGGGGTCAGCATATTCAATAATCGCCCATTCCCCTTCGCGAGATATTCGAACCTCCTCGGGTGAGGCAAGTCGTGGTCGTCTCAGGCGCATAAGTTGAAATCCCCCAGAGTCAGCGTCAGTGTTTGACATTTAGCCCACCCGAATTGCATTCAGGAAGGAAGTTAACGCATAGGAATTTATTGGGCCACGTAGGGGGCATGTCATAACAGTGCTAAGCGATGGCGGTGAATATGACCCTCAGTCGAATTGGGTTTTCGAGCGCTAATTCCGGACTTCGGAAAGTTCGAAGCGCACGAAGCATTTGTTGAGAAGTTGCGTGCGACGCATGGTGGAAAATTCGCTTTGAAGCCTCGTTTTTTGGGGTTTGCAGTTGAACGACTTAGGAGACAATATAAGGAGATGTCCGCCTTATGGGCTAGCGCGCTCTCCATTAGCCTCGAAGGTTCTCCAGCCAGATCCTCGCCGATGAACTTGCGTCCTCTGAAGCTTGTTGAGTGTCCCTACGAAGTTCGAATCGACGGAATTCTCCGCGATCAATTTTATGATGTCCGTGACGCGATGGGGTTTGCCCGTCTAATAAAGCAGAAAAACCCAACGTCGACGGTCATCATCGTGGACGCGAGGACAGGAAAATTGGCAATCGAGACCGAACGCTGAGACAAGAATATTGCTCGGCTCCATTTCCAACAGATCTGGACGACGGCCAAACCGAGAGGCGCAGCGACTGCGGCAAGCAAGGCCCGTCCTGCGTTCCCCACGACGCCAGGAGGCGTCTTATGGTGACGCGCGTCTAGACAAGGTCGGCGTGGACAGCGTGCGTCTGTTCTGGCAAACATGCCAGTGGTTCGGGATGTTCGCCGAACGACACCAAGACAATGAGGCGGAACCAATCGATCAGCACAGCGACAGCCATTCCTTGAGTTTGGTCCATCGTCGCTTGCGTCCATGGATACGAACCGCGATCGCCAGGGCCTTGCGCTGCCCGACAATGACGACAAGGCGCTTGCCGCGAGTAACCGCAGTGTAGAGCAGATTTCTGGCGAGCATCGCATAGTGCTGGGTGGCGATGGCGATCACCACTGCGGGATATTCTAATCCCTGCGATTTATGGATTGTCGTTGCATAGGCGGGAACGAGTGCGTCGAGTTCGCCAAACGGATATTCAACCTCGCGACCGTCAAACTCCGCGATGAGAACGCCATCGGCTTGGTCGATATGGCGGACTCGACCAAGGTCGCCGTTGAACACCTCACGGTCATAGTCGTTCTCGATCTGCATCACCTTGTCGCCCGGCGCGAAGCTGCAGCCAAAACGCTCGATCTTCTCGGCCATATTCGGATTGAGGGCGTTCTGGAGATCGCTGTTGAGCGCTCGCGCGCCGAGAACGCCGCGTTGCATCGGGCAGAGCACCTGCACGTCGCGAACGGGGTCAAGGCCGAAGCGGCGCGGAATGCGGGTCGCGAACAATGTCGACGATCTTGGCCGCGCCTTGCTCCGGCTCATTCGCCTCGACGAAAAAGAAATCAGTTTCTTCGCCGGGCTTCGGCCATTCGGGCATTTCGCCACGATTGATGCGATGGGCGTTCCTGACGATCCGGCTTTCCGCCGCCTGGCGGAACACTTCCGTCAACCGCGCGACGGGAACGACGCCTGAGTCGATGATGTCGCCGAGAACTTGACCCGGACCGACCGAGGGAAGTTGGTCGACGTCCCCAACGAGCAGCAAACCGGCCTTTGCCGGAACCGCTTTCAACACCGCGAACATGAGCGAGGCGTCGACCATGCTTGTCTCGTCGATGACGAGCAGGTCGCAGTCGAGCGGATGGTCAGTATCGCGGCGGAAACCCCCGGTCTTCGGATCGGTTTCGAGCAGGCGGTGAATGGTCTTGGCCTCGATCCCCGTCTGCTCGCTCATGCGCTTGGCGGCGCGGCCGGTGGGCGCTGCGAGCAGAAGGCGCGTTCCTTTGGCCGCGAGAATGCGCAGGATGGCGTCGAGCAGTGTGGTTTTACCGACGCCGGGGCCGCCGGTGACCACAGCCGCCTTGGAATTGAGAACCATGCCGATCGCGGCGCGCTGAGACGCGGCGAAAGTCTTGCCGGTGCGCTTCTCGACCCATGGAATGGCCTTGTCGACATCGATTGTCGGCCAGGGCGGCGAGCCGTCTGTCAGGGAGCGCAGCCGATCGGCGACGCCGCGTTCGGCTAGATATAAGCCCCGTAAGAACACACAGGGCTTTCCTTCGATCGTATTCGCCACCACGTCGCCGCCGGCGAGCTCATCCGTGAGGGCGGACCGGATGGCTCCCTCATCGACTTCGAGCAGCGCCGTCGCCAGCTTGATCAGCTCCTCGATGGGGAGACCGCAGTGACCTTCGTCTGTCGCCTCCTGCAAGGCGTAAGAAATTCCGGCCCGCACCCGTTGCGGGGCCTCTCGCGTCATGCCGAGCTTCATGGCGATGGCGTCGGCGGTGCGAAATCCGATGCCGCGAATGTCGCGCGCCAGCCGATACGGATTCTCCGTCATGACCTGAATGGCGTCGTGACCATAAGTCTTAAAGATGCGCACGGCTCGGGACGTGCCGACGCCGTGCGAGTGCAAAAAGACCATGATGTCGCGCACGGCTTTTTGCTCGGCCCAGCCGGCGACAATCTTTCCTGCCCGGAATTCGCCGATGCCGGCAACCTCGCGCATGCGCTCCGGCTCCGCCTCGATAAGCTCGAACGTCTTCTCGCCAAAGGCCGCGACAATCCGTTTGGCGAGCACGGGGCCGATCCCTCGCACCATGCCAGAGCCGAGATATTTTTCGATTCCCTCCGCCGTCGTTGGCGGCGTGGTCTTTAGAAAGTCCGCCTTGAACTGGAGGCCGTGGGCGCGGTCGGTGATCCAAACCCCGACGGCGTGGATGAATTCGCCCGCCGAGATCGAAGCGACATGGCCGACGACGGGGACAAGGTCGCGCTTGCTGCGCGCCTTCACCTTCAGCACGGCGAAGCCGTTGTCCTCATTGTGGAAGGTCACCCGCTCGACAGAGCCGACGAGCGTTTCTCTGGGCGGCGTCGCGTCAAAAGACGGGGGCAAGCTAGGTGAACCGTTAATGAGCCAGCGGGAGGGCATCCTAAATCGGAAAGGGGAAGGACGCGACCGTGAGCCTTGGGGATCGCGTTCGCCGCCCTCTACTTTCGCCTCGGAGCCCAGTTTTTTGGGACGCCGCTTGAGGGATGCACAAATGACGCCGAGCCACCGCGCCGTGGGCCAGCCCGCAAGCCCTGGGTCAGGGTAGCTCGCCGTTTTCTTCGGCGCTGCTTCCGATGTGGCTCGCATTAGATTTCGCGGCGCTCACACCAGGGATATAGCCCAACTGCTCATCAAAGGCGGCGAGGGTCCGGAATGCCGAATCGAGCTCCCCGGTCGCTTCGCTCAGGGCGGCGCGGATTTCCATCAGCCTGGAAATGGCTTCCTGGTCCGCTGCGATGACCTCGGGTTTCACGCGCGCAGGCCCGCCCTTGGCCTTCGTGATTTCCAAGCGATTGAGCCGCTTAAAGACTTCCTGGCGCGCGGCCGCCTCTTCCTGTTCCAGCGCCTCGGCCCTGGCATATGCCTCGCGATAGCGCTGCAGCGCCTCGATGGCTTTTTTCTCGAGATCAGCCTTCTCGCCCATGCTCTCGTCCCAGGCCAATGGTTCGATGATTAGAGTAGTTCGGCTGAAGAAACTTTTAACGGCTTCGAGCCGCCCATCTGTTTAAGCCGAATATCCCAAAATGGGATAATTCCAAAACCGGATTATCGGATGGGCTCGCCTTCTTCGAGCCGCGTCCGCATCGATGTCCAAAACGCTTCGATCGCCTCGCCACCGCCAGCTCTTGGCTTTGCTGGTTCAGGCGCGACAGGGGCGCGGGCTAACCCAGGCACAGGTTGCGGCGAAACTGCGAAAACCGCAATCGTTCATCGCGAAAGTGGAAGGCGGCGAGCGGCGGCTCGACGTCATCGAATTCATCGATCTCGCTTCCGCCTTGCGGGTCCGGCCCGCCGAGCTGATCGAACGCTTGCAGCCGGCGCGTGGGGCGAAGCGCGTTTCTCTAAAGTCGCAAGAATAAGATCATCGGGCGTGGCGCGTGTCAGCGTTCCCGCTGACGGGTCCTTTCCCGGACCTCTTCAGGGTTCCGCCGAGCCTCGCCCATGTCGGTCCGCGATCTGTCATCTTCCGGTACTCGCTCCCTGACGATCGCTCGTTCGAAAGAGCGCCCCTGTTCGAGATGCTGAGCGATGCGCTCTCTCGCCGTATCAAGGATTTTTTCACGCGCTTGCGGCTCGCGAGGGAAGGCCCGTTCGAGAGCTTTTTCGATGATCGCGAGTTGCGATTGCGCGGCGGCGAGGTCCGCGTCTCGCGCCGCCGCCTTACGATCGGCGGCGCGGAATTTTTCCGCCCGCGCCCGCCAACGGCCCTGCGGAACCGGCCGACGATCGGCGCTCAGCTTGCCAGGGGAGGCGTCGATCGCTGTGACGTTGTTCGGGGCTCGGTCGACGCCATTCCTGCGCGTCTCGAATCGATCGCCGGGCCTCGCCTTGCTCAAGTTCGAACGGCTCCACAATTCCGGTGGGCGCCGATTTGCGTGCTCCCGCGCCTCGCGCCTGCTTGCCAACGCCTGTCGGTCGATGTCGGTCGGCTCATAGCCCCTGACTTCCATTCCACGCGCGCTTGCCTCTATCCAGGCCTCGCGCCGGAATTCCGCCGAGCCGCGAAGATGGATGGCCTGCCAGTTTCGGTGTTCCACGACCGCGATCATGTCGTGGACCACTTGCGCGGAGGCGAGCCGCGTCGTGAGCCGGTCTTCCGTGGCCTTGAAGGCGAGGTATTCGCCGCGCTCGTCGGCATAGACGCGCGCTTCGAGAGCCGCTCCTTCTTTCGCCGGCTGGTCGGCGACTAGGTAATATTTGCGACGGACGCGATCCGGAAAACCTTGATCGTGCTCCGCCGTCGGCGCTGACTTTTCGGGAGGCGGCGCGTCGTTAACGGGCTCGACGATAGGATCGCGCTTTTCAGAGTCACGCGCCGGCCGCGACTCGTCGTTCTTGCAATCGTCGCCAGCCTCAGTGACGCGCTCGATTGTAAAGTCGCCTTGAGCGTCAGCCGTGTCGCTCATGTCGCTCCCCTCTCGACCTGCGGCCCGACCGTCGCGCCGGCTCGATCGCCTGGGCGTCGATATAGTTGAGGGTCCAGGCCTTCATTTCCTCCTCAGATAGCCCTTCGAGATCGACGTCGACGTCCCCGAAATCGAAAGTGGCGTCCGAGGGGATCGCCGACGGATCGGCGATTTCTTCATCGCTCAGCGGCCGCGTCTGGAAGACGGCGCGTAGCTCCGCGACTTCAGAGCGAAGCTCCTTGATTTCGGCGTCGAGCAGGGCCGTAGAGCGGCCCTTCGGCAGTTCCAGGACAGGCGCCGGCAACACACGTTCGAGAAACGCCTTGTCCTTGTAATAGACGATCTTGTCGGCGACGATCGGCGGAACGCCCGCCATCAATAGGATCGCCTTGGATTTCGGCAGCAGCTTCAATTCCTGGGGCAGCATTAAAGCGCGGCGTTGCTCGGAGACGGTTTCGCTCGTCGCCCGCATCGCCAATCCCCTTGTTCCGCTCCGGCTCGAGGCCTTCACGGTGTCATAGCCAATGCGCTCCGAGAGCTCGTTCGCAATGTCCTGTTCTTTCGGCGCAAACACCACCTCGACGGCGTGGTTGGTGATAATGTTCTTCGCGAGATCCGGCCCATAGATTGCGCGCAGTTGCGCCGGGCTCTGGATAACTGTCAGCAGACGCACGTTGAAGCCGGCGAGAAAGGCCACGGACTTCGCGAGCGCATTGACGTTGCCGAGCGCGGCGAACTCGTCCAAGAGCAACAGCAGCTTGCGATTGAGCTTTTGGTTTTGCTCCGGCAATTCGCGGGTGTGGAGATCGATCGTCTGCTGGAAGAACAGATTGAGGAGCGGGCTCAAGCGATCGAGATTATCGGGCGTCACCCCGAGATAGATCGACATCGGCCGCCGCCGCAAAAGCCGTAGGTCGAAGTCGTTCTCCGCCGTCGCCGCGTCGATGCGGGGATTGAGCCAGAGGCCCAAACGCGCCGTCACCGTCTTGCGCACCGAGTTCAAGGTGTTCTCGGAAGCGGCCAAAAAATCGTTGAGCGCGGTCACGCAATGGCGCGAGAGGGGCGAAGGGCCGGATTTGCGCGCCGCTATGATCTTGTCGAAATGCTTCTTCAGATCGTGGGTAGAAGAGAGCTGGCGCAGGATTTCGCCAATGGTGAAGGGCAGCCCGGGCGTTTCGGCGACATAGCCGCCAATCGCCACGAAAGCTGAGCGGGCGGCTTCGAACCAGAAGGGATCGCCGCGGCTCTCGGAGGGAAACAACATGACGGCGATGCGTTGCAGATCGTCATAGAGATCCGCCGGCTCGCTGCGCACATAAGAGAGAGGATTGTAACGGGCGGTGCGGCCGCTCTCGTCGAGGGGATCGAAGATATGGACTTCCTGCCCGTGCG
Source organism: Methylocystis sp. Uni0008 (assembly GCF_056838045.1). NCBI lineage: Bacteria > Pseudomonadati > Pseudomonadota > Alphaproteobacteria > Hyphomicrobiales > Methylocystaceae > Methylocystis > Methylocystis sp. Uni0008. Next base: position 184,266 of record NZ_JBXEJH010000003.1, read on the forward strand.
CGGCGCGAAAGCCCGCCGATTTATCCCAATTCTCCTTTTTTACATCGAGAACGACGACCGAATCCGACCAGTTGAGGAGATTGGGAATGACGTAGCCGACGCCCTTGCCGGTGCGGGTCGGGGCGTAGACGAGAACATGCTCCGAGCCTCCGAAGCAGAGGAGAGAGCCGTCCTTGCGTCCGAGCAACAGGCCTTGCCGCGCACGCAAGCCCGCCTCGGCGATCTCGCGTGCGCTGGCGAATTTTGCTTTCCCGTGCAAGGGCAGAGGACGGCGACGCAAGACCGCGCCGAGCGCGCCGAAGGAGACGACGAGGCCGGCGAGAGTCGAAAGCGTCAGCCAGCGATCGAGGCGTTTGTCGGCGCCATAATGCGCCCAGCTGCTGACGATCTCTATAAGATGGAAACCGCCGTCGTGGGCATGAAGCCCGAGCAGCAGCACGTTCGAGGCGACGAAGAGGAAGAGCGCCGAAGCGCTAACGATAAGCGCCGCAAAGAACGCCGCCCTAACGGGCGTGCTCGCGTTTGCGAAGAGGGTCATAATAGATTTCCGTGATGCGGTAACGGCCGTCGCGCTTTTGCATTTGCACGACGACGTCGACGAGCAGGAGAAGCAGCGAGCGGATGTCGTCGCGATGGAGGTCGCGGCCTTCCGCGCTCTCTTTCACGAGGAGGGTCAATTGCTCGAAGGCGAGACGGGCGCTGTCCGCGTGCACCGTGGTGATCGATCCCGGATGCCCGGAATTCACGTTGCGCAGATAGAAGAAGGCCGTGCCATCGCGCAGCTCCTGCAACAGAATGCGATCGGGGCGCATGCGGAGACACGACTCCAGGAGTTCGCGCGGACCGACCTTGGCGAGGCCCTGCCCATCTTTGGAATAGAGCAGCCGCACACAATTCCGATGCGGGATGACAAGCTCGGCGGCGTCTTCGATGGCGATGAGCCGTTCGTCCTCTGGGATCGCCGCGATCAACGCCTTCGAGAGCGTCGTCTTGCCGGAGCCCGTCGCTCCCGAAATGAGGATGTTGCGGCGGGTCAGCACCGCGAGCTCCAGGAATTCGCGCCATCTGCCCGCTTCCTTCAAGGCGAGCAGGCGATGCTCGTCGGCGGAAAGCTCCTCGCTCGCCGCGCGCACGTCGTCGAAGAGCTTCGCCTCTTCGAGGTTATGAAGAGTCATGGTCAGGGCCGCGGGCTTGCGGATCGTCAGACTGAGTGTGCCGGCGGGGACGGCGGGCGGGACGACGATCTGGCAGCGCTCGTCGCAAAGAAGCGTGGTGGAGACGATCGGGCGTTCGGCGCTGACATCCTGTTTGGTGAAGCCGGCCGCTGCGGTCGCGAGATGCAGAAGGTGCTCTTGCGTCAGCGCCGACGCCTCGCGCCGCGCCCAGCCGCTAGGGCCTTCGATGAAGACTTCGCCCGGGCGATTGACGACGATCTCCGTCAGGCTGTCGTCTCCAAGATAGGGCGCCAACGGTTCGAGATAGCGCTCGAGGACGAGACGCGCACCGCCGCGATCGCCGGTTCCGGCGGATCTCACGGCTTGGTCACCATGACATGGTCCGCGATGGGCGCCGGAGGAGGATCGAATATCCGGGCACGCGACTCGATGCGGCGAAGCCGATAGACGGAAGAGAAATCGAGGTCGCGCGCGACGAACACATTGACGAGTTCGCCCTGGTTCTTGTTCAGCGTCGGCGGAATGTCGATCGAGTGCTGGACGGCGACGGCCGCAGCGGTATTGGCGGCGCCTGGCGCGTTGACGATCTGAATGTCGCTCGTTTGTAGCTGCTGGCGACCGATTGCGGCGGCGTCGCCGACGATCGACAGCAAGAGCGCGCCGCCGAAACGCTGCCAGAAATGCGTATCGATCTCGCCATCGAATCCGGCGCGGCCGAGCGCGTCGGTTCCGGGCGAGGCAAGCGCGACGATCACGCCCGTGGGGGTTTTTGCCCGCGTCCACAGCACGAACAGGCGGTGCGAGCCGCGCCGGACATTGGCGCGATATTCGCCAACGATCTGCGTCCCTTTTTCCATCAATACGACATTGCCCGAATCCGACATCACGTCGCGTGAGACGACGCAGGAAACGAAGCCGGGAACGTCCGACGACATGGCGGTTTCGAGAACGCAAGGAATGGCGGTCCCCTGCGCGACGAGAAGATTGCGGTTGGGAAGCCGCGAGGCGCGCACGCCTTCGAGCGGGGTCGGCTGCAATTTGTCCAAAAGCTCGTTTTGCGGCGGCGGCTCCCCGATCCCGTTAGGGTAGGATCCCAACTCGTTTGTAAGCGGATTGTGAGTCGCCCGCGCCTGGAGCGGCCGGTTGTAGGCCAGCACCGGCGCGCGCCGCGCGCTCTCCATCAACTGATCGGTCGGCGAGGGCGTCGGCGCCGCAGGGGCGGGGCGCGGAATGGCGCCCGTGACGTCCGGCCCTTTCGGCGTCGGCGGCTCTCGCGCCGGTTCGAAGGCCGCCGCCTGACGGATCAGGAGTTTGGGCGCGGGGTCATTTGCTTTCGTTTCGCCCTTCCATGTTCCCCAGATGATCAACGCCGCGAAGGCGGTCAGCGCCGCGGCCCCGAGTCCGCGCTGAAGCGTCGCTCGCCGGCTGGCTTCATTCGAGCCCGCTATCGGAGTAATGCCGCGTTCACCGGGGAGGGCGTCGGTCTGAGCTTGAGTCATTTCTCGCCTCTCATCGCCGCCTGTTCGGGGCTTTCGGCAGCCGAGCGACGTTGGGACTCATCGTATTCGTGCCGGGATTGACGCCCACGGGATCGAAGGCCTCGTTGTAGATGCAGAGAACGTCGCCGCCTTTACGCAGCCGAAACTCCAGCGCTGTCGCATGGACGGTGACGAGCTCGCCGCGCACGTCCTTTGGCGCAAGCGTCTCGGATCCGTCCGAGGCGATGAGGTAAATCGCCGGCACTTCGCGATTTCCCGCAAAGCGGAAGGTCGTCTCCTTTCCGTCGTCGAATACCGCCTCGGGCTCGAGATCAATCGATCCTTGCGCCGAGAAGCGCCAGTTGCGCGCCCCATAAGCGCGAGAGACGGCGAAAGCGTCTTCGATCAGAGCCCCTTCGCGCCCGGCTCCCCGAGCCGCCGCCTCTACACGGCGGCGCTCGATCTCGTCGCCGGGATAGGTGAAGCCCACGACGAAATAGCCCTCCGCAAGCGAGCTTTCCGCGATCGACAGCTCGAATTGGTAGGAGCGCTTGCGGCCGTTGGCCCGCGTGGTCACGACCTGCAGATTGGTCGGCGAATGCTTCTCGCGCGGCTTGAGGAACAGGATCGATCCAGCGGGCGCGACCTCCCAGGCGACGGAGTCGCCGATCGCCACATGCGCGATTTCTTCGTCGTCGGCGAAAACAATCTGCGTCGAGGCGCGAATGACCCCGTTGATCTTGACGACATTGGCCGGGTCGTAGGTCACCATCCTCACGCGCGCGTCGCGCGGGCCGGCGGAAGGCTGCTGCAGGGCGATCGCCGGCATGCTCGGCAATCCGGCGCAGGCGAGCGTCAGTAGGATCAGGAGGAGATTGCGGATCACGGCACGGCCTCCGGATCGGCGCGGTATTCGGAAACGAGAAAGCCAAGCGGGTTGATGAGGCGGTCGCTCGAGGAGATCGGTGCGTTGACATAGGAAAAGGTGAGCGTCGCGATCCAATGGGTGATTCGCGTCTCTTCGCCCTTGCGGCTCTCGGCGAGATAGCGGACGGAGGCGACGTTATCGCTCAAAAGCGAGATTGCTTTGATGCGCACATTGGCGACGCCGAAGCGTCCATGCAGAACCTGCGGGCTCTCGGGGTTGGAGCCGCGATACCAGGCGGCGAAACGCGCCTGTTCGGCCGGGGCGGAGAGCAGGGAGACCGTGCGGAAATTCGTCTCCGCCTCCGCGGCGCTATAGCCCTCGCGGGCGCGCACATAACGCGCCAGGAAATATTTGGTGACGGCTTCGTCGTAGCGCGCCGGCGTTTGTTTCAGCGCAGCGACGGTCTCGACGATCCCCGTCGAATTGTCGACGCGGATCACGAAGGGTTCGACCGTCTTCAAGGGGGCGAGCGCCGCCACCGCGCCCACGGAGACGACCGCCAAGCCGCAGGCGCCCGCGGCGATCACCCAAGCGATCCGCTTCGAGCGCTGCGCCGAGAGCAACAGGTCCTGCTCCCAGCGGCGCGCATTCTTGAAATAGGCTTGCAGTTCGTCGGGGCGAACCATCGTCAGCCCTCCTTGCCGCATGAGCGATAGGAGGCGAAGTCGATGACGAGGCTCGCGTTTTGCTTGTCGCTCGCGATGGAAGGCGCCGGCGCCGCGCGATTCAGCGCACTTGCGGCATTCGGTCGGCCGGTCTCGGCCGTGCGGATCGGCGATGAGGGAACCGAGCCAAGAGCTTGCGGCGCGCCCTCCCAATCCCACAGGGAGCGGTTGAGGGGACGCCGCGCGAGGCCATCGCAAGTCGGCGGCGCACTGGAAAAAGTCGCGCAGCCGCCGAGCGGCCAGGCCATCACGCACATAATGATTAATTGCCGCATTCTCGGTAATCCCATGTCATCCGGCGCAGCCGCTGCCGGCCCGTTCTTAGTTGGCTCGGTTTGTTTGATCAGGCCCGTTGAATGCTGCCGCCTTGGCTGCGGACCTTCATCGCCGCAAGGCTGCGGTTCGCCGACCAGCGCGCCCCGGCATAGGCCCCGGCCGCCGCGGCCGCCGCATTGGCGACGAGCGTTCGCGTCACCAGCCGACTCGCGAGCGAAGCGCCGCCGCCGGCGAGCCCGCCAGCGATCGACGGTAGTTGCAGGGCGATGTGGCCGGAGAGGCCGAGCAGGGCGCTGATGGCGACCGCGCCGACCAGCATCTCGCCGACCGTCGTGGCGTTATTCGAGAATTTGTCGATGAAGCCGCTGACGGCCGAGAGCATCAGTCCGACGAGGGCGATGACGAGCACCAGCAAGATCAGGAAATTCGCGAGCTGGCGCAGCCAGCTTTCCGCGAATGGGCGCGTGGCGTCGAAGAGAGCGAGCGCAATAAAGAGCGGGCCGAGCGCGATAACGATCGCGAGACCGATCTTGGCGTAGAGCAGGACGGCGAATTGCAAAAACGAGCCGATCGCAACGAAGACCAGGAGAATGGCGGCGATCAGAGCCGGCGCGATATTGGTCAAGCCAGCCTGGTCGTAAATTTTGTTGGCGATGTCGATGCCCTTCGAGAGCAACTGATCGAACGGCGCGCCGGAATTGACGTTGAGCCCGGAGCCCGCAATGGCGTTGCCGATTTCCTTGGGGAGAGAGTCGAAGAAGAGGCCGGTGACATATTGCTGGAAAGCCGAAGAGTTGGTCGCGAGCAAGACGACAACGACGACGCGCATCGCTCGCCACGCGAAATCGAGGATCGGCTCGGCGATCGCGCCGCGCATCACGGCAAAGCCATAGAGGATCACATAGAGCATGACCGCGACGCGCAAGGGGCCGTTGACGTAAGCGGCGAGATTAGAAGCCGACGTCGAGACGAAATTCGTGATCGGCTGTTCGAACTCGTGCAGGAAACTGTCGAAGACGTTCACGGCCATGCGGGCGAATCCTATTTCAAAGCGTCTTTCATCTCTTGCACGATGATCTTGTCGCGCGCGGCGCTGGCATTGACGCAGTCGGGCGTCTTGCCGAGCGCGCCGGGATTATCGCGGCAGGCCTTGAGCGTCGCCTGCAGCTCGTCGCGATGTTCGATGAACCACGAAACCGGCTTTGCCGGCGGCGGCGATTGTTGTCCGGACATGGCAGGCGAGGGCGCCTCTTCGGCGCGTTTATTGCCTTCGCCGCAGCCCGCGAGTCCGGCGCCGATGAGCATTGCGAGGAGAAGGAGAGCCGATCGCTTCATTTCAGCGCCGCCTTCATTTCGTCGACGATTTGTCGCTGTTTTTCCCGCTCGCGCTGCGCATCCATGTCGCCACGCGCCTGTTGGATCATGGCGAGGCCCTGCATGCGTAGCACGTCGTTTTGCAGCAGCGCTTGTTCGGCCTGGAGGCGCGCCGAGAGGTCGAGCACTTCTTTCGCGCCGCTGGCCGAACTGATGCGCCTGCGCAGCTCTTCGAGAGCGTCGATCCTTTGCGAGGCTGTGTCATAAACAGCTTGGCCGAGCGAATGCTTGGCGCCGGTCTCGCGAGCAATGCGGTCGAGCTCGCTTTGGTAGTAGGAATTGGCGCCATTGCCGGCGTAGGCCCGGTTTTGTGAGAGATATGAGTCGATCGCGCTCGCGAAACTGCCGCTCCCTTGTCCCGCAACGAGCTTCTCGATCTCCGAGAATTGTTGCGGCAGAACTTTGCGAAACTGCGGGGTGTTGAGCAGCGCCCCGATGTCGTTGGCGTTCGTGAGCTTGTTGACGCTGTCATAGAGCCGCTTGGCTTCGCTCAACTGATCGCGCGCGACCTGGAGCTGCGAGGTCAGCGTATCGACCTGTTTCTTCATTTCGATGAGCTGGTCGAACTGGCGTGCGAACACGCTCGGGTCGAACACGACCTGGGCGGCGGCGGGCGAGGCAGAGAGCAGGGCGGCGATCGCGATCGCGCCGACTCGTTGATGGGTAAACTTCATTGGGGTTTCTTTCGCTCAGCATGAAAGATCGGTAGCCAGCGAGCCGGGTCATCGCCGGCCTCCCCGCGGATGCGATCGAGGAGTTCGACGGTTTCGGTGCGGCCGGAGAGCACGGCGAGCTCATCATCGAAGCCGATCAAATCGAGCTTCGCCACCACGGAATTGTGTCCCTGCTTGACGAGGAAGCGCCGACTCTCGGGGGCGAGCTCCTCTCTGACCAGGCGAAACTCGGCGTCGGTGAGATGGAAGCCGTCGACATAGTCGGCTCTCGTTCCGCGCGAATTCGGGAGAAAGATTTGCGTCGGGCATTGCTCGACGATGGTGTGGGCGATGGGCGAAGCAAGGGCGTCGCGCGGCGACTGGGTGCCGAACACCATTACGCCGTTCTGCTTGCGGATCGTTTTCAGCTTGTTGTTGGCGAGATCGCGAAAGGCGTCGTCGCCGAGCGCTTTCCAGAACTCGTCGATGTCGATGATGAGACGGCGGCCGTCGATGAGCTTCTCGACGCGATGGAAGAGATACATCATTAGCGGCGTGCGCACGGTCGGATGATCGAGAAGCTCGGTCATGTCGAAGCCAATGACACGGGAATTGAGGCCGATCTCGTCCTCATCGCCGTCGAGCGCCCAGCCGAGAGCGCCACCCTGCTGCCAGCGCTCCAACCTCGCGCCGACGCCTTCCGGATCCTGCTGGCCCAGAAACGCCCGCAAGGCGCCGAGCGAGCGCTCCTGCGGCCGAAGCCGGGTGAGCGCCCGCAACCCTGAATCGATCCGCTCTTCTTCGGCGACCGTCAGCGGCCGGTTATCGGGCGTAACCAGCTTGCGGATCAGCTGGCCGAGGAATGAGAGATTGGCCGGCGTCAGCTCCAAGGCCTTGAGCGGCGCGCAGCCCGTCGGAACGCCGTTGCGCAGCGTCAGATACGTTCCGCCGGCGGCGCGCACGAAAATCTCGGCGCCACGGTCCTTGTCGAAGAAGACGTAAGAAGCCCCCAGCCGCTCGGCCTGCGACAGCAAAAAATTCTGCACCACCGTTTTGCCCGACCCCGAGGGGCCGCAGATGAAAGTGTTGCCGAGGTCGCCGTGATGGAAGGAAAAATAGTAGGGCGAGCCGGAGGCGGTCTCGAGCATGGCGACCGCCGGTCCCCAATGGTTTCCGTCGGGCTTGCCGGTCGGATAGGTGTGAAAAGGGGAGAACGCCGCGAAATTGCGTGAGGTGATGGCGCCGGACCGGGCGCGGTATTTGAAGAGCCCTGGCAGCTGCGCCCTGTAGGCCGCCTCTAATCCTAAATCTTCGCGCGCTGCGACCGCGCCGGCGTCGGCGAGCGCCCTCCGCGTCAAGCTCATGAACTCTGCAAGCTGCCTCGGCGTCTCGGCGTAGATGAGCGCCGAAAGATGGTGATCGCCGAGCGCGAAGCGGTTCGATCCGAGATCGTCGAGAGCGTCGCTCAACTCCTCGATTTGCGAGGCCGCAGGATCGCGCGCAGAAACCAGCTGGTTCTGCTTGCGCGTCAACACCGTCTTGGCGTCGGCTTTCGACAGGAAGGCGAAAGATTGCGTCAGGACGAGCTCGAACGGCAAGGAGAGGAGCCCGTTCAACAGTCCGGGCCTGGTCGAAGCCGGATATTCCTTGATCCCGAACATGCCGGCGAAGAGCGAATCGCCGCTGCGGCGGATTTCGAGGGCTTCGCGCCCGAAAATGACCCGGTTCGTATAAATCGCCGGCCCGATCGGCCCCTGCGGCAAGGGCGTTGGCAGCCATTCGCCGGAGGCGAGCGCGTGCAGGAACTCCATCGGCTCGGAAAAGATGAGCGCCTTACGCTCGATGAGCCCCAATGGACGGGCGCCATAGCGCTCGAGCGCCGCCACGATGTCGCGTGCGGCGTCACCGAGCCGCTTCAAGGCCTCAGTGTCGACTTCCGCTGCGATGCGGTCCGCGCGGCCGAGCCGTTTGAAAAAGTCGGCGGCGGCTTCGGTCGTAGCGCGTCCTGGATGCCAGACAAGCGTGAGGTAAAGATCGTTGCGAAAGAGCCGTTCGCCGTGCAGCCTTTCGCGATAACGGGCGTCGAGCGTTGCCGCGAAGCTCGAACGGAATTGCCCTTCGGGGTAATCCATCGAGCGTCGGCGCACGAGATGCGTCCACAGCGCCAACCGCTCGTCGGCGAGATTGCGCAGCGTCAGATTGAGCTTAGCGTGGAGGTCGTTGAGATCGGCGGTCGCGGCGGTCTCGAAAGAAACGCCGTCGAGGCGGATAACCGTGATCAATGCGCGCGTCGAGAGGCTGATAACCGTCTGGTTCACGTGCCGCACAAACGGCAGATAGACGTCCGGTTCGAGCTCGCGCGTTTTAATCGCCGCCTTACGCATGGGCAAAGTCTTTCGCTCGATAGGGCTTCACGAGCCGCAGCGGCGTGCAGGATGAGCCGCCCCAGAACGAAGCATTGCGCATCCGCCCACGCGTCTCGAGCCACGCGAGAAGAATGCGGAACATGTTGGGATCATACCGGCAGATGATCCGATTGACGCCGTGGATGGGGAGCGCGACCAGGCCGTAAAGGATGCTCCCGGCGGCGAGGAAAAGGATGCAGGAGAAAATCATATTGAAGGCCATAGCCTCCATGGTGACCCCTGCGATCATCGCCGGGCGCGTGCAGGCGAGAAACAACATGTCCTCGGCCAGTCGGTGCGGCTCCATCATCAGCGACCGCCAGTCAGCGTCGACACCACTTCTGAGGCGCCGAAAACAATGGCGACGCCGAGCACAACGTAAGCAGCTTTGCGCAAATCGAGATGACCGAACATCCAGGCGACGCCGACGATGATCACGGCAAGAGTCGCCAAGAGACGCGCGACATTGCCGGTTAGCAGGGTGACGATGTTCTGCAGCACGCCCTCAATGTTTGCCGACTGCGCCAACGCCGGCTCGACGAAGCCGATGCTGATGATGAGGCCCATGCAGAGAAGTGCGGAGGATTTGCGAAGAGAAAACATCAGAGACTCCCGATAGACTCGCGACGGATGGGCTCGCGTGTCGTTAGACCGAACGAAACGAGAGAGCTCATTCAGTGCTCATAGACAAAAAGCGAAGCGCCGCGGCCGGAGCGATATACGTCGAGGGTTGGACGCTGCTCGTTGGGCGACATGCCCGCCGAGGAACGTTCCGCTGCGGATCCGCCTAAGGGCGGGACCGCCTGTGGACGCGCCGCAATCTGGGGCGCCGCTAGCGATTCCTTTTTGACGAGGCTCGCGACGACGGACGCCGCGGCCAATTCTGGATCGCTCACCCTTGTGCGCGCTGCCTCGAGTCGCGCTTGGTACAGTGCGCGCAGGCCGGCGACATGCTTGCAAGCGTCGAAGCTTGCTGAGATCGTCAGCCCAGCTTGTTTCCTTTCTTCGGGACCAAGTTGAGCGAGACCGATTCGCACGTTTTGTCCGGCGACGGTCGCTTCGCTTGCCAGTTGAACGCCTTCCTCGACGCTGGTCGCCTGAACGGTAATCGGCTTTCTTCCATCGATCGTGATCAAGAGCGGCTCGAAGGCGCTCGTTTGGCGCACGATCGCCGTCAGCTGCGGGATAGCCGCTCCCGGCGCGCAACTTTCAAGGAGAGTAACGAAAGCGGCAGGATCCATGTCAGGGAGTCCTCTTCAAAACGTCAGTCGAGATTGGCGAGCCTTTGGCCTCTTCAACTCAGGCGACGAGTCGCCATTTCGCGACTGCGCGATCTTTGAGGGCGGGCATCGCATGCGTTCGCCTGTGAGCGTGAAGATCGACAAGAGACGCGGGCGCGAGCTGTTTCATTTCCGAATCGTCTCCAGCTGCGGGACTTGAGGCTCGCGAGCAATGCAGCAGGAGGTCTCGGTATGGAACCTGCCACTTTAGACAGGGCGGCTGTGGGTAAAATTTGGGGTTCTGCCCAAAAGTCGCCCCATCAGGACAATAGACGCCAAGCATCTATCTCGCTCGTCTCTCGATGGCGAAAAAATCTAACATTTGTATGCGGTTGGGCGCCGGATGAAAAAGGCTGAAACGGCATTCCATGAATTCATCGACGCCGTGTACATTGCAAACACGAGGGAGGAATTCCAACGCGTCGGAGAGCGCGCTGCGCATGCGCTGGGCTTTCGATGGTTCGCATATTATGAAGGAGGCGACGGCGACCCCACTGTCGTCACTTCCTATCCGAAGAGCTGGGTGGATCGCTATTGCGAGGAGCGATATCAAAATATCGATCCTGTTCTTCGTCAGGCGCGTACTCTTGGCCCCGTATTTGTGTGGGATGCGAGCGACGCGGCAACGACGCGATCAATGACAGAACGTCGTTTTATCGATGAAGCGCTGAGCTTCAACATCAGAATGGGAGTGACCGTCCCTATTGCTGCAGGCTACGGCCGTTTCGGCGCCTTCACATTTGCGGCCGATGATCGCAGTCCCGCGATCGATCGCCTCACGGAGAACTCGAAAGATCTGCTGCAGATAATGGGGTTTGCCTACCATGCTCACGTAAAAGCCAGAATGTCGGATCAAGTGGGTCTCGATGAGGATAATGCCGTGCTGACATTCAGAGAACGGCAATGCCTCGGATGGGCGTCGTTGGGAAAGACAATGCAAGAAATGGCCACGATTTTGCGCGTTACGCCGCGCGTGGTGAAGTTTCATCTCGACAACGGCCGGCGAAAGCTCGGCGCATCGACGCTGCCTCACGCCGTAGCCCTCGCTCTTCGTCGGGAATTGCTGCCGTAGCACGATAACCTTTTGGGAATTGCATAGGCGACCGATCACCCTCGACAGTTGTGATAATGTTTCTCTGACAGGCTTAAGGAATCAATTATCACTCGTGTGGGTCGGAAGCGGTGGAGATGCTGCCTCGCTGCAGGCGCTCGGCGAAAACCTGCCGACCAAGAACGCATTTTGCGATTCATCGTTCGCGAAGCAATTCTCGATCAGAAGCGGGCGCATGGTCAGGTATGGCTGAAGGTTGTCTGGCAGACCGTCGCAACCAGTGAGCATTGCTTACAGAGGCAAGTTCACACTTGCCGCGACTACTTTGATATCGACGTGCTGCGCCGGCGGAGCTCAACGCCGCCAACAAGGTGGACAAGGCGATCGCGGAACTCTGAATCGAGAGGGTTTTGTCGGGGCGCGCGGCTGTACAGCCGACGCGAGCCCGCCGGAGCGGCCTGATGGCAGCTACTCCATCCAGGGCGCCGCGGCCACGCTCGGCGTGATGCTGCAAACGATTCTCAATTACCTCGCTCGTGGACTGTTAACCCATCGGCTCACAAAGGGCGAGCCTTAGCAAATCACCTCTCAGTCGAGCAATTCAATAGGCTTCGCACCCATCTCCAGCGCAAGGCGTTCGAGAAAGGAGGCATCATGAAAACGTCTGCTCGCCGAAGACGCAGGCCCATTTGGCGGAGCGGAGATTGGTCGTGATGATGACGCTGGTGCGTTCGTAGACCCGGTCGCATTGTTGTGCCCGTGTCACGAAGATGCGAAGGTTTTATCGCGATACCGACATCGCTTGAAGGCTTTGGAGCCGCAGAAGCAGACTCGAGGCCAGAGTTCGCGGTGGCGCGTTCTGCACCGTTTTTGGCAGAACTGGCGCCATGCGGCGCACGGCGTTGCAACGCACGATCGTGTCACGCCAATCCTCATCCCTGATTTGCGGAGGCTGCGATGGTCAAAGCGTCAGAACAACACGCCAGAAGCCAGTGGATCAATGTTGACGCCCTCTATGCGGCGGGCGTCTTGGTTTGGATCGCCGTCGTTTGGGCGTGCGCCTATTACGTCGTAAGCGACGCGATCGCCGATGAATCGGCGGGTGTGGGCGGCAACAGCTTTCTCCTCGCCGCCAGTCTCGCGACGGCGGGATTGATTACGGCTTTTTCCCTCAGAGAGTTTTTTGCCGCCTACAAGCGCTTGGGTGGCAAAGAGGCGCGCAACCAGCGGGAGTAAGGCGATGACCAAGGTCGGATTATTTGTGACGCTCGAGGCGCAACCCGGAAAAGAAATGCAGCTCGCGCAGTTTCTCATCGGCGGTTTAGAACTGGTTGAGGCCGAGCCCGACACGACCGCATGGTTTGCGGTTCGCACCGGGCCTTCGACCTTCGCTATCTTTGATGTTTTTCCCGACGAAAAGGGACGCACGGCGCATCTTTCCGGCGAAGTCGCGAAAGCGCTGATGGCCAAAGCGCCGAAACTTCTTGCCAAGCCGCCCTCGATCCAGAAGATAGACGTTCTTGCCGATAAACTCCCGGCCGCCCCTGAACTCGTCAGCGGGTGACGGCCGCTGAGGGCGGGCCGCTTAGGGCTGCAACGGGCTCAACCATGGAAGTTATCGTCCTCGGTTACGACGGTTGCCTTGGCGCCGGTTTGATCGGCGCCGTGGACATGCTGAAGCTCGCGTGGCTCACGATTTCCAAGGACCAAAATCGCGAGCCGATCAGCGTCTCTACGGCGAGTTTCGATGGACAGCCGATCCAGGACAGCAGCGGCCGCCGGCTAAAAGTGGATGGGAGCGTTACCGCCGATCCTGCGAGCGCCGTGATTGTTCCGGGCTACCTGAGTGACGACGGCGACCGTTTTCTCGGCGCAGCGTCGATCGCCGCTGCCGCCGCCTGGTTGCGACGCCAACATGCGCTTGGCGCATTGGTATGCGGCTCGTGCAGCGGGGTATTCTTGCTCGGCGAAGCCGGCCTCCTCGATGGCCGGCGCTGCACGACCACCTGGTGGCGACACGACGAGTTGAGGGACCGTTACCCACGCGCCGACGCCCAATGGGGCGCTCCGCTGCTCGAGGATAGCCGCGTCGTCACGGCTGGCGGCCCTCTGTCGTGGATAGATCTTTGTCTTCACGTGATACGAGCGCTGTACGGCGCCTCCGCCGCCAAAATCGCCGCCGACTTCACGGTCGTCGACACTGTTCCCTCAACCCAATCGACCTATGTTCCACCCGCTCATCTGGCCGCGTCAGACCCGTTTCTACTCAAGGCTGAACACATTATTCGGCAGGCCGGCGACGCGCCGTTGACGGTGTTGGGCCTCGCGCGCGGACTCGGCACTTCGGTTCGAACATTGCACCGCCATCTCGAGCGCGCGTCAGGAGAGACGCCGAAGCGCTTCATCGAACGCGTTCGCTTTGAAGCCGCGAGAACCCTACTCGAAACGACGACGCACTCGGTCAAGCGCTTGGCGGCGAGCGCTGGCTATGCTGACGAGGCGAGTTTTCGGCGCGCGTTTTCTCGATACTCAGGGATGACGCCTGGCGCCTACCGTAGATGGGCCCAAGCGCGCAAAAACAATTTCCGCGTCACGTAAGCCCTCGGAGCGTAACGTCACTGCAAAACGCGGCACCGTTGCCCGCGTTGCACTCGTGTCGTTGCCTCATGCGGACAGCGTTGTCGCTGTCCGATATTGCCCGACTAATGTCTCATCCGGCGCGCTGCGACGCGCCGCTTCGCGCGCAATCCTGAAGACCACCGAAAGATCGTCGTTGTTTTTCGGTTGAACTGAAGGAGAGAAAAATGAGCGAAGCTACGCAATCGGCGGTAGGCGCAATCGGGCGCGCCGAACCAATCGTGGATTTGAGAGGGATGTGGATCGGCCTGGCCGTTCTGAACGGGTTCTATCTGGTCGTTCGCATATACGAGCAGATTTACGGCTGGCGGGCTGGCCTCGATTCATTCGCGCCGGAGTTCCAGACCTATTGGATGAGCATTCTGTGGACGGAAATTCCGCTGGAGCTCATCTCGGGCATCGGCCTCGCCGGCTGGCTCTGGAAGACGCGCGTGCGTGACATGTCGACCGTGACCCCGCGTCAGGAGATGAAGGCCATCGCCGACAATGCAGCCTGGCTCGTCGTCTATGCGGCGGCGATCTATTGGGGCGCGTCGTTCTTCACCGAGCAGGACGGCACCTGGCACATGACGGTGATACGCGACACGGACTTCACGCCGTCGCATATCATCGAATTCTACATGAGCTATCCGATCTACTCGATTCTGGCGATTGGCTGCTTCTTCCACGCCAAGACACGGATCCCCTACTTCGCGAAGGGCTATTCGGTCGCCTATCTGATCGTTTCGATCGGACCCTTCATGATCATTCCGAACGTCGGCCTGAATGAATGGGGCCATACCTTCTGGTTCATGGAAGAGCTGTTCGTCGCCCCGCTGCATTGGGGCTTCGTGTTCTTCGGCTGGATGGCGCTTGGCGTGTTCGGAGTGGTGATCCAGCTCCTGCTGAACATCCATCGCGTCATCGGCAAGGAAGGCGTTGAATTGCTGACGGGCGCGTAAAACTTGTAGCTCTTCGCGCTGCGCCATGTTCGGACCTCCTAACGAGCGACGGCG
>NZ_JBXEJH010000004.1:0-120703 GCF_056838045.1 Methylocystis sp. Uni0008
CCCAATCAAGTCTTTCTCTTCGATGAGCTTCTCCTGACAAAAGGCGTGATTACATCCTGAGATAACTCTGGCCGCCTGGCTGTCGTCGCGCATCTCGCGCGACATGGCGATTGGCGCGCTGAATTCATTCGGCCAGAGGGGCTGGCATGGGGTTCTGTCTTCGCGCAACCATCAAACGACGGCGCTATCGTTCGCGTCGCCAATGACGAGGCCCTTTGCGCCCGTCAACATTTGTGCGCCTTCTGACCAACCATACGCTGCTGCGGAAGTCTTGTTGCTATTGCAAACGGCGTTTCAAAAATGGCGGCAAAGCTCATTTCTTCCATTTGATCCCGCCAGACGCGCGCAGTTTCGAATATTTGCGAGACCTGCGCGATAGCCGCCCGTTCTCGAACTATGAAGTCGCTGTTATCAGCCACGGGATGGCGATGATCTCGGACCGCCTCAGCCAGCAGTTCGATTCCGCGCATCATGGGGCAGAACTGCTCCGAGAGCAGATACCGGCTTGTGCGCATAGGGTGGATCCAGTGTAGAATGTTTGCAGTCCAAGGATTTGAAAGCGTCTGCACCCACGGGCTAATGACGGCGGCATAGATCGAATCAGCGATCTCCGAGACGGCGCGAACGTGTTCGAAAGCCTCTACCGGATGGGCGAATTTCAAGGCGGAGACCTCGCGTGGTTCGAACCGGACCGAATAGTTCGGCCTATGGCAATCCCGCTGGCCCGTCGGATTGTCGATTTTCATTTCATAGAGCCCCGGCGCCAGCGCTTCGATGTCTGCGAGGCTTTCCAGGATCGCGCGATGCTCGAACTGCGCGACTGACGCCGAGACGAAAATGCCGAGATGTCCAACGTGCGGATTGATGAGATAGACGATCCGCTGCCCAGCGCGTTTAAGATCGTCTGTGTCCTCATATACAGCGGGGATCCAGCCCAGCGCCTGATGCGGCGGCGTGATATTATCGCCATAGGAGGCGAAGATCACCAAGGGGTTCTTGATCTTACGTAGATCGGCGAAGCAGCCTTCGCAGATCCGAAACAAGCCCTGTTCGAGTTGATTGCCGATGAACAAGTTCTCGACGATGGCAAGAATCTCCTCGCGACTCAAGCTATGAAAGCCGCTCCACCAGCGTTCGAAATCAAGAAAGCGCTCGCGCTGGGTGTCAATGTGGGTGAAGAGGCGCGCGTATTTGTCCCAGAGCGCGTTTCCGGGATTCAACGTCTCGAAGTTCTGTGCGAGCCAGGCGCCATCGAAGCGCCCGTTGCCCAGATCGGCAAATAGATGCACGAGCCACGCGCCGCCAAGCAGGCCGCCAGCGAGTCGCGCCGGGTTGAGGCCCGATTCCCCTGCCCAATAGGACAGCGGCGATCCATTAAGAACGGCGGGTCCAACGAGGCCCTGGCAGTCGGCCGCAAGCAAGGCGATCGCCCAGCCGGCCTGGCAATTGCCGTAGAGCGCCGGTCGTTTGCCGGGATGGCGCCTCGCGACCTGTTCGACGAAGCGCCGCAGCGCGTGCAGCACGTCGGCGAGCGTCTGGCCGTCGCAAGGCTCGGGAAAGAAGATCACGAAATAGACCGGATGCCCTTCGAGCAGCGCCATTCCCACTTCGGACTCGCGCTTGAATCCGCCGATGCCTGGCCCGTGGCCAGCGCGTGGGTCGACAATTATGACGGGCGCCTTTTCCTCGTTGACGCAGTCGCTTGCGCGACAACCCTGTGCCTCGGTGATGCGTAGCAGCGCGTAATTGGCCGGTTTCTCGAAGGCGCGCGCGTCGAGGAGCAGCTCCCATTTAAAGTTGAGGAGGGCCGGCAGGCCAAGCCGTTCGTGTTCGAGCAAATTGTCTGCGCGCTGGCGCAACGTGTCCCAAAAGAGAATGCCCCGTTCGATAACATCGTACTGGTAGGCAAGGAAACTGGCGAACGAATCGCTTTTCGCTTCAGCCGAGGCCGCCGGAATGACGCTCACGTCGGCGCCCGCTTGCGCGAGGGAAGAGAGCGAGCTCTCACCCGTGCTCTCGTCGCCGACCTTGTTGGTGGAAGCCATTGCCGTGATCCTTTAAGAACGCGTCCGCCAAGGCGGAACAGCTCAAAGCTGATTTTCAAGGTTGGCGGAATCCATTTTCGGACAGTTTGCCAACGAACGCTGCAGGTTGTCCATACAGACTCCGTGGGGATCTCCGAACCGTTCGAGTGAGTCCTGTTCCTTGCGCGCCAGACGCGCGCAAATTTAAAACATCACGGGCGACATAACGAGTCGGGACCCCTCTGTCACGTTGCACCAAAGTGTAAGAATGTGCCGGTTGGCACATATTGCTGCAACCCATTTGAGAATAATTTTGGTCGAAAAAATCAATTATGCTGCAATAATGATAATGCCTCGGGCGGTGCTCAGACGCCGAGCATTGCCGAGGCGAGCGCGTTGAAGCGGGTGCGGTTTCGACGCCGTGGGCAAGAGTTCATTCTTTGCTTCGGTGACGCCGAAGCAAACAAGTGAGAGCTGGACCTCATTGCTCAAGAAGCGAGCGTATTCAGAACGATGCGATTCCGCGTGATCCGAAACGACTCCGCTAGGTCGGTCCAGCCAAGCTTGGGATTCCGTAATGCCGCCGAAGGCGCCAAACGCCAGATTCCCTGACGGCCTGGTTCATCCAGTTAGGAGATGCCTTCCCGCGAACGATCTTTCCGATCAAGGACGCAAGTGATGCTATAATTTAGTCTAACAACAAGGATCGAGATTCGATGGTGGAGCAGGCCGACACGACGTGTCAAACCGTCGCCGAACGGCGAACGGGAGGCGACGGATTCGCGCCGCAACTGAAAATGCTCTTGGAGGCGTTCTACGTTTCGCGCGACCGCGCCATACTGCTTTGGCTCGGCGTTGGTCTCGTGGCTGTCGTCGCTGCGACCGCTTATGGACAGATCAGGCTCAACGCCTGGAACCAACCGTTTTACGATGCTCTCTCCCGCAAAGATCTTCCGGCCTTCGGCTCCCAACTTATCGTTTTCGTCTATATCGCAGGCGCTCTGTTGATCCTGAACGTGTCCCAGACGTGGCTCAACCAGATGACGAAGATGAAATTGCGGGAAGCGCTGACACGAGACCTTTTCGCTCAATGGCTCGCGCCCAAACGCGCTTTTCTCCTCGCCGGCGCTAAGGAAGTCGGAGAGAATCCGGACCAGCGCATCCATGCGGACGCCCAGCATCTGGCCGAACTTTCCACTGATCTGGGCGTTGGGCTCGTCCAAGCGACGCTACTCTTAGCGAGCTTCATCGGCGTTCTGTGGATTCTGTCGGCGGGCGTGGTGTTCGAGTTCCAGGGAAAAAGCTTCGCTATTCCCGGTTATATGGTCTGGTGCGCGCTTCTCTATGCGGGCGCGGGATCATGGGCGAGTTGGCGCGTAGGCCGACCGCTGATCGCCCTTAACGGCGAACGTTATGCCCGCGAGTCCGATCTGCGCTTCGCCCTCGTTCACGTCAATGAGCATAGCGACGCGATCGCCGTCTACCGCGGCGAGGCAGAAGCGAGCGATCGGCTGCATCGAGAGCTTGATCGCCTTCTCCTCATTTTGCGTCGGCTCGTCGGCGCAACGACGGGCCTGACTTGGATCACGGCCGGCTATGGATGGTTCACGATCGTCGCGCCGATCGTCGTGGCGGCGCCCGCTTACTTCGCGGGGGATCTTTCTTTTGGCGGGTTGCTCATGGCCGTTGGCGCGTTCAATCAAGTACAGCAGTCGCTACGGTGGTTCGTCGATAATTTCGGCGTGATTGCGGATTGGCGCGCGACGCTCTTTCGTGTCGGCGGCTTTCGCCAGGCATTGATCGAAATGGACAAGCTCGGTGACGAGGCGAGCCGTATCGAACTCGTTACGACATCGGATGACAAGCTCCGCCTGGATGACTTTGGCGTCATTTCTCCCTCGGGGTGTACCATGTTGAATGAACCGCATGTCGAGATCCCGCTGGGAGATCGTGTCTTGATCGTCGGCGAGCCCGGTTCAGGAAAAACCACTCTTTTCTGCGCGATGGCAGGCTTATGGCCATGGGGAAGCGGCAGGATCTGCCTGCCGCCGGTGCAGACCGTCATGTTCATGCCGAAGCGCCCTTATATACCTGATGGCGCTCTGCGCGACGCTCTCTCGTATCCGGCTCCGGCATGCAGCTTCTCGGATCAGGAGTTCATCGCAGCTTTAACGAAAATGGGCCTGTCACATCTATCGCGCTGGCTCGATCGTGTCGCGCGATGGGACAGGGAACTGAGCGAGCCGGAACAACAAAGTCTCGCTTTCGCGCGCGTTTTGCTTCACAAGCCGCGTTGGGTCTTTGTCGACGAGGCGATCGAGTCTCTTGCTCCGCAGGCGCGCAAAACGCTTTTCAACATCTTCGAGCAGGAATGGGCGGCAACAACCCTCGTTCACATCAGCGGACCGCAGGCTAAGGACGAGTTCTATACGCGTGTTCTTTATTTGACCATGAATCCTCAAGGTCAGCGACTAAGGGCTCCCTGCGTGCCGTGTGATCCAGAAGCCCGAAGGCGAAGAGCCGTCCTTGCAGATAAACAATAAGTAAACCCGCATGGCGCCCATGCCCCGTAGGATCGTTCGCCGATGACAATCGCTCAAAACGACCGGATCATCTCCCAAAAAAGGCCGGTCCTATCGGATGCGGCGCTTCTTGATCTCGTGCAGCGCCAAACGTTCCTCTATTTTTGGGAGGGCGCGCATCCCGCGAGCGGCCTTGCGCGCGATCACATCAGCCTCCTTGAAGAGCCACAGGATGATTGCGTCGCGATCGGAGGTTCCGGCTTTGGCGTCATGGCCATCATCGCCGCGACGGAAAGGGGATGGCTCACTCGGGATGAAGCTCTGACGCGTCTTGCGCTCATGCTCAATCTCCTGGAACGCGCGCCCTGTTATCACGGTCATTTTCCGCACTTCATGAATGGCCGAACCGGCGCCTGTTGCGCGCCCAGAGCCGGAGTGTCGTGCTACAGCTGCGGCGGCGCCGGCGGCGCGACCATACCCTTCAGTCGGAAGGACGACGGCGGCGATATCGTCGAGACCGCGCTTTTGTTTCAGGGCCTGTTGTGCGCGCGACAGTATTTTAATCGCGATACGTCCGCCGAGAAAAGTCTGCGCGACCGCATCACCTGCCTGTGGCTCGATGTGGAATGGAACTGGCACGTCCGCGAAGGACATAGCGTACTGACTTGGCATTGGAGCCCCAACAATGGTTTCAGCCTTGCTCATGAAATCCGCGGCTGGAACGAATGCCTATTGACTTATGTCCTTGCGGCCGCCTCGCCGCGCTATCCAATGGACTCGTCAGTCTATCACGATGGCTGGGCGCAGAGCCGGAGCTTTTTGAACGGCCATTTTTATTACGACATCGAATTGCCGCTCGGCCCTCCTTATGGCGGGCCCTTGTTCTTTTGCCATTATTCCTTCTGCGGCCTCGATCCGCGTGGGCTCGAGGATGTCTACGCCAACTACTGGCGACAGAATACGCATCATGTGCGGATCAATATTGAACATTGCGTCCGGAATCCCGGGAATCACAAGGGTTATGGACCATCCTGCTGGGGGCTCACGGCGAGCGACGATCCCGGGGGGTACTACGTGCACGCGCCGGGAGACGATAAATGCGCTCGCGCGTGCGGGAGCGGGCACGTCAGTGTGCAATGTTGCAAGCGGCATGCGCCGGATGAGGACAATGGCGTGATTGCGCCAACCGCGGCATTGTCGAGTTTCCCATATGCGCCGGAAGCGGCGCTTCGCGCCATGCGGCATTTTTACGATGGGCTCGGCGACAGGCTTTGGGGTCGTTTTGGTTTTACCGATGCGTTCAGCGAGGACGCCGATTGGTTCTCCCATACCTATCTTGCAATCGACCAGGGACCTATCGTCGCGATGATCGAAAATCACCGCACGGGTCTGTTGTGGGATCTTTTCATGAAGGACCCCGATGTGCAGGTCGGATTGCGTCGGCTCGGATTTCAAAGCCCGCATCTCAAATAGGACCCCGCTGAGAGCTGTAAAAGCCAGCGGTCAAAGAAAATGCGATGAGCGACAATGCGGGCACGCTTTTGGAATGGAGGGAGCGCCAATATCTGCTCTCCGCCGCCGCCATGCTCAGGGCGGTTTCAGCAACCGAACTCGTCAAAGTTCGTCGCCATTTTGGGCAGACCATTCGGCCAGCGGAGCCGGCACAGTTTTACTTTCGCTTCGCCGAAACAATCGGTAGAGGGGCATTGATTCCGGTTTCGCAGCAAAACCGGAATGTTTTGGCTTATATGCTCGCCACCCCGCCACGCCTCCCGAGGCGCTCGCGGCTACATCGATCGAACCACTATTCAGAGGAAGGCTCTTCAAAGCGCTTCTCGATCGCGGGACATGTTCATGGCCATGGTGCGGGCGCACACGCCGGCCTCGGGGAATGGATGGCCGGTTCGACACAAGCCAGAGAGCACAGTCATGAAAGCCATCGATAAGCAGGCTGCCGCAAATGGGCGTGTAACCCGATTGTCCCGAAACCCGATCGTCGCTGCCGGCATTCATCAAGCCCCTGTTGTATGATAGCGAGATTGGGCCGCTGAAACTGGAGCAGGTTTTCAAAACGTGATGGGGCAAACGACATGCGGAGAACATCGAGACGCGACCACGCCTGGCTCTACCCGATACTATCCTTGGCGCTCGCCGTCGGCATTCTGCTCGCTTTCGGACTCACCTGGTGGCATGCATTGGCTGTTACGGCGCTGCTTGGATGTCCGCTCGTATTATTATGGGGTTTGATTTTCAGTTGGTCCCAACCGGAGGCCGGAAGTGAGCTAGCGCCGGAGACCGATGGCATGACCATCGAGTGGATCGCGCCCTTCTACGACCGTTTGTGCACGTTGCTCGGGTTGGGTCGCGCCTTCCGGAGGCAAATTCTCGAGGTGGCTGCCCTAAAGGCCGGCGAGCGCGTCCTCGATGCCGGTTGCGGAACCGGCGTATGGACCCGTCTTGCCGCCGAGGCGGTCGGCTCTTCGGGTCGAGCCATCGGCTTCGACCCTGGTCCTAGGATGATAGGGATCGCCCGCCGTAATGCTGCCCGGGATGGAAGCGGGGCGGCCTTCGAGTTGGCCGCTGTCGAGAAGCTTCCTTTCGAGGACGCCAGCTTCGACTTGGCGCTGTTGAGCTTGGTCCTCCATTACCTGCCGGCCGAAGTGAAGCGAAGCGGCCTCAAGGAAATCGGCCGTGTCCTTCGGCCGGGCGGGCGGTTGATCGTAGTCGACATAGACCGGTCCCACAGCGTGCTGTGGCGGATCGTCCTGTGGCCGCTTTCGCACGTGGGCGCCTCGGCCGACGCCTTCGAAGGAAAGATACCGATCTACCTGCGCGAGGCTGGGTTTGAACCTGTGACAGTCGAGGGGCGGTGGCGGAAGTCGTTAACCCTTTGGCGGGCAATGAAGCCGCTGTCGTCCATCGCCTCTGTGGAAACGCCTGCCAAGTCAACCGATTGAGATCGACTCGTCGAAGGCGCCGCTTGCGCGAAGAGAGTGAATGGCGGCTCATGTCGTTGTGACGAGCTCACAACGACATCGTGAAAGGCGCTATTAGGATCCCCCATTTGTAGCGTCACGCCTTGAACACCTGGAAGACGAGAACGCAATCGAGGCCGCGCATCGCCTCATGATGTGCGTGGCTGCGTTTTGTCAAAGCGCACACCCCCGATCAGATCAATCAACCTCCAAGCGCTGCGCCGGGGGCGGGATCGACTCGTCGCCCAGCGCACACGCGTGATCTGCCAGATGCGCGCGTTTTGTCTTGAGTATGGAGTTACATTGCAGGGCGTCGGCAAGTACAAAGGTAACCCTCCGGTGAGGAAGAAGCAGCCGGGCGCTGGCGCTTGTCGCATCCATCAAGCCGCCGATCGTGTCGGCGACGACCCGGAATTCAGCGGCGCGCCAACGGCGGTGTCGCTCAACAGATGTGAAGGCGTTGATCCGCTTCATGGTACTGTGACTATCCTTAGGAATTGTCACAATGTCCTACATCCAGGGGCTTCGGAAAGCGGTCCTTGTCGGGCGCATACGATCATCACGGACCACGAAAAATTCCGAGCGAGACAACAACCAACTCCCGCTGGCGCGCATCAACACCCTCGAGCTCGATCAGCGTCCGCAAGACTCAAAGCCTCCCGCTTTCGCTACAACATCAGCCCGGCGGACCTCGATGATCCAGATCTTGACGCTTAATTCATGCGCGATGGTGATCTGCTAATGATGTTCAGCGGATGGCCCTCGAGGAAAGCGTGGATGTTTGCGACCGTGGTCTCGACGATTCGATCTACGGCTTCCTTTGTATTGAAAGCGCTGTGCGGCGTGACGATTACATTCGGCATTCGAAGCAGCACATGATCCGCCACGAGATCGCGCAGGTCGTGCTGATTGCAGAAGATCGAGCAAATGAGTTCGGCCTCCTCGCGGATCAAAGGCTCGTCGGGCAACACGTCGAGTCCGGCGCCAGCCACCTTGCCCGAGCGGAGCGCTTGGATCAACGCAAGAGAATCGATCAAGCTTCCGCGCGCCGTGTTGACGATGATGACGCCGGTCTTCATCTGTGCGAACGTCTCGGCCGAGAGCAGATGATAAGTCTCGGGTGTCGCCGGAATGTGGAGCGTGATGACGTCCGAGTTCGCGAGCAACTCGTCAAAGGTCGCGTAGCGGAAGCCGAGATGCTCGACGAGCCGCGAATCGGTCGTCACGTCATAGGCGAGCACATTCATTCCGAATCCTTTGGCGATGCGGATGACATGGCGGCCAATGCTTCCCGCGCCAACGACGCCGATCGTCTTGCTCGCGAGATCGAAGCCTTGCAGCCCCTGCGGCGAGAATCGGCCGGAACGCGCGCGTTCCACGGCCTCGAAGAGGCGATGGCTGAGAGCAAGCAGCAGCGCGAAGACGTGCTCGGCAACCGTGTTTTCGCCGTAACTTGGGACGTTGCAGACCGTGATTCCGCGTTCCGCGCAATAGGCCATGTCGATGTGATCGTAGCCGGTCGATCGAGTCGAGATCAGCTTGAGGGATGGAAGCTGTTCGAGGATCCCGCGACTGAGCTCCGAATAGATGAATGTTGAAATCAAATCTGCATTCAAGATGCCATGCACATTGGCGGCGCCGAGCGGCTCCGCGACGAACCGCAGTTCAGCGACGGGGGCCAAGCTACTGAATGCTGCTCGTTCGCGCGATTCGGCTTCAAAGATCACGATTTTCATGTTCCGCCCACTTTGTCGTGACAGCTGAGAGACGCGGCGATTGAGATCGTCGTCGCGAACCGAAAAAATCTGGCTTCGCTTACGTTGTCTTGGCGAAATTCGCGCGTCAACGTTCCGTCAGTTCATTGACAGGGCCAATAGGATTCAGCCTTCGGCATCTGGTCCATGGCGCCTAATTGATCTTCATCTTTCCGGCCTCCGCCGCCGCCACGTGGCGCTTCACCGCGATAAAACTGTCCGGGGTGACCGACACGGAGTCGATTCCACATGCGACGAGAAACTCGCCGAACTCGGGATGGTCGCTGGGCGCTTGTCCGCATAGGCCGACCTTTGCTCCGGCCTTGCGGGCTTCGGCGATGACCGTTCGAATCATCCATTTCACTCGCCTCATCTTGTTCGTCGAAGAGATTCG
This sequence comes from Methylocystis sp. Uni0008, assembly GCF_056838045.1. Lineage (NCBI taxonomy): Bacteria > Pseudomonadati > Pseudomonadota > Alphaproteobacteria > Hyphomicrobiales > Methylocystaceae > Methylocystis > Methylocystis sp. Uni0008. The sequence goes on from NZ_JBXEJH010000004.1 coordinate 9,670, forward strand.
CCAAATCTGTCGAATCGCGGTCGACGCCGAGCGTGAGCTGGGTCAGGTCGTTGCTGCCGATCGAGAAGCCGTCGAAACGCTCGGCGAAGGCTTTCGCCAAAATCACGTTGGAAGGGATTTCACATATCACATAGACCTGAAGGCCGTCGTCGCCACGCTTCAAACCATCGGCCGCCATGACCTCGAGGACGCGGTCGGCCTCCTTGGTTGAACGGCAGAAAGGGGGATCATGACGATGACATTCTTGAATCCCATCTGCTCCCGCACGCGGCGGATGGCGCGGCATTCGAGCGCGAACCCCTCCCGGTAGCGCGGAGAATAATAGCGGGCGGCGCCGCGAAAGCCGAGCATCGGATTTTCTTCCCTAGGCTCGACTCGGCGCCGCTGATCAGATTGGCGTATTCGTTGGTTTTAAAGTCGCTCATCCGCACAATCACGGGAGCCGGATGGCGCGAGGCTGCGATGCGCGAGCGCCTGGGCGAGCCGATCCACAAAATATTCGATCTTATCGTCATATCCGACGGACAATTGCGCGATGCTTCTCTTGGCATCTTCGTTCTTTAGCGTGTCGTAGTGGATGAGGACCATCGGATGCGCCTGTGCTGTCTCAGCCATCTCTGAGCGTCGAACTCTCTGGTGAGTTAGATGACGGTCTCCTCCCATTTAGCGCGCCCGACGCGTTTCGCGACGACGACCCTGACCAAGCCGTTTGACCAATCAAAGAGGGGAACATCAAGGCGCCGAACACCTGCGTCCGCGCTCATCGCGCCGTCAGGCGAAATCGCGCATCCAGCCATCGCCAAGGGCTGCAGCTGATCTTCACCCAGCGGCCGAGCAGAAGACTGGGCGCCGCCCCCAGTTCTGGGCAGCCCGGATAGGCCATCACCGCCGCGAGGACATGGGTCGCGCCGAGCCAGCCTGCGACGATAGCCAGCGCGATCCAGACGGCGGCTGACGACGGTAGCGCCAATGCCAGCGAGAGTAGCGCGACGCCAACGATCAATCGCGCCCAGCGCTGCGCGACGTTCAGCGGACGCCAGTCGGCAGAGCTGTCGACGCAACAGGGCGCCATGCGTTCTTTCATCGCTTACCCCGCGCAGCAGGACAGTTGCTTCACGTCCTTGTTGAAGGTCTGCGCCGCGAGCTTCAGCCCCTCGACCATCGTCAGGTACGGAAACAACTGGTCGGCCAGTTCCTGCGCAGTCATTCGCGCCCGGATGGCGAGCGCCGCGGTTTGAATGAGTTCGCCGGCTTCGGGCGCGACCGCTTGCGCGCCAATGAGGCGGCCCGAGCCGGCCTCCGTGACGAGCTTGATGAAGCCGCGCGTGTCGAAATTCGCTAAGGCGCGCGGCACATTGTCGAGCGTCAGTGTGCGGCTGTCGGTCTCGATGCCCTCATGGTGCGCTTCCGCCTCGCTGTAGCCTACGGTGGCGACTTGTGGATCCGTAAACACCACCGCCGGCATGGCGGCCAGATCGAGGGCGGCGTCGCCGCCGCTCATATTAATGGCCGCGCGGGTGCCGGCCGCCGCCGCCACATAGACGAATTGTGGCTGATTGGTGCAGTCGCCGGCGGCGAAAATATGGGGCGCGCTGGTGCGCATGCGCGTGTCGACGATGATTGCGCCCTGCGGGTTGACGGCGACGCGGGCGGCTTCCAGCGCCAGGCCGCACGTGTTCGGCGCGCGGCCTGTGGCGATCAGCAGCTTGTCGGCGCGCAATTCGCCGTCACCGGTCGTGAGCACGAATTCACCGTCCGCGAACGCCACGTTGCTCGCTTGCGTGTGCTCCAGCACTTCGACGCCCTCCGCCCGGAAAGCGGCCGTGACCGCCTCGCCGATCGCTGGGTCTTCGCGGAAGAACAGCGTGCTGCGCGCGAGGATCGTCACCTTGCCGCCCAGCCTCGCAAAGGCTTGCGCCAGTTCGACGGCTACCACCGACGAGCCGATCACCGCTAGGCGCGCAGGGATTGTGTCGCTCGCCAGCGCCTCGGTCGAGGTCCAATAGGGCGTGTCCTTAAGGCCAGGGATCGGCGGAACAGCCGGGCTCGCGCCCGTGGCGATGAGGCAGCGGTTGAAACTGATTTCGCTTTCGCCGCCTTCGTTCAGCCGGACGATCAGGCTGCGACCGTCTTGGAACTTCGCCTCGCCACGCAGCACGGCGATGGCGGTATTGCCTTCAAGAATGCCCTCGTATTTGGCGTGCCGCAACTCATCGACGCGCGCCTGTTGTTGGGCGAGCAGTTTTCCGCGGTCAATTGTTGGCTCGCTCGCCCCAAGGCCCTCGTCGAAGGGGCTCTGCCGGCGCAGATGCGCGACATGAGCGGCGCGGATCATGATCTTGGAGGGCACGCAGCCGACATTGACGCATGTCCCCCCGATCGTCCCACGCTCAATGAGCGTGACCCGCGCGCCGTCTTCCGCGGCGCGCAGCGCCGCCGCCATCGCTGCTCCGCCGCTGCCGATGATCGCCACTTGCAATGGCGCGCCCCAGCGCTCTTGCTTGGCGTTTCGATCGAGTATTTTACCAGACCGTCTCTCTGAAACGCTGACGCCGCGGGCGCGTTTTGCGACAACTGCTTGATAGCCTGCGGCATGCACAGCGGCGGAAAGCGCCGCGGGGTCGAGCGCCCCGTCGCCGCTGACTCGCGCCGTCCCTTCGGCGTAGGACACATTCGCCTCATGCACGCCGGGGGCTTTGAGCAAGACCTTTTCGACATGACTCGCGCAGCTGCCGCAGGTCATGCCGGTGATCTGCAAGACCACACTATTCCCTTCGCGCCTTCGATCGGATGAGGCGGGGGATTCCTCAGAACCGATTCGTTGCCCGAGGACATGGCGCAGGCGCGCGAGAAGCGGCATGGCGTGGCCCATCACGGCGCTAAACGAATGTGCGAGCGCTGTCTTGATCGAAGGTGTTTCGTCCATGGCTCACTTCTTCAGTTCAGAAGGATAACCGGCTCCTTCGGTCGCCTTGATTAGCGCTTCGACGTTTGTTTTCGCATCGTCATAGGTCACCATCGCTTCCTTCTTCTCGTAGCTCACCTCGGTTGCTTGCACGCCCTCAACCTTGCTCAACGCCTTCTTGACGGTGATTGGGCAGGCGGCGCAGGTCATGCCGGAGACCGACAGGGTGATCGTTTGGCTGGCTGCCCAGGCCGGCGCACTGAAAACGGCGGACAAAGCGATCATCGCGGCGAGTTTTTTCATGATCGGGGGATCCTCTTTCAGTAGAAAAGCGGAAGCACGTAGGGGAAAACGGTCGACACTCCGATCAGCGCCGCGACGCCCCAGAAGATCACTTTGTAGGCCGACCTCACCTGCGGCGCGGCGCAGGCCTCTCCCGGTTTGCAGGCCACGGCGGGGCGATAGATTCGACGCCAGGCGAAGAACAGCGCAACGAAGGCGGCGCTGAGGAAAAGCGGCCGAAACGGCTCGAACGCCTTGAAATTGCCGAGCCAGGCCCCGCTGAACCCGAGGCTCACCAGCACGAGCGGACCGAGACAACACGCGGATGCGAGGATCGCGGCGACGCCGCCGGCGGCGAGAGCCTTGCGGCCGGACGCTCGGTCCGCCGCCGGTTGGTCAGATAATCGGTCGGACGCTTTCTCGGACAGTATCTGTTCGGACATGGAGGTTTTCCTCGCTTCTTTTCAAAGAGCCGTCGGAATCGGTCCGCGCCAACCTCAGGCGCGAACCCAACGTATGAAAAGGAAAAGCAGCGCGGCAATCCCAGCCGTCACCGCTAACCCGATCGGCGTCATCGCCATTTGGATGAGACCAAGACCTTCGCCGTCACACATCGTCGCACCCTCCCATCGTGCTGCTTGCCAGCGCCGTCCGGCCGGAATAATCAGACCCTAGTGCCTGTAGCCGCTACAGGGTCAAGAGGATTTTTCACGAGCGCCAAGAGGCCGGACATGAAGCAAAAAAAGGGGCTCTCGATTGGCGAATCGTCGAAGCAGAGCGGCGTGAACATCGAGACCATCCGCTACTACGAGAAGATCGGAGTCATGCCGGCGCCTGATCGTAGTGCGAGTGGGTACCGGCTCTACGGCGCGGACCATCTCAAGCGCTTGAGCTTCGTGCGGCGCAGCCGGCAACTTGGTTTCAGCCTCGATGAAATTCGCGGCCTGCTTCGCCTCGTGGATGGACACGCTTACACCTGCGCGCAAGTTCGTGAGCTGACGCTGGATCACCTGGCGGAGATTCAGCGTAAGATCGCGGATTTGAAGCGGCTCGAAAGGGTGATGGCGGAAATGGCGGCTCAGTGCAGCGGGGACTGGGCGCCTGAATGCGCGGTGATTGACGCTCTCTTCGATACGCGGCCGCCAGCCGTTGAACCCTCCGGGCGTCAACCGCCAATGCCGACGGCAACCTCAGTCATGAGGCGGCGGTAGCGTCGGTACATTTTTCCTCGCTCCAACTCATGCGACGGCCTGCTCATGGGCTGTCCTTCTTTTTTGGTGCGAGCCGCTTGCCTCACGCCTGCGCACGCCGAACTGCGACGGCCTCGGCCTTTAGGAACTGGACGTGAAGCTCGCCGCGATTGGCAGGATCGTGAACGATCAGCATATGCAGACCATCCGCAACGGCGTTTACGCGGCCCGGGCGGCGCCACTGCGATTTTCCAGGACATGTCCGCTTTCTTGTCCGACAATCATCCTGCCCGGCTTGCCATTGTCAGACATAGTTTCCGGACAAATTGGCGATCGACCTTGAAATGATCGATTGCCGGACAAATGATTGGAGGGCGTGCAGGCGCTAGGGGGCTTGATGAACGACGCCACGCGCAATCAACTGTTCGAGCGCCTGACGAGCCACGCTCGTCCTCGCCGGCTCACCGCCGACGCCAAAAGCCCGGCGCCGAATGCTCAATGGCGTTAATTGTCTCTTCTGCCGCAGGAGCTTACGGTGGTATCTCAAGCTGCCAGCGACTGTGTCCCAAGCTTCTGGGGTCGATCAATGGAGACCGAAACGCAAGCCTCAATGCAGAACCTCCGAGCTCACGTCGAACAGCTGGCTGGCGAGATCGGCGAGCGCAATGTTCACCATTCCCGAGGGCTGCAGGCGGCGGCGTACATCGAGCGTCAATGGGAACAGCAGGGCTATGTTGTCGAGCGATTGGCATACGAAGTTTCGGGAGTTCGCTGCCTCAATCTTGAGATAACGCGCAGCGGCGGCGCGCGGCAGCCAGAAATCCTTTTGATGGGCGCACACTACGACACGGTCATGGGCAGTCCCGGTGTCGAGAGCATGCAAGGTTGTGGGGAGTATGTAAATTTTCGAGGGTTAAGATCGCCTCTTTGGGAAAGGCGAGCCTATGCAAAAGCTGGTTTGGCGGGTGAAGCTTGTCGCGGACTTTGGGGACGAAGCGGCGGAAACCGAGGTCGAGGTGGCCCGGATCGAAAGAGACGAGTTCACTGTCCCGGAAACGCTTGGTCTGTCGCTTGGCGAAGGGAAACGTCTTACCGCTGCTATTCAAACGGAAATGGTCCGCGCGCAGGCGACGACGATGGGCGAGCGCTTCCGGTGCTGTGCACATTGCGGATCGACCTTGTCGAGCAAAGGGTACAGATAGGTCACCTTTCGATCCCTCTTCGGCGACGTGCCGCTTCGAGTTCGTCGGTTCACGAACTGCCAATGCTGCCGCGAAGTCGCGGATGAACCGAGAAGTTTTTCGGCGTTGACGCTTGAACGCGGCATAGCGCCCGAACTCGCCTACGTCACCGCCAAATTCGCCGCGCTTGCGCCGTTTGCCAAGGTGGCGGATCTGCTCGCGGAGTTGCTGCCCATCGGCGGCGCCGTCAATGCCGGTACGGTGCGTAATCGAACCCGCCGTGTCGGCGAGCATATCGCGCGACTGCGTCCCGAGGGAGTGGCGGATCCCGACATTGACGCAGTGACCCCCGCAGTCGTGATCGGCCTTGATGGAGGCTATCTGCGCAGCCGGCATCGTCGTCCCGAGCGGAATTTCGAAGTGCTAACGGGCAAGGTGCTCAATGTCGATGGATCGCAGCATCGCTTCGCCTTTGCTCGCAACGGCAATTCTGCGAGCGAATTTGCCGATGCGATTGTGAGCGCGGGCGTCCGTCTCGGCACGCCGGCGACGGTGCTTTGCGACGGCGACCCTGGACTGTGGAAGTTGCAGCGTCAGGTCATGCCAGAGTCGACTCTCATCCTCGACTGGTTCCATATCGCCATGCGTTTTGAACACGCTTTGCAGGCGGCGCGCGGCCTTGGCGCCGGCACTCTCAGCGACTACCTCCAAGGCCATCCAATCCGCGAACTCGAGAGCGCCAAGTGGAGACTCTGGCACGGCCGCTCCAGCGCATGTCTTGGGCGCTTGGCGCGACTGATGCATTGGTTTGACGCCGCTCATGTCAGAGACGTCAAAGGCGCCGCCGCGGTCCGGCGACACATCAACGATCTGATTGAATATCTCTACGCCAATGAACTTGCGCTCGTGAACTACGGACGGCGACACCGCGATCGGCTGCCGATTTCAACCGCATTTGTGGAAAGCGCAGTTAATGAAATCCTATCAAAGCGCATGATCAAGAAGCAGCAGATGCGATGGAATAGGTGGACTGTGCAGCCCTTTCTTGACGTGCGTGTTGCCGTTCTCAACAAGACCCTCGCCGGCTCGTTCAGGCGGCTCTATCCAGACTTCGAACCAGACAATGAAAATCACCCAATGCGGCTCTCAGCGTGACGAACCCCACGACTTTGCATGCTCCCATGGCCGAGAGGAAAACGGGCACGACTGCCGCTTGAAATCAGGCCAACCGGCTTCCACAGCCAAATTTCTTTTGCATAAGACAAAGCTATCGCCCCACACCTGTCGAGACAAATCTGTTTCAGAAATCCATGTCGACCCACTATTTCACCACTGTGACCGGACGTTCGATAGGCGGCAAACGCGAAAATCCGCGGCTCGTGGCGGGCGCCAAAAGCATCAATTCTTCAGCGGCGATCACCAGCGCCGAGATTGGATCACCATCCCGTCAGGGCAAGCCAACGCTCGACCAACTCGGCTATTGGCGCTGGCAACGGTTCGCCGCCATCGTGCTGAATCGTCCAGCCTCGTTTCGTTTCGTTTTCCATATCACCCCTCAGCCGAGCAATTCGCGCGGCACGGCGCGTCCGTCCGGGCCGACGACAACTTCAAAATGTTCGGCGTCGATCGCGTTTTGTGCGGCGTAAATCTCTGCGACGTAGATGATCATCGACGCCGGCCAGTCGGCGCGCGTCGGCCGTTCCGTGAGTGTGAATACCGCGTCGTCAACTTCGAAAAGTCCCGTGCTGTTGCATGCGTCCATCACATCTTCGACGCCCTCAAGATAGGAACTGGCGAGCGATCTTGACCAGTGATGTCGGAGAATCAGCGAATGCGACGCGTTGCGGTCGAGGTGATCGATTTCATCGAAGACGTAGCCTCGGATCGCCGTCATGGCGCTCGGATCGAGCGTGTAAGTGGTGCGTTGAGGTGCTGGTGCGTTGTCCTCGCGCGCACGCTTCACGGCCTTCCGCGAAATGCGAAAAATTCTTGGAAAATAAAGCCGCAACGGTGCGCACCAGATGCGTCCGTGCTTTATCGTTCTCTTGCGTAAGCCTGCGTTTTGCCGCATCGCCTGCTTTCCACCGTCCCCCAATCCGCGTGATAGTCGGAAGCGCAAGCGTTACATATGGTTAAGGCGATAATTCGGCGTTTGTACGATGTCCGAGGCGTTGTCGTCGTTACGGAGCAAGCGAGTCGCGGCGCTCGGACTTTTCAAGGGTTAATTTTGCAACAACGTTCAGCAAGCGCCATGTGCCATGTCGACGCCGGATGAACCGACTGCGGAGAACCTGAATGGAATGTGCGTGATACTCGCCACCGCCGTCTGCACTACGCGAGCGCCGCTAGCACTGCGGCAAGCAGAACGGTCGCTTTCACGTCGACCATGCCTGACTAAACGCGAATCGATTTTCGGTCTGCCGCCTGTGATTGGTAGTGAGTAGATGCGATGCGCGCGCTCCAGACCCGGCCGAGCTGCGCCGCCGGCCGCACGATTGCGAACTCGATCACTATCGTCGCGGCGGCGATCGCGGCCAGAGCACCAAGGACGGCGGCCGGTACGCCGATCCTCGCGGCATCCGATTCCGCCGCGACGCCGATCAGCGGCAGGTGGATGAGATAGACGGAGAACGACGCCCGGCCGACTCTGCGCACGGCCTCGCCAACATGGCTCCCGATGGGCGTTCCTTTAAGACTTCCCAGAACAACGCCGGCGCTGACCAGCGCGACAAGCGCCCTCGCCAACCCCGAGAAGGGGCCAATTGCAATTCGTGCCATCATGGACGCGACCAGTATCCACCATGCAGCCATGCCGGCGGACACAGGCGGCGCCTTCACCAGCCAGGTGGCGCGCCGCCGCACCTCGCTGGCGAGCGCCGCGCCAAGCAGGAGCGCTTCCGGACGCAGCGCCCATAGCAGGGAGCCGTGCGGGCGGGGAATGAGCGCGAGCAGCAGAATGGTTGCAGTCGCCGCGTAGAGCGGCGCGCGCCCCCGCGCGAACAGCAACGCCGGCGCCAGGAGATAGAATTGCGCTTCGCTCGCCAGCGACCAGAAATGAGAGGCCGCGAGCGCATCGCCGCAGCTGGGCGCGACGTCGCATCGCGCCCAATGGACGTTTGCGACGAACGCCGCCGCCGTCCAAAGATCAGCGGCGCTCGATGCGGGATGTTCAAGATTAGCCATTGCGAGCGCCGTGAGGATCGCCCATGCCGGAAGCGCGATCCGGGTCAGCCGGCGCGCATAGAAGGCTGCCATGGCGCGCGTGAAACCGCTGGCCGTATCGGTCAGATCGGCGAGATTCTGGAAAATCAGAAAACCTGAAATCACAAAGAACAGATCGACGCCGACACTGAGATCAGGAAGGTTGAGCCAGAACGCGACGGCCGATTGCGACCCGAAGGCGAGTGCGAAATGCGACAGCATCACAGCGCCGATCGCCAGGGCCCTCAATTCGTCGAGCATATCAACCCGTTCCGTCAAACGGCTGCGTTCCTCTCAGCGTTGTTGCGTGCAGTGTTTGGGCCGAGCCCATATCGACCGAGCCTCGTCATATCTGCGCTCGGCGGCGACTTCGCCGTCAGCGACCTTGAGGACGTGTCGAGGAAGCGCCTTCGTGTTTCACCTCCGCGCAGGCGAAGCGCACGACACATGCCGCCGCAAGGCTCTATGTTAAGGCCTAAACCCTATTCGAGACAATCTTACTATCGCCATTCTTCTAATAAAATGCTAGCCAGCGCGCGCGGTATTTCCACCCCTGGAATCGGGTGGCGATCGTTTCGCATGATTGGAGAGAAGCAATGAGAACAACCAATCTTTTCATTCTACGAGGCTATGTCGGGCAAGAGCCGAAGGCGTTCGATGATGGCAAAATCGCGAAGGTCAGCGTGGCGACGAATCGTAGTTGGACCGACAGGAAATCGCGCGAACGCGTCGAAAAGACGGACTGGGTTACGGTCACTCTGCTGAACGAGCGCGACGCGGCTTTCGTGTTGAAGAACGTCAGAAAGGGCGCGCCGATCTACGCCGAATGTCGCGTTGCCGAAACGTCCTATGAGAAGGACGGCAAGACGATTTACGGCGTGGACGTGGTCGCCAATGTGTTCGACGTCTTGAGCCGCGCCGATAGCGACGAAGAGGACGCCGCGTAATCAGCTGTCGCTGACACGCCCGGCATCCAGACGACCTCGAACGGGGAGCGCTTGGAGATTGTGTTGCGCGCCACAAGCCATTCCATTGAGCGCGGTCGCGCAGCGCCTGCAAAGAGCAAGAACTTCGAAAAGTGCATCGAACAAAGCGTCGCTGGTATTCTTCGCCAAACGCTTGGCTCTCAGGTGCAGAAGCGGGATTGATCATTGTTTATCAAGACCTTCGCAAATTCCTGCGACGAGATACGCCTGCATGATTGTGTGCGCGTATTTCAAGCGCTATCCGTGTAGGCTCGACTACGGGGCTGATCACAGCGCCCGTTTTTCGGGCTCGCACTGGCCTCGTGTCGGCGCGCGCCGTCGCTATGCTCACTCGGACCAGAGGTCGCAATTTTTCCGAAAAGCGGGCCGGGCAATAGCCCTTTGGCGTCGCTACGCTCGCGTCGGGACTATGGCCCCTTCTTGCGCTCGCCTTGCGAGCCTCTATGGGGCGCGACCGCGCCGTCTTTAGCTAACAACGCGTAGCGACGGACTTCTGAATGGACGGATTTTCCGGCTTTCGAATTCGTCGACGGCGCGACGACCGCAAGGACGCGCTACTCCTCCTAAGTTGCAAGCCGCAGGCTCGAACAATGAATGTACCGGACGTGATCAACACCAATTCCATCTCTCGTTCCCATTCGCTTAAACCACCGCGAGATCGCCAGTCCGTCACGCCATCCACTTTGGCGCTTTATCGCGGCTCGATTCCAGAACGCGAAAGGCGTCACGTGTTAGTCACGATGGACGCCCCGACCAACTGCGCGTTCCGTTGCAGAGCGTCGCGAGCGGGGCTGATCCTCGCACGGCGCACCCTGAATGCCGTCACATATCGGCGCTATCGGCTACCTTGCGGCTGCAATCGTACGGGGAGCGATCCAAGCGTAGGCTGCGTATCGAAGGAGGCCAACCATGATTCCCAATCAATCCGACACGGTCGCAGACGCAGCGCCAACGACGCTCGAGCTGACCGATTACGATATCTCGCATATGATCGTTTATCTGCGCCTGCTCGATGCGGCGCGTGACGGCGCTGGCTGGGAAGAGGCGAGCCGAATCGTCCTCAAGATCGATCCCGACGTCGACCGTGAACGCGCGCGGCGCGTCTATCACAGCCATTACGCCCGCGCACGATGGATGACGCAGCAGGGCTATAAGGAGCTGCTGAAAATGCCGAATTCGTGACGACAATTGGGATGCGCGCCGGGGCTAACGCTTGACTCGCTTTTTCGTATGCTCGGCGCGCGGCGCATCCCAGTAGAAGCTTCGGCCGCCAAGCGCTCCCGTGAACCGTTCGCCATCGCCGTAAAGCGTGAAAACAACAGTCGTGTTGGGCGCCGCCAGTTCGAGGCGGCGTTGCTCCCGATCATAGCGTATAATGCGCGCCGTCATCGTTTCACCTTCTCTATCGGCGTCGGCTAAAACAATCTCGTTCATCGCAACACTATGCCTAAGATCGACCAATATTTGGATAGCCGCCCCCCCCCCGCGTCGCGGACAAAGCGCAACGTCGCCCATTCTTCGACTGCGTGCAACAGGCGCATTCCGCGGCGACATGGCTTCGTCTCTTCCTCCTCACTTACGCTTCGGATGCGCCGCGCCCAAAGCCGCTCGACTGTTTGCGCGGCGTGAGGGTCTTCACTCAATAGGCGCTGGGCTTCTCATAATCGGCCCATTTGAACTGCTTGCCTTGGCATCATTGATACGGCCACACGGGATCGATCATCGGCAAGCCTACTTGTGGCGTTACGCGATGGTGTGAGAACGAAGGGGGCCGCGCCTCGGGGACAATTCGACGGACCTGATTGTGTGCCGAACGCAGCACAGATCTCACTTGCCACGTCGGGCCTTCGCCCGTTGCTCTTTACTGGCTTGTCTAGCGCCGGCGAAGCCACGTCGGCGCCTGCGCCGAAGAATTTTCCCCTTGCCGCTATGCGGCAATTCCTCGCGCACGGGCGCGGCGCGCCCTCCAAAATTCTCCGTCGCGGCCGGCGCGCGGCGCTTTGCTTGCCCGCTGCGGCCCTTACGGCCTTGCGGCTCTGTGGTCTCCTTACCCCGGCGCTTTCAGACCGCCATCGCAACGGGCCGAGGCCCAACGATAGGAGAGAGAAAATGTCGCAGCTCAACACGCACATTCAGGTGGGCCGGGTCGGTCAGCTCAAGGAAGTCGGCGCCAATCTCGTCGTCACCGTCTGCTCGAACAACCCCTACAAGAACGGCAGCGGCGAGTGGATCGACAATCCCGAGTGGATCGAACATACGATTTTTGCCCGGCAGGACTCGCGCATCAAATGGGCCCGCGAAAAACTCGAATCCGGCGACCTGGTTCAGGTCACCTCGCGCCCGAAGCAGACCGAATGGAAGGCGTCTAACGGCGAGCGCCGGTTCGGCTACACTTTCGCGGTGGAGGACATTCAGCGCCTCGCCGACAAGCCGGTTAAGAAGGCGGAAGCGCCCGCCGCCAAGCCGCAGGGCAAGAAGGCCCGCTGACCGTCGCCGAGGGGCCGCGCGCGGCCCCTCGTTCACAAGCGGTCATCAGAGCGCTCGTCGCGGCGGTCAACGGACGGCGCCCGAGCCTGGCGCGCATTGATCGGCGCGGCGATTCGCTCGCCGCAAGAAGCTCTTGCGCCACGACTGCACGAGCTGTCGCTATCAGGTTGGCGCGGAGTGTCGCCCCCCTTGATCACGAGAAGAGCAAACGCTTCGCTGATCGCCGATATGCGTTCATCATCGGGTCTCTACTTCGCCAGCTGCGATTCTTTCCCAGGCGGTTTGCGCGAAACGGACGAGATCCATTTCTCCTTGGCCATAAATTTGCGCGAGTCCGCTTTCATCGCAGAGCAGCCCGACGTCGGCGGCCTCCGCGCAGCGCATGATTTCAGGGGCCAGGTCCTTCGGAAGAAAAAATGCAACATGAGGATAGCTCGCTGGGTGGCGTCCGCCAAACGCGCCTGCGTTGCAGCTGGACACGGGGATTGCGCCGTAGGCCGAAATCGCGATTGTCGCGGAGGCGACGCCGACATCCAGCCCCCAGAGTGCGGGTTCGTCGTCGAATGCGGTAACGCGCTCTTCTTCGAAGGCCGACATTTCCGCTTCGATGTCATCCGCCATCTTCAGTCGGTCAATCACTTTCGTCTCGATATCGAGGGCTGTGCGAACGACCCCCCAGCCGCAGCCGCGCAGATCGCAATAGGAGCGATTGCCAGCGAGCGCGCCATCCTCATCCGATTGTTCGAGTTCCTCGGGTGATATGTCGGCCAAGTCCGCGACATTCAGGTGGCGATGGATTTTTACGGGGAACGAGCGCGGAGCCCAACGCATGGAGGTCACCTGGAAACGAGAAATTTTAAAGTGAGATGGGCTCGAGATGCTCTCTCATTGGCTCGGATAATAGAGGGATTTCGTAAGGAACATATATAGAACATACTGGACATGGCGCCATAAAGGCGCCAGCTTCGCTGCATGCTCGATTCTTCAAAAATTCAGGCGATTCGTCCGCTGGATCGCATCAATCTTCGGTTGTCGCCCGAGACCTTCGAGGCGATCGATCAAGCGCGGAGCGCGCGTCCCGGCAATGTCTCCAGGAACACCTGGATTGCCGAGGCCATCAAGGAAAAGCTTGAACGGGACGATGTTCTGGTCGACGACCAAGCCATTGAGCGGAAGCGTCATGCCTAATTTTTATGAGTTTTTTGCCGGTGGCGGGATGGCCCGGGCAGGGCTCGGGTCCGGTTGGACATGTCTGTTCGCGAATGATTTCGATCACAAAAAAGGTCTCGCCTATCAAGCCAACTGGGGTATGGGCGGAGAGCTCAAGGTCGGCGATGTTCGCCAGGTCACCGTGGATGCGTTGTCAGGATACGCAGACCTGATTTGGGGGTCGTTCCCCTGCCAGGATTTATCTTTGGCTGGGGGCGGAGCCGGGTTGAAGGGAGAGCGCTCTGGAACCTTCTATCCGTTCTGGGATATCATCACGGGGCTGATCGACGACAATCGCGCGCCGAAGATTATCGCGATCGAGAATGTTTGCGGCACGCTGACCTCCCACGGCGGACGAGATTTCGAAGCGATCTGCAAGACCTTTGGCGAAGCCGGATATCGATACGGCGCCTTGATCATCAACGCCTCTCTGTTCGTGCCGCAATCCCGGCCACGATTGTTTGTGATCGGCGTAAGAGACGATGTGACGATAGACCCGTCGCTCCTGTCGCCGGAGCCAATCGAGCCATTTCATACGCTGGGATTGCGCAGAGCTGTTGACGGCATTTCCTCCCGCGCCAGGAAGAAGATGCTGTGGTGGAATTTACCGACGCCGCCGCGTCGCAAGATTTCTTTCGCCGATATCATCGAAGAAAATCCTTCGAGCGTCGACTGGCATACCGCCGCTGAAACCAAGCAAATTTTGGCGATGATGTCGCCTGTCAACAAGGCGAAGGTTGAAGCCGCCAAGCGTTCGGGGCGTCGGATGGTGGGCGGGGTCTATAAGCGCACCCGCCTCGACGAAAATGGCGTCAAGGTCCAACGGGCGGAAATTCGGTTTGACGATGTCGCGGGATGTCTGCGGACGCCCGCAGGCGGTTCAAGCCGCCAGACGATCGTCGTCGTCGATGGAAACAAGATTCGTTCGCGCCTGATTTCGTCGCGGGAGACCGCCCGATTAATGGGACTTGATGACGCGTATAGGCTGCCAAAAAATTACAACGAGGCTTACCATTTGACGGGCGACGGCGTTGCTGTCGATGTCGTTCGGCATCTGGCGCGCTATCTGCTCGAACCGCTTCTCGACGTCTGCGCTCAGGCGGAGAAGGCCGCGTGAGCGTTATTCCTTGCGAGCAGGACCCAAGCGTGCGCCAGCAGATCGCAGAATTTGCTGAAGTGCTCAAGACCCAAGCGCATAAGCTCGGCGACCACGGGCTTTCGGAGAAAGACTTCTACGCCTCGCCGATTTTCCGTGGCGCTATTCAACAGGTACGTGGAGAGTTTGCCGCAGCGATGCGAGGCAAGCGGGAGTTCGTCCAGAATGTTCTCAATCACATGGAGGATCGAGGCTTCATCGCGGGCTGGGACCGCGCCAAGCGCGGCCTGTTGCATGACTATGTTGTGACGCTAACAAGCGGTCGAACGGCAATCATCGACCTGAAAGGCTGTTTGGACGGCGACAACTCGAAAATTTTCGAGCGCCCGGAAGGCGCAGATGAATTTGTCATTTGGAGCCTGTGCGCCAATGTCGGCGCCGACCCGCGGCGCAACGCCTGGTCCGGGGTTCATACGCGCATAAGCGCTCAGATCATCGCGCGCAATCAGCGCGTCGATGGTCTCGTCATCTGGGATATGGTCTGCGGAACGATCGGACGCGCCTGTCCAAAGCTGTTGGACGAGAGCGATGCCAGAACGACCGTGATCGGTCCTTTCCGTGCGCCGCCGCCCCGCATCGATCTTTTCCCTTCTTCTATACCCTCTGCTGAGGCGCCGAAAGTCGGCGCGCAATCACTGATGAACGTCGAACTCCTCGCTGCATTCCATTCCTGCTTTGGAGGTCGCGACGACGAGATTAAGCATGTCAGCTTCGAAATCGCCTCGCTCGGCGATGAGACGATGCGGCGCACGACGATCGAACGGAGAGGCGTGGTGCAGCATTCCTCCGACATGACGACGATCCGACATGCCTAATCCGATCGAGCCCGCACCTCGTCGCGATCCCGATTTCATAAACTTTCCACCGTTCGAGACGGAGGATCTGCGAGCCAATCTGGCGAGGTTTCTCGATACGTCGTTCGAAGAGGCCGTGGGGCAGACTCGCCGTGTCGGGAATTACAAATGGGGCGTCTACGCCTTCTTCGATTATGACGGCGAACCGATCTATGTCGGGCAGACGAATGAGATGCTGCGCACGCGCATTCGTCGTCACCTGACCAATCAGCGCACTGATGCTGTTGCCATGTCAGTGCTTGACCCGTTCGAAGTGCTCGAAATCGAGGTGTGGCCGCTGCCACAATATCAGGAGACAAGTGGCAAGGATGCTGACGCGCGCAAGCACCTGGATGCTTTGGAGCGATTGATCACGCAGCGCGCGGTTGATCGGTCAGAGTTCAAAGCGATCCTGAACGAGAAGGATCCACCGCCTGGGTCGCTCGTCGTCGAAGCGCCCCGATCTTTGCGCGCGAGAATCGTTTCCGACCGCGTTTACGAGCTCCGATCACATCCCGATTTTCGGATTGCTCGAAGAGCGCTCATTATTTCGCGGCTTGCGCAGGTGATCTCCGAGCGAAAGGTCCAGGGTGGGTTACGACGCGTATTACTGACACAGGCCTTGCGCCTTCAGTGGTTGGCGTCGCGTCGCTATGACGCGCTGGGTGGCGCTGCGTCAGTTGAGCAAGAAGGCGATGAAGATGGTTGACCGCGTGCAGCGAAAATATTCTGGACGTCCGTGACAAATTTGAGCCTTCGTCCCGACTTGGCGCTCCCTGAACACGCCCACCATTGTGACTTCGTCGTGTTGAGACGGGTCGGGATCCGCTCCTCAAAGGATACGTCAATGGGTTGGCGAGGACAACAAAACCGAGAAGATGACGAGGAAGCGCGCTGGCGGCAGCTTCCATTCCGCGAGCGCTATAACTGGCGGGTTGTATTCACATCGATCGGCTCGGCCATCGTCGTCCTCATTTTTATCATCTGGAGCCAGTGGCAGTGATCCACCGGCGCTGGTTTCGGATCGTTGTTGGCGCTTCCCTCCTCTGCGGCATCGGCTCCTTGCCCGTGCGCGCCGGCGATGTGGAAATCCACTACGCGCCTGAGGAAAACCTTGAGCGCATCGACGTCGACCTGATCCGTTTGGCGCGCGTGAAGATCGACATGGCGGTCTACTCGCTCACGGACTGGGCCGTCGTCGACGCGTTGATCGAGGCGCGCCGGCGCGGGGTCGGCCTCCGCATCGTCCTAGACCCAAGCCAGCAGCACGCGCTCGACCGGCTTCGCCCCATTGCCGACGATGTCCGTATGAAACCAGCGGGCGCATACATGCACCTGAAGTCCTATGCGGTCGATGGGCGCCTTCTTCGGTCGGGGTCGGCCAACCTGTCGGCCTCCGGGCTCAAGCAGCAGGATAATGATCTCGTCGTTGTTCGCGACCTGTCTGCGGCGAAGTCCTTCGAGGCGCGCTTCCAGCAGCTATGGGACGTTTCCCGGCCGCTTCCCAACTCGGCCGCGTACGCCGAGCCGTCGTCAAAGGACGCGCCGACGCCGGCCAAGGACTGCGCCATCAAGGGCAACGTCAACCGCAAGGGAGAGAAAATCTTCCACGTACCCGGCAGTCGCGACTACGCCCGGGTCACCATCACGGGCGCCGAAGAACGCATGTTTTGCTCCGAGGCGGAAGCGACGGCGGCAGGCTGGAGACCGGCGGCGGGAAAGTAGCGACGATGTGCGGACTGGCCTCGGCCATCATCCCTGTCGCGTTCGCATCCCTGCAAACCGTTGTCGATGACATCCCGGGGGCCACTTACGGCGCCAGCGCACGCCCAATTGCAATTCCGGTGAGGACGAGGGCCGCGCCGACCGCCATCCCATAGATGAGCCACTGCGTCGTCTGCCGTCGCGCCACGTCGCGTGCCACATCTTGCGCCGCGAGCGCAACGGCGCGGGCGAGGTCGGCCTTGGCCTGTTCGACCCCGGCGCGCATTTGCGCATCCGCCGTCTCGCGCGTGCGCGTCATGATGGCAGCCGCCTCGGTGGCAATCGCCTTGGGGAACTGGCGATAGAGGCTGTCGTAATATTGAAGCGCGAAGATGACGAGCCACAGCGCGTCATTGTCGCGAAGCCCGAGAACTTCCTTCACACGACGAAGCTGTCGGCGTTCTGTTTCCGTCGCCGTCCGGCCGATCAGCTTTTCAAAGCCGGTCGCGTCGTGGGCTTCCATGCCATCAGCCATTCGGCAAGACCGCCGAAAAGACGCCATCGACCTGCGCGAGCCAACGTTTCAATTCGGCGCGATTGCCGATCGGCATATCGGCGAGCGCCTTTCGAATGCTGAGGCGCTTGCTGTAGAGGTCATCGCTCACACGGTCCGCCATATCTGGAAAGAGGATGCTCTTGCCGCCCCTCCCCTCGATCGCTTTGCGCGTCTTCGAGCCGTTATAGAGCTCGAACTTCTCATCCGCGCCGAAGTAGCCGTTCTTGACGACGTGAACGGTCGAATTGGGGATCGCTTCGAGAAAATCCTGCAATAGCTCCAAGGAGTCCCGTTGACGATTGACGACCCACAAGGTCACCAGGCGCCGCTTCAGTTCATCGAGGGTGCCGCTCAGCGTGACGCCGTAGGCCCCTACCCCCTGGTTGTTGCGCGCCGCCGTATTGACGATAATGGTCTTGTCCGCGTTTTCGTCACAGAGATTGACGAGTTGAATCCAGCCGTCGGCATCGTCCAGATTGACACCCTCGCACGGGATCTCTTTCTCATAGTTCTGCATGACGTCAGGATTTGACGTGTCGGCATCGACCAAGACAACCGCCTCGCCGCGCGCCGTGAGAAAATGGATGAGCGCCATTGTCACCATGGACTTGCCGACGCCGCCCTTGCTGCCGCCGACCATGTAAATCGCCTTATCCATTCGCCGATCTCCTAGATTTCATCGCGGTCGCGGCGCACGCGGAAGGACGACGCGCGCGGCACAGGTTCAGACTCGGTGGTCCCGATGGATACGGGCCTTGTAATTTCGGATGACGTAGGCGCCCGCATTTTCCCATTCGCGCGGAAGGGATGGTTTCCCCGCTTCGAGCCGCGCTGGGCCTTTTGTTCCGTAAGCTGTTTCAACACCCGAAACAGCGACGGCGCCGAAATCACAATCCCCTGCTCTCTGAGGTAATCGAGAAGTTGAGCATTCGTCAGTCCCCGGCCTTTCGCCTTCATCAAAGGCCCATAGATCGCGCCAATTTGTTCGCGCAGCGTGAGCCGGCGGTTCGGCTTCAGCGCGTTAATCCCCTCTTTCAGACGCTGCACTTCCTCACCGGTCAGCTTCATGCGAGCCTCTAATAAAATGGCAACTATTTAGACCCACTCCCTTCCTTACGCAAGACCTTTATGACAACGACGCGGAGCATCTTGGAGATTGATCTGATATGCGCCTGATGCGACGGTGATAATTTTATGCGAGTCCGTTGGGTCTCTGTGTGAGACGCTTTCGATGTTGATCTAAGAGCCTCGTGAGACTGTCTTGATAGTGCACTGAGAGTGGTTCGAGACTGTCTTGAAATCTGCCAAAACCATTGAAAAACGTTGAGAAAATGGGGGTTTTCGGCTATGCAAAGCGAAGAGTGGTGATGAATGGCAGGATAGGGATTTTGTGAAACAAAATCTTTATGTGCGCTCGCCGCGCCGGCCATATTCGCGTCCGGCAGTTTGCCAAAGGCAAACCGGACGCTAAGGACTATCGACGAATGGCGGACAAGCGACATTACGATCGGCGCAAGACGCGATTTATCGGTTTCCGCGTCGATGAGACGGAGGCGGCGGCGTTTCTGTCATTCTGCGAAGCGAGGAATCTGACGACAACAGAAGCGCTGCGTCGCATGGTTCGCGCGGCCAGCGACATGGGGCCGACGTTTGACGGCGAAGGACGCGTCGAAGTCGTCGAATTGACGCGACAGCTGCGCGCGATCGGCGTTAATCTCAATCAAGCCGTTCATCATATGAACTCGGGCAACGCTTTCCCGGGAGAGAATGTGCGCGCGTGGCTTATCGAAGCGCTTGGGATCATGCGGGCGCTCGACGCGCTCTACGCGTCATTGACGTATCGAGCGCGGAGACGCGCCGAGACGGCGATCGAGAAGGACTGCGCCTCATGACGACTCTCGCGGCGCTTGATCTTTCGATTCTGACGGAAGGCTTGCAGCGTCGTCTTGCGGCGAAGAATCGGGCGGCGCTGGACGATCTTGCGGCTGCGGTGCAATCGGCTGAGCGTTACCGCGCGCAAACAGCCAACAGCTCGCGCGCGGCGCCCCGGCCCCGACACGACGAGCGGCCGGACACAGGGCCGCGCGCGCCGGTGCCAGGCGAGAAGTCCCGGGCCGACGATGAATTGCGCGTGATGCGCGCGGCGGCGGCAAAGGGTGGCATCTCGCAGAACGGTGCGTCGGCGGGAGCGTCGCCCGCGAAGTCGCGAACTGTGCGCCCCTCAATACCGGCGAGGAGCGGCGGCGCGCCTGCGGTGAGCGCGGCGACCTCAACTTCTCGGTCGACGTTGATCGCGAAAGCCAATCTTGCGGCCGGGTCGCAGGCGGCGGTCGTCAAAATCGCGAGTTTCGGTTCAGGCGCGGCTCGGGCGCAGTCACTGCTGAGCTATCAAAGCGACAAGGGTGAACTGACGCTGGAGCGCCATGACGGATTGATGATCGCCGGACAGCGCTCCGTCGCCGACTTCGCCGCCACATGGCGCGCCGAAGATGGACGCGCGCCGTCCAACGACGTGCTGCAGTTCACAATGCAGTTCGACGGTGCGCTGGAGGCAAAGCAGGCGCAAGACGCGCTCGCGGAGGCCCTTCGCGGCCATCACTATGCCTGGCGCCTTTCGCAGCGTGACGCGCACAGCCGCATTGACATCGTCATGACGGCGGCGAGCCGCGAACGCAACGCAGGCGGCCGGCTGCACCGGATCTACGACAATCAGCGGTCGATTGACGGTTTGCGCGATCGGTTGGAGGGCGCATTCAGCCGGGACGCCGAATTTACCGACCCGAAATGGGCGCATGGGGTGGAGGGCGCGACGACGGCGCTGGCCCGACTTACCCGCGCCGGTGAGATAGACGCCTATGGGCCTGACGGCCGCGCGCTTAAGGACGAAGCGGAGCGCCTGGCGCGCGGGCGGCCGAACCGTTTGCCGCGCGCCGCGTCGCGTGAGGCCAACATCAGCCTGGAAATCTCTAAATCCTGGCGGCCGCATATGCGATCGAGCGCGCCGCGCGACTTTGCGCATGTCATTTTGAGCGCCAAGCCCGGCACAGACAAAGAGGCGTTCATGGACGCCGCGCGGGCGACGCTGGGGCGCGCGTTCGCCGGTCATGAATATGTTTTCGTCATGCATAGGAACCGCAAGCATATTCATGTGCATGCGGCGGTTCGCCTTGTCCGGGACGACGGCAAGCGGCTCGACCCGAAAATTCAGGATTTTTCGCGCTGGCGCGATACGCTCGCAGCTGAAGCCCGTGCCCGCGGCATCGCCATGGAGAATGTCCGGCGGTTCGATCAGGCGCATGCGCCAGCCTACAAACTCAAAGACGTGAAAATGATGGCGCGCGGCATTGCGCCGCCGAGCGTTCGCCGGCGCGTCGAGCGCGTGAAAACCCGGGAAATTTACAGGCCGACGCGCGAGGAGGGCCGGCGGCGCGCGCAGGACGCCGCCCGCCAATGGCGGAACGTCGCCACCCTGTCGACGCGCGGCGCGCCGCCGCCAGCGCCCGGCGCCGTGCGGCTTTATCGTCTCGACAGCGGCGGCGATCGACGCGGCGCGCTGTTCGCTGCTGATCTGGCGACTGCTGCGGCTTATGCGAAGCCGGGCGTCGCCGCACGGATGATTTATGTGGACGTGCCGGCCGCGCGCGTAACCGAGCTGAAATCCTCGCGAACGCAGCCCGGCAAAGTTTTTGTCGTGCCGCGCGCCATCAGCGCACTAAGCCGACCGTTGGACGGCGCGCCGAGCGCCGCTATCGCGCATTTTCAGCGCCGCGCCGAGAGCGCTCTAAGCGGTCGCGCGCCGTCGACCGACACAGAGGAGAAAGGCCCCATGCGAACAACCGAAACGATGATCGCCGCGCGCGACAGCATGGCCGATACGATTGCGAAAATCGACAAGGCGCTTCCCGACGATGAGGCGCGCGCGCAATTCGCCGAACAGTCGCGCCGGCTACTCGACAAGGCCGACGAAGCCATCGCCGCGCAAACCAATCTCGAACAGCAAAAGGCGGATGTGCAGGGCGACCGCTACGTGAAGCCGGAGCCCGCGCGTGACCTCGGGCCGATTATCACGTTCGAGCGTAAGGGCGACGAGATCCATTACCACCGACACGACGCCACCGGCGCGCTGCAAACCCTCGCCTTTGTCGACAATGGAAAGCAGCTCGATATTCGCGACTGGAATAATGCGGATTCCGTCAACGCCGCGCTCAAAGTGGCGTCCGAAAAGTGGGAAACGCTCAACATCACCGGGAGCGACGCTTACAAGGAGACGGTCTCGCGGCTCGCCGCCGAGCATGGCTATAAAATCACAAATCCCGAGATGCAGGATCGTATTCGCGAACTTCGCGCCGAGATCGAAGTGAACCGCGCGCGGATTGCCGAGGGCCAGGGGCCGTCGGACCAAAGGCACGAGGCCGCACCGATGGCGCGGCAAGACAAACGAGACGAACCTGCCCGCGCTGAAGGTCCCACCTCGACGGCGGCCGAGCGCGATATTCGCCTACAGGAGATTCGGGGGCAGGTCGATCGCGAAGCGGCGCGCGAGACGGAGCAGGCTTACCGCGCCAGGGAAGCGAAAGAAGCCCATGACGCGCAAACGAACGAGCAGACGCCTTATCGCGCGCAGGCCGAGGCCGCAAGCGCGCGCGAAGCGGATCGATCCATGGAGGACAACACGCGCCGCGAAATGCCCGCCGATCCCCGGCAGAGCGAGCAGATGCAGAACCTTCGTGACCAGCAGTCGCGCGTGCTGAAACAGGAGGAAGAACAGCGGCGCGTCGACCAAGAGAACGCGGCGCGCATCAATCGCGAGCTGGCGCAGCCTCGGAGGCCGGAAGGCGAAGGGGAAAGTCAATAGTAGGGGCGTTCTTCTGCCCTGCCATTCGGGTTGCTTTTTAGTGTCACAAAACCAGGGACGAGAGCGCGCCTGTATATCCGGACCTCGGAACGCGAGCACAAAGGTTAGCTCTTCGCGCTAGCGCCGCGGGCTTTGCCGGTCTACATCGAACAGCTCTCCGAGCGGGAGAAACTGTATTCGTTCGCTTTAAGATATATCGTTCATCAACCAGCTCACCCCAGAATTGGCCGTCGGCATGGAACACACGCCCTTCATCGTCAAATCCATCCCAGATGGTTTGACCGTACATCATACACGCGGCCATTCTGAACAAAGGCGCAATACCTTCCTGACCAAGTGTATAGCGGCGACGTCATGGTTGTCTCCTAATCAGGCTACCCACGTTTCAGCAACCGGAGGCGTCGCTCGATTTCTGCTTCTGGCAGGAAGACGGAGGCGTCCTCTCCCCATGTTTTTAGCGCCGCGACGAGCACGGTATCCCCGCAGAGCGCGGTTCGCTTCAGTTCGTCGATAATCCAAAGGACCCCATGCACCCGCAGGCCATCTTCGCTAGCAGCGCGGCGAAGCAGCCCGTCGCCTGTCAGAAGGATGGCGCCTTCAAAACAGCGCGTGGCGACAAGACAGAAGCAATCGTTCGCCGAGAGTTTCGGATACGAGGCCTTGATCGCAAACACCTCCGAAACGCGCTCCGCCGGCAGGTCAAGCGTCTCCATTCCCCCGCCGTCGAGGAGCGCCCATTCCTGGGGTGAGAAATCCAGCAACTCGGAATGGCGAACGGGATATGGAATGACGAAGCTATAAGGCAGCTTTAGCAACACATGAAGCAGCCGACCCTTACGCAAGTCGATAAGGCAGGATGCGTCGTTGACAACGATCGTGGTTGCGCCAGCGCCACTCACGAATTACGCGGCCCCCGGATTTGCTCTTCGATTGAGGCGAGAGGCCGCTTCAACAGTTGCGCAGCTCGGAGCGGGGAAATCAGCTCTTCCGCCAGGGCCCGATAGACAAGGCGCTCGAACCGCTGCGGCTTCTCGAACGTCCCGAACCCCTCCCCGTCACGGATCGGCTCCGGTTCACTGGTGCGCCATGCGCGCGCATAGGTGCGAAACGCATACTCGACAGTCGTCTCCGGCAGCAGGCCTACGTCCCGTAGCCGAATGAGCATTGCGGCGGCCGAAATGCCGTAAAACTGCTTTAGGCGGATGAGTTCGTGCCAGGTAATTCCTTGTCGGTTCTCGCCAAGCTCCCCCCGCAGGTGATCCGTCGGCGCGAGAAAGGCCCCGGCGAAGCGGTTCATTGCCTTTTCGAGTTTGATTTCCGGGTTGGCGCTTCCGCGAACGACCCGATGAGCCAGCTCATGCGCGAGATTGAAGCGCTTCCGCTCAACATTGGTTCGGGTCGAAATGACCACCACTTCGGTATCCGGCTTGCCCCCGCTCTGCTTCACATCGCAGGCAAGGCCGTCAAACCGCTCCGGGAGGTCCGCTTCTATGACCTTGATCCCCTTGTCCTCAAGCAGATCAGTCATGCTGGGGATCGGATCGTTCCCGAGCTTCCAAACCTTCCGCAGCTCGCGGGCCTTCTCGTCAATTGCTGCCTCCCAGCTCTTCACGCTGTCGCAGCGGACCTTTGCGAAGGGGTCCTCTGGCGCCTCCAGCCCCAGAATCTCTTCGACCGCGAGATAGTCTTCGAGCTTCTCGATGACGATCGCTTCCGCGCGTGCGCGGTCCTGTGCGGAAGTGCCCGAGTGCTTCCGGAATTCCATCCCTGACAGCTCGACGACCTGAGTGCTCATCAGGAAATCGAGTGACACGCCGAGCGCCTTGCTCAAACCCACGAGCACGGATGAACTCGGCATCATCTTACCAGTCTCGTATTTGCCGATCGCTTGCGCCGAGACCGCCGGCGAAACCTGCGCAGCAAGCGCCTGCAACGATAATCCTGCCTTTTTTCGCGCCAATCTCAGCCTGTCTCCAAACACCACGTCCCCCATTGATTTTTATTGTGGTTGACGAACCCCATTTGTTCTTTTATTCTTAAACAGAATGTTGGCGTTCTTGTCAACAAGAAACTTTGAAAGGTGGGCAAATGTCAAAGAAGAATCAGCATGTTGTCCCGCATGACGACGGTTGGGCCGTTCGCGGCGAAGGTAACCGCCGCGTCACGTCTATCCACGATACCCAGCAGGAAGCGATTCGCGCCGGCCGCGACATCGCCCGTAACCAAGGGGCGGAGCTTTTCATCCATGGCGAAAACGGCCGCATACGCGAGCGCAACACCTACGGCGACGATCCGTTCCCGCCGAAGGGCTAAGCGCGCTCCATGGGCGTCTCCGAGCATACGCAACGCGGTAAGTGGTCACAGCCGGGCGTTCCCCAGCGCGGCTGGACCTGCGTTGACGTAGACGATCTCGGAGAGCCTTCGCAGCTTTGCGAAATGTGTGAGAGCGTCGATATTCGCTTCGTACATCACATGCAGCACGCTGACTACTCGGACATCCTCGCCGTCGGGTGCGTATGCGCCGAGCACATGGAGCAAGACTATGTGCGTCCGAAGGAGCGCGAAAAGCGCCTGCGCAGCGCCGCCAGCCGGCGCCGCACCTGGGCGAACCGGCAGTGGCGCGTTTCCGAGAGAGGAAACCCATATCTCAATAGCGAGGGGTTCAACCTCACGGTTTTCTCGCGCGGCTCCCGCTGGACCGTCTCAGTAGCGAATCGAGCAAACGGCAATTCGCGCATCGGGGTGAAGACATACGAGAGCATGGAAACAGCGAAGGCCGCGGCTCTCAATGCGCTCCTTTGGGCGAAGGAGCATCTCTCCTTACACCCGTAGGAATGCTTCACGGACACAACATGAGTTTCTTTACCCAGCCCCAGATTCGAGCAATTGCGGACGCGCTAGGCGATACGAACGACGGTCTTACCGGTTCCGAGATCGCAGAGCTGCTCGCCATTTGTTCGATCGCGGACGTAGACCCTGCCCTGACAAAGCGGCATCGCCTCTATAACGCCTTTGTCAACGACCAGAACCAGAGACAGAACCGCAGGCACATCCTCGGCTTTATTCGCAACGCGATGAAACCTGCCCGCTTCGTCCGTTGCCGTGAACGCTTCGAGCCAATGCGCACCCTGCTCAACCAAGCCCTTTCGTTTGGAGGGCTTGCAATAGACTCCGCAGGGACCTTTATGGTTGTCGAGGAGGCCCGGACTTTATCCGATGCGCAACGCCGCGCCGAAGAGCTGCGCGCCGATTTGACCTCCCGAGGCGTCCACCCTGACGTGTTGAAATTTTGCAGGGAAGAGCTGCTACCCGACAACTATTTTCACGCAGTTATGGAAGCGGTGAAACGCGTTTCCGATAAAATTCGTAATCGAACCGGCCTCACGGATGATGGATCGATTCTTGTTGATCGAGCGCTTGCCGGCACACCCCCGATGCTTGCAATCAATCCTCTGAAGACGGAGCGAGACGAGCGAGCAGAAGGGATTCGCGAACCTGTTACGAGGAACCTTCGGAATGTTTCGAAATACAACCGCTCATGAAGCACGCATGAACTGGCCCATGGCAAAAGCAGATGCGGAAGACCTACTTTCACTCGTTTCTCTCATTTCATCGCCGGCTTGATGGGGCGTACATGCCTCCTCGGGTATGAGCCTTGGACGCAGGAGGAAACATGTCCGAATCCGATGTTCGCCCGAAGAAAATCCACCTCAACCAGATTACCGGGGAGCAGGGTGCGGCGCTCGTCAAAGCGCGCGCTCATGCAATGGGCTTCCTCTACACAGTCAACGGTCCCGTGGAGGCCGGCATTGACGGCTTTATCGAGACGCGCGATCCGACGACAAGCCGTGTGAGCGGGCGGCTCGTCGCCGTGCAGGTGAAAACGACGGAAAGCCAGCTATACACAGCGGAGATTGACGACGGCTTCGAATATCTCTGCGAGCCCGAGGATATCGCTTATTGGCAAACGGGAAGCTTGCCAACGATCGTCGTTCTTGTCCGGCTCTCGGATAACACGCTTTTTTGGAAGCAGGCTCCGCTCAAGGGCGCGCCGCAGGACCTTGAGACGCGACGATTGCGCATCGACAAGGCGGCCGACCGGTTCGACGTTTCGGCCGCGAGCGCGATTGCCGCTCTTGCCCAGGATCAGGCGCAGCCGGGCGTATGGCTTCCACCTTCGCGCGAGCCGGATTCCTTGCTGTTCAACATGGTCAAGGTGCGTCTGCCAGAGACCATTCAGGTTGCCGCCACCACACACTGTCAGGGACGGGATGTGCTACGCGCCCTTCTTGAATTGTCAGATCAGCCGCCGACCGAATGGGTTGCGAAGGGCGGCCGTCTCGTCAGTTTCCTTGACATCGACTCTTCACCTCTCAGGCAAGTTGTTGATCGCGGCTCTATCGAGGAATTCCCAGTCGAGCAGTTCTCGCTCGAAGACGACGAGGACGAAAGCAAGCTATTTGTCGAGCTTCTCAACCGCACGCTTCGAGCGCAGCTTGACCCGATGCTCATCTGGAACCGCTTGTTGCGGCTGTATCATTTCCCGCCATCCGAGCCGGGTATTGACCGGACGCTTCAATACCAGTCGCTCAAGAACGAAACTTCCCGTGAAGTCGTGAAGGCGAAGCGCAAGGCCGATGGGAAAATCTCGTATGTGCGTCACAGCGCCTTCGCCGGGCGCTTCTGGCGCGAATTCGACGAGTGGTTTCTGTCTATCGAGCCGAGCTATGTGTTCACATGGGACGGACGACGGCCTGACCGCTTTGCCGGTGAGCGCATTTCCAAGCTCAAACGCCTCGAAAATAACGCCGCTATTCGCGGCCAATTTGTCATGTGGCGCAGCCTTCTCACGGGCTTGGGGACTGTTCCCGAGCAGCCCGACCTTCTCGCGCCACCACCAACCCCGGCCATCCTTTCCTTTAAAGCGCTTGAGCCGATGATGCTTCCGCGCTCCGTACCTGACGACGTATGGCGCGCGAGAGATACGCATGCGCCCGATTCTGAGGAGGAGTTACCGCTATGACGTTCCATGCGTCGCTCCTTGACGAACCCCTCCTTGAGTTCGGCGGCAATGGTCGCGAGATCGATATTCGCCTCGGGTTGATGCGGCACGGTCCGCTTGAACCTGAGCGGGCAAATCGCGTTCGCCTTGGCATCATCGGTACCGCAGACACGATCCAGGGATTCGAGCGGTTCCTTGAACGTTGCAGGGCAGGCATTGACGCGAAGGCTAGCCGCCAGCCCAACCTGTTTTTGCGCTTCCCAGGCCTTGGGAATGAGAATCCATTTCGCTGCGCTTTTGAGGTTGATCCTCATGCACGCCGCGCGCTCCCGCGTTCCGACATTGCGAACATAGTCAGCATCGTCTCGACAGCGAAGGCCATCGAGGAAGCGGTCGCGCTTTTTGCGTCGCAGGCGCAAGCGATTGCCGAGGCACCAGGTGCGCCAGACGTGATTGTGTGCGCCTTGCCACATGACCTTATCAATCGGATCGTTGACGAGGCGGCCGTCATTCCCGACGCTGATCATGACGGGGAAGAGGACGACGAGCCGACATACCTCAACTTCCGTGATCTTCTTAAGGCCCGGACCATCCACCTTACCCGGCCGCTGCAAATCGCATGGCCGACGACATGGGAGGAAACCGGTAAAGCCGTCCGCCAACTTGAAAAGATTTCCGGCCGACGGGTGCAGGACCCTGCGACCCGAGCATGGAATCTATTCAACGCGCTCTACTACAAAGCGGGGTATGTGCCGTGGCGCATCCCGCGTGACCCCGCGCAATTTCAAACGTCTTATGTTGGGATCAGTTTTTATCGAGACATTACGGGTCAAAGGTTACTCACCAGCACAGCGCAGATGTTCGACGAGCGCGGACAGGGCCTGATTCTACGGGGAGGCAGGGCGCGCACTGACAAAAAGGACCGGCATCCCTATTTGTCGCGCGAAGACGCTTACGACATCTTGCGCCGCTCGCTACAGGCCTACAACGCGCATCATTACCATCCGCCCGCCCGTGTCGTTCTCTACAAAACCTCTCGCTTTGAGCCAGAAGAGGTCGCGGGTTTTGACGAGGCCCTGCAAGAGGAGCGCGTTCGCTTGTCCGACTTCGTTTGGCTTGCCGAGCGAACGCCTTTCCGCCTGTTGCGTGACGGCGCCTATCCGCCGCTTCGCGGTACCCTACTCGAAATGGAGCATGGCGCAGTGCTCTACAGCCGGGGCAGCGTTTCCTACTTCCGCACCTATCCGGGGCTTTATGTCCCGCAGCCGATCATGTTGCGGCCGCATCGCCTGGAATCGACCATGAGCGACATCGGCAAAGAAACGCTCGCGCTGTCAAAGATGAATTGGAATTCAACGCAGTTTGACGGGTCGCTTCCGATCACCGTCCGAGCCGCTCGTTCAGTAAGCCGCATCCTCAAACACGTCTCGCCGGGTGCGATCGAGGCCCCCGAATACAGGTTCTATATCTGAACGCGCGCAGGCCGCGCGGTCTTTTGCCGGCGGGATGACGCAAAAGTGCGCCACCCGCCATTTTTACCAGCCTATTTCGTTCCATAAAATGCGGTCTTGTTCGGACCGCAGCTCTTCGAGGGAAACTTCGATCCTTTTCAGGTCGAAATCGTACATCGGCAATTGCCACGCGTCGTAAAGACTACTGACATGGCGATTCTCCGCGTTCTCTCCCGGTAAGCCTTCCGCGACGACTCGTTCCAAAAGCTCTTTCGACAAAGCTTGTGCTTGCGCATGCGTTTCCTTGTCCGAGAAAGGCACGCGGCCCCAGATTTCCGAGACGGCCATGAGGCCGCTGACCGTAAAAAGGCCGAGGGCGGACATGGCCTCCGCGACTTCGAGTGGCGTAGGCGTCAGAAACCCGAAAGCGCGCGGATGCGCCAATGGCGTAGACCAGCCATGCGAGCTGTCGTCACGCTCTTCTATGTCAACATACAGTTGGCTTTCGCGTCGATAGAGACTCCAGTTCGGCAGGATGTATTCGCCGCAATAGCCTTCGACGTAATGCGATTTCAGGCAAGGTTTCACGTAATCGCGCAGTTGCACCACATCCACTGGCTTCCAGCTTGCCGCCTCGGCAAAGATCAGGCGGGCGTGGTGGTCGTCTTTTCGTTTTCGCGGTTCCCTTGGGGCGGCCCGCAGCGCGGCCTCTCATGTGGGGACGTTGACCGGCCCCGCCTCACGATCAACGCGGCTCGCTTCCTCCGCTTCGCTTTGTGCAGCTCCGCCCCGCTTCGCGGCTTAAGGGCGTTTGATCGCTCCGCTTATGGGGCCGGTTCCCCTGCCCCCACGAGGCCGCAATCGCGCGGCCCGCGAACAAGGGGGAATCGCCATGAAGACCGAACGCTTCGACATTCACCAGCACATCACCGACCAGATCGTGTCCGCCATTGAACAGGGCGCGGGCGAGTTCCGCCTGCCCTGGCACCGCACCGGCGGAAACATCATGCGCCCGGTCAACATCGCCTCCAAAAACGCCTATCGCGGCGTCAATATCCTGACCCTTTGGGCGACTGCCGACGCCAAGGGCTACGAGTCCGGCGTCTGGGGCACCTACAAACAATGGGGCGAGAGCGGCGCTCAGGTGAAAAAGGCCGAGAAAGCCGCCTATGTCGTGTTCTACAAGGAGATCACCGTCGCGGCCGAAGCCGAGAGCAGCGACGAGTCCGAAACCCGCCTTTTCGCCCGCGCGACGCCAGTTTTCGCCGCCGAGCAGGTGGACGGCTACGTTGCCCCTGCGGAAGAGCCGCCCGCAACCGTCATCGAGCCCATTGAGGCCGCCGAGACGTTCGTCTCCCGCACGGGTGCGCAGGTCGCGCATGGCGGCTCCCGCGCCTTCTACCGCCCCTCGACAGACAGCATTCAGCTCCCGCCGCGCGAGGCCTTTATCGGCACCGCGACGAGCAGCGCCGCCGAGTCCTACTACGCGACGCTTTTGCACGAGCTGACCCACTGGACGAGCGCGGAAGCCCGCTGCAATCGCCAGCTCGGCAAGCGCTTCGGCTCGGAAGCTTACGCGATGGAAGAGCTTGTCGCCGAACTTGGCGCGGCGTTTCTCTGCGCGGATCTGGGCGTTACGCCGGCGCTTCGTCCCGATCACGCGAGCTACATCGCCAACTGGCTGAGCGTCCTTAAGGCCGACAAGAAGGCGATCTTCACCGCCGCCTCGAAAGCGCAGCAGGCCGCGAATTATCTGACGTACCTCACCGGAGAGCGCCCATAGGGCGCAAAGTCAAGAATCGGCGGAATTCCAACGCGGCGGCGCTCGCAGGCGTAGAACATCCACGCGATTATTGCTCAGCGGTCTCCGCTTCCACAGCCCTGGTCAGCGTCGTCAGATCGCCGGGCGTCGGCGTATCCATGAACAGCTCGGCTTGAACACTCAGCGTGTCCACAAGCGCGCCGAGTTTCGCGGCGTCATCTTTCGCGGCGCGCGTCGCGGCCGACTTCACGACGCCCGCCGCGATCTCCGATTGTCCCTTTACCTCATTCAACCGGTCCAGCATGTCGTCGCCAATCGGAACTGACGGGCTCTCAGGCAAGCCGCTGTCACTGGACGGAGCGCCAGTTCCGATCACCGGTTCGAGCATCGGCCTGGGGCTGGCATTGGGCGCGGTGGCGACAGCAGCTGTCCCTTGCGGCCGGGCAGCCGCGCCGATCGTCGGCGCCAGTTGGGCGCGTTCATCATTCAACAGCCGACGCGCCGAATAGACTTCCTGCCTTAGAGCCGCTGTCGCGGCTTCGGGTGAAGGCGCCTTTCCGAAAATCCCTTTTCGCCTTGCGCGCAGCTCGCCAAATCGCGTCGGATCAATCCGCAGCACGTTCAGCAGGTCCGCTGTGGCGGCGTTCCCGGTTTCGGTCATCGCATGCACAAATGCCGCCTCGAAGGCAGAGGCGTCGAGATAGAGCGCCCGCGCTTCGCGCATGACACGATCTCTTGCCACAAGATGCTTGAAGCCGGACGGCGCGCCCGCGGCGACTGCTTCCACCGTGCCGCCGCCCGCGTCCGTCACGTCAGGAATGGCGATCCGATGCGCGAACCCCGGTGTGGCCTCGACCAGTCGTTTGAAACTCGCTTCCTTGAAGAAATGCGCCTTGTCGATGACGGCGCCATATTCCCCGCGCACCAGCAGCACCGCCTTGGTCGCATCGAGGCGGCGCATCGCCTCGCTTGTCATCAGCGGCTCCAGCTCCCACCTTCCTTGCGTCGTGCGCGTCGCCCTGCCGTGCGATCCGCCGAAACCGGCCCCGACCGACGTGCCCCATCCTTCGCGGCGGACGTAGTGCTTTCCCAATTCGTCGGCGCAATAGCGCGCCGTCGTCTCATCGCCGACGCCGATGAGCAGTTTCACGTCCATATTGCCGATGAGCATGTCGCGCGTTGGCTTGCCATAACGCACGTCGAGCTGAGTCAAGCCTTGGGCGATCACCGCGATCTGAAAGCCGTAACCGGCGACGAGCGGCGCGCGATCGACAATTTCGGGCATGCGGCCAAACTGAAAAAACTCATCGAGCATCAGCAGCAGCTTATGCGGTTCATCGAGCCCGGGCAGATTGCGCAGCAGAACGTCATGAACCTGTTGGACGAGCAGACGCACGACGGCCTCGACGGCCGCAAAGTTTCCGACGGGCGTTCCGATCAGGATCGTGAACGGCCGGCGGCGCAGCTCCGCAATGTTGAAATCGGACCGGCTTGTCGCCGCGTCGACGAGGCTGTTGTTCCACGGCTCCAGGGCTGTGACGATGTGCGATTCGAACGACTGGCGCTGCTTTTCTTCGCGGCTGATGTGTTGCCGGAACTTGTCTTGCACGAACGCATTGAGCCCGGGCTCATTCGCCAGAATATTCGCCATCTCCGCGACGAGCGGCCGACCCCGGCTGAACATTTTCAGCGCCGCCTTGATCGTGCGCCCTTCGATCGGCGGCTCGCGCGCGTCAAGGACATAGGCCAGTAGACCCGCAAACAGCCCGCGCGCGGTTTCCGCCCAATAGGGATCGCCCGACTGCGGCAGCGGAATCAGGCTGTGCGCGATATTCGCGACATCGGTCGCCCGTTCCGGCCATGGCGACACGAGATCGAGCGGATTCCAGCAATGCGACTGCGCAGAGCCCGGCGAGAACATGAAGACGTCCTGCCCCAGCGCGGCGCGGGCCGCGCCGATCTGGTCCCACATTTCTCGTTTGATATCGAGGCCGATCAAGGAGCCGCGCCATTCGATCGCGTTGGGGAGGACGAAACCGACGCCCTTTCCCGAGCGCGTCGGGCCGTTGAGGTAAATGTGACTGGCGCCGCTATAGCGTATGTCCTTGCCGTTGAAGCGGCCGAGGAAGACGGAATAGCCGGGCCGGCCGTTCAGCAGTCCCGCTTTGCGCAAATCGCGCTCAGTCGCCAGCCGGGCGCCGCCGGAAGGCCGATGCGCGCCGCCGAGCGACTCCATGGCTTGCGCCAATCCGAGCGTCACGAGGGCCAGCGCGATCAGCCCGCCCAGAATGGCCTTGATCGCGAGCTGATGAACTACGGGAGACGCCCATTGCTGATAAGCCACTTGCGCGGGCAAGATCAGCTCAAAGCCATGCGAAAAACGTCGCCACAGCTCCCAGGACTTGGTTTGCAGGCCGATAAGCGCTGCGAAAGACGCTTCCCAGGCGAAGAAGGCGCAGGCGAGCGCGATCAGCCCGATGATCCCATAGGCGAGAGCGCGCATGATCCGCCCTTTCAACTATTGCGCGCCGTAGCCGCGAAAATAGATTTCCGCGACGCCGCGCGTCGGGCGGCGACGGAGCTGAATCACCATCGGCACCACCGAATGCACGTATTCGATGATTTCCACCTTGGTCAGTTTCAGATTGGATTGCAGCGTCATCAGCGCCAGCCGCTGAAACGCGCCATAGGCGCTGTCGGCATGCAGCGTCGTCAGAGAGCCGGGATGACCCGTATTCACCGCCTGCAAGAAGGTCGCGGCTTCCGCGCCGCGGATCTCGCCAAGGAACAGGCGATCCGGACGAAGACGAAGGCTCGCCTCCAAGAGCTCCTGCACCGTCACATCGGCGAGGCCCTGCCCGCCTTTCGAGGCGACCAGCGGCAGCCAGTTCGGCTGCGGCGGTTTCAGTTCGCGCGTGTCTTCGATCGACACGACGCGCTCCGTCTCCGGCACATGTTTGAGCAGCGCGTTCAGAAACGTCGTCTTCCCCGACGACGTTCCGCCGGAGATAATCATCGTCACATGATTGACGACGGCGAACTCGATTGCGCGTCGAACGCCATCCGGCGAATGATCCTTGAGGAGAGTTGCGAGCTCCTGTTCGATTTCCGGGTATTCCTCGACCTCGGGTGTCCTGGGACCACGGACTTTGACGCCGTCGAACGCGCCGCGCGCCTGATAATCGCCAAGTGTTAGATTGGCGATGACCTGTTTGCGGATTGAGAATGAGCCGCCATGCGGCGTCGCCGGCGCCAGCACCCCCTGAAAGCGCTCGCCATGCGGCATCGCCGCCGAGAGCAGCGGCGTTGAGGAATTGACCGATTGTAGCGTCGAGGCCGCGACATGCGTTGCAAGCCGCGTGATCGCCTCCTCGGTCAGTTCAGGAACGTCGAAACGCTCCATATGCGGCTTGCCGAGCGCTTCCACCCAGACTTCGCCCGGCTTGTTGGCGCAGATTTCGATGACGTCAATATCTTCTAACCAGCGCTGAATCGGACGCGCAGCCTCGCGGAAGTAGACCGGCAGCGTCTCCCAGAGCGGGCGCGTCGCATCGTCGAGCGCCTGCGGCTTACTTGGGGTGACGAAGTTCATATAACGCCTCTTTCACAGGATCGGGGTAGAGATCGGAGAAATCGAGATCGCGTTTTACAAACACGATCACGGGCGTTCCCTGGTCGATATGGATTGTCGGCGGAACCTTGATGTCGTTGCGCAAGGCTTCCTGCGCCATGCGCGTGACGCTCTGCGCGACCGTCTGCGCGCCGATCTGGCGCGCGTTCAGCAGGATTTGCCCCTGCGACACCGCATTGAGCGGAATCAGCGTTCCCGACGCCGGATCGAGAACGAATTGCTGGCCCTGATACTGATTGTAGTTTTGGCCGAGCGCTGACGCGAATTGCGCCGCCCCGCCGGCCAGCGTCAGCAGGGTCGCGCTGCCGAAGCGTTGCAGGAAATGGGTGTCGACCTCGCCGGTTAGCCCCGAACGACCAAGCGCATCCGTTCCCGGCGATTGCAGCATCAGCGACACGCCATCGGCGCGAAGCAGGCGCGTCCACACGACGAAAACCCGGGTCTGCCCATAGGCGAGACCCGATTTATATTCGCCGGTGAGCATCGTTCCTTTCGG
Organism: Methylocystis sp. Uni0008; assembly: GCF_056838045.1. Lineage (NCBI taxonomy): Bacteria > Pseudomonadati > Pseudomonadota > Alphaproteobacteria > Hyphomicrobiales > Methylocystaceae > Methylocystis > Methylocystis sp. Uni0008. Next base: position 44,557 of record NZ_JBXEJH010000004.1, read on the forward strand.
GATCAGAACGCGGCGGCCATCAAAGGAATAGACATCTTCCGTTGTAATTGCCCGCACCATGCCCGCGAGATCAGACTGGATCGCGGTCTCCAGCGTCGCCCGGATCATGTAGCCTTGCGGGACAAGGGCATCAGGCCGCCTGACCTCTTCCGCGTAAGCCTTCGTCACCTGATGCTCGGAATTCGCGAGAAATCGCCGATGCGGATCTTCCTCCTTGTCTTCGGCCGTCACTTTTGACGGATCGCCATTCGTGAGGCCTTCCTTGTCGCTGACGATCAGCATCGGCGAGCGCAGACGCGCCTGTATTTTCGCTTCCGCCTCCTTACGCAGCCGTTCCAGTTCGGCGAGGCGCTTCGCTTCGCTATCGTCGAAAGGTTCCGCCTTCGGCGCGGGCGGTGGATCATTCACAACGACCGGCGGCGGGATCACGAATTTGTTTTGAGGCGGCGCGGGCGCCGGCGTCGCGTTGAAGCCGAGCCCCGGCTGCAACCTCGCCGTCGCGAATGTTTCTTCGGCGACGTTTTGCGGCCGGTTCTGCTTGCGCGCGGACGCATACCAGAACAGGCCGAGGACAAGCACGGCGAGGGCGAAGAAAAGCGCGCCCAGCGCCATCCCCGGATTGGACGACTGGCGCGTGATGGTTTCGCCTGCGAGGCGTCCCTCCTCATCGAAATCCGCAGCCATGTCGGTTTCCCTCCGTCTATTGCGCCGATGACGCGGCCTGCGCCGGCGCCAAAATCTGCGTCCAGAAAGGTTGCGGCGCGTGTTCTGTTTGATATTGCGGCTGCACATCGGCTTCCCGCGCGACCGGCGGTGGCGCAGACTCGGCGCGCAGATTGAACACGCAGGCCGTCTCGTCACCCTTTCGCATGGTGAATTGCCCGGCGACCTTATCGACCACGATAATCTCGCCTTCGCGGCGGTAATTGACGAGCGTCTCGCCGCGATCGGGGTTCACGAGGAAGATCGCCGGGACTTCACCGCCGAATCGGAAATAGGTCTTGATCCCGTCGTCAAAGACGAAATCGGGCTTTGCCGTGATCTGGCCTTTGTAGGTGTAATCGAAATTCGTGCCGGGCCGCGACATGAGCGAGCGATAATTGGGCATCGCGGCCTTCGCTTTCGCGAGCGCCAAGAGACGCTGATCCTCTTCGACATCGGGATAGGTGAAGCGGACCTTGAACACCACCGACGCCCGATTATCGACGGCCCGCAGGAGAAAATTGTAGATGCGCTTTCGCGTCACGACGTTCATATTGGTGACGGCATGGGTTTCGAGCGGCTTGATGAAGAGAAAGCGCTTCGACTGGTCCGGCACAGCCTGCCATCCGACGGAATCGCCGATCGCGACGGTTTCGATGCGTTCATCGTCACCAAACGCGACCATTGTCGAGACGCCGAGCGCGCCATGCACCACGACAACATTGTCACGCTGAAACGGCACGGTTCGGATACGGGAGTCCTGGATGACTGCGCGCGGCGCCTGTTCGGCCAGCGCGGGAGCGGCGGCGAACATAGTCAACACCAGAAGAAGGGAGATCGCTCTCATGGCGCGGGCGCTCCCGTCGGTGGCGCAACGGTCGGCGCTTCGACCGGGGCCGCGCCGACGATTGGCGCGACAGTCTCCTGGTCCTTCCGATATTCGATAACCTGAAAGCCGAGCGGATTGTCCCACCGCCATTCGTTTTTCATCGGCTCCGCCGTGTAGCGAAAGCGCACATTCGCGGCCCAGTGCTCTTCCATCCGCTCGCGATCGCTTGTGCGAACGGAGGTAAAGCGCACGGCCGCTGTCGCTGGCGATTTGGGGTTCTCCATCCACCCTTGCGACAGGAAATTCACGCTATGAACGATGACGCGGATGCGGCCGTTGATCCCGTAGAGCTTGACCGGGTTATGAAGATTGTTCGGCGAGAAGGCTTCCTGCAGATCCTTGCTGGCTTGTCTGGCTGAGAGCAGCGACGCCAGCTCGAAATTGTCCCGTAGGGCGGGCGGATCATAGGTTTCGCGGGCGCGAATGTAGCGAACGATATTGGCTTGCGTGACCGCTTCGCGCTGCGAAATCGGCCCGCCTTCTTCCAAAGGTTTGGCGACCTCGACGAAGCCTGTCGCCTTGTCGACGAGCAAGGTCACGACTTCGGTCGATTTGAGCGGGACCAGCGACAGCAGGGTCAGCAGCCCGATCGCAAGGCAGATAAGCGCCGCGACCGCGACGACGCGCCAGACATTTCTTGAAATCTCGAGACGCCGGTAAATATCCCGCTCCCAGCGCGCGCCGTCGTGAAAGTAGGACTCGTTCACGAGGGGCTGGTCGACCCCGTTTTCCGCCTCGATTTGCATCTGCCTCAGCCTTCACGATTTCGGGCGCGCGCTTGCGCGACGCGGGCTTCGATCAGCGCGCCCGCCACTTGCTCGGCGCGTGGATCGGCGGAAAAGTCGCGACTGCCCGCCCCGGGCGAAATCGTCGCCGCCCCTTGGGTTATGGTTGCATGTGGGGGCGGGAGCGCGGGCGGCTCCGACCGCGCGCCGCCGCCATTTCGCCAGCCTCGCGCGATACGCCAATACGCATAATCTCTCACGCCGCGCATAGCGGTCCCGGGCAAGGCGTTGTGCAACGCATGTCCGCCGGCGATCGACGCGGCGATCGACAGGGAGAGCGGCAAGATGAACGATCCCACAAGGCACAAAATCAGAAACGGCGCGATGACCGTCAGACCTGAACTCACGTCTGTGATCCCGCTGAGATTGTTGACCGTCGCCGTCATCAGCGTGAGCAGAAAGCCGAGAACGCCATAGACAATCGCGGGTACGATTGCGTATTGGGCGCAGGTCCGCAGCCAGCCGGAAAAGAGCGCCGACGAGAACTCGAATAGCGCCATTGCGATAAAGAGCGGCGCGAGCCCGAGCAGAATGAAGAGCGCAATCTTGCCGACCAAAACGTAGGTGATCGCGAGCGCCACGAAAATCACTGTGAGCAGAACCAGGACAATCGCCATTAGCGAAAGTCCGATTGCGGCTCCCCATCCGCCGGAAGCGGCGATCACCTTTGCCGCTTGCATCGCGGTCGAAAACAAATTCGAGAGCTGGGCCGCGACGGTCGTTTCCGGCGCGCCGCACGACGTGCCTCCCGTTCCCGTGCAAATGGCCGTCGCGATTCCGTTCGCCGTCTTCGTAAACACCTCGACGACGATCTGCGAAAAGTCGCTCCAGTAGAAGCCAACGGCGTAAATCAGGCCGATCCGAAAGATTCGCCACAGAAACGCGCCCGCTGTCAGCGGCGCGCGGCCGTAGACCATTTCATAGCCCCAATATGCGATGTAAGCCGTCAAAGCGACGGTGAAGACGGGAAGCAGCTCGGTCGCGATCGAATCGTAGATCACTTCAATGGCGCTAACCGCGATCGTGTCGACCCTCTGAAAGAGCTGCGTCACCATATCCATGGTGGCGCGGCCTCAGCGATTGACAGGGCGCATCGGCCCGCAATCGTCGGCATAGGCGGCGCCGAACGTCATCCTGCTATCGCGTGTGCAGGGCGCAATCAAATCCCTGTGCGCGCAGGACGAAAGTGCAACCGTCCCGACCGCCAGGGCGGCGACAAGCGCCGATCTTATCCACCATCGCCGCATTCGCCTGCCCTTTCTCACTGCCCGACCAGCGTCGCCTTTGACGCATCGAACGACATCATGTTCGAGAGTTTCGACTGCGCCGCCAGATCCTGCTGTTGCTGCGCATTGAGCGACGCGTTGGTGAGATTCACGGAGCCGATCAGCTCATTGATCGTCAGCCCCGTCTGCGTCTGTATCTGCGAGTTTTGATCGACCGAGGCCTTGATGTCGGCGGACGAGCCGATTTGGCCTTGCGCGCCCTGGAAGGCCGAGGAGCGCACGGTGGAGGCCGCCTGTCCGCCTGCCACCGCCGCCGTAACCGCCGCGGATGTGTTGACCGCGCCCGAATAGGCTTGGTCGGTCGGCGCCCCGGCGGACGAGCCGCCGGTGAGCGTTTTGACAAGATTGAGCCCGTTGATGATATCCGACGCCAGCGCGCCATAGGAGCCGAGGCCGTTCATCGACAGGCCGCCGCCGCCAAGAAGCGAACCCAGCTCCGGCACGCTCGACATTTGAAAGCCGCCGCCAAGGCCCATCGAGGACAGCGACCCGGTTGAGCGGTTTCCGGTGACGGCGGCGAGTGTCTGGTTCACCGTGTTCAATATTTTCTCATTCGAGTTCATGATCTGCGCCGTATGCGACGCTGTTTGCTGCGCTTGCATAAATGTTGGATTGTCATGCACCGCCATTTGCGCATCGGCGGCGCCGGCGCCGGCGAGTAATGCGAGGCAAATGAAAAGCAGAGTCTTCATGATCGCACTCCCCTATTGAGGCGACACACGCGGGTCGACGAATGTCGCCCGTGCGGGGTCGAAGCTAAAAATATTGGCGGCGTAACTGCTGCCGCCTGTGACATTGACGTTGCGCTGATTCACGAGTTGCGTGGTCAGAAGCCCGGCCATAATCAGCTGGTTCCAAAGCGCGCCATTATTCGATCTCGCTTGGCTGTTTTGGTCCCATGCGCCTTGCGCGAGCGGCAGCGCGCCGATCGCCAGCGACGCGTAGCGTTGTTCCGACGTATTCGAGGCGAGCGCTGGCGCCATATTTTGCAGCGATGAAACCGTTTGCGCCGACGTCTTCAAATTCAGGGATTGCGGCGTATAGGCCGCCGGGCCATTAGCCGGCTGCGCCGGCGTCAGATTGCTGAGATCCATATTGGAGAGCGAACCGCCGGACGCGTCGGCCCGCGAACCCGACACATCAGCGTGGCCCGCAGGCGGCACGGAGCCGGCCGCTGAACCGGGCGTATTGTGGCTCTTTGTGATCCCCTTAGACGGCTCGAGCGTCTGGTCCTTATAGACCCGCGCCTTCTTCATGCAGTCCGCGATGCTCTTTTCCGTCCCCTCGCGTGGCGGATCGATCACAGGCACGACCGCTCCCGCCGTGGCGGCCCACAAGAAGCCGGCCACGGCGACGCCAAGGCTAAGTCGCATCGGCGACCTCCTTTCGGGCTTCGGTCCAATCGCAGAAGATGGGCACCCAGATGCGCGGATAATTCCCGACCCGCGCGCGCAATTCCTCGCATTCGGCGACCGTCTCGACATTGCCCGAGAGCACTTTCACAAAATCGGGCATGTCCGAAAGATCGAGACGCGCGATGACCGAGTCCTGGTCATGCTTGATCAAAAACTGACGGGAGTCGGGGTGGGTGTTGAGAACCCATTCGAATTCGCGTTCCGACAGCTTGAAGCCTTCGACATAGCTCGCGTGATCCGCCTTCGCATTCGGGAAGAAGATATTCGTCGGCGTTTGTTCGAGCAGCGTGTGCCCCATGGGCGACTGGATAATGTCTTTCGCCGACTGCGTTCCGAATCCGACAATGCCGTTGGCCTTACGGATGGTTTTCAGCTTGTCGTTGAGAAAGGACGCAAACTTGTCGTCGGTCAGGATTTTCCATCCCTCATCGATGAACAGCATCATGGGTGCGCCATCCATCATCGCTTCAATGCGGTGGAAAATGTAGCCGAGCGCTGCGGTGCGAATATCGTCGTCTTCGAGCACTTTCGTCATGTCGAAGCCGAAGACGCCGTTTGTGGCCGACCAGCGATCGACGTCATTATTGAACAGCCAGCCGCGCGCCTTGGTCCAGACGTCGAAGCGCGACGCGAGATCGTCCTGCCCCATTCGTTCGGCGCCACGCAGCAATTGCGCAACGTCGGAAAACCGGCGCTCGCGCGCGGGAATCGAGAAAATCTGGTCGACCGCGCATTCGATAATCCTGATTTGCTGCGCCGACAGGTTCGAGCCATCGCGTGGCCGGACCATGAAGCTCAGCAAGTCGTGGAGAAAGGCGCGGTCTTCGGCAGACCCCACCAGTTGCAGCGGGTTGAAGCCGGTTGGCACGCCCGGCGCCAGCACCTCATAGGAGCCGCCCATCGCCCGGATCAGCGGATCGGCGCCGCGATCCTTGTCGAAGAAGGCGACGCGCGGGCGCGGCGTGACACGCATCGCTTGCGCGAGCAGAAAGCCGAGCCCGACGGTCTTGCCGGAGCCGGTCGGGCCGACGACGTTAAAATTGCCAACCTGCCGTCGATGGAAGTTGAACCAATAGGGCGTCTGGCTCGTCGTCTCCAGGACCGAGATTGCCGGTCCCCAACGATTCCGGTCCTTCTGACCGACCGCGAAATTGTGAAGCGACGCAAAGCCGACGAAATTGCGCGAAGAAATCAGCGAGCGGCGCGCGATGTAGCCGAAATTTCCCGGCAGCTGCGCCCAGAAGCACGGCTCCGCGTTCATGTCTTCACGAACGACGATCGTTCCGAAATTCTGCAGCTCCTGCGTCGCCGCCTGCACGCAAGATTCCATCTCGCGAATCGTGCGGCCGAGCGCGCAGACCGTCAGATGATGGTAGCCGAGCACCGTCGCGCCGGTGACCAGCTCATTGCGGGCGATGGTGATCGCCGCTTCGACTTCCGTTCCGGCTTCGTCGGAGGCTTTGATCTGGCGCTCGACCTTCGCAAGATGCGTCATGACCGGCGCGCGGTCTTCGAGGGCGAAGGACTGCGATACGATCAGCTCGTGGGGAATGCGGAGCAGCCCGTCGAGCATCCCCGCCCCCGTATAGGCGGGATATTCGCGAACCGAGAGCATGGCCCCGAACCGCGTATTGGCCGATGAGGCGCCGCGCAGCTCCAACGCCTTTTTGCCGAAGGTGACACGTTTTGTCGGGAGATAGGCGTCGAGCGGCATACGCGGCAGCGCGAGGCTCAGCGGCGCGCCGCCATTGATGAGCATCGTCAGGAACTCGGCGATTTCGGAGCAGACGACGCCGTTTCGCATCACACAGCTGAGTATTCGCGGCGCATAGCTCGCCATCTCCTTGCAATAGTTCGCCGTCGTGTCTTTCAGTTCGCGGATCGCCTCGCGCTCGATTTCCTTTGTGTCGACGCCGAAGCCCTTGCGGAAGAGAGTCGCGGCCCTCTCCGCCATACCGACCTTGCCGACGAAGCCGCGCCGAATGATCGTCACATAGAGATCATTGACAAACATGCGCTTTTTCGCCTGTCCCGCCATATAGCGGCGATCCAGCTCCCGGCAGAACCAGTTGTCGAAAGCGCCGCCGATTTCGGGGACGACCTCCCGGCGTATCGTGTGGCAATAGACGGCGAAGCGGCTATCGTTCATCGCGCGCAGGAGTGTGTTGCGTGCAGAGAGCCGCATGTCGATGTCGGCTTGATCGGCCGTCTGGAAGCAGAAGCCGCCGATTTTCACGACCATGAGGAAATGACCGTCTTTGGTTTTGACGATCTGTTCCTCTATGTGGCGCAGATAGGGAATATGTTTCGCAATCGCGGCCTCTTTCGCCTCGATCGCGCCGAACGTTAGAGACCGCAGAATGTGCTTTGCGAGTTTCGCCACGTCGCCACCTTATGGCTGATAGGAGTCGCCGCCCCAAAATCGGTGATTGCGGGTAATCGGGCACTTGCCGAAGCGCGTCAGGATCACATCGACAAAGCGATTGTCCCGAACCGTGAGCACATAGGCCACGGCATGGATCGGCGGAAACAGCAGGAACATCAGCAGATTCTTCGTGTTGATGAAGATCAGCACGACAACGCAGCATTCAAGAACAAACAGCACATAGGGAACGCCGAGCATCATAGGCGGCCGCGTCAGGCCGCCAACGAGAGGGTCTAGTTTGGGCCTTCTAAAAGCCATCAGCGTCCCCCCATCCCGCCGGTGAGTGACGTGACGACCTGCGCTGCCCCGAAGATCAGCGCGACGCCGATGACGACGGAGAACGCCCATCCCCACGGAATGCGCGATGTGAGCGCGAGATACCCGACCGCCGCGACGGCGACCGTTGCGGCTGTGGTAGCGAAGGTCCCCGTCATAAAATCGAGAACGCTCGACAGCGCGGTGTTGAGCGGCTGAAAGGTTGCGGATGAGGCCAGCGCCGCGTCGCTTGCCGCAAAAATCAAAATGCAGATAATCAAACTCAACAATCGACAATCGCGCCCATTCCCAAATTTCATTTCTGTTCTCCCTGATCATCGCTGCTGACGTAGAGCACCGAGCCGCCGATCCATTGCTGTCCTTTGACGTCAGTCTTGGGTTTCTCCGAAGTTTCTTGAACGGTCGGCGCGTGAAATCTCGATTGCTTGGCCACGCCCCCGGCTTGCCGCGTCGAAGCCCCTTCAAGGCCGTAATACTTGTTGGTTGCGTTCGCGACGTAGCGCACCGTCTCCGCAATCGCCGGCACGCCGCGCGACTGATAAACTCGCTCAGGCCCGGCGTTGTAGGCGGCGGCGATCAGCATCAGGTTTCCGCCAAATTGTGCGCTGAGGTCTCTCAGGAAGAGCATCGCCCCATGCACATTCTCGGCCGGATTGCATATGTCGTGAACGCCATATTGGGCGGCTGTGTCCGGCATCAGCTGCAGGGGGCCGCGCGCGCCCTTGTATGAATTGAGCGCCGCTCCGTCATTGGATTCGAGCCAAAGAATCGTGAGGGCGAGTTTTTCATCGACGCCGACGCTTGCCGCCTCGCGCGCGACAAGCTCACGCAGGCTTGCGTCGTCCATCGCGCTTTCACAGCGCTCAGGAAAAGCACCCTCGCCGGTCAGCGCCGCGTCGATCGACGCCTGACGCATCTTGGCGGGCGGCTGAGCGACGGGGACGTCCGATTGTGCCGCCGCGGCAACGGCGACGAGCCGCCCGAACCTCTCTGGCACAACTTTGGCCGGCGCATCCTGATGAACACCTTCAGCCCTCGTGATCACCACGGTCGGCGCGCGTTTGCGCGCGCCGTGTTCTTGTGTGTGGGCGTTTAACGCTGGGAACACGCAACACACAGCAGGCAGCAAAAGTTTCCGCATGGCGAAACTCCCGTGGAGTCGCCCCTCCTGTAACGCGCATCTAATAAAATGGCAATCTCCAAAAAAGTGCGCTATTAGGCTTTCGAGGCGCGTCATTGCGGCGCGCGATTGCGCGACCGCGCGCGACAACCAGTCAGGCGGGGCGTTTCATGTCGAATAACGAACCAAACAACCATTATTACGAGCCTGCCGTTCGGTCGTTAGGCCTCATTGAAGGCGCTACTATTGTGATGACCGTCGGCGCGATGGCGGTGGTGCAGTGGCTGGACGAGCAGCCCTTGCAGGTTTTTGGCTGGTTCCTCTTTCCGATCGAATTTCTGTTGAACGCTGTATTTTTTCCCGGGACGGAAACGCGCGTGCGAAAGAATGGCGCCGCGTTGCTTGAAGCTCTCCCGATTTTCTTGCTGAGCTACGTTCTGTATCGCTTTGCAAAAGGGGCGATTTCGGTTCTGCGCCTTGTCCTGCCGAAGCGCCCGCAATGAATTGTTGGGAGCTTTTGCGCGCCAAGAGCGCCGCGATCCTTCTTGTTGGCTGTTACTCCGCCGTTGCAATCGCGCAGACCTACACGGCGGACCCGGGAACTTGGCGCCCCGTCGCCTATTCGGACCTTACGTTCCCGCGCGGCGAAGCCGAATCATTCGCGTCGCTTTGGCAGGACAGGCTCGATGAGAGCAACAGGAAGTCGGCGCCCATCGATCCTGGTGGGCTCAATATGAGCATCGCTGTTGGCAATCGCGGCGCCAGCGAGTGGCACTTCTCGATCAATTTCCAGACGAAACTCGTCGCCTTCAGCGTGCTCAGCACGCCCTACCTGTGCACCGACGAGTATCCGTCGCCAACACAAGGTATCCGAATCAAGGTTTGCCCGTCGCGTCTCGCGACGTTTGAAAGCAACAGCTACAGCGCCATCGACGGCGCCGCATGCTTTGTCGAGAAGACGCCTGGCGCGCCGGCTGAGGACTCGACCGCGACCGTCACTTATGCCGCTTACGATGTTTCGTCGCGCTCGATTCGCCTGCGCTACACTGTGTCGCATCAAGAGATCGACCGCTGCGCTCAATCCGTGCCACTTCACCCGGAGAATGCGGTGCGGTAGCGCGCCGTCAGCGGCTGATGAAAAGGAGCCACGCCATGCAGCACATCACCCTTCCCTCGCGATCGAGGCCGACCATGCGGATGATAGCGCGAGCGGGCGGCTATGAGCGTCAATCACAAAATCCGTCTCGGCAAGCGGACCCTCGGATTTTCTGTCGGCGCTTTGCGCCTTTGGCGCCGCCGCGCGGTCGCGCCGTATCCATGGCATTGCCTGGCAATGTGAAGGAGGTCGTCATGAGCGCTGCAACCGTCATCGCGCTTCTCATCCCGCTTACCGCCGGCGCCGCGCAAGCCGAATCACATCGCCTTATCGCTCAGGAATTTTCGCTTGTCGGCGCCGGCGACTTGCAAAGCGCCATTTGGGCCGACAAGCTGCCGCAGCTTCAAGCGAGCCGCAGCGCCCTGCAGCGGGCGGCTCCGAGCGCTCACCTAAAATCGATCGCGCAAGTCTGGACGGCGACTTTCGCGGGAAACGGTCGCTCCTATGTCGTATCTGCGATCAATGACGGTTGCGAATCGAGCTCCGCGGCTGAGAACGCCTTGATTTGCCCGGTCCGCGTAGCCGAAGTTGTCGGTGGAAAGGTGCAGGTTGTCGCCGATACGACGCTGCCGATTTCGTCGGTACGCGGCAATGCCGGCTACGACGCGTCATCCAATGCAAATTCGCAATACATGACCATCGCGTCGTTCGACCCGGTGTCGCGCGCAATTTCTTTCACCGACGTTTCCGCCGGTCAGAAGACCGCGCTTTCCGTTCGCGTCAATCTCCCATAGCCGTTTCCCGCAAGAGGCCCGAAATGCGACGCCACTCATTCACAATCGCAGCGTTGCTTACCACGGCGGGCGGCTCGCCGGTCGAGGCGTTTTTCGCGGCGGGCTGCACCAATCAGCATTATTCCGCGTCCGACGTCGCCACTGCAATCCAAAACTGCGACAGCGCCAGTGACATGCTGAAAAGCAACGCGTGCAATTTTGGCGGCGCGGCGATGGCCGAGTCTGGGGGCAACACTTGCGAGTCGAACGGCAATAACTTCGGTATTCTCCAGCTTACACGCGGGAATCTTCCGCAAGGCATGACGGCCGATGAGTATCTGCGTCTTCCGATGCAACAGCAGGTGTGCACCTGGGCGCAGCAGGTCGGTAACTCCAATACACGCGGCGGCTACGCGACGCTCGCCAACAATCGAAATATCGCCGGAGCGCCCGTCACATCGGGTATGTTGATGGCCTGCTTTCAGTTCGGTCAGCTGATCTGCAAAAACGACATCGCCTTCATGCAGTCACACGGCGGGGCCTGCCCAACCGCAGGCAATGGCGGCGTGCGGGCAACAAATCCGACCCTCGCGAACGGTTCTGCCAACCTCGACGGAAATAACCACTCGATATGCTCCTGGGGCGGCGCGATCCAGAACAAGATCAACCAGGCAGCTGCCAGCTGTAAGCCGGGCAATGGCGGCAACAATGGCGGCACTGAGTGCCCCGGCAGCGGCACGACGCCGAATGGCGTCATTCCTCCTACGCCGGGCAACGCGCCTGTGCAACTTCCGCCAGATCTAGCCTGATGAAAATCATGCGCGCCATATTGCGACTCACCCTCGTCGTCGCATCGACGGTGCTCCCCGCGCTCGGCGGCGCACAGACGCAAACGGCGGCTGCGCTGCCGGTGTTTAACTTCCCGCAATCCGGCGTCACATTCCAGACCGGCGACACCTGGTCTGCCAACGGTCAGACCTTTCGGCTCTATGGCGTTCAGAGCTGTATTCGCGGGACGTTTTTCACAAATGCTGCGCAGAAACTAACCGATTGCGGGGAGGCGTCGGTCGCCTATCTCGCTGCGCTTGTTCGCGACGCGAAGCCCCGATGTACCGCGATTGCACAGGCCGCCGAGCCGCCCATGATTTTCGCGGTTTGCGCCGCCCATATTGGGAACAACACACTCGACCTCGGCACCGTGCTAATCACACAGGGCTTTGCCTTCGCGGCGACCGACACCGCTGGTAAGCCGACGAAATTTGAATACGCCGTCGCCGAGCGTGAGGCCTCCAGAGCGAAGCGCGGCTTATGGTCAGCGTCCGATCTGCCGCACCCGTCCACGATTCTGATGAACGCGGCGCGCACGGCCCGACCGCAATAGCCATGCTTGGGAGTGCTCACGCCGTCGCTCAAATCCTTGGAGGACGACCCGAGGGGCGCGGCTATCTCTGCCATTGCCCGGTAAAGACCCATGGCAAGCAGCGGGGCGACAAGCGTCCCTCGCTCAGCGTCAATGACGGCGACAAGGGCGTGATCCTGCATTGCTTCGCCGGTTGCGATCCGCGCGATGTATTTGCCGCCATTAACGGGCTCTGTCCCAATACGCGCAGAAGAATCGTCGATCGGCCCGCGCTCAATGAGCGGAGCACGCCGAAAACGACCAGCGGGTATGCGCGTCGTCTCTGGCGATCGGCGCTCAGTGTTCCGGGCACGATCGGAGAACGCTTCCTGCGCGAGCGCGGGTTGCCGACCAGGCCGCCGGCGTCAATTCGCTTCCTGCCGTCGTATCGCTACGATCGGCGCCGGCCGCGAAGCGCCCTGCCCTGCCTGATCGCTGCCGCCCAAGCGCCGACACGCGAGATCGTCGGCGTTCAACTCACATTTTTGCATCCGGGCGGCCGTCGTAAAGCCGATGTCGAATTTCCCCGGCGCACAATCGGCCCGCTTGGCGCGTCTATGCTCCGCCTCGCACAGGCCACTCCCTCGCTTGGGATCGCCGAGGGTTTCGAGAAGGCATGGGCCGCGCAGTTGCTATTCGGCGAGCCTGTATGGGCGACGCTTGGCGCCGACCGTTTCGGCGTCGTCAATTGGCCCAACGACGTGACGAGGCTCACGATTTATGCCGACAACGATGCGCCCGGCCTCAAGGCCGCACGTGAACTGCGCGCCGCGCATCCTGAAATTACGGTTCGAATCCTCCATTGCGTTGCGGAGGGTCAGGACTTCGACAAGCTTTACAAGACCGTCGCAGCGGATCGGGGCAAAGCCTTGCAACGCATCATTGAGGAATGAGCGGCTGCTTGGCGCCAAGAGCAGAAATTAGCTCGTCGCCCGCTAGCGGGAGTTCGGCTCCGAACCCCACACCGGTCGTCAAACGCTTCGAGTGGACCGCTCAAAATCAGACCTTACAATAATTGGAATCAAGAGTGGGCGAGTCGATCCCCTAGCCGCTTTCGGACAGCCTCTCGCACTTGAACGCTGCCAAGATCGCCCAGAATGGACGCTGGAAGGGGTCCGGCCGCTGTGAACAATTGACGCCCCGGATGACCGGGTTCCAGTAGATCGAGAATTCGCTCGGCAGTCGTGCTGTCGCGCCTGGCCATGGCGTTAGCCCCGACGAGCAGCAGAGCGCGTCGCTTGTTCGAGCTGGCGACTCGCTCAAACAGTTTAAGCGCATCTTCCGCGGGAGCATGGGCGCCGACGAGATGAGCGGCTGGCGCCGCAAGGATTGCCGGCGACCTCAGTAGAAACGCGGGTATCAGACGCGCGACAATGCTCGGGTCCACGGAACCTGCATCGGCCAAGGCATCAAGGGCGTCGAGCCGGATCCAGCGCGCTTCCGGAATGTTGACGAGGTTCGAGATCTTCTGCTGGATTCCGGCGCTGCAGCAATTTGCTGCGACGATCAGGGCGTATTGGCTGAGCGTTCGGTCTACCGTCGTATCGGCAAGATCGACAAGCGTATCGCCGATCGCATCCGATAAGGTACCGTTGGCGGCAAGGGCAACGACGGCTTCTTGGGCGATATCAAAGCTTTCGGGCTCGTCGTGGTATGGTTCAGCGCTCGACCAAGTGTCATGGATCAGAGCCAACAGCGTTTTGAGGTGATCCGGATGCGGCCGTTCTGCGAGCAGAGCGACCAGAGCGCGGCGAACGCGGCTACCGGGATCGGATGCCATTGCGAGGATTGCTGGCGGCAAAGGATCCGGGAATGTCGGCACCAGATGAAGTAGCGCCGTACGGCGCGCATCGGCGCGCTGATGCCGCAGCGCCGCTTGAACGAGGGTGGTATCGCCAATTGCAATCGCCGCCTCGGTCGCACTGACGGCATGCTCCTTGCGGCTGGCAATCGTCAGCCATTGAGCAATCGCTGGCGAGGCGTCGCCTCTGCTTTCGATGATGACCGGCACCACGAGATCAAGTACCTCCGCATCGAGTTGCGATGCACAGCCCGTCAGGAGCGCGAGCGCCGGACCGTTGACCCGGCGAGCTTTCCGCTTCGTGGTGGGAAGGGCTTTGAAAATTTCCTCGAATTCCTTTGGAAGTGCACCAGTGATGCGCCTCAGCTTGGCGTGACTGTTTTTCCCAAGCCGCCGGCGAGCTCCCTGCATGGCAGTGAGCAGCGTGACTTGCCGGTCGGGCTGCTCGCCATTCACCTGGAATGCGGCGACCAGCGCATTTGGTGCGACTTTCAACGCTGTGAGCGCAAGCTCGTCACGCAGATGCACCGCAGAGGGGACAGGGCCGATGCGCGCGGTAAGCGCAGGCTCCAGCGCTGCACGCCAGTGCTCTCGCACCGCCGCCCAGACATTTGGCTCGTCATCCATCTCCTTGCCCGCCGCGAGAATAGCCCGAAGCTCGTCTTCATCCACCGGCCCGGGGGACGTCACGAGCGCCTGCGACCAGGCGCGGACTAACTCCGCGACCCGCGGATGGTTGGCGAGGACCAGCCAGCGACCCTCTGCGCGAAGCTGGCGGATATAGGCGTCGATGAAGACACCGGAAGTGTAACCGTCGCCTTCACGGCTCGACTGCGCGGCCTCTTCGACGGCATGATCCCGTTCGCCATCCTCAATCGCGCGCCACTCCTCCCGGCCGCTCTGAACGTGCTGACGGTGGATGCTCGCGAGGTCATCCAGCGCAGCCTGCACGACGCTCTCAAATCCATTTAGGTCGCGCACGGCGCCGGCTGCCACGGCATCGGCATTAAGCTCGAAGCCGTTGCCGACCATCTGGCGCGCGGCGTCGAGATAGGCAGCGGTCAGGTTGGGTGCGAAGCGATCGAGCCGCTTGGCGAATCCCGATCCGTAATTCCCTCGGTCGAAGCCAAGCTCCTCACGAATAAATCGTTCGGCGACTTTGGCTGCGAGCGGGCTCGCGGACACGCTGTCGTACCAGGCATTGTCGAAGACCGGCGGTTGCCAGTTACGGACGAAGAAGGAAGCCCCCCGCTGCGTTCCTTTCAACAGCCACCGCGCGACGCGGCTCGGTATGGACGCATCGCTGCCCACCTCCGACGCCAGCTCCAGCAAAGGCGCGAACTTGGAAGCCGAATCCATGAGGCTTTCGTCCAGCCAGGCATCGATCGCTTTCTGGCTGCCGGAGTCAATGTCGAAGGCTTGATCAACGTCCTCTCGGCGAGCGAACGAGCGCGTCACTTCAAAAATCCGGGCTGCGGTTTCCATGCCCCAACTGCGATGCGCTGACGGCAGCTGAACGAGCGCGGCGATCAGAGTCTCGATCGCAAACTCGCTCTGGCCCCAGTTGTCTCTAGCGAAGGCTTCAAAACCTTGTCGGACGCTGGGATGAGCAAAGGCGATGGTGCGGGCCGGCTGACGCAAATGACGGGCCGCGACAATGCGGTCTATCAGACGGTCTAGGCCGTCGCCGAGCGCGCGATCAAGCCCGCGTAGCGCGCGCTGAAGAGGGTGGAGTCGGCTGCGGTCGAACTGACCGCGTGCCGCCAGCAGCGCCCAAACGATGGCTGAGGTGCCGCAAGTGTCGATCGACGATAGGGCTCTGAGGACAACACCTTCCACCGCATCGCGCTGCGCCAGCTCAAGCAGCCGGCGAAAGAAGGCATTTTCTTCTTCGCCGACATCGGGGCCGGTTTGCATATGCGCGAAGTACAGCTCGATCTCGAGCGGCGTGCCAAGCCTGTCGAGCACCTTATTGCGAAACGCGTACGCCTTGGTCTGCAAAGCGGCCGGTAGCTGGTCCATGCGCCTGTCATGAATGTCGCGGAGTTGACCGTCCCGGTAATGGCCTGCATCCAGCTCGATGGACCACGCGTTGAGACTATCGCCGACCTTGGCGCTCTGCATCATGTCGCTGCGGGACGTGATGACGAACTGATGATCCGGCGTAGCTTTGGAGAGGAGGCGTGGCAGCTGCTCGGTCCATGCCTCGCTGCCTCCGCGTAAGCTAAACTGGCCCCATGGATCATCGACATAGAAGAGTGTCGGTCCATTGTTGACGACCTTGCGTACGCTAGTCGGCGCATCGTCCGCCCCAACAGTGACAACCTCCAACGCACCATCGCGCCGTCGCGCTATATCGCACAGCTTGAGCGCCGCCTGCGTCTTGCCCGTGCCCGAGGGCCCCCGAATGACAACTGCGTTCTTGTCGTTCAGGATCTTGAGCATCTCGTCGAAGTTCGCAGGGGGCACGAAATGCTCGAGGCTGGCGGAGCTGGCCAGTAACCCGCCGTGCGCCCGCACCGTTGCGAGAAGGTCATCGCTCGTCCATAGACCGGGCGTGCTGCCTCGGGTCCGCCGCCCGGCTTCGAGACGCAGCTTTTGGATGAGATTTTGCTGCTCGACTTTGGGAACATGCAGCAGGTCCGACATTAGCGCTCGGATATCGGATGCGAGCTGTTTCTCGGTGAGCTTGCCCCAGATCGCGACGCGGCCTTCGGGCGACGCTTTCAATGTGGCGTACAGGCTCGGAGGAAAGCTTGCCTTGTCGGAGAGCTCTTCGAAGCCTTCGACCAGCAGTCCACGCGCTGCGCCCTTTACATCGGCATTGGTGACGAGCAGATAGCGGGTGTTCGGCTCGTCGAGATGATGTAGTGCTTTTCGGCGCCCACCCTTTTTGTCGGAGCCGTGCTTGAGCAGGGCTTCGAAATCCTCGACCGACCAAGGCTCACCGTTGTCCATTTTGACTTGGACGACAAGCTTGTACCCGCCTGCGACGGTCGCACTGGGTTGTAGGCGTCCTGGCACGTGGGGCTCCAGATCCGCTTCCAAATCCTCATCGTTCGCTGGTTCGAGCACGAGGCGCGTAGCCGCCTTGGAAATAAGGAGGAGTTGCAAGGCAGCGAGGATTGAGACGTCGAGCTGATAGTCGAAACCTGCTTGAGCGGCGGCGGCACCTCGTAGGGGACGCTTTGCGTCCGCGCTGTTGGTCAAGGGCGAGTCCGACTGGTTGGAGCGCAATCGCTTGATATCTCCACGACTATTTGTCGACATCGTCGAACACCGAGCGCTTCGTGGCGACCGGAGTGGAAGCCGGAGCTTCTTCCTTCTTTTGCGTCACGATGTGCGTCCAATCCGCTTCATCTTCCGAGCCTTCCTCCTGCTCGCGCTTGCGCTCTTCCAGTCCCTTGACTGACCGCTTCACCTGATCGCGCGCGTTGTCGATCAGGGCTGTGGCGTCCGCGTCGACACCGATCGCCTCAATGCGATCGAGCACGCCAAGAAGCTTCTTGAAGTGGCTATCAGGCTCCTCGTCCAAATCAGCGTCGGCGACGATCTCGTCGATCCGCTCTTCGAGCGAAGGCAGCACAGTTGTTCGCAGTGCCAGCCCCATGCCGACCAGTCTCAGCGGCGGTACAAGCGCTAGCATCTCTGGTTCGTCGAAGAAGGAAGCATCTAGGTTCGTGAGCACGGCGGATTCCAGGGAGTCGGCCGCCTCCGAGCGCAGATCGTCCGGTAAGATGCCGAGGTGGTGGGCTCTGGCGTAGGCTGCGATCTGGGGATCGTTGCCGGCGAGGTCGGTTTGCCAGCAGGACCGTCGAAGTAAATTTGGAAATTGCTGGACCGCTCTGGCGAACACGGGCCCGCTCGCTCGATAAGACAGGAAGTGGAATAGCATCCAATTGCGGTGCCATTCATCGGGGGTGTGGCCGAGCCGGGCGACCAGAGCATCGTCGAGCATCGTTGGGATGACAAGCGCGTCTCGAATGAGAGGCGAACCCTCGCACGTAAAGCTGCTGAGAATGGTGTCGATCGTCGCGCCCCGAATGAGCGCCGCCATCATATGCGGCTTCTGGCGGAGGATCTCTGTCAGGGCGTCGGAAATCGTCGGATGGGCGAAGGTCCATTTTGATCCGGAGAGTTTCAGGAACGAGCCCTTCAGCTCAGCGAAACAATCCTGGATCTTAGTCAGGGTGTACCCGGTCAGCTCCGCGACCGCTTGGGCAGCCAACACATCATGGTCCCTGGGATTGAAGCCGGCTTGATGGACGTAAACCAGGATGAGCGCGGCTTGCAGCTGATCATCCAAGGCGTTGACCGTATCGATCAGATGCTCTGTTGGCTCTTCCATGAAACGCACGAGCGAACTTTCGCGGGGCGAGAGCCCCTTGGTGAAGTTCGAGTCACCAAGGCGTTCGGCAATCCCAGGAAGAAAGTCACGAACGGCGGCGACGGCGGCCAGGTGTGGCTTGACACTTGATCGCCAGCTCTGGCTCTGCTCGCCGAAATTCACATGGTTATAGAGAATCTGCGCCTTCTCTTCGAACGTCAGTTCGCCGACATCGACTACGGCGCTGCCATCAGCGAATTGGGCAAGGTTGCGCTGTCCGAGGCGACGCCGCGCCGCTTCATAGATATGCTTGCGGGAGGTTAGGAGAAAGCGGTTGCCGTGCTTGATTGCGGCCCGGAGCTTGGAGAATGCCGACGCCCAGTCCTGTACATAGTCGTCGCGTAGCACATTCGAGCCGAAGGCGTCGTCGATCCAGAAGAAGCGACCCGGATCGTTGGGATTCCACCCGGCCTCGAAGTCGCGGGGACTGGTCAAAGCGAGAACGGTGTTATCCGGATTTTCAGAAGCGATTGTCGAGACGATCGCGCCGATCGCTGATTTGCCGCTTGAGGGATTGCCCAACAGCAGCACTACGCCATGGTTGGAAATGGCGTTGACGGCGTCGCGATGGGCTTTTGTCGGCACATACGTGCGAAGCTTTGGAATCCAGCTGTCAAGCAGCGCCCGACTCTGCTCGCTTAGCCGCTCATCCACGATTGAGGTGAGGTCCCCCAGGCCGTAGACCTGCGGAACGAGAGCCCGTAGGCGCGCGCTGGTTCTGATGACCCGGACGATATACTGGCGACCGAGAATGTGCGGCTTACGCACGCCGAGCGCCCGAAGCCTGTCACGCATCGCCGCCGCGACAGGCGCATCTACGCTCATGTTCGTCATGAAGGCGTAGGTGTCAGCCTGACCGGCTTTGACCAGCTCCTCGACATTCTCAAGCTCGGTGGTGAGATCGCTGAGCTTCAATGCCCTCATGGCATCGGACGTATGCTTGCACTGGACCGTGCCAATGGGCGGTGCGTCTGTTACAGAGGGGATGAGGAAGACCGCGTCCTGGCCGCCGTCCTGGGCTTCACGGAAGATCTCCACGGGTTGGCCGAGTATGACCTCGCATACCTGCGAGCAGAGATCCTGAAACGCGCGCCAGCCGATCGTGTGGAGCGCCAGATCGCTCCAGGGGCCGTGCGCTCGACGTTTGCGCGGCGCCGGAAGTTCGATTTGCGCGGTCTCGGTCATCATGCGGTGGCGACACCACGTAGAACGCCGACCGGCATCGGATGAATATCCTGGTCGATGACTACGCTTGTGGTGCCGAGCAGTCCAAGTTCGATGTCGAGACGCCGGCCTCCCTCCGTCGAGGTGCTCACCAAGCGCCGGCATAGCAGATCGGCCAGCGCGGGGTCTTCGACCGCGCAGATTATCTGGCGCCCGTCCAAGCGGAGAGCGGCGAGCACTTCGACTAGGTGAAGAGCCCTGAAATCATCGATGTGCTGAACGGGGTCGTCGAGCAGAAGGGACCTGAGTGGTGTCCACGCCCGCGCAAGATGGACCGAGAGAAGGAAGGCCAGACCTGCTGCGCGGCGCTGGCCGCTGCTGAAGACGAATTGCGGGTTCAGGCCGTCTCCCACCTTGAGGCTGAGGAAACGCCGGACGTCGCCGCGGATGCTGTAGTCGATCGTTCGCCAGTTGGCGTGCGGTCGCAGGCGTTGATAGAGTTCGTTGAGCAGAGGACTGATCTGAGCGAGCCGCTCGTCGATGATCTCAGCGCTCACGCGCTTGACAGAGCGTTCGATTTCGCGGGCTGCGGTGACGGCATTTTGTGACTGGCTGACCGCCTGCGCCAGCTTCTCGATTTCAACTCGCAGCGCCGAGATGTTGTTTTCGATCGACGACATCCGCGCCACCGCTTGTGAGGCCTCCAGCACGAGGAGCGCACGCTCAAGGTCGATCAACCGGTCTCGTTCGAGAGAAATCGCCTGCTCCAGCCCGTCAGGATCATGGATCAAGCGGTGATCGAGCCCCCACTGAGTGTAGAAATCCACATGCGCCGCTTCCTGGACGCGCAGGCGGCGCAGCTCGTCCGCATGAATTTGAACGGAGGCGGCTGCTGCCTGGAACGCGAGGCTGGGTTGCCGCGCATTGTCTTTCGCGGTGGCGAGAGCATCGCGAGCGGCCTGAACGCCCGACGCCAGTGATGTAATCCGTCGCCGTGCAGCGGCCAGACCGGCGGCAAACTCGTCCGACGTTCGGTGGGCCGCGCATAGCGGGCAATGATCGTCGTGCAGCCCGAGGCGCTCACCGTGCTCGACGAGAAGGCTCAGCGACGCCGCGATCGCGTCCATCTCTTCTTCGCGCACGAGGCGCTGTTCGGCTTCCGAGACGGCTTGCTGCGCAGACTGATGCTCGCGCTGCGCCGCTTCGTTCGCCGCTGATGCGGCCTCCCGGTTCGCAACGGCCTCCGGGGCGTTGAAGGCCGCCTGCGCCAACGCGACCTCGCGACCGAGTTGAAGCGCGTCGTCCATTCGACCCAATCGGGCCCGTCCGTTCACGAGCGCGTTTCGACCTGCTACCAGCCGCGCCGTCAGCTCGGGCTGCGCATCCGGCGCCGCGGCGGCGATTACCTGGAGCGCGGCAGAAACATCCCCGGATCGGCTAAAAGAGGCTTGTGTCTCAGACTGCTGCGTTAGCCTGTCCGCGAGGCGCAAACGGGCGGCCTCATAGGCGGCCTCGTCTTTAGAGTGAGCGGCTTCGGCGGACGCCACGACCTCCTTGGCTCTGCTACCCGCTTCGGAGCCTTCCAATGCGCCGAGCGCCGAGCGCACGAGATCGAATCGCTCCGTTTCGGTGAGGTCCAGGCTGAGCGCAGCGATCCATTCGTCGCGGATTATCGAGGTCCGAGTGAGTTGCCTGAGCGCGTCGTCTGGCGCGGGTCCGCGGCAGAGCGCGGCGTGGATCTCCTCTGATGAGCGATCGGAGCCGGATTCCCGCGTCCGCGTGATGGTGAATGGCTTCCCGTCGTCGTCCACGAAAGAGGCCGTGACGTAATGGGCATTGGGAACACCTTCACCGCGCCACCAGAGGTAATCGCTGAGGCTTTCCTTCGCCGCCTTCTCGACGGCGTATTTGTCGATGGAGCCCGTGATCGCGAACTCGACCGCATCGCACAGGGTGCTCTTGCCCACGCCGTTCCGGCCGGTGATGACGGTGAAGCCCCGTCCGAAGTTGATCCGGACGAGATCCCTGAAGCCACGAAAGCCGCATACTTCGATGAAATCGAGCCTCATGATGTCGCTCCCAAAATGCGAGCGACCTCCGCCGGCGTGGTTTCGTTGAGGAACGCGGTAACGGCATCGGCAGGAATGTCCTTCAGCCTGGTACGCAATCTCGTTTCGAAGTTGGACGCGCCGAGCAGCGGCTTCGAGCGCATGGACAGCAGAGGTAGAAGCGCCTTCTCAACGTCATCGGCTGTGGTAATCGAGGCCCGGGCGATCTTTCGGGTCAAAGAAAAATCCTCTTCGATACGCTCGATCTCGCGCCCTCGACGCGCATCCTGATCCGGGGTCAGAAAAACCGAGTAGACGTTCCACGCCTTCGCTCCGGCACCGCGCAACGAAGCGGCGTGCCGAGCGAGCGCGACCTGCTGGTTCTCCTTCCAGGTGGTGAGGAGCGCATCTGCGGTGTCGAAGACGTGGACGAATCCCATCAGCGCCGCGCTTTCCAAACAGGTCACCGGGCCGGCCGAGCCAGTCCACGTCCAGGTTTCGTAATGGGCGTCCCGAAGGAGGATTTCTGCTTGCGTCAAGATGTCCATCAGATGCCCAACACCGCTCTTGCCGCAGGGAGATCGAACCACTTGCCCGTCGGGTCTGGACGAATGACATCGCCTGCGCGCCCGCTCCGGACGACGTTGTCGGGGACTCCCAGGTCGGTTGCGCCTACCGCGACAACAATGTCGGACTGCATCGCAGCAGGCGGCTCGACGAACTTTCCGCGTAGCGTTCCGAGGACGGATTGCGCCCCGTTTATGACGCGAATGGTCCGGCTGTTGAGCTCGTAACCGTCGGCGCGTTGAACTGCTCCCGCCTGACGGAGCAGCAAGTGGAAGAAGCCCAAGGCCTCCGGATTCGCCGGGCGTAGCAGCTTGGCCGGCTCCGCCGCCGAGACACCCTCGGCATCCCGCCTCAGACCATAAAGGGCCTCGCTGTCGAAGTTTCCGACGTCTAGCCAAGCCGGGTCGCATTGAACTCCGGTGGCGCGCTCGAAGGCAGCCCGCCCGGCGTCCAGGACCTGACGAAGGTAGTTCGATGAGAACGCGCGACGAAGCTCGTCGAGCGCCACGGCCCCAGACTCTTGGACATGCTCGAACGTCACGTTCTGCGCGTGCGCTATCTCCCAGAGCTGCGGAGCCTTCTGCTCGAGCGCATTCGGCGGCGAAAGATCGACCACCGTTACAGACAGCGGCTGCATGTCAATCAGCGCTTCGCCGATCACAGCGTTGAGGTATTCCCAGTCCGACCAGAAGCCGACGACGAGCAGGTCCTTCTGCCGAAGGTTGGCGGCCATCCATACTTTGCTTCGAGCGATGCGAGCCGATATTATCGGATCGTC
This sequence comes from Methylocystis sp. Uni0008, assembly GCF_056838045.1. Taxonomy (NCBI): domain Bacteria; kingdom Pseudomonadati; phylum Pseudomonadota; class Alphaproteobacteria; order Hyphomicrobiales; family Methylocystaceae; genus Methylocystis; species Methylocystis sp. Uni0008. The sequence goes on from NZ_JBXEJH010000004.1 coordinate 67,468, forward strand.
GATCTGCGAAGGTGCCCAGACTGTGGACGGCCGGTCGCGATGGGAGCAGCCGTGGAATTTCAGCAGGGGCGCCTGACGGACTGCATCGGCGGTAGCCTCGTCGCCGTCGAGTGAACCGCGGAAGTCCGCGCCGTAGTCCCATGCCCGCCGCTCAATAAGCGTGTCGTAGTTGCTCGATATGCCGGCAACGGCGGCGCGAATGATGAGAAAATCGGCTATTGCGGCATGCCCGGTGTTCGAAGGCCGCACGAAGGCGGGCCAGGGCACCAGATGTTCGATGAAGACCGATTGCAGGGTATTGAGGCCCGCGAAGTGCTCGGTGAGAGCCTCAAGATTCTCCCGTAGAGCAAGCTCGCAGTTCGGGTCTGATTCAAGACGATATTTGTCGAAGCAGCGCTCGGCGACAGTTCGGGCAGACGGCAGGCTGCTGGGCGGCGCCATCGACAGCCCGGCGCCGCAGACCACCAAAAGGCGGCCGGCGTTCATTGAGGCCAGAAGTCGAGTGATTGTCTCGGGCGTCAAGCAAGCCTCCGCCGAGAACCAGCTCGCCTTGCTGCTGGCTTCGCTGCCGGCTGAGTTAGGACGCCGAGATGTTCGATCCGTACGGGCGGCCGGGCCGGCAGCTTCACCGTCAGTTCGAGTTTGCCACCGATCGCTTCGACATAGCTGCGTAGCGTCGAGAGATACATATCCGCCTGGTTTTCGATCTTGGAGACGGAGGGTTGTTTGATGTTCAGGGCGGTCGCGACATCTTCCTGGGCCTTGCCCGCGATCTGGCGCAGCCCGCGGAGTCCTTCGACCTCCTGCCGGAGTTCGTCATAGCGCGCTTCGATCTGCTCCTGCTGGTCGCGGGGCAGGGAAGCTATGACCTGATCGATGCTCCGTCCCACAGGATCGTCCTCTTCTTTACGGATTTAAGGTTTTCCAGATGGTCGGAAAACCAGCTGCCCGCCTTGGCGATAAGCTGCTTGTAGAAGCGCCTCTGGCTACTGGCCGACTTGTCGCGACCTCGATCGTGCTCCTCTCAGGATCGCACGCGAAGGCTGCACGACATTCATCGTCTGCAGCAGAGAATGCATCTCCTTTCTCTTGGCCTGTTTCGAGCCTTTGAGCGTGTCGACGATGGGCGACCGAGCTGCAGACCGAATTCGGCGAACAGCTTCGCAATGGCGAGTAGTTCGGTCTGACTCCGATGCTCCACAGCCAGAAACTCCGCCTCACGGGCGTCGTAAAGTCTGATATTTAATGTATATAGCTTCGGAGCTATGTCGGGTCAAGGCTGATGAGGACGGCATCAGTTGCCACCCTCGGGGACTCCTGGGAAACGCAAGGGAGATCGCCGATGCTCCTTAATTGGATTTCGCAACGAGCAATCACGCGGTCGAACGCTGGTTTGAAACTGTAGCTGTATCTTGCATGAATCGGCACATGCTGAGGTCGCACGGCTCACGACTCCAAGTGGTTCAAGCTTCCCAAACCTGCCATTCTGCATTCGGCCCGATCCTCGCTGGACAAGCCAAGCCGGCGAAATGCCCAATACCGGACGTTCCGAACTTCGGCTAAGCGTCATATTGTTGCCTTCCTCAGGTAACGAATAACGAGGAAATGGTCCCTCTGCGCTCTTTCCTCACGCTTCTCGTTGAGATGGAAGCCGCGCAGCTCGCGAAGTTTTCGGGGTCGCCGCGCGTTTGGCGCCTCTCGCCGCTTTGCGTGGCGACTCGACGCCGAGCAATTCCCACAAGCTGATATCCAATCGTTCCGCGAGTTCCACGAGCACGAGCAGGGACGGGTTCGATACGCCGTCGGTGATAAGATAGAGCTGCGGCAGGGATACGTTCAGAAACTTTGCGAATTCCTGTTTGGTCAGGGCGCTCTTGCGAAAGGACTCATTCACGACGGCGCCGATCGTCTCGATCATTTTTAGTGCGGACGGATTCTTACGGTCGCGAGCCGGCTTGGCTTCGAGCAACTCGTAGAGCGGGACGCGAAGCTTTTTCGAGACTTCTGCCAACATCGTGATAGAAGGGTTGCCGAGCTGGCGCCGCACATAGCGAAATTGCGAACCGGACATGCCGACGAATTCGGCGAATTCCGGCTTCGACAAGCCGCTCTTCGCCTGTTCAGCGATCAGTCGATTCGCAAGGTTTGCGAGATAGGGCGACTCAAGCCGATCAGCGATCGTGACGACCATGAGCCGTCGTCGTCGATCCGCCTCAGCCGTACCCCCCGCCTTACGCGACCGCTTTGGCCCGCCGCCGATCATTTTGCCCCGGAAAACTCACGACACCGCCGCAGCACTGTCATAGATTCCCGTGCGGCTGCCAAGGGCAATTCGGGAATGTTTGCCAGTTTATTAGACTTGGCCCCGCTTGCGCTTCTCGCCGCGGCGCACCCAAAGCAAGGCTATGGCTCGTCAAGCGACCAAGGCGTGCGAGACGGCCGCCCCAAGTCGTGGGCGGGGCTTTTCGCTGCTGTTTTTGCGAAGAGCGAGAGCGGTGAGCACGTTTCACGACCGCATGGAAAGCGAGAGAGAGGCTCCCGCGCGCCCGTCGTGGAGGTTTCGCGCATGACCGACAGTTACGTCGAGACGATCGACAAGGCCCTCGCCACTGAAGGTGGGCATCTCAGTATCGGAAGAGGCGGCTTTTCATTGCATTTCGGGAGCGGCTGGCTGAGCGGCTCTGACTGCGCGCCGGTCAAAGCCGCTGCGATCGCGGCGGGCTTGCCCGTGATCGATAGCCGCATGATCGATTTCGGAAAGGTCGCGGACCTCGCGATTCGCGGTCCGATGATCGCGATCGGCAAGCCGGCCGATCCGTCGCCCTGGCGCGCGCTGTCCTATGCGCCACTCGCCGCGGTCGCCGAGGCTTACGCGCGCGCCGGCGCCGAGGTGCGGAACGTGCCCGGTTGCGGCGGCTGGGGGGCGGCACCTGAGAGCGAGAGAGCCCTTTGGGCTTTTCGACGGAGCAGAGGGTGAGAGAGAGGCTCTCGCCCATCCGTCGCGGAGTTCAGGGACATGTCGAAGATTGTTTTGACGGCGGCGCGGGATATCGCGCTCGACAAGCTTGTGGCGTCGGACGCGAATGTGCGGCGCATCAAGGCGGGGGTGAGTGTCGAGGATCTGGCCGAGGATATCGCAAGGCGGGGATTGTTGCAGTCCTTGAGCGTTCGGCCGATCGTGGACGACCAGGGCGCCGAAAAGGGTCAATTCGCGGTCAGCGCGGGCGGGCGACGCCTTGCCGCCCTCAAACTGCTCGTCAAGCAGAAGCGCCTCGCGAAAAACGCAGCCGTCCCCTGCATCGTGAAGACCGGCGGGATCGAGGAAGAGGATTCTCTCGCCGAGAATACGATGCGCGAGGCGTTGCATCCGCTCGATCAGTTTCGGGCGTTCAAGAATCTGCAGGATCAGGGCGTCACGATTGACGAGATCGCCGCGCGGTTTTTCGTCGGCGCGCCGGTGGTGCGACAGAGACTGAAACTCGCGGCGGCGAGCCAGAAACTGCTCGACCTTTACGTCGCCGAGGAATTGAGCCTCGAGCAGCTCATGGCCTTTTGCGTCACCGACGACCATGCGCGGCAGGAGGAAGTGTGGGAGTCTCTGAGCCGTTCCTACAACAAGGAGCCCTACACGATCCGACGACTGCTGACCGAAGGCGCGGTGAAGGCGGGGGACAAGCGCGCGGTCTTCGTCGGCGTTGAAGCCTATGAGGCGGCGGGTGGGGTCGTCCTTCGCGATCTCTTCCAGCAGGATCATGGCGGCTGGCTGCAGGATGTGGCGCTGCTCGACCGACTGGCGCGGGAGAAGCTCGCGGAAGCCGCCGACACGCTGCGCGCCGAAGGCTGGAAATGGTCGCAGATCGCGATCGATTTTCCCTATGGTCACACGAATGGGTTGCGACGGAGCCCGGCGAGCTACGCGCCTGTCTCGGAAGAACAGCAGGCGCGTTACGACGCCGCGCTCGCCGAATATGACGCTTTGTCGGACGAGCACGAAGGCGCGGACGATCTTCCCGAGGAAGTCGACCGTAGGCTCGCGGAACTTGAAAAGGAGATGGCGGCGGTTGACGAGCGACCCGCGATCTACGATCCGACAGAAATTTCGCGCGCCGGAATATTTGTCAGCATCGACTATGATGGCGCCCTGAAGGTCGAGCGCGGCTTTGTCCGCCCCGAGGATGAGGAGCCCGCCGGCGCGCCGGCCGCTGGCGAGCCCACGGGATCTGTGGTCGCCCCAAAGCCTGCGGGCGACGGCGCAGTTCGAAACCCCGAGGAACCCACGCCCGACAAGGACGAGACGGAAGTCTCGTCAAAACTCTCCGACCGATTGATGAGCGAACTTACCGCCCACCGCACGCTCGCGCTGCGCGTCGCGCTCGCCAATGATCTAGACGCGGCGTTTCTCGCGGCGACCCACGCGCTGACGTTGAAGAGTTTTTACGCTTCCGGCCGCTTCGACGGCTGCGTGGAGATCGACTTCAAATCCGCGCCGCTCGGCGCCTATGCGTCCGGCCTCGCCGATCTCACCAATGCGCGGGCGAATGATGAGGCGCAGGGCCATTGGCAATTGCGCCTGCCGAAGAAATCGGAAGATCTCTGGGACTGGCTGGTCAAAGCGGATCGCGACTCGACGGCAGGTCTCTTCGCCTTTTGTGTCGGCCAGAGCGTCAACGCGCTGCAGCTTCCACACGAACGCCGCTCAAAGGCGCTGGATCACGCCGATCGACTGGCCGAACATGTCGGGCTCGATATGAGCGCGCATTGGACGCCGACGGTTGAGAGCTATTTCGGCAAGGTTACCAAGGCGCGGATTCTGGCGGCGGTGCGCGAAGCGAAGGGCGAAGCGACGGCGCAGATGATTGATCATCTGAAAAAATCCGACATGGCGGTCGAGGCCCAGCGTCTGCTCCAGGGAACCGGCTGGTTGCCCGAGCCGCTTCGCGGCTCGACAATGGATGATGCTGACGCGGCAATCGTCCAAAAGCAAGAGAGCGACGCCTTGCCGGATTTCCTGGGCGATGACGACGACGCGGCTTTGCTCGACGCCGAGGAAGAGGAGCCGCGCGCCACGGCCGCGGAATGATGTCGAGGCGGGATGGCGCGCTGTCCCGCCTTTCGCCGCATCTGCCGCGTCGACGCTGACCTTTCGTCACGTCTGATCGAAGACGCGCTGTATTCGCTCGCCCAAAAATTCTGTCTCCCGACACCGTCGCGCGCGCCGCTGACGCACGCATCTTCCCTCATTTTTTGAAAGGCGCCGCCATGGGCTGGCTCTATATGCAATCACTCGGTGGTTATTCAGGACCACGCGACTATCTCGACGCGCAGTTGACCTTCGAGAATGCCGGAAGGCCGATCGAAGGTCCTGCGCTCGATCCTTCTTGGCGAAACCTATTACGCCGCCGTCGAGCAGCAGCGCAGCGACGGCGCGCGCGTGGTCTTCGCGCTCGTCTGCCTCACGTACTACAACCCGCGCGACCCGGAAGGATTCCTGTTCGGCTACAAGGATATGACCGAGGCTATGGGTCCCTAAGAAAGCGACTGTCCCGAGGACATTCTGGATCTGTTGACGCCAACGGATCGGCCTTATGCGATCGCCTGGCGCGCCCGCTGTCGCGAAAGCCGATTCCCGGCGGGGGGCGATCAGTAGGTCATCATAAAAATCGGCGTCGTCGCCCTGACGGATTGTCGGCGGCGCCATCACTGCGCTGATCGGCGGCGCTGCGGCGGGCGGAGAGAAGAGGCAGAGGGCTTGGCCGGGAGGGCGAGCCCGGGAGGAGCAAAGAGAGAGCATCCCGGGCTTGTCAATCCCGGAGACAATCGATGAGCCCAATCCTTGCCGTTGCTGAAACACCCCGCGAACAATCCGAACTTTCCTTCATATCGACCGACAAGGCGCATGCGCTGATCATGGCGGCGCAAACGCTCGTCGCGCATCTTGCCAAGGGACGCCTCATCGACGCCCCTGTCCTGCGCGCGGCGATGGAAAACGCTCTTGGCGCGAGCGATGCGCAAGGCGCCTGGAGCTGGAAGGACGCTTATGAGGCGGTCGAGGCGGCGCAGGTTTTATTTTTGCGCCGCTACGGGCCGGCAATGGTTGCGCGCGCGGCGAATGATCCGGCGCGCATTCTCGCGATGCTCTCAAAGATCGGCGCGCTGCTGCCGAGCCAGACGCGGCGCTCGGAAGAAAGCCAGGCGCTGCAGCAATTCTCGACGCCGCTGGAATTGGCCTATGTCGTGAGCGTCGCGGCGGGAATCGCTCCGGGCGACACCGTGCTTGAGCCTTCCGCGGGCATGGGGATGCTCGCGATCTTTGCCGAGCGCGCCGGCGCGAAACTCATCCTCAATGAATGGGGCAAGACGCGCGCCGATCTCCTGAAACTTCTATTTCCCCAAGCGCCGCTCAGCCGCATAGACGGCGCGCAGCTGCACGATCGTCTCGACGCCGATCATGTTCCAACCGTCGTGCTGATGAACCCGCCTTTCTCCTCGTCGCCCTTGATCGAGGGGCGGCATGCCGCGGCAACTTTCGACCATGTTCGCGCGGCTCTCGCGCGACTTCGCGCCGGCGGACGGCTTGTCGCCATCACGGGCGAGAGTTTTGCCCCGACCGCGAACAGCTGGCGGGGAAGTTTCCAGCGCTTGCAGGAACAGGGCCGGCTCGTGTTCACGGCATCGCTCGCGCGCGGATTTTTCGCGCGCCATGGGACGAGCGTCGAAAGCCGGCTGACGGTCTTCGACAAAATACCGGCGGAAACCCCCAAGCAATTTGTCTCTGGCTTCGGTCCGGTCGCCGATGTTTCGGACTTGCTCGCGCTGGTGCAAAGCGAGATTCCGCCGCGCGCATCTCTTGCTACCGCGGTTGGCAATGGTGAGGCGGCGGATAAGGCCAGCGTCGGTTCGACCGCGAAGCCTTTCACGCCGATCATTGCAACACGCCGCGCCGCGCCGCGTCCTGCCTTCCCGGAGTCTGCGCGTCCAAACGCGCGCGTTCTGACCCCTGCCCCGCGCGCGCCTTCAGAGATCGTCGAAGTCGCCTATGCGGTTCGCGACTGGAAAGCGCCCGAGGGCGGCGCGCTCAGCGCCGGGCTCTATGAGCCCTATGCCGTGCAATCGATCGCAATTGACGGCGCGAAACCGCATCCGACGACGCTCGTACAATCCGCCGCCATGGCGTCGGTCGCGCCCCCAAAGCCCAGGTATCGGCCGCATCTGCCAAAGAGCGTGATCGAGTCTGGTCTTTTATCGGACGCGCAGCTTGAGAGCGTCATTTATGCCGGCGAAACCCATAGCGCCCTTCTCGCCGGCGCCTTTCTCGTCAATGAAAGCTTCGATGCGGTCTCCGCCGCGCCCGACGACGTGGAGAAGGCGGTCCGCTTTCGCCGCGGCTATTATCTCGGTGATGGCACCGGCGCCGGTAAGGGACGTCAGGTCGCGGGCGTCATTCTCGACAATTGGCTCAAAGGCCGTCGCAAAGCGCTGTGGATCTCGAAATCCGACAAGCTGCTGGAAGACGCCCAGCGCGACTGGTCGGCGCTGGGCCAGGAGAAATTGCTGATCGTCCCGCAGTCCCGCTTCAAGCAGGGCGCGCCGATCAAACTGTCTGAGGGCGTTCTCTTTACGACCTATGCGACCCTGCGCTCGGATGAGCGGCAGGGCCGGGACGGCGCGCTTAAGCGATCGCGCCTGTCGCAGATCATCGACTGGCTTGGAGCCGATTTCGACGGCGTCATCGTCTTCGACGAGGCGCATGCCCTCGCCAACGCCGCCGGCGACAAGGGCGAGCGCGGCGAGAAGACCGCCTCGCAGCAGGGACGCGCGGGCCTGCGGTTACAGAACGCCCTGCCCGGGGCCCGCGTTCTCTATGTCTCGGCGACTGGAGCCACGACGGTCGCCAATCTCGCTTATGCGACGCGTTTGGGGCTCTGGGGCTCGACCGACATGCCCTTCGCGACGCGCGCCGATTTTGTCGCGGCGATGGAGGCGGGCGGCATTGCCGCCATGGAAGTGCTGGCGCGCGATCTAAAGAGCCTCGGCCTCTATGCGTCGCGCGCCCTCTCCTATGCCGGAGTCGAGGTCGAGATGCTGGAGCATCCGCTCTCGGCGGAGCAGATCCGCATCTATGATTCCTATGCCGGCGCCTTCGAGATCATTCACAATAATCTGACCGCGGCGCTCGAGGCGGCGAATATCACCGGGGAAGGCGGCAAAGCCTATAATCGTAACGCCAAGAGCGCGGCGCGTTCGGCCTTCGAATCCAACAAGCAGCGCTTTTTCAATCATCTGATCACGGCGATGAAGGTCCCAAGCCTCATCGCGTCGATCGAGCGCGATTTGGAGGCCGGCCATGCCGCCGTCATCCAGATCGTCTCGACCAGCGAAGCCTTGATGGAGCGCCGCCTTGCGGAAATCCCCTCATCCGAATGGGGCGATCTTTCCTGCGACATCACCCCGCGCGAATATGTCCTCGATTATCTCGCCCATTCCTTCCCGACACAGCTCTTCGAGGTCTATTCCGACGAGAATGGCGATCTTCACTCGCGGCCAGTCGTGGACGAGCACGGCAATCCCGTCCAGTCGCGCGAGGCGATGGAACGACGGGATCGGCTGATCGAGTATCTCGCCGCCCTGCCCGCCGTGCAGGGGGCGCTCGACCAGATTGTGCAGCGCTTTGGAACCGAGATGGTGGCCGAGGTCACCGGCCGCTCGCGGCGGATCGTCCGCAAGACCAACGCCGATTGCTCGGATCGGCTTTGCGTCGAGAACCGGCCAGCCTCCGCCAATTTGGGCGAGACGCAGGCCTTCATGGATGACGAGAAGCGCATCCTCGTCTTTTCCGACGCCGGCGGCACGGGGCGCTCCTATCACGCCGAGCGCAGCGCCAGGAACCAGCGCCTGCGCGTCCACTATCTCCTCGAACCCGGCTGGAAGGCGGATAACGCCATTCAGGGCCTCGGGCGCACCAACCGCACCAATCAGGCGCAGCCGCCTCTGTTCCGGCCGGTCGCGACCGATGTGAAGGGAGAAAGGCGCTTTCTCTCGACGATCGCCCGTCGGCTCGACACGCTCGGCGCCATCACGCGCGGCCAGCGCCAGACAGGCGGTCAGGGCCTGTTCCGGCCGGAGGACAATCTCGAATCCCCCTATGGGCGCGCGGCGTTGCGCCGGCTGTATCAGCTCGTCTTCGCCGGCAAGGTCGAAGGCTGCTCGCTGACGCGCTTTACGGAAGCGACCGGCCTCGATCTCACCGATCAGGACGGCAGCCTCAAGGAGGAGCTGCCGCCGATTTCGACCTTCCTCAACCGCATCCTCGCACTGCCGATCGCGTTGCAGAATCTTCTCTTCGACGTGTTCGAGGGGCTGATGGCGGCGCAAATCGAGGCGGCGATCGAGGCCGGCGTCTTCGATGTCGGCGTCGAAACGCTGATGGCCGAAAGTCTCATCGTCACCCATCGCCAGACGATCGCCGTGCATGGCGGGAGCGGGGCGGAAACGCAGCTGCTGACCATCCTGCGCAAGGACAAGACGCGGATCACAACGCTTGACGCGGCGTTCGACCATGCGACGGCTTCACAAAAATCGGGACTGATGGTCAACGACCAGTCGGGCCGCGCGGCGGTCAAATTGCCAGCAACAGCATTGATGCAGGACGACGGCTCGGTTCTGCCGCGCGTTCGTCTGCTGCGGCCCGCCCATGTCGATGTGATCACGGTCGAAACCTTGGAGCGCTCGCATTGGCGCGATGCGAACCGGCAAGAATTTCAGCGGGCGTGGGAGAGCGAGGTCGCCTCCCTCCCCGACCTGACCGAAAGCACGTTTCATATCGTCACCGGCCTATTGCTGCCGGTCTGGAACCGGCTCCCCGATGAGGCCGCGCGAGTCTATCGCCTGCAGACCGATCAGGGCGAACGCGTCATCGGCCGGCTCGTCTCGCCGGCAAGCGCCGCCGTGCTCCTCGAGGCGACAGGCGCCGGCGCCCCAGCGCTCGCGCCAGCCGCCGCCATCGCCGCGGTCATGCAGGACGGCGCTGGGCTCATTCTGACGGAGGGGCTGGTCCTCAAGCGTTCGCTCGTGATGAACCGGCAGCGCCTCGAACTCGTAGGCTTCTCCGACACGATGGTCGACCGATTGAAGGCGCAGGGTCTCGTTTCCGAAATCATCGTCTGGAAGCTGCGGCTCTTCGTGCCGCTCGGCGATGAGGCTTCAAAAATCGTCGAGAACCTTCTTGCGCTCCATTCCCTCCTCCGCGTCGCGCCCGCGACCCGCGTCAGTTCTTAAAAGAGCGGGAGGCGATCATGGAAAACCCCGCCCGAACTCTGTCTTGCAGACTTGCCGAAAATGTCGAGGCCGTCTGCCGGCATTATCTCTCGAATGGTCGCCGCTGCGGCAATTACTGGATCGTTGGCGACGTGAACAACAATACGGGCCGCAGTCTTTATGTGCGGCTCAAGGGGCCGCTCACTGGCAAGGGCGCGCGTGGACGTTGGACTGACTCGGCCACATCAGAACATGGCGACCTGCTCGATCTTATCCGCGCGCGCGAAGGGCTTACATCCTTTCGCGACACGTTCGACGAGGCGCGGCGTTTTTTGCGGGTGCCGTACGTGACGCCGACCGAGAGTCGCGGTCGGATTTTAAGCGAATGCGACACGATCGCGCTCGCACGCAAAATCTGGGCGGCGTCGCGGCCGATTAGTGGAACAAAGGCCGAGGCCTATCTGCGCGCGCGGAACATCAGCGGCGATCTGAGCGATGCGCCATTGCGCTATCACCCGTCGCTGATCTATCGTGAAGGTCGAAAGTCGCTGTCGCGCAAATTGCCGGCGCTCATCGCCGCCGTCACCGACAACAGCGGCGAGATCACTGGAATTCATCGAACATTTCTCGATCCGGCGCGCGACACCAAAGCGAATGTCGCGTCGCCGCGCCGCTCGCTCGGCGCCATTCTCGGCAATGGCGTGCGCTTCGGCGCGATCGACGAATTCGCAATCATCGGGGAAGGAATCGAAACGGTCCTGTCACTCAAAACTGCTTTCCGCCACCTTCCAATGGTCGCGGCGCTCTCGGCGGCGCATCTTGCCGCCTGGCGGCCGCCGTCGACTCAACGACGGCTTGTTATTGCCGCCGACAATGACGAGCCCGGACGAAACGCTGCCCGTCGCCTGTCCGGGCGAATGGGCGAGCATGGCGTCGATACGACGACGATCACGCCGTTGAGCGCCGACTTCAACAGCGAATTGCGTAAAAATTCGCTCGACACCTTGCGCGCCGGAGTGGAACGGCTGATCGGCGCCCATGCCTCGTGAACGCTTCGTCGGCGCTTGGCGCGAAGCCCATCGTGTCGCGAATGTCGTCGGTGACGCTCAGAAGGCGTCGGCGCTCTTGCGCGAGAAGATCGCATCCTTCGGCGAGCGATGCTCCGGCACGCCGGGATTCTCACCGCAGGCGAGTCACAGCTTCTTCCAGCGACAAGACCGTCGCGCCATGCGAGATCGGATAGCCTTCCTGCCCTGAATAGACGACGAAGCGCCTTTCAATCTGCAGATCGTCGCAGGCGAGAAAAAAGCCGCGCTCGACCTTGGGAGCGGTCGAACGTTTTATCTCGAGGGCCATTTCGATCTTTCCGGCGCGTTCGAATAGAAGATCGATTTCTGCGCCGTCTTGCGTGCGATAAAACATGGGAGCGCGCCGCGGACCGGCGGCATCGATCAATGTTTCAATCACGAAGCCCTCCCAACTCGGCCCGACGACCGGATGGCCGAGCAATTGGTCGAGGGTTTCGAGTTCGAGCAGCGCGTGAACGACGCCGCTGTCGCGGACATAGACCTTGGGCGAACGAACCAGCCGCTTGTTGAGATTGCCGCTCCAAGGCTGCAGCCGCCGCACCAGCATCAGGTCGACGAGCAAGTCGATATAGCGGTTGATCATCGGCGCCGAGACGCCGAGGCCCTGTGCGAGCCGAGCGCTGTTGAGTAACGACCCTTGAGCGTTGGCGAGCATCGTCCAAAGCCTTCCGATCGTGTTTGACGGCATGCGCGGCGCGAACATCGGCACATCACGCTCAAGATAGCTGCGGATGAAATTTCTTCGCCATTCGAAGCTCTCCGCGTCGTCGGCGGCAATCAGACTTTCCGGAAAGCCGCCGCGCAGCCAAAGCGTATCGGCGCCGACGCCGGCGCCGCGCGCCTCGTCGACCGCAATCGGCGCAAGATCGAGATAAATTACCCTCCCGGCGAGAGTTTCCGAGGCGTGCTGCACCAGGTCGAGCGAAGCGGAGCCGAGCAGCAGAAACTGACCGGTTCGTATGCCCCCTGCCCGTCGCTCGTCTATGATCCCGCGCAGTTCGGCAAAAAGGTTCGGAAGGCGGTGAACTTCGTCGATAATGACCAGTCGCCCGGGCTGACTCCTCAAAAAGGCGCCTGCGTCTTCGAGACGGCGCAGATCAGCGGCCTTTTCGAGATCGAGATAAATCGCGCCTTTTTCGTTTTTCGCGAGTTTTTTCGCGAGAGTTGTTTTCCCGATCTGGCGCGGGCCGAGCAGAACGACAGCAGGCGCTCGCGCCAAGCTTTGGCGGAGCGCTTGTTCGACGCGGGGTCGGGGGATAATCATACCGTAAATCGTAAATCATATTTATGAAATACGGTCAATTGGTATTGGTCAAGATCTAGCTTCGGCAGGCTCCGCTTGGGCAGTGTCCAAGGGCCAGCCGCTTCAGAGGCTGGAGGGGCACAGCGCCTGCCAAAGGCGGTGGTCTCGCTGAAGGCGATCGGCTGCTCGTCGCGTCTTCCTGAGATGGCTCGCCACCGTCGCCGGCTCGGTTGCTTTTTCGATCGGCGGACTCGTTCGCAGAGGGCCGCGCGCCGGCCTGAAAGAGCAGCGATGACGCCACAAGCGGCGCGCTTGCCACAACGCTCCCGCCGACTTCTTTCCCCTGCCCTGCGCTGGCGCTTCGGGCATTCCGCGCGGATCAAAGAAGTCGCCCGCAAAGCGTCCTCCACTGCGTTTCGGCCCTTCGGGTGCGGCGCGAGCCGCCCGTGGCGCGGGATCGCTGTCAGGCCGCGATCGATGCGGCCTCAAGCGAAAGCGCCAAGCGATGAACGATGAAATCGCCTCCCAGTCCTTCGACACATTCGCCCGGGATCACGAATCCCAGTCGCCCTCCTCGCACCTTCTCGACGAACTCGCCTTGCACGGCTACCGCCCGCTCGACGACGAACCGGATGCGCGTCCCCTGCCCTCTTCCGACGCCGCATCTTTGGCGCTCGAAGCCGCCGTCGAGGCCCTGGCGGGTCTCTTTCTCGAAACGCGACTCGAAGCCGATCTACCCGACCTGCTCTGGTCCTTCGTCAATCTCTTCCATCGCAAGGCGGATCGTATCGACCGGGACCTCGACGACAATGAAACCACGCAGCGGCGCGCGCAGACTGAACAGGACGGCTCGGAAATCCGCTCGGTCGAACTGGAGCGCTTGATCGCGCAAGGACTGACGCTGACCGAACGGCGCAACGCCTTCGAATTCTTCCGCGACCATCTCGCAGAACTCTATGCGGCCGAGACCGGTTCCGCCTGGCGACCGCGCGCGGGCTCAAAGGTCAATCACCGCGCGCTGACGGCTGCGATGATTGACAGCCGGGATTTTCTGAACGCAAAGAAGCTGGCCGAGACACAGGTGCTCTTGCCGCGCGGTCCTCGGATCGCCTTCGCTGGGGGCGTCGATTGCATCGATCATCAGCGCATTTGGGACGCTCTCGACAAAGTCCACGCGAAGCATCCCGACATGGTTCTTCTCCATGGAGGCGGCTCCAAGGGCGCCGAACGGATCGCATCCTGTTGGGCGGACAATCGCAAAGTTCCGCAGGTCGCGTTCAAACCGGACTGGATCCGTCACAAGAACGCCGCGCCCTTCAAGCGCAATGATGTGATGCTCGAAACGTTGCCAATCGGAGTGATCGCCTTCCCCGGTTCCGGCATCGTCGAGAACCTTGCCGACAAAGCGCGCAAGATGGGAATTCCTGTTTGGAAGTTTACGCAAAAGCGTTAGGCCGCGTCTCTGCACGACCACATTCTCATCGAGCGTCCGCGGCGACAACCGCGCAAACAGAGATAGCGTCTGCTCCGAAGTTAGCCGCGGCTAACGCCAGAGGGGGCGGCCACAGCCTTCGAAAGGAATAAAAGGTTAGCCGCGGCTAACAGATCGAGAACTAGCGATCATGGCAAAGCTGCGACGTTGTCCTCTTACGCAGATCACATGCGCTTAACGTTTTGTTAGTACTAAAAACGTTGCACCCAGCGGGAGAATCGGCACTATTGCGCAAAGACGCGCTTGAAGTGCGAAACTTTGAAAAACTCCGCAGCTTTGATTTGGTGAGAGCCTTTCCCACATGGCACGCAAACCCGCAGCATCCGCGCCGCAAGCGACCGAACTAAGGACGCTGATTCAGCGGCACGCACATGATCTCTCTGAGCAGCTGCAGGCGCATCAACGAAACAATTTTCCCCCATCCGCGGAAAAAAATATCCGCCTTTTTTCGCCTGCGGAAGCCACGAAGTTGATTGGCATTCACGAAGGGTATCTGCGACAGATTGCGTCAGAAGGGCGGGGGATCGCAGCGACAGTGACGAACGGTAGGCGATCATACTCGGTGGAGGACATTCAAAATATCCGGAGGATTCTCGACCAGAGCGCCAGAGGGGATCGTCGTTATCTACCTCATCGGATTGGGGGCGAGCACCTGCAAATCATCACCGTGATGAATTTCAAAGGCGGATCGGGGAAGACGACGACTTCGGCGCATTTGGCGCAATATTTGGCTTTGCATGGGTATCGTGTACTTGCGATCGATCTCGATCCTCAGGCTAGCCTCTCGGCACTTTTTGGATCACAACCCGAACTCGACGTAGGTCCGAACGAGACGTTGTATGGCGCGATTCGTTATGACGAGCATCGTCGATCAATTAGCGAAGTTGTCAGGGGAACATACATTCCCAGCCTCCATTTGATCCCGGCGCATTTGGAGCTGATGGAATTTGAGCATGAAACGCCCAGAGCACTGATGCAACGTGCTCCCGGCGATTTGATGTTTTTCGGGCGTATCGCTCAAGCAATAGCTGAGGCGCAGAATCTCTATGACATTGTCGTCATCGATTGTCCTCCGCAGCTGGGCTACCTGACGCTCTCTGCGTTGAGCGCGGCGACGGCTGTGCTGATTACGGTACATCCGCAGATGCTGGACGTGCTCTCGATGTCGCAATTTCTAACAATGACGGGCGACCTCCTAGAGGTTGTCGCCGACGCGGGAGGTACGACGAACTATGATTGGATGAATTACCTCGTAACGAGATTTGAACCGAGCGATGGCCCGCAAAATCAGATGGTCGCCTTTCTCAGGTCAATCTTTGGGCCGCATGTGCTCATTCATCCAATGCTGAAGAGCACGGCGATTTCGGACGCATCGATAACTAACCAAACGCTGTATGAGGTTGAAAGACAGCAGTTTACACGATCGACGTACGATCGAGCCATGGAATCAATGAACCAGGTCAACGGAGAGATCGAAGGGTTGATCCGGCGAGCTTGGGGGAGAGCAGCATGAGCCGGAAAGCTCTTTTCGCGAATTTGAAGCCTGCTTCAGCATCCGCAGCGGAAGTCGAAGCCACCGACAATTCCGAAAATCGTCCAGCGGACGAGAAGCCTCCGGTTGATCCGGTTAGAGCGGCAAGATTTCGGTCCCGGCCAATTCTCGGCGCGCCGGAACTGATCAGAACAACCGCGGCGCCAGTTGGTGCGCTTGGACAGTCCCTCAGCGAGTTCAAAGCGCAATCCGAGCGCGCCCTCGCAATTGAGCGTCAACTCGCTGAAGGGCAGGCGGTCGTTGATCTTGATCCAAGTCTCATTGATCCTTCCTTTGTCAATGATCGCATGCCGACGACCAAGGAGGCGCACGCGCGCTTGGTCGAAGCCATTCGAGACCATGGACAGCAGGTACCGATTCTAGTCCGTCCTCATCCCAGCAAAAACGGGCGGTATCAGGTCGCGTACGGCCATCGACGGCTCCGCGCCGCATTGGAACTTCAGCGAACAGTTCGGGCCGTCGTCAAGGCGCTTTCCGATGACGAACTCGTCATCGCCCAAGGGCAGGAAAACAATGAGCGACAAGATCTGTCGTTCATCGAAAAGGCAAGATTCGCACGAGGCTTGGAAGAAAGAGGGTTCAAGCGCGATACGATTATGACCGCGCTTTCCGTCTACAAGAGCGATCTTTCCAACATGCTCTCGGTCGTCTCTAGAATTCCCGAGGACGTCGTCGATGCGATCGGTCCAGCGCTTGGAATCGGGCGACGGGGATGGATCGACCTCGCAGAACGGTTTTCAGATCCCGTCGTGGCAAAGTCGGTGGGGGACTTGATTTCGACGCCGGACTTCCTCGCGCTCGAAAGCGACCGTCGGTTTCGGCGAGCGCATGCGGTTGCAAGACCGAGCGTTGACCCGCCCCGCTTTGAAAGCTGGACGACGGCTGATGGCGCGAAATTCGCGAAGATTGTCCAGAGCGCCGAAAAAATCTCGGTGACGATCGACCGAAAGGTCGTTCCCGAATTCGGAGATTTCATCATCGTGCGATTGCAGTCGCTCTATGAGGAGTTCAAATCCCGTCAATGACGGCGAGCGTTCCGCGTAGCGTCAAAAAGTACGTAAGCAGGAGAAACTGACAAAAGAAAAAGGCCCCCGAAACATTGCCCCGGAAGCCCTTCTCGTAGTTAGCACCTAGAGAATCACACTTCCGCGAATCGCTGTCAAGAGTCGGCGCCGTTTCGGCGAGCAGATTTCTTTTGCCTGAATGAGGCAAAGGATCATGCGCACACATTCAACGACGCCCTTTGGGCGGCGACCGCTGTCGCTCGCCATGGTGGCGGCGCAGGCGGCGACGCGGGATTTCGCGTCAAAACCTGACGCGTCCGAGACCGTCGTCCATAAATGGCGGCTGTTTCGAGCGCTCACGGAAGCCAAGGGCCCGCTCGGCGTCACTGACCGGGCGCTCTCGGTCCTGCACGCCTTGCTGAGCTTCCACCAGGAAACAGCGCTGACACTGCCGGAAGCCGAAGCCAGGGAAGGGGAGGAGGGTGATTCGCCCGCGCCCGGCATCGTGGTGTTTCCTTCGAACAGGGAGCTCTCGATCCGCGCCCATGGTATGGCACCGGCGACGCTGCGTCGTCACCTCGCTTCGCTCGTCGAGGCGGGATTGATCATCCGGCGGGATTCGCCCAACGGCAAACGCTTCGCGCGGCGGGGGCAGGGCGGCGAGATTGCGGAAGCCTTTGGCTTTGATCTAGCGCCGCTGATCGCGCGCGCGGCCGAGATCGAAAACCTCGCCGAAGAAGTTCGCGTCGAGAACCGCGCCATCGCCCTCCTGCGCGAGAAAATCACGCTGGTTCGGCGCGACATCGTCAAAATGATCGAGACCGGCATGGAGGAGGGCGTTTGCTTCGCAGCGCTGTCGCTCGACGGGCAGCAGATTGGCGACTGGGACGGCCTTTACGGGCGCTACCAGGCCTTATCGGGCCGCTACTCGCGCGCCCTCGGGCGGACAGAACTCGAGGCCTTGGCGGGTGAATTGACGGCCTTCGCGGCCGAAATCCAGAAGTTGCTCGAAACGCACGTAAAACAGCAAAAAAGAAGCGCCAATGAGTCCCAGACTGAGCGCCATATACAGAATCAAATCACAAACATTCCTGATCTTGAACCTAGCCTTCCAGAAGGCCGGGCCGAACCGCCTGGGTCAATGCCGGAAGAACCGGAAGCCAACAGGCCAGGGGGCGCGGAAACCGAAGCTCCCGTTACAGGAATAGGGGAACGACAATCGTCGTCGACGCGAACCTATCCGCTTGGCATGGTGCTGCAAGCTTGTCCCGACATCGTCGACTACGGCAAGGGCGGCCAAATTTCCTGCTGGCGCGATCTCATCGACGCGGCGGCGATCGTCCGCTCGGCGCTGGGCGTCTCGCCGGACGCCTGGAAACAGGCGCTCGACGTCTTGGGCGAGCATGACGCCTCGATCGTCATTGCGGCGATCCTGCAGCGCGGCGAGGAAATCAAATCCGCCGGCGGCTATTTGCGGGTTCTGACCGGCAAGGCGCGGGAAGGGGAGTTTTCGCTCGGCCCGGTGCTGATGGCGCTGCTCCGCGGCAAGGCGGCAAAGGCCGCGCGCGAACGAAAGAG
The DNA here is from genome assembly GCF_056838045.1 of Methylocystis sp. Uni0008. Classification (NCBI taxonomy): domain Bacteria; kingdom Pseudomonadati; phylum Pseudomonadota; class Alphaproteobacteria; order Hyphomicrobiales; family Methylocystaceae; genus Methylocystis; species Methylocystis sp. Uni0008. The sequence continues at coordinate 85,679 of NZ_JBXEJH010000004.1, forward strand.
GGCGGGGTGATCGGACTTTTGGCTGGGGTATCGCTGCTGTGGATTATCGTTACCGATCGAGGGAGCGCGGACGCGATGACCGATACGACGACCCAACTCGCCATTCTTTCCGACGCGCTGGTCAAAATCATCGACCTTTGTCCCATGGCAGGGAAGGCTGAGCCCGCTGACCTCTTGACACGCGCAGGTGATATCGCCGCGCAGGCGCTGACGGCCGCCGCCACCTACGGTGCGTTGCCGCCATTCGCGGATCCGTTGGATTTTCAATCAACCCAAGACGACAGCGCGTGAATGGCGTCGTTACAGCCCCGCCGCTTTGGTGAGATTGACGCGGAATCGATCGCGTTTCCTCTGGTATCGACGCGTCATTTCGGCGGAGGCGTGGCCGAGATGTTTTTGGACATGCGCCTCCTCGATCTGCGCCGACGAGGCGAGGCCGGCGCGCAGCGAATGGCCGCTAAAGGCGCGCCGCCGTTCGCCCTCGGTCAGATCGCCGCGAATCCCCGCGGCGAGGGCGGTTTTCTGCACCAGTCGGGCGACGTGCTTGTCGGTCAGGCGCTCGGGCGACACGCCGCCATTCTTGCGCGCGACCATCCGGAAGAGGGGGCCGTGACTGATCCGGCCGAGCCGCATCCAACTTTCGAGCAGCGCGACCGGGCAGGTTTCGGGATGAGAGCCGCGACCGATTTCGACCTCGCGCCAGCCGGTCTTGCCGGAAATCTGCAGCACCGCGCCGCCGTCGTTGTTGCTGGCGCTGGATATATCCGCGCCAGTCCTTTTGCCGCCGCGCGAAACATCGGCGGAGTCTCTGGTGGCGCTGGATATATCCGCGCCAGGAGGAAAAATCTCGACCCAGCCGGTTCCGTCCTCGCTCTGATCGGGCCCGCAATCGAGGCCGACGATTTCGGAGCGGCGCAGACCGCCGGCAAAGCCGATCGCCAGGATGGCGCGATCGCGGATGCCGCGCAGATCCATCTCGAGCGTCGCCATCATGGCCAGTAATTCGTCGGCGAAAATCGCCTCCTTCTGGACCGGCGGGCGGGCGTGGGCGCGGCGGATGCCGGCGAGCACGGTCGAAATATGCCGGTCGCTTGTGTCGAGCGGCTCGCCGCGTTGGCGGTAATGCCAGCAGATGCCGGCGAGCCGGCGCTCCAAAGTGGCGACACTGACCGACTCTCGGCCGCGCTCGCCCTCCATACAGGCGGTCAAATAGAGGCCGACGGTCTGCGGCTCCGGGGGCAGGGGATCGAGGCCAGAGCGGCGCAGCCAGGCCGAATACTGCCGCCAATCCGCCTCATAGGCGCGCCTTGTGTTGTCCGCGCGGGCGGCGCGGGCGTAATCGCGGGCCTTTTCGCTGAGCGCGGCGAGATGCGGGGAGGGGGCGGGCGCGGCTAGCGGCGGACCGCCGTCTTCGACTTTCGGATCGGCCATGTCGTCCTCGTTTTGGCGCCTCTAGGGGAAGCCTGCCTCGATCTCGGGGTCAAAAATCCGACGCCTCGGCAGGCTTATCGAGGCCGATTTCGATCGTTTTCGCCCTGTCGCTCACCCTTATTGACTGGACTCCAAGTCATTGAAACCTCGGCGGTGTGCTTGACCGACATTGAGTGGATTTAGGCCTATTTGCTGGAATTTTTCACCCTTAATCGTTGGACCGAGGTTCTCGGGCGCATCTTGGGCTTTCGAACGCCGACTGCCCAGTCTTCGGATGTTTCAGCTGGGCGCCGCCCCGCGCCATTCGAGCGGAAAAAATCCGACGCCTCGCCGGGCTGATCGGGACCGATTTCGATCGTTATCGCCCGCCGCCGTGGGGATCTCGAATCATGTCCGATAAGCCCACATTATCGGACATAGACGCGAGACGACAAGAGCGGCGGATGCGTCACGAATTTTAAGCATAATGCGCCGTCGTGACTTGTCGCCGGAGTCGTTGAGGGGGTACGATTCCGCCCATGTTCGACGCTGATTCGCCTGACTCATTTGCGCTTGATCCCGCGTTGGCCGCGCCGCCGCGGCGCGGCCGTAAAAGCCGGGCGCTTGCGCAACAGGTGCAGGAAATTCAGCCGCTTCCACGCTGGACAAGGTTCGACGAGCGCGCCCGCGACGATCCCAAAACGGCGTTCTTTCTCGCCGGCGCCAACCTTCTCGCCCTCGACCAGATGTTGCGCTCCGGCGCTGATGTTTCGAGCGCCGGCAAAAATGGCGGCGAACATTGTTTCGCCGGCGTCTTGCGCCAGCGCCGGGCGCTGAAAGCCGCCGCGACATGCGCGCGGCTCGCTCGATGTCGCGAGGACGAGAGCGCCTTACGCGACGCCGAGCATTTGAGCGCCCATGGCGAAACCAGTCCTGCTGGCCGCATTCATCGGCTATGGCGGCTATTTGCGACGCGCGCCGTGAAATTCGACGTCGCGACTTTGTCGCTCGCCGCCGAACATGTCGGCGCGCCGAGCGACTTGGACGCGCTGGCGCTCGCTGAGGCGCTGCGCGAGGCTGTCACAAGCGCCGTCAATCCTCTCGCCGCGGCGGCGCGCGCGAGCCAGGCGGCGGCGGCTTATTTGACGGCCCTTCCGGCGATCGACGCCGAAATCTTCGCGCTCTGGATCGCGGACGTCGCGCTGGCGCAAAAGCTCGCCTGGCGTTCGCCGATGCCGCTGTTGGCGACAGCGATCGCTCACTCGGCATTGCGCCGTGGCCCAAACGGCCGTCGACCCCGTTTGGGCGATTGCGACTGGTTGACCGGACTCGCTGGCGCCTATGCGCTCGCCGCCTCTGAGGCGATCGATCTCGCTGGCGCATTGTCACGCCAAACGCAAAAACTTTTCGATGTGGCGCCGAAACTGCGGGCAAAAGGCGCATCGCGGGTGATCGAAATGTTGCTTCAAGATGATTGCGTTTCCCCTGCGCGTGCGGCGAAGCGGGCGAAGCTCTCCGATCGCGCCGCGCGGCGGCTGTTTGATCGTCTGATCGAACTTAGGGCAGTGCGCGAATTGTCTGGGCGCGCCAATTTCCGCCTTTATGGATTGTAGCTGTTGCAGGTGACGCGCGTACGAATTGGATGAAGAAACGCAATAACGCTTTATGTGAGGCCGAGATCATGGGTCGTCCGAAAAGGTGTGAAATATACGACGACTTCGATCCGGTTCTGACCGACCTTCCAGAACCTGCGCGCTGGCGAGAATGGATGGGGCGGGTTGAAGCGGTGATTTTCGCGGCGCGAAATCCTGTGCCGCGCGAGGCGCTGGCAAGACTGGTTGGTTCGTCCTGCAATCTTGATGACCTGATCGCCGACATCCGCGAAGATTTACGCGCGAGACCTTATGAGCTGGTCTTCGTCGCCGGGGGCTATCAATTGCGCACCAAGCCACGTTTCGCGCCGGCGATCCGAGCGGCGAGCGGCGACGATTTGCGCCATGCCGGCGCGCCCGAATTGACGCCGACCGAGATTTTGGCCGTGACCGCGATCGCCTATCTGCAGCCCGCGACCCGCAGAGACTTATCCCGCCTTGCTGGGCGGGAGATTAGCCGCGACGTGATTGGCGCACTTAAACGTCATGGTCTGATCGAGGGAGCCCTTCGCGCGCCAGAACCGGGCGCGCCCTTCGCCTATGTGACGACGCGGAAGTTTCTGGAGGTGTTTGGGCTGGCGACTCTGCGCGATCTTCCGGATATCGAACGGCTCGAAGACGAAGGCTTCTTGGAGATGCCAAAGTCGGAGGCCGACCTCGACGCCATTGTTTTCGCCGGAGAGGAGAATCTCGCGGATAGCGACGCCGAGGAGCGTTGGGGATGACCGACGAAAGGAATCTTTTTGGATTCCCGCTGTTCGCCCTTTCACGACGAAAACAGGGGTTCGAATCCCCTTGGGCGCGCCATTTGCGTATAAAACTGCGAACACTCCTGCCGATTTGTTCTCCGGCGATGACGGCCTGTTCGAGGCTGGCCTTTGAGCCGTGAATGCGGATGACTTTGTCGTCGACCTCAGTGGCGTCGACGATTGAACGCAGATTGGCTTTCCGGAACGTCGTGTCGCCGGTGGTTATCCGCTCCCGCATGAAGGTGCCGAAGCGCTCGACCTGATCCGCGTCCAACGTGAGGTGAGGCGCAAGCTGAACCTTGATGCGCTCCAAGGCTGCCTTGGCGCGGTCGCGGTTCGATTTGAGCGCGGCAAGCCGGTCCGCCAGCGTCTCGTCGATATCCGTCACGCCATCCTCGACCAGTATATAGGGACGGCGCAGCTTGTCGTCGGTCTGCGCGATCTCTTGTTGCAGGACGCGCGCCCGCACCTGGACTTCGGCGTCGCTCGATGCTCGCTTTTCGGCCAGCGAGGTCAGAAGACCCACCAATCGGTTTGGGCCGAGCAACCGGTCGGCGAGATGACTCGTCACTAGCCCGTCGAGACGGTCCATGGCGATGGATCGGCCTTTGCAGCCGTCTTGCCGATCCGCGCGGCTGTCGAGCACGAATAATAGCGATGCACCTTGCCGGATTTTGACGTTCCGGTGCGCAACGTCATCGCCCCGCCGCATGTCGCGCAGTGCGCCAGGCCTGTGAGGAGGATCGGTCCCGTGACAACGCGCGGCGGTAGAATGCGCGGATCGCGGGCTTTCAGGTTCCCCTGAGCCCTATCGAAAACCAGCTGTTCGATGATCGCCGGAACCGCAACTTCGATGATCTCGCCAGTCGGCTTGGTTCTCCCGGTCTTGGCTTCCCGCTGGTTAAATCGCCAGCGTCCGGCGTAGACGGGGTTGGTCAGTATCTTGTGGACCGAAGCGACGCCGAAGCGCGCGCCAAGCCGTGTCCGTAGCCCTCGCGCATTCAGCGCCTTGGTCACCTCCTTGACGCCCATCGGCCCCTTGCCGCTCCCCTTCGAGATAGAGGCGATAAATCAGCCGCACCGTCTCGGCTTCGACAGGGTCGATGACGAGCTTCTTCTTGGAGCGGTGGCCGTGTCGGTCGACCTCGCTCAGCGCATAGCCGAGCGGGAGGCGCGAGCCATTGTAGAAGCCCTGACGGGCGTTCTCCTTCATGGCGCGGAGCACATGCTTGCCGTTCTCCCGGCTCTGATATTCGTCGAACAGGGCGATGACCTGCCGCATCATCACCTGCGCCGGATCGTCGCCAAGCTCCTGCATGATGGAGACGAGTCGCACGCCATGCTTGGCGAGCTTGCGGACATACATCTCCAGGCCGAACGCGTCGCGGAAAAAGCGGGAGAAGGAATGGACGTACGATCGTATCAATTGGATGGTCGTCGTCGCAGGCGCGCTCGATCATGCGCTGAAACTCTGGCCGATTGTCGTCCATGGCTGAGGCGCCTGGCTCGACATATTCCGCGACGACGCGCCAACCTTGCCGCGCGCAATAGGCGCTCGTCTGTGCCTGCTGATCAGGAATGGACAGATCGACCTCCGCCTGTCGCGTGGTTGAAACCCGCAAATAGAGAGCGGCGCGGAGAGGGTCGGTCATGTGGAGCTCCCAGGCTCGATCGAAAGCTCAATGACGCGGTCGAAGAAAGGCGTCGAGCACGTCGCCGAGAAACATCTCCAACACATCGACTTCGGCCGCGGAAACGGGAATATCTTCGGGCCAATCGTCGGTGACGGCGATTTCGTCTGCCGCGTCGATCGCTTTCGAAGCCGAATCATACCGCCTCATTCCGCGAACGCCATCGCCATTTGCGTTCCCGCCGGCGGAAACTTGTTGATGCGCGCGAGGAGGATGAGCCATTCCGAAACCTTGGCGGCGCATCGTCGCCAGTTGAACGGCCCAATTCTTAGACACAGCGCCGAAGCGTAGTTTGGAGAAGAAGTAGAAGTGCCCGCCAACGACAGCGGGGCTTCGATCCTTCGCGGCGGCGTCATGGCGGCTGGGAACGCGCGCGTTGAAGGCCGCAACGATCGGATTCTCGCAAGTTGCGGGACCGAAAAAGAGCGAATAATCATTAGGTTTTCGGCAAAATCATCGCGGTGGAGCGTGGCCATGAGCGTTTTTGGAGGCGAGCGTGCAAGGTTTGGATCAACAGCCGGCGTTCGCATGCCGAAGGAAAGCGACGGCGTGCGCACTTTCACACGACACGATTTGCGGGCGGCGATTTATCATTGTTGCCCGAGGCTGTCCCGCGCCGAGGCTTGCAAGATTTTCGATGAGACCTTCGATGAACTGGCCGACGCGCTTGTTCGCGGCGAACCGGTCAAGCTGCGCAATTTTGGAACGTTCAACCTCCGCGCCAAGCGACAGCGCACCGGACGCAACCCCAAGACCGGGACGGAGGCGGTGATAAGCGCTCGCAGGGTCGTGACCTTTCACCCGTCGCCGGCGCTTCTCACGCGAATGAATCAAGAATCCGCCGACTGCTTCCCAATTGAGCAACGATGGTCAAAGTCCAATTCCCCGCGCCCGGGTAAAGTCCCATGAGATTCCGGAATCGCACGCGACGCCGCTGATCTGGCGGCCGAGGCGTTCGTCCATAACGGGCCGCCAGGGGACGAGAGTGAACTCGTAGGCGTTCTCGATGATCGCATATTTGCCGGAGACGACATTGGTCGTGCCGGTGAAGACGCCCGAGACGCGCTCGCCTTTCGCCTTCATTCTGAACGCCGCTTGTTTGTCCGCGGCTATGGATTTGCCGACGCGTTCGATCTCGCTCCTCTCCAGTCGAGCGACCAGGTCTCCCGGCGCGCGGACGACGTTATCCGGCGTACGCCGGGCGTAGCCCATTTCGACCAGCATCTCTCTGCGTTGTTTCATCGCCTGGTCGACCTCGGCCCCAAATCCGGCGCGCACGATTGGCGCGCGGTTGGATGATGTCATCTCGCGGTCGAGCCAAGTGGCCCGTTGGCGTCGATCTGAGATTCGAGGTCGAGACTGGAAAGCACGCGCAGCGTCATGCGGCCGCGCCGCTGGGCGTCATAGTCTGCGGCGCGCGTTTCGTAGTCGGGTGGTAGACGCCAATGGTCGGCGTCGATTCGCTCCACGATCCCCGCTCTCGGCGCAGCGCTTCCAGCCTTCGGACATGGCTTTCGACATAGGCGTTATAGTCGCCGCCCGGAACGCGGACTCGGCCCGCCTCCGCCATGATCCGGTGAACGCTCGGCCGATACTCGCCTGAGGCGCCAGCAAGTTCAGTGATGTTACGGTCGGCCGGTCGCGGTCCGGCGGGCGTAGGGGCGATCTCCACGATCGATCCAATGGACGCTTCCTCGGCGACATTGGCCATCGCCTCGGAGCCGAGCACAATATGGTGGACGCGCCCGTCAAGGCCATCAACGACGAGGCCAAGTCGCTCGCCAAGCTCGTCGGTCAGCCGCTTGTCGATCACGCTACCAGTGATCCTGGTTTTGGCCTCTTCGCCGTGAAGGGAATAGCTTTCCAGCGCACGCTCGTCGCCACGCGCCTTCAGAGCCCGGCTGATCGCCTTGACGATGTCGCCACGCTCGCCGAGTTCGCGCAGCGTCGGCTCCAACTGGTCGGACAGTTTCCAGACGCCTGGCTCACTCTCCGTGGCGAGGCGATAGCGCGCCAGCATCTGCAATCTGCCGATGCGCAGCGCCCGATCGAAATCGGCGCGGACCTGACCCGTCTCCGGCCGCAGGTCGAGGATTCCGTCTCCCACCTCGGCGAGCATGGCTCGATCAATCCGGGTAAAGCGCTCAGCTGTGATTTCTGCCGTGAGGTTTGATCGGAGTTTGAGGTCGGTCTCCGGTCCCAATTCGAGCGTCGCCAACTCCTGCGCGCGCAGACGGACGCCATCCGTGATGTAGTCCTGCGCGATGATCAGATCCTTGCCGGTCTGATCCTTGCCCCGGACGACGACATGGCTGTGCGGATGGCCGGTGTTGAAGTGGTCGACTCCGACCCAGTCGAGCTTCGTTCCGAGGTCAGCCTCCATTTGCTTCAACACGTCATGGGTGAAGGCGCGAAGGTCGGAAAGCTGATCGCCGTCTTCGGGCGCGACGATGAATCGGAACTGATGCTGATCCTCGCGCGCCTGCTCAAGAAACGAGCGCCCATCCGCGACGTTAGTCTCCGATCCGTAAAGTCTTCCCTTTTCTCCTTCCCGGTCGGTCCCGTCGCGCTGCAACTAGCGCAGATGCGCGTCGGCTGCCTTGCTCCCGAGTTTCAGACGGACAATCCGCGCCTTGACGACGACGCGGCGCATCCGCTCGCTCGGCCCGCGTCCCTCTGCCGCCAGCTTCAATCGATCGGCCGCTGCCTGCCCTCGACCAATGCGGCAACATCTCCCTTTCCGGGGTCGACCCGACGCGCCATCGTGGCGACGCCGGCGCTGCTCGCCCAGGCGCTAATCTCCAAATATTGCGACCACACACCGCTTTATCGTCAATCGCAAATCTTCGCACGGCACGGCGTCGATCTCAGCCGTTCGACGCTGGCCAGATGGATAGTTGGCGTCAGACTTGCGGTGATACACCACCGCGCAAACGCAGGGCGCGAAGAAGAGAGTCGAGAAGGCCGCGACAGTGAGGCCGCCGATCACGGCGCGCCCGAGCGGCACTTTCCAATGCTGCAAGTAGCGCGTCGCCATGCAGTTCCAGTCGCCCGCGGGCGTAGGACGCAAACAGAATCAACTTCGGCGTCGCCGTGTTGATGCACAGTGCGAGATGTCCGACTTCGGCGAGCTTAACGACAATGTGCGCCGCACCACACATGTGTCCGCGATGCAACAAATCAGAAAAGATACAGTCATAATGCGTCGCAGCAGAGCCATTATCACATTATCCTATGAGCAAAGTTAGCAATCGGAATTTTGCCCACCGGAGATGAGAGCATGAAAACAGTGTTGGTCATCGCCTATCTGTTAGGCGGACAAGTCATCGACACGGAAACGCTTGATGCGAGCGACATGGAAGCGTGCAAGCTCACCAAGCAGATGGCGCTCGCGGAAAAAACGCCGATCACGACGCGATATGGCACGAACGTAAAAATTTCAGCTGAGTGCAAACTATTTCCGGTTTAGCCGAGCCGAGCGCAGCTAACTCGACGCTGTAATCATTGAGGGGTTTCGGCTGCCCTGTCCGTTCCCGCCAGGCTTGGATGCATGGCCCTGCCGCCGCTCAACCCTTGGAGCGGCTGCGGGGCGCAGACTCCCATGGCTGCAACGAAACGCCGGTCCCGCGTAGCTTCGCCCAGACTCTTTCCAGATACGTCTGTCGATGCGCGTACGACGCGGGAGGATTGCGCAAGCGCGTCGAACGAGACTGTCCTAACGCTCCAGCGGCGCATGCCTTTCTTCAAGCAACTCGACCAGCGCGACCCCATCGAGGGACAACCGACCCAGTAGATGTCGAAGCGCTTTGAGAGTTTGACGATCTTTTGGCTCGTCGAACCGTTTTTTACAAGCCTGGACAGGCAACCGATGCCATAAAAAACTTAAACCTACACATTACAGCAACATCGTTTAACGATATTCTGGTTATATAGGTATTGAATATCTATGCCGGCTCGACGCTCGACGGAGGTGCACAGTGAATAGTGTCGTCGTTATCGCCTTGAGACGTCCTTATACGTTTGTGGTTCTTTCGATCTGCATCGTTCTTTTCGGGATAATGACGATTTTCAAGACTCCGACAGACGTTTTCCCAAACATTAGAATACCTGTCGTTTCCGTGGTGTGGTCCTATGCTGGCTTGCTCCCATCGGAAGTCTCAGGCCGTATTACCTATTATTTCGAACGGGCGCTGACCTCGAACGTCGAGGGCATTCAGCGCCTTGAGAGCCAATCCTATTACGGCTCCAGCATTATCAATGTTTATCTGCAACCTGGCATCGATATCGCCGCCGCCGAAGCGGATATCGTATCGGTTGCTCAAACGGTGACAACTCAGCTTCCTCCCGATATTTCGCCGCCGTTGGTGATGCGGCTTGAGGCTTCATCAGTGCCTGTCGCAATGCTAAAAGTAACAGCGGAAAATCTCACGCCGGCTGACCTTTATAATTTGGCGAAGAATAAAATCCGTCCGTTTCTCGTCACGATCGAGGGAGCAATCCTACCGCACCCTTACGGCGGCCAGGACAAACAGCTGCTGGTCTCGCTTGACCAACAAAAGCTTCTCGCCCGCAAACTTACTGCGACGGACGTGCATGAAGCGCTTCGCAACCAAAGCATTGTTCTCCCAGCCGGCGACGTTAAGATCGATTCGACCGACTTTTTGGTTCAAACCAACGCCACGCCCCTCGAGGTCGAGCATTTCAATAACATTCCCATTAAGCGCGTTGGCAACGCCACCGTTTACATTCGTGACGTAGCGGATGTTCGACTGGGTGGGCCTCCCCAAATAAATGCCGTCCTCGTCGATGGCATGCAGTCAGTACTTATTGTCGTCATGAAAAGCGGGGAGGCCTCGACCCTGGACGTTGTCGAAGGCATTAGAAAGGCGATTCCCCGCATCGAAGAGATTGCTCCACCCGGCGTGAAGGTCGAATTGCTTAACGACGCTTCAGTCTTTGTGAAAGACTCAATATACGACGTGCTGAAAGAGATGGCGCTCGCCTCTGCCTTGACTGGTCTCGTTGTGTTGCTCTTTCTCGGGTCATGGCGTGCCACGGTAATCATCGCAACGTCGATCCCTCTTTCCATTCTTTCGGCGATTATTTGCTTGCACATGGCAGGTCAAACGATCAACGTTATGACGCTCGGCGGTTTGGCGCTGGCGGTCGGCATTCTCGTCGACGACGCCACCGTCATGATCGAAAACATCGACACTCACATCGAAATGGGAAAGCCTTTAGAGGTGGCGATTATCGACGCCGCCAATCAAATTGTGATACCAACCTTCGTATCGACCCTCTGCATTGTTATTGTCTGGTTGCCTCTGTTCGAGCTAACGGGCGTCGCTGGTTGGCTGTTCACGCCGATGGCCGAGGCGGTGATGTTCGCGATGATCGCGTCGTTCATTCTGTCGCGCACATTGGTGCCGACGATGGCGAAATATCTTCTTGTCGACCATGGCGCCCCGCATGCCGCCGATGCTGGAGAGGAAGATAAGGATGAGCTCGTCCTGGCGCTGACCCGTCAACGAAAGTTTCCGACCGCGGCGGAAATCGAAGCTCTCGCCAATAGCGACGCGGAACGCAGCGCTTTAGAGGGGGATGGGGGATTGTCCCACTTCGCAGTTCCTCTCCCTGAGGTGGATCAGCGGTTACATGAACACAAAGGATTCTTGGGGCGAATTCAGGAAGGTTTCGAACGCGGATTCCAAAAGATGCGCGAGCGCTACTCCGAGCAGCTCCGCAGCACGCTACAAAATCGCCGGCGGTTCGTCGCAATATTCCTCGCCGCGGCGGTGGCGTCGATTGGATTGTTCTTCACCAATGGCCAGGAGTTCTTCCCAGAAATCAGGTCTGGCACTCTCCAGATGCATGCGCGATTTCCGCTTGGCTCGCGAATGGAGGTCACCGGACGAAGGGTGTCGCTTGTTGCCGATGACATCGAGCAGCTACTGCCAGGACAAGTCGAAAGCATTGTGAGCAACTGCGGCTTGCCGGTCGGTCCGCACAATCTTGCGTTCATTCCGACGCCGACGATTGGTCCGCAGGATTGCGATATGACCATTTCATTGAAGAATGAAACATCACCGGTGTGGGACTATCGAAAAATCCTCCGCAAGGAACTGTCGCAACGTTATCCTGGATCAGACTTTACATTTCAGCCGGCGGATCTGACGGCGAAGATATTGAATTTCGGCTCGCCATCCCCAATCGACGTCCATATCAACGGCGGCGACGCCTTCGAGAGTTATGAATTCGCACGCAAGATGGCCGGTAGACTCCGCAAAATCAATGGTGCCTCTGATGTCGTTATCCAGCAAACCATGCGAACGCCGACGCTTCTCGTGGAGGGCAACAGAAGTCTCGGACTTGGCATTGAGCTGACCGAAAAGGACATTGCCGACAATCTGCTGATGACTCTCTCTGGCAGCCAACAGGTCGATCAAGTGTTTTGGCTCGATCAGAAGAGCGGCAACTCCTATCAGATCAACGTCTATACACCGCAATATCAGATGACGAAGGTCCAGAACTTGCTGACGATTCCGGTCGACAAAGGAGATTTGGATGGGTCAAAAATGCAGCTGCTTGGCAGCGCCGCTTCTTTGTCCGTCAAAGGAACGCCAGGCGTAGTTTCACATTCGAACATCATGCCGCTCTTCAACATATACGTATCCGCCGAGACGCGCGACCTCGGAGGGGTTCTGGCCGATGTGAAAAAAATCGCGTCTGAAATGGAGAACGAGAGACCCAGGGGAGTCGCCATCGAGGTCCATGGGCAAGCCGAATTGATGCATTCCGCATATCTCGAGCTGATTGGCGGTCTTGTGGCGTCGATTTTGCTTATTTACCTGCTGATCGTCGTCAATTTCCAGTCGTGGCTCGATCCTTTCATCATCATCACGGCGCTGCCCGGCGCGCTCGCCGGAATTGCCTGGTCGTTGTTTTTGACGCACACGAATATTTCGGTTCCGGCGCTGACGGGAGCCATCATGTGCATGGGGACGGCGACGGCGAATTCGATCCTCGTGGTGTCCTACGCCCGCGAGCGACTCGAATTGCATGATGACGCGCTGGTTGCGGCGCTGGAGGCCGGCTACGCGCGCATTCGTCCGGTCATCATGACGGCTTCAGCGATGATTATCGGCATGCTGCCGATGTCGATGGCCAACTCACAAAACGCGCCGCTCGGGCGCGCCGTGATTGGCGGACTCACTGTCGCGACCTTCGCGACTCTCTTCTTCGTCCCCTGCGTCTACGCGATGGTTTATCATCGTCACTCGAACAAGACCGAGAACCTCTGATGAAAGCGGATCGGCTGCGTATCGCGAATGTGAAGACCAACTTGCGGGGAACCGTTTGGGCTGCACTGTCGGCTTTTGTGCTTTTCGTCGCCTATGAATTTTACGCGCGTCATCATACGTCGACGCTGCTGCAGCAGGAGACGCTGGAAAATGCGATCCCCACGGTCGCGGTGGTGAATCCCCAGCCTGGGTCGCCCACCGAAACGATCGTCCTTCCGGGCAACATTGAAGCTTGGTTCCAGGCGCCGATTTACGCGCAGGTCTCGGGCTATGTGAAAATGTGGTATAAGGATTACGGGGCGAAGGTGAAGAAGGGCGACATCCTCGCCGAAATCAATACGCCGACGCTCGACGCGCAATTTTCTCAAGCCAAGGCGTCATTGGAAGCACAGCGCGCCCAGTACAACCTCGCCGTCGTGTCGGCGCAGCGCTGGGTCGCCTTGCGGAAGTCGCATGCGGTTTCCGAACAGTCCATCTCCATCCAAGAGGCGAATGAGAAAAAAGCAAAGGCGGATCTCGAGGCCGCCGAGCACAACGTTACTAGTTTCGTCGCTCAGCTCCAATTCAAGACCATCGTCGCGCCCTACGATGGCGTCGTAACCTCGCGCAATATAAATGTCGGCGACTACATCAATAAGGAAGGCAACATCAGCGACCGCAGCGCGGTCACCAATCTGTTCTCGGTTGCCGACATCCACAAGATGCGTCTCTTCATCTCGGTGCCGGAAGCGTTTGGCCAACTGCTGAAGCCCGGCCTAACGGCGGATGTCACCGTTCCCCAATTCGCCAATCGCCAATTCAAGGCCGAATTTCTCACGGTCGCCGGCGGTTTTGATCCCAATACGCGCACGGCGGTTACGGAATTCACGATCGACAATGAAGACAAATCGCTCTGGCCAGGGTCCTATGCATCCGTTACCCTTACCGTTTCACTGGACGCTAAAAATCTGACGATTCCATCGAGTGCGCTCGTTTTTCAAGAGCTTGGCGCGCAAGCGGCGATTGTTGGAGAAGACGACCGCGTTCACTTTAAACCGATCAAAATCGTCAGGGTGCTCGACGGCAGAATAGAGATTTCGGGAGGGCTTTCAAAAACTGATCGGCTGATCAGCAATCCAAGCGCTGCATTGCTCGAGGGCGACAAGGTGCGGATCGTTCAACCGGCGAACGGCTATGAGATCAATCCGGCGGACCTCAACTGAGGTCTCGGCCGAGTGCGCGAATCGTCGAAGGGCGCATGCTCGCGCAAGAGAGAGATTGACCAAGATTTTAGGGCCCTTCGCCCCGGTCGTTGGTTTGGAGAGACGAGCGCCTCAAACGAGGGATTAGATGCGTCGTAGATCGAGAAAAAAATTCGGGCGCTGCGTTTCGCTTGTTTCCGCTTCGATCCTGTCCGGCTGTAACGCCCTGCCCGGCGTCGACCTCGCCCCGGCGTACGAACCGCCGGAACTCGTCGTGCCTGCGTCCTGGCATGGCTCCAGCCCGTTCGTCGAGGCCCGCCCCTCGGATGCGGAGATACGCACGGACTGGTGGAAACTTTTTCGCGAGCCAGTCCTCGACAGGCTGGAAATGCAGGCGATGGCCGCCAATCCCGACTTGCAGGCGGCGGCCGAACGCTTCGTGCAGGCGCGCGACATCATGATGAAGGCGCAGTCGCGGCTTTTTCCTCGACTAGGTCTCGGATTTGGCGGCTCCGACAACAAACAATCGGAAAATGCGCTGTTTCGCGCGCCCGACTCGCCGATTCATGACGTCTCGGTTTCGGATGTCGGAATTGCCTCTTGGGAGCCGGATTTTTGGTACGCGATTCGCAACGAAACGCGCGCCCAGACCTATCGCGCCGAGCGGCGCGCCGCCGAATTTGCGCTGGCGCGTTTGAGCCTGCAAGCGGAAATCGCGTCTAACTATTTTACGCTGCGCGGTTACGACGCCCAGGTCGCGACCTATAAGCAGTCCATCGACTATTACAGGAAGTCGCTCACGATCGTGAACGAGCAGTTCGAGGGCAAGATCGCCTCCGAGCTCGATGTGGCGCGCGCCAAGGCGCTTCTTACCGGCACCGAAGCGGAGCTCCTCCAAATCCAAGGCGAGCGCGAAGTCGTCGAGCATGCGCTCGCCATTCTGGTCAACACGGCGCCGGCTAGTTTTAAAGTGGGCGCCGCCGGCGTCTTTAAAATCACGCCCTTGAGAATCCCTCAGAAGATCCCGTCGACTCTGCTCGAGCGACGTCCTGACATCGCCGCGGCGGAGCGTGAAATGGCGCAGGCGAACCGGGAAATCGGCATCGCCCGCGCCGCGTTTTTCCCCAAGGTCGAATTCCGGCTCGACGGAGGCTTCGAGGATCATGCGATGAACCTCCTTAAGCTGACTAACAGCTTCTGGTCCTATGGGTCGATGATCTCGCTTCCCGTTTTCGAGGGAGGCCTGCGCCGCGCGCAATTGCAGCAGTCTTGGTCTGTCTATCGAGAGCGAGAGGACAAATACCGATCGACAGTGCTGAACGCCTTCAGAGAGGTTGAGAATGGCCTGAGTTTGACCAGGCGTCTGAGCGCCGCGGCCAAGAAGCTCGACGAAACAGTGGCCGCGAATCTCCAGACTCAAAATCTTACGATGGATCTCTATCGCGGCGGGCTGGGCACCAGCCTTGAACTCATCTACGCGCAAGTGGCGACGCTCACCGCGCGTATCGACGCCATTAAAGTGAAGACGCGACTGATTACGTCGTCTGTCGAACTCGTTCGCGCTCTGGGCGGGGGATGGAATCGTGGGGAATTGCCGACGGACGTCGAAATCGAACCTTTCGGCCCGCTCCAATATCAATATCTCTCCACGCCCCTGCCTGCGGGCGGGATCGCCGTTCCCCCGCAAAACTACCCGGAAGACAATAATCTCAATCGACCGCCAACTTAGGACGTAGACTCATTATCGCGTAGCCAGACGCGGACGGCGACGAGCTTGAGAGCAGCGAGGAAGTTCTCGGCGGTTTTGTCGTATCTCGTGGCGATGCGGCGATAGTGCTTGATCTTGTTGAAGAAGCGCTCGACGAGATTGCGGGCCTTATATAGATGCTTCGAAAAGCAGATCGGGTCTTTGCGGTTGGACTTGGGCGGGATATTGGCCCAGGCGCCGCGCGCGGTCGCTGCGTCGCGCAGCATATTGGCGTCGTAGCCTTTGTCGGCCAGCAGCATGGCGTCCTTGGGCAAATCGGCGATCATTTCCGGCGCACTTTCGATGTCGCTCTTTTGCCCGGCCGTGAGTTTGAGTTTCAGCGGTCGGCCCTTCTTGTCGACGAGCGCGTGGATTTTCGTTGTGAGGCCGCCTCGCGAACGCCCCAGACATCGATCTCGATCCCCCTTTTTGCCGTCGCGCCCTGCTGATGAACACGAACGACGGAGGTATCGATCATCTGCACATCGCCATCATGCGCCTTTACGATGGCATCCATCAGGCGATCCCAGACGCCAGCCTTCCGCCATCGGTTGAAGCGATTGTAGATCGTCGTGCGCGGGCCGTAGCGCTCCGGCAAGTCGCCCCAGGGCGCGCCCGAGCGCAGCACCCAGAAAATGCCGTTGAGAACCCGCCGGTCGTCGACACGCGGAACGCCGCGCGGCTTGTTGGGAAGATGCGGCTTGATCGCTTTCCACTCGAAATCCGTGAGCTCATAACGGGCCATGGCGAAAGCTCCTTCAAGGAGCTTGAATCACGCCACCGTCGATTCGGGAATCCCGGTCGCCCCGTTTATGAGTTCACGTCCTAAGAGCGCGGCTCGAGAAAAGGCGGAACCAATTTTTTGAACGGAGGGCGAATTGTAGGGCGTCAGGGCCTTTGAAACAGATGGCTGGGCGATTTAGCGGACGGCACGGCTCATCTGACGATCGAGTTTATGCGGCAGTCATTTGATGTTGCAAGCGTCGATTTTGGATTGAGCTGCGTTTGATCCTTTCTCGTTCGCGCAGGATTGTTAGGTCGCGTCCGAAGTAGACGTCTGCGGGGTGAGATTGCTCAGTCTCTCGTGATAACGGCGATAGATCCCGATCGAGGCGATCACCGGGGGTGACGACGCGGCGTGGCCTTCGCGGTCGAGTTCATCTTTCGCAAGCGAAATTCTCAACGAGGGTCTTTGGGAGCCCCAAGCTGAACAATGCCATAGGTTTGGCGTGCCAGCATAACTAAACCGTAAGGGAGTTCTCCCGGCTTTGCCGGGGTGGCAGTAGCAGTTTGACGATTTCGGCAATCCACCGTCGACGATTCCAGTCGTGAGCCGCCAAGCACACGATGAGGAAATTCGACGATGGACGAGTATGAAAGCTTAAGTCCCACACGGTGGGACTGCAAATACCACGTTGTGTTCATTCCCAGATGCCGCAGGAAGGCGCTGTATGGCGAATTGCGGCGCCACCTTGGGGCAGGTGTTCAAGAAACTGGCCGCGCAGGAGGAGAGTCGGATCGAGGAGGGGCATTTGATGCCCGATCATGTGCACATGATGATTGCGATCCAACCGAAATATGCGGTGTCTCAGGTCGTCGGTTACATCAAGGGCAAGAGCGCGATCCATTTGGCGCGGGTTTACGCGGAACGCCGCCGCAGTGGGTCAGCATTTTTGGGCGCGGGGATATTTCGTCTCGACCGTCGGTCGAGACGAAGAGGTGATCCGGGAATATATCCGCAACCAGGAAGTTGAAGATGCGCGTCTGGAGCAGTTGAACCTGTGGCGATGACGCTGCAGCCGCCTTTAGGCGGCCAATAAAAATTGGGGTCGCGTTAGCGCCCCCGCAGCCGCTTTGAGCGGCTCACATCATAAAGCCCCCGGCTTTGCCGGGGGATACTTACTTGATTTAGCGTTATTTCTATACAATTGCCTGAAACAGCAATTCGAGGCGGTTGCAGGCCCCCGTAACCATTTGACCACGCGAGCGTGCCATAGAGTTTTGTCGCCATCCAAAAATCAAAGCACTATTTCAATTAGATAGGTGTTCGCACCTTTATCCCGGTCGGCGCGCCAACAAAATCAATAAGTTACAATAATGGACTGCGCCGAAGGCCTTCTCGTGCCCAACATTTGCCCGATAAGCGTTGCTGGTCGCCTGCAAACGACAACGTATCTCCGTGACAATTTCCGCCTATCGTCTGAGCGTTAAGAGATTGAACGGTGTCGCTGGCTCATCCACGGTCGCCTAAATGGCGAGGTGCGATAAAATCTGTCGGCCGCGCCATCGCTAGCAGCACCGCCGTTTGGTAAGCGGACGGCAAGCAGAACCGGCGATTTGGCTCGCTCTGCGGACGAATTTGCCTAGGCACGCTTCGGAACATGGATAGGCCCGATTTGGGAAGGTATTTGCATTTGACGCCATTGGGATCGCTTCTCTGGCAGCCCCTTCTATGATTGTTCCAGCTATGAATTTGCGCACTCTTTCAGGAGGACAACATGCTCAAAGGGATTTTGACTGCTGCGATCTTCTTCGCTGGCTCCGCGGCTGCCTTCGCTCAAACCGCGCCGGCTGCTCCGGACTGCGCCGCCCGGGCGACGGAAAAGAAGCTGCACGGCGCGGCGCTGAATAGCTTCATGAAAAAATGCGAGAGGGACGCCGCTGCTTCTTCCTGCGACGCCGCTGCTGTTGAAAAGAAACTGCATGGCGCCGCGAAGACGAGTTTCACGAAGAAGTGCGTCAAGGACGCGACAGCGAAGCCGAGCGCTCAATAACCCTGGCGCTCGGGCGCAGGCGACGCTGATCCGACGTTGGTTGCGCCGGGATAGAGCGCGAGACCGATTTTTCAAGGAAAATTGTGGAACGAAACCGCGGCGCATCGGTTAGCGCCTTTGGCGGGCAGCGGAGAAAAAACACGGGGCGGGACATGATGAAAGAACTACGGCCAGATGAATGGCATTGCGTGGCTTGCGCGTGAGTTTCAAGAGCAATCAGCCGCCGCTTCGCTCCATATCGGTAAGCAGCTGCAATTTAAGCTCGCCAACATTACGTCCGAGCCGTTGCCGGTTGAGCTTCAGCTGTTGTTGGGCGAATTAGAAGCTAAGACTTCACGCAGTCAGCTGGACTGAGGCCTGATCGTCAATGGTCGCGTCGAACGTAGCCGACATAAAAGCAGCTTGTCATAATGGCGTAGATTGCTTCGTCCGTATCTACCTGATCGGACATGATCGAAGCCGACCCATCCTCGCAACCGCTGCAGTCAAAAATCAGATAGCCGTCTGAGTCTCGATCTGCGGCGAATGGCGTGAAGATGTAGTCGCGAGCCGTCTTGCCCAAGCTCTGGTCCAGAAAGCGCGCCGCGCAGGCGGCCTGGCCCGCGGTATCATCGTCAAACTGGTCGACGATCGCGGCCCAATTTCGCGCATGCGGCCCGAGAGTCGACGTGTCGCCGGAAACTCGATTGCTCGTTCGGTCGACGAGAACAAGGCGCTTCATCGCGCGCGTCTCCAGGAATCTCCGCCGGCAGAAAGTTAGCCTTTAGGGCGACCGATCGCCAGCTCAAATTTCACGGGCTCAGTGGCTACGCTTGTGTCATAATCGTCACCGCCCAACACGTTACGATTGGCAGGATAATCAGGGGACGACATGGCGCAAAAGAGCGCATCCGTCTACCCGCCGCGCCAGAGCGCATAGGCGAAGGTGACCAGGAAGGGCATGAAGTGTGAGTGCCGGTCGTAAACTCCCCAAATGTGCCGATTGAAAAATCCCCAGTTTTCGTGACGCCCGGCCTTCCAGGGCATGCCCTGGAAGGCCGGGCGGCGCCGACTCGCCGATGCTGCTCCCCTTGGCGGAAGGGAGGGCTCGGTGATCAAACTCGGGGAAATTGTCATGATCCTGGAATTACATCGTCAGGGCGTCTCTGTGTCCGCGATCGCGCGCCAGCTCGGAATCGACCGGAAGACCGTCCGCAAGCACATCGCCGCGGGGCTGACGGCGCCCAGCTACAAGGCGCGGCCGCCGCGCGAACGCGCGATCGCAACTTTCGAGGCCTATCTGCGGGAGCGCCTCGTCGCCTATCCGGCGCTGAGCGGCCGCCGGCTATGGCGAGAGATCAAGGATCGCGGATATGCCGGCGGCTACACTGCGGTCACCGACTTCCTGCGCGAACTTCGGCCGCCGCGCTCGAAAGGCTTCGAGGTGCGCTTCGAGACGCCGCCTGGCGAACAGGCTCAGGTCGACTTCGCCCGCTTCGATGTCGAGTTCCTCGACGAGCTCGGCGTCAAGCGGATCGTCTGGCTCTTTTCCATGGTCCTGGGGCATTCCCGCTTCATCTGGGCGCGCTTCGTCCTGCACCAGGATATGCAAAGCGTCCTACGCTGCCATATGGCCGCCTTCGAGGCGCTCGGCGGCGTCCCGCGCGAGATCCTCTACGATCGCATGAAGACGGCCGTTATCGGGGAAGACCCGGATGGCCTCGTTGTCTACAATCGCGCGCTACTGGATCTGGCGCGCCATTACGGCTTTCAGCCGCGCGCCTGCAAACCCTACCGCGCCAAAACGAAGGGCAAGGTTGAGCGGCCCTTCCGCTACATCCGGGAAGACTTTTTCCTCGGCGGCGCCTTCCGCAATCTTGATGACCTGAACGCCCAGCTCCGAATCTGGCTCGATACGATCGCCAATCCGAGGGTCCACGCCACGACCAGGCGCGTCGTCGATGAGGCTTTCGCCGAAGAGAAGGCGTCGCTCAAGCCGGTGCCGTCGACGCCCTATCAGGCGGTGCTTCGGCTCGAGCGGCGCGCGTCGCATGAAGGCATGGTCAGCGTCGGCGGCAATCTCTACAGCGTCCCGGACACGACCCGGCGACGCGTCCTTGATGTCCATGTCTTCGCCGACGCCATCCGCATCTTCGAGGACGGCGAATTGATCGCCGCCCATGCGCCGCTCGAAGGCCGCGGCGAAAAACGTCTCGATCCGGCGCATCGCAGAATGCCGTTGCAAGCGTATCGTCGCCGGCCGCCCGACGCATTGCCGTCCCTCATGCTGCGCGCCGGCGATCACGCCGCGAGACGCCCGCTGGCCTTCTATGACGCGGTGGGGCGCCGGCTGGCGATGCAGGGAGGCTCACGATGAATGCAACGCCCTCCGCCGTCATCGACCGCGTCAAACGCAATCTCGTCGGCCTGAGAATGCCGCGCGCCCTCGAAATCCTCGACATCACCCTGCGCGGCATCGAGCGTGGCGAGACTACGGCGCTCGACGCGCTCGACATTCTGCTCACCGAAGAACTGACGCTACGCGAGAACCGCCGCGTCCGGATGGCGCTCCAGATGGCGCGCCTGTCCGCCGTCAAGACGCTCGCCGGCTTCGACTTCGCCTTCCAGCCGTCGCTCGACAAGAGCCGCGTCATGGCGCTCGCCGAATTGCAGTTCATCGATCGCGCCGAAGCGGTTCATCTCATCGGACCGCCCGGCACAGGCAAAACCCATCTCAGCCTGGCGCTCGGCGTCGAGGCGGTTAAAGCCGGCCGCAGCGTCTACTTCGCCTGCCTCGCCGACATCATCGCAACATTGGCCAAGGCCGAACGCGAAGGGGCGCTGCGGGAGAAGATCCGTTACTTCTGCCGCTTCTCGCTGCTGATCGTCGACGAGATCGGCTATCTGCCGGTTACGCCCGGCGGCGGCAATCTGTTCTTCCAGCTCGTCAACGCCCGCTATGAAAGGGGCGCCATGATCCTCACCTCGAACCGCGGCTTCGCGGAATGGGGCGAGATCTTTGGCGATCCAGTCGTCGCCACGGCGCTCCTCGACCGTCTCCTGCATCACGCCGTCGTCTTCCAGATCGAAGGCTCGAGCTATCGCCTGCGCGAGCACGCCGACCTCTTGCCCGAACATGTTCGGACGAAAGCCAGCATCCAACCCGCGCCAATCCCGCCGACCCTGCGTCGTCGCGGACGCCCGCCAAAAAACGGAGGCGCCGATCAAGACCTCGGCTGATCGCCACGCCCGCCAACTGGGGAATTTTACTCCGGCGCTTCTGGGGAAATTAACATCGGCATTTACAATGAAGAGAGCCAGGCTCGGCCGGTCCTAGCGCTCGCGAAGCGGCCGCTTGCGCCACTCGCGCTCCGCATCACGGTCCCGGTTGTCTTGTCCGCGCCAGCCCATGAGCGCAGGCTAAACGAGTTCCTGGAGCGCGGGAAAAGATGGCGCCGACGGCCCACGCCCTGCCCCTGCGCATCCGCAAGACCGCTGAGTCCTTAGTCGTAGAGGATGCCGGTGGAGTGGCGCTGGCCTCCGTCTACTTCGAAGAGGATCCGAGCCGCGCGGCTTAGTCAATCGGCTTGCCGGTGCCGACGCTAAGACCGTCGCGAGGGCGCTGACGGCGGAGGCGAAGCGTTGATGGCGTGGATCCGGCGCCGTGGACGCCGGCGTGACAAAGCCCGGGCGTCGCCGGTCGAGCGGCTGAAGGATCTGCGGAAGGCGGGAGGCCGTCGAACCTCAGGCCAACAGGCAATGAGAAGCCGTAGGAGACGCATCCCCCAAAATGCCCTATCTTCAACGGTATCGCCGAGACTTTGAAATCAATGAGGCCGGCGACTGAGCAAGTTTCAGAGGCTCCGGCTTGCGAAGGTAAGCGACTGATAGCGGGAATACTATCCGAAATGGCGACTTATCCTCAAATTGCCGAGTGGGTGCGGTCAAACTTCGGGCACACCCCCAAAACCTGCCATATAGCGCATGTCAAATCGGCTCACGGGCTCACGCGTGGATTGGCGCCTAATAGACGTGATCGGTCAGCGCGCGCATGGCCATGCCCCGCATCTTCGTGGCCACATATCGAGGCCGCGCTCAGGCATTTTCGAATGATTTAATTTCAAACGACGCGCGCCCAGCTGCATAATCCAACAAGGAGCGGTCCTTTTTTCGTCGTGAGGCGACGCTTGTCTTCGCTCTTCTGTGTCAATCGGCGTTGAAGTTTGACCCCTTATCGGCGTCCAACATTGACCCCTCTGTTGCGCGCGTCGTGACGGAGGGAGGGCGTAGCCCGACCGGAGTTACGATGCGCGCGGCGGCGTGATCAGAGGCGGTTCTTGAAGCGCCAGCTTTCGTTGCCGGTCTCGACGATGTCGCAGTGGTGGGTAAGCCGATCGAGCAGCGCGGTCGTCATTTTCGGATCGCCGAAGACGCTCGGCCATTCGCCGAAGGCCAGGTTGGTCGTGACGATGATAGAGGTGCGCTCGTAGAGTCGGCTGACCAGATGGAACAGGAGTTGGCCGCCGGCCTGGGCGAAGGGCAGATAGCCGAGTTCGTCGAGAATGACGACGTCGAGACGGGTCAGATAATCGGCGAGCCGCCCCTGCCGTCCGGCGCGCGCTTCCGCCTCAAGGCGATTGACCAGATCGACGGTTGTGTAGAAGCGCCCGCGCGATCCGGCGCGAATGCAACTTCGGGCGATGGCGATCGCAAGATGGGTTTTGCCTGTGCCCGTTCCGCCGACCAGCACGACGTTACGCTGCTGGGCGATGAAGGCGCCGCTGGCGAGGTCGCGCACCAGCCCTTCGTTGATCGGCGTGTCCTTGAAGGCGAAGTCGTCGATGTCCTTGGCGAGGGGCAGCTTTGCGATGGTAAGCTGATATTTGATCGAGCGCGCCTGCTTTTCCGATATCTCGGCCTTGAGCAGGTCGCCGACCAGACGCTGCGGTTCATGTTTGCGCTTTAGCGCCGTCGCCAATGTCTCGTCATAGGCGCTCCGCATGCCATAGAGCTTGAGTTCTCCCATCAAGTCGAGCACTTCGGTTCGTTCCATGGTCATACGCTCCTGAGCTGATCGTATCTGGCGCAGTCGGCGATCGGGGCGTGGGTCAACCGCAAGGCCGCCGGGGTTGCAATGACCGCGGCGGGTTCGGGATCGCGCCGGCGCGCGAGAATGTTGAGGATGACGTCGGCGGAATGGACGCCGTTTTCGAGCGCTTCGGCGCAGGCGGCGTCGAGTGCCGGCAATCCGTCAGTGAGCACGGCGGCGAGAATGGCGACCATCTGACGATCGCCGTCGTCAGACCCGGCGAGCTTGCGGCGGACGCGCTCGAGCGCGCCAGGCAACAGCCAATCCTTGAACGGCGCGCCATTCCTCAGCGCGCCGGGCTTTCGCGCTAGAACGGGGACGTAATGCCACGGGTCATAGATCGTCTCGCCGCGCCCGAAGCAACGGGCGTGTTCCGCGACAATCCTGCCATCCTGCCGAATGACGATACGATCGGCGTAGGCGTGGATCTCGACCGGGCGGCCGACAGCGCCGGCGTTCACCGAGTATTTGTTGTTGTCGAAGCGGACCAGGCACGTCTTCGACACGGAAGCCGGCAGCGCGTGGAATCCGTCGAAGCGGCCGCGATAGGGAATGAGCCGGGGGCGCTCCTCCTCGAAGACCTCCCAGACGGTTCTGTCGGCGCGCTCCGGATGGGCGTGCGCCTTGGCGTAGGCGATGCATTTATCCATCAGCCAAGCGTTCAACTCGTCGAAGGTCTTGAACCGCAGGCGAGGCGTGAAGAAGCGCTCGCGCACGAGGCCGACCTGATTTTCGACCTGTCCCTTCTCCCAGCCCGACGCCGGCGTGCAGGCCACAGGCTCGACGAGATGGTGCGAGCACATCTGAAGGAATCGGCGATTATATTGCCGGTCCTTGCCGACGAAGATCGTTTCGACCGCCGTCTTCATGTTGTCGTAGACGCCCCGGCCGCAGGCGCCCTTGAACAAGGCGAAGGCACGCTCATGCGCGTCGAAAACCATCTCCTGTGTCTCGCGCGGATAGGCTCGGGCGATAAACATCCGGCTGTGACAGAGCCGCAGATGCGCGACCTTCACGGTCATCGTCACGCCGTTCATCAGAACGATCTCGTGGCTCCAATCGAACTGGTAAGCCTCGCCCGGCGCAAAGCTCAGCGGCACAAAGGCGCTCGCCGTCTCGCTGGCATGGTCTCGCGCCCAACTCCGCGCGTAACGCCGCACCGCGTCATACCCGCCGTCATAGCCAAGCGCCCGCAACTCTTCGAACACACGGATCAGCGTCAGCCGCTCGCGCGCCGGCTTTGTTGCATTCTCCGCGAGCACTCGGTCGATCTCCGCCTTCCAGGCGCCGAGCTTGGGGCGAGGCTGAATCTCCCGCTCGTAGGAAAACGACGTCTCGCCTGATCGCAGAACCTTGCGAACCGTATTGCGCGATATCTTCAGATCACGGGCAATCTCCTTGATCGACTTGCCCTTCTGGAAATGCTCCCGCCGAATCCGGCCAATCGTCTCCACAACAAGCATCCCCCACCGCCCGCTCGATACCAAAGCGGGCAGACCTGCAAACAGTTCAGATGGGGGTCAATTTTGGACGCCGATCCCCCGGCTTAGGGGGTCAAAATTGCACGCCGAAACACAATTTGAGACTATTCCGCGCTGAGTCTCATTTGAAATGCCTTTTTTGGGTCGGGCGTCACGCGAACATAGTTTCCTTTTCGAGGGCGGGTTTCCAGGACTCGATGTCCTCGTCGGTGATGCGCTCGGCGCCCGCTCGGATCGCTTCGGTCGCCAACTCGTTGAGTATGGAAAAAACGCGCGCAGTGACGCCGTCGCTGATGCGCGCGAGGTGACGCAAGCCCTGGCTCGATAGGGCGGAAGGTTGTTTAATCGGCAAACTGCGCAGAACCGCGCTGACGAGTTCATGGAATTCGTCGTCTACTTTCCATCGCGGCAGCACGATCTGATCGAGACGCCGCGAGAGTTGAGTATCGCCTGCGATAGCATCGCGGGCATCCATCACGCCGAGGCAGACGAGCGACGCTTTGAGTTCGTTGCTGAGATATCGCAGCAGTTGGAGGATTACGCGTTGCTCTCTGGGATTGCCGGCGAGCAGGTTATGCACTTCATCAAAGACCAAGACACGAACATTGCAATTCTTCAGCAGAAGCATGGTCCTGATTTCAAGGTCCATGAGGGTGGCGCGCTCATTGACGCTGGCGCCAAGAGCCATGAGCAGCTGACCGTATATCCGACGCTCGGTCGGGCGCGAGGTTAAGGTGATGGCAAGAACGGGAACAGCCTCGCAGCCAGTGTTACGATCTACGACCGGCGGATGGTCACGTCGAAACTTTTCGACGAGCATCGTTTTGCCCATCCCGCTATGACCGTAAATCGCAAGTCCTGGTGGACGCGTGGATGGCGGATGATCACACAGCGCATCAAGATATTGAAGAACGCGTCGGGCGCGACCGAATCCGACCCAGCGGTCTGATCGGATGGCGCGAATACGCACATGATCTGGCGCATTAATGAGGGCGGCCGCGCTGGGCGCCAAATGACAGGGTTCGATCATTGGTCCCAAAATTCCATATCATCGTTAGAATATCCCGGTTTTGCTAAATCGATGCCGGTGATTTTTCCGCCTTCCTGGTCTCTCGGCTGCTTGGGCCGGCGCGTAACATTCCGGCGCGCTGTTGCGCTCGCCTGCGCGGCAAAATCTTCGATCTGTCGTTGCTGTGCAATAGAATTAAAAATGGTTTCCTCGTTCAATTCTCGCTTTCCCTGTTCGCGTAACCTCTCCTTTGCGTGCTTCCACTCCCACCATGAAACGGGAGGGTAGGCGAGATTACGATAGCGAGCCTCGACGAAATGACCGTCCGGTTGGCGAACGAAGATGCGCGATAAATCGCGTGGATCATATTTGATTTTCACTTCGCCGCCACGGCCTACATCGCGAGATAAGGCGTCAGACCAATATCGTATTTTTTCCAGATGGATGCCGTCCTTCAGAAGGCGCCGTCGTTCCTCTGGCAAGAAGCTCGTCCAGAAAGCCATTCTGTCCGGCGGAAGGTCGAAATCAACATCACCTTGAAGATCGCGCCAGACCGCTACTGGGGGCCGCAGGAGCGTTGAATGAATGCGGTGATGGTATTTGCCTGCGATCTCTATCGCGATCCACTTTTCCAATTCGCGCAATGTGAAAGTCGCGCGGCCTTCAGCGTCGTAATCGCCTTTGATTTTGACGTTGCTGAATGTTGTACCCGGCAGCACATGCACGGCGCCCATCATCGTCCCGATGAGACGTTCAATATGTCCACCGAAACGCGGGGTCGCTGGCGGTCTGAACTGAAGTTTGATTCCGTATTCGCGACAAGCGCCAGTAAGAGCGCGCGATCGAAACTCGGCGCCATTGTCGCAATGAAGCACCTCGGGCAGTCCTGCCACGGGCCAGGGGAGGTCTATCTCACGCTCGTTGAGCCATACGGTCTTGTCGTAGACGGCGTGAAGCAAGCAAAGCCCCACCGACACGCTGGAAGGAGCCTCGAGAGACAAGTGAAAGCCCGCCACCAGCCGCGTGCATACGTCAATCGCGATCGTCAGAACTGGCCGCCCAATGGGACGGCGAAGCTGTTCGTCGACGACGATGACGTCAACGAGGGTGTGATCAATCTGCCAAATGGCGTTGGGTCGATTGGCGACGAATTGTCCTGGGCTTGGAGTCGCGGCAGTTTCGATGTCTCGCTCACCGCGCTTGCGGGCGGCGGATACCGGGGTCAAATCCATCACCCGTCGCCGCACCGTTCTGTAGTGTGGCGGGTGTAAGCCTTCGGCAAGGCAGGCGCCGCGGATGCGCTCCATCAATCTGCTGAATTTCGGCTTCTCCTTTTTTAACCAGAAGCGCTCGATCTGATCGGCGATAACGCGCTCAATTTCCGGCGCGAGCCGAAATACGCCGTCCGGCGTTCCGCGCTGCTGTTGCGCAAGACTCGAAGTAAGCCGCGTGCTCCGAAAACGTGACGCCATCCGAAAAAGGGTTGACCTTGGAATACCGAGTTGCGTCCGCGCGACGCTTACGAGTTCGGCTGTCACTTTCCAATTGGAGCGGCGTAGAAGCTGACGGAGAAAATCCTCTCGCGCTTCTGGGGCATCCTGTGGCGCGTCTTGTGGCTCAATGCGGTCGGAATCCATGCCCCAACGCTACGGTCGATCGACCGGTCGATCAATCCCATTTTGACTGCCAAATTTTCTTGCGTCAGTCTCGGTTGGAGTGCCGTTCACGGCAGTTCGGTCTCGACCATCCCATTGAAATCATTCAATGGGCGAGTCCCGCCTCGAAATGGAAATCGACACATGCCTCTGCGATGGGGGTGTGGCAGTATTTCCGCCAGCATCGAAAATTCATTGGCCGCAAGGTCGAGGATGAAGATGAGTTTGGCAGGGTTTGGCGCGGGGTGAACGGAGCCTCCCAAGACGGGGTCATCGCAGAATCTTCCCAAAATCCTACGCTAAGGCGCTGATGGAGGTTCGCTGGTATCTTAGCGACGGAGTTGCGCAGATACCAAGGCATTGAAAAATAGCGATAAGCCGGACTGCTGCGCGAACGACGGATTGCGCACCAGGGAAGCCGGCGATGAAGAAGCATGAAATCCTCTCGCCGCAGGCCCGTGCGGCACTGTTCAATCCGCCCATCGATCCGGCGGCAATCATCCGGCACTACACGCTTTCGCCCGACGATCTGGCGTTGATCCGTCGACGGCGGCGCGACGCCAATCGGCTCGGTTTTGCGGTGCATCTCGCCTACCAGCGCTTTCCAGGTCGAGTACTCGGCATTGACGAAACTCCGCCCGCGGACGTTCTATCCTTCATTGCCGGTCAACTCGGCGTCGAGCCGGAGATTTTTCACGAGTATGCTCGTCGAGAGGAAACTCGCTGGGAGCATTGGGCGACATACAGTCATATCTGCGCGTTCGTCCTTTCAGCCGCGGTGATTATCGGTCTGTCGCAAAGATTGCGACGACCGAAGCGATTGGCACGGATCGCGGTGACGTCATCGTTGCGGCCATGATCGAAACGCTCCGAACTCGCGGCATCTTGTTGCCTGCGCCGACAATTTTGGAACGCATCGGCCTGGCGGCTCGCGCCCGCGCCCGAAAGCAGGCTCACAAGAATCTTATAGAGGGATTGGAACAACAAACGATCGCCGCACTGCAAGCGTTGATCGCAGTCAGAAACGATCGAGACCGCACGCAGCTTGCCTGGTTGCGTGACTGGCCGGAGGCGCCGACGCAGAAGAACCTGATTGGCGTCGTCGAGCGATTGCAATTCGTCCGAAGCTTGGGCGTTGGACCAGATCGCGAGCAACGGATTCATCGCGCGCGTTACAGGGCGATCGCCAAGGAAACAGCCGTTCTCACCGCTCAGCATCTTTCACGATTCGATTCGCCGCGCCGACTGGCGACTCTGGTCGTGTTCGCTCGTGAGATGGAAGCGATCCTTACGGATGCGGCGCTGGTCATGTTCGACAGGATGCTTGGCGGCGTCTACCGACTGCGCTCCGGTGGCGAACGAGTCCGTGACGATCTGCTCGCTCATATCGCGCCGCTTGGCTGGGAACACATCACCTTCAACGGCGACTATGTCTGGCCGACCGAGCCGCTCCAAAACGCCTTCCGGCCGCTCAGAAACCCGCGCTCTGAGCTACTCGATGCGGCTTAGCGTAGGATTTTGGGAAGATTCTGCGATAACCCCGACCAGCATTCGCCGATTCTTCGGGCCGATGGGATCGCGCGCCACCCGGAGTGCCGCAGGCGAAGGCGAGCGCAGCGCATGAAGATTGGCGACGATAATTCTGCCGGCGCCTTCGCGCCGCGCAAAGCCGATGCAGCGGCGAATCGTCGGATCGTCCTCTTTAGCGTCCGCCGTCGACGGATTGAGCATGACGAAGGGCAGATGCGGCGCGCCGCTTCATTTGCGCGTGAGGCGGCGGCTGAGGTGAAGGCGACGCTGAAGCCCTTTTGCCAACGCGCGTGTTTCCGACCGGGCAATTTAACCCGACTTAAATTCGCGAGCTTGTTATTTAAACAAAGCGGCAATTGATTAAATAAAGAAATTCGGACATTCTCCCTCTATGAGCGTTCACCCCCCAAAAGCAGCCCGCCTCGGCCGCTACATCGAAACGACCGCTGGCGGCGAAGTCGTGCGCGCATTCATTCCCCCTCCCCTGCCGCCGAGCCCGGACATCGAGCTCCTGCCCCTTCTCGATCGCCTGAGTTCGGCGGAGCGGGCGCTGGGTCGGCTCGACGGCGCTGCGGTCCTGCTGCCGCGGCAGGAACTCTTCCTCTATATGTACGTGCGCAAGGAGGCCGTCCTCTCCTCACAGATCGAGGGCACGCAGTCCACCCTCGCCGACCTTCTCCGGTTTGAGACGGAGGCGCAAACCGGTCAGCCAATCGACGATATCCGAGAAATCTCGAACTATGTCGACGCGATGATGTTCGGTTTGGATCGGCTCAAGGAGTTTCCGCTCTCGCTCAGGCTCATTCGCGAACTCCACGCCCGTCTTTTGCAAAGCGGCCGTGGCGAGACCAAAGACCCGGGCGAGTTTCGTCGTTCGCAAAACTGGATCGGCGGCACCAGGCCTGGCACCGCGCTCTTCGTTCCCCCGCCCGTGAGCGAACTCGACGCTTGTCTCGACGCTTTTGAGCGCTTCATCCACGAAACCCAGTCGCATTTGCCGCCGCTCATCAAAGCCGGGCTACTTCATGTCCAGTTCGAAACCATTCATCCGTTTCTCGACGGCAATGGTCGCGTGGGTCGTCTTCTGGTGACCCTCTTTCTTTGCGCGAATGGCGTGCTGCGCAATCCGCTGCTCTACCTCAGCCTTTACCTCAAGACGTATCGCACGGACTATTACCGTCTGTTGCAGGAGGTCCGCGAGAATGGCGCCTGGGAGGCGTGGCTCGAATTTTTTCTCGACGGCGTTGCCGAAACGGCGAATCAAGCCTTTGAAGCGGCGGTGCGGATCGCCGATCTTTTCGCGAAGGATCGAGAGCGCATTGCGAAGGAAAGCGACCGGGCAGGTTCGGCACTTCGGATCCACGACCTGCTCCAGCTTCATCCATTTGCGACGGCGAACGACCTCGTCAGGCGGACGGGGTTGAGTGCGCCGACCGTCAACGCCGCATTGGCCGATCTCGAACGTTTCGGCGTCGTCAATGAGATCACGGGCCGTCGCCGTGGACGCGTTTTCAGCTACCGCGCCTATCTCGACATTCTCGGCGAAGGGACGGCGCCGATACGCGGATAATCAAGTCTTGAGCACGCCACTCGAGAGTTGCGCGCAATTTGCTCTTCGTGTGCGAACGCTTGGCGCTGTTCTGACTGGAGTATAGTCTCAGTTGAAACCGAAATCGGACTGAGACTGATTTTTTCTAAGCCGCTGTTTTTCAAAAGATCGTGAGTATCATCTTGAAACAGAAATCGACAGTCTCCGAACATTCACACGAGATCAACGAAAAATTAAACGATTTCTGATGCTCATCGACGAGTTGGCGACATACCTAAGATTGAATTAGGCTTCCGTAAGCAATTATTGTCAGCGCCATTGGAAGGGTCTGCCGATTTCGAGCTCGCGAGCAGAGTCCGCGGTCACCGCCTTGGTCAATGCGCGTATGCACAAGTTGCAGCAGATGCGCTGGTCGCCGCGCGGCGCGCAACGCATGCTTCAAGCGAGAGCCGCTGTGCTCCGATGGTCGGTTGAAATCGGGCGCATTCCATCTCGCGGCCTGACCCCCAGCTTTTTCCGACTCCCGCCGCGCGTTCATTTCTGAGCGAGGCCCAGTGTCAGGATACATCCTTTGATTAGAAAATCCCTGTTCGCGCGGCGCGTTGACATCATATTTGAGAATTTCGGCGCGCATTTTCGAGCTTTGACGCTTAAATTGAGAACTCCAGCGGCATCCCGAGCGCGGCGTAGGCGAGCTCGTCGAATCGCTTTCGATAGACGGGGCGACAGAAGGGGCGCAGGCGCTGAATCGTATCCGCCGCGTTTTTCGCGGCGACTGCGAGACCGGCGAGTAGCGCGATGCGTAAATAGAGCGGCACCATAGCGTTTGCGCCTTTGCTGATGGACGGCGCTATGCGTAATGCTTCGGCGTCAAATCCTGGAACGATCTCGTTGAGCAACCAGCTCTTATTGTAGCCTTCGGGGGGCTGCGTCGTCTGCGGGCGATTTAAGATCAGCAAAAGCCGCATCATCGCAATAGGGGATGCTAGCGGCGTCGGCTCGCCCCGCAAGTGACGATTGACAAGCTCCTCTCCGATTTTGGCGGCGTCCCAATGGTCCCCAAATGGGCTCGTGTTTCGGACGGTATCGCAGCCGGCACGAGGTCCCTCGATTTCTGAGAGCGGCGAACCGCATAGAGGACAAGTAACGCGCCACGCCTCAAGCCAGCTTTTTAGAACCGCTCCCGGAGTGTCAGCCGCGCGATGTCGCTCGCAGCATGTCCGACAGAATTGAATCGGCTTGCCTCTTCCAACCAGTGCCGCGACCTCGATTGGAAGCGCTGTATGCGTCATGGCGACAACATCCATTGGATCAGTGCGAAACGAATCTACGATGCGTGCGATCTGGCCGAGACCTGGGCGGAAGTCGAGGCTACGCAGCTTCTTCGATTCGAGCTTTAGCCACGAGATGAGCATGGGCTCCGTGAGCCCATAGAAAGCTGCATGACGATGAAGCCACGATGAAAGAAGTTCGTCGGGCGTCGGGTCGAGGACGACCGGCAAGGGCCGCCGAGCGGCGTTGATCAGCATCGTCATTGGAACGCGGCTTCCTCCTCGCTGATAGGCCTCCAATCATCAATGGCTTCGTCGGTTAGTCGTTCCGTTCCTGTCTCGATAGCCTGGATCGCGACTTCATTCACAAGGCGGAATATTTTTGACGTTACGCCTTCAGTCACTCGAAGAATTCGTTTGAGACCGCGCGCCGTCAGAATGCTCGGCTGACGAAGCGGGAGATTGCGGAGAATGGCAAGGACGAGTTGCTGAAACTCGTCATCGGCTTTCCAGCGCGGCAACGTGACAACATCAAAGCGTCTGGCAAGCTGTACGTCGCCGTTGATCGCCTCACGTGCTTCCGTGATGCCGAAGCAGACAAGCGAAAGCTGAAGCTCGTTACTCAAGAAACGAAGCGTGTTCAGAACGACACGCTGCTCGCGCCATGAACCGGCGATGATATTATGAATTTCATCTATCAGCAGGACTTGAACGCCCACGGCTCGCAATAGTCGAATTGTCGTCTGCTCTAATGCGACAATTGTCGCGCGCGGATTGGAAGGGGCGCCAAGTGCAGAGAGAATTTGTGCATAAAGGCGCCGCTCGCCCGGCCCGCCCGCCAACTCCACAACGAGAAATTTACGTCGTGCGTCGGCTGTTGCTGCATCGAAAGCGAGCATCTGGTCGTGCTTGAAGCGCCCGACGATCATCGATTTTCCCATGCCGCTGTCGCCATAGACGGCGATTGACGGCATTCGCGTCGTGCGCGGGTGAGTCGGGAGACCCTGAATCAAATCGACGATATGTTTTGCTTTTGGATAGTGGACCCACGGCTTTGATCGAATAAATTGGATCCGCGCGTCATTAGATGCGTCGAGAAGACTTGCAACTTCGTCCGTGACGTGGGCGGCCCTATCGATCACGCTGCTTCTCCGCGATTTCCAGAATGGAAGGAGTGCGCGAGTCGATGCCCTTGAGCGAGCCGAATCCTTCGTCATCCACCGAAATCTTGTTTTTGGGCTGCGGGTCGCGGCGGGCCTGCGCCGTCTTCCTTATTGCATCGTCAACAATGCGACGCTTGGCCTTTGCAGTAGTGATCCACTGGTTCGGTTCGCGTTCCGCGCGCGCTTGCGCTCGCGTTTCGCGCCGACGTAGTTTCCATTCGCGGAGACTTATTGATGGGCACGTAAGATCGCGGCTCCGGGCTTCGACGAAACGCCCGGAAGGACGCTGAACAAAAATTCTTGAAATATCTCGGGGATCATATTTGACTAAAAGCTCGCGTTTGGCGCCTCCGAGATCGGCGCTTAAAACGTTCGACCAGTATGGCAATCCATGCAACCAGACGCCGTCTGGCCTGAGTGTTCGATACGCCTCGGGCAATAACGAAACCCAGAAGGCCATTCGATCATGCGGCATGCGCAGATTGATCCGCGCCTCATGTTCGCGCCAGACTGCCAATGGTGAGCGCATCAAGGTGCTGTGTATTCGGTCGTGATAGCCGCCCGCAATCTCCCAGCCGAGAAAGCATTCGAGCTCTCGCAACGACATGGCTGAATTCTTTTTCGGATCGTAGGACCCTCGTTCGATCGGATTTCCAAATGAAGTGCCGGGCAGAAGATGCATCTGACCCATCATCGTTCCGATCAGCCGTTCGATATGACCGCCGTAATGCGGTTCGCCAGGCGGGCGCCAAATGATATCGACGCCTTCGTTGCGACAACCGCGAATGAAAGCCTTGCTTCTGAAATCTGCGCCATTGTCGACGTGAAAGGCCTCTGGCAAGCCGGCGACTGGCCATGTCGCGTCGATCTCACGTTCCTGCAACCAGGCTGTCTTGTCGTAAACGCCATGGAGAACGCAGAGGCTCACGGAAAGCCGTGAAGGGGGATCCATCGAAAGATGAAAGCCCGTAATCATTCGCGTAAACACATCGATCGCCAGCGTCAGCCAAGGGCGTGCGAGCGGTTCGCGCGTCTCTTCGTGAACGACGATGAGATCGACGAGCGTGTGATCGATCTGAACCACCTCGAGCGGCCGGGAGGCTTTGTATTCGCCCGGAACTGGCGTTGTCGCTTTGATCGCGCGTTTGTCCTTCCGTTTACGCGCGACCAATCGCCTCTCGATGTCATCGACGCGCGTCTTGATCGTTCGACGATCTGGCAATGGCCATCCGTGCTGGACGAAACGCAAATGGATTTGTTCGACGAGGTGGGTCAGCGTTGGACGCTGCGGCTTCAGATAGACTTCCCGGATCGTCTGGCGGATCAACTTATGACGCGATTTGTCGAGAGCGAGCGCCCCTTTCGATCGGCCTCGCGGCTTCGGCTGAAGCGCCTCAACGGTGGGCGTTTCGCGATAGATCGCGACGAGGCGATAAAGTGTCGCGCGACTGATCCCGAGGTCCAAAGCAACATCTTCGACGTCGCTTGTTCGTAGCCGGTCGCCCGCGGAGCGGCCTAACAATTCTCTGATGGCCTCCTCGCGTCGACATGCCTCTAACCACTGCGGGTCGTCGGACCCCGTCGTGTCGGCGTCATCAGGGCAGGGCGCGTTCTCATTATTGCTGTTCATTTTTCGGCCGCGTCCATGAGAAATGGTTGAGCCGCAAATTCTCAATTCAACTGTACATCATTCGGGCGTTTTCTCAATTCAAATGTATACGCGTAAATCAGCAGCGTTTCGTAACGCATTGAAATTCAACAGGCCGATTTCTCAATTTCTGATGTGTCCTGACA
>NZ_JBXEJH010000005.1:0-21583 GCF_056838045.1 Methylocystis sp. Uni0008
CCGGTCGCCTTGGTTCAGGGCTTGGATGTCGTGGCCGATGTTGGAATCGAAGTTCCAACCCAGCACGACGACCTTATCCCAGCCACCCATGAGATTGTCGCGGATTTCGATGGCGCGTTTGAGAGTGGCAAGGCCGGTCAGCTTGTTGGGGCTATCGGCCAGCACAAGGGTCTTGGTGCGCGGGATGCGCCCCATATTGCGGTTAGGGTTTTCCTCGGCGGGCAAGGGCAAAGCCCCATAGAGGCCAAGAACGATCTCCGCCAAGTCGCCGATGCGGAATTTGCGGCCCATAGTGCTGCGGGCCATTTCAACCTGATAATCGCCGACGTGTTGATAAAGGAATGGCTTCGCGTCCTGGTCAATCAGCCGCTTGCGCGCAATCATGCAGGCTGGCTTGCCAAGGTCTGTTGCAATCCACCGCCGTCCTAAGCGTTCGGCTACAGCCGCCGTGGTCCCTGATCCAGAAAAAAAGTCGGCAACCAACCCTCCTTCTGGACACGTCGATTCAATAATTCTGGCCAGCAACGCCTCAGGTTTTTGAGTGTCATAGTTGACGCGCTCGCGCGCCATTGGGTTGATTACAAATATATCCGTCCAAAGGTTCTCTACAGGCTGACCCTTGTACTCATCAAGAAATACGCGCCGATTAGGTTTTCCCTTCGAATTCCAATGGAGCTTGTTTTCTCTGTCAAACTGCTCAAGTTTAGGCTTGCTCATCATCCACCCATATTGGGGCGTGTAACCTGCATATTCGTATTTTAAATTTTCTCTAATGCCTAAGGCCGCATTTCTCTCTATCGGGGCCAACATGTATTTTCTTCCGTTAAGATCGTATCGAAATCTTTCAGATATATAATTTTTTGCCTCATCAGAACTTAAACTGTAACTTGGCGAGAAGAATGACTCATCATTTTTAGCATAGAAAAGTATTGTGTCTGTAACTATACCAAACTGATTACTAGGATTAGCGCTTCCTCCTTTTCTTTTCCAAATAATTTCGTTTCTAAAGTTATCCTTCCCAAATATTTCATCCAAAGCGAGCTTGACATAATGTCCAACATGCCAATCGATGTGAACGAAAATTGAAGCCGTATTCGATAGCATTTCCTTCATTATTGAAAGCCGCGGAACCATCATGCCGAGATAAGATGCGGTTCCATCTTGCCATGCATCAGAATAAGCGAATTGCTCTATTGCAGTCGGTCGTTGCTCAATGTCACCGCCTGGCAAGGTGATTTTCGTGCGGTAATCCGCCTTGCTGTCGAAAGGCGGGTCAATGTAGATCAGGTCCACCTTGCCGCGCATGGACGGCGTCTCGTCGTCGCCTGCGAGAAGCGCCGCCATTGCCAACAGGTTGTCGCCATAGATCAGGCGGTTAATGGGACTTGCCCGCTCGGCCTTCAAAAACATGTCCGGTGCGTTGGTATCGCGGGAAGGGACGACAAGCTCGCGGGTCTGCAAGCCGATCCGGTAGCTGCTTTCCAGCCGCTCCATGATGCGTTCGGCTTCGCGCTTGCCATCGGCGACGATCTGGGGGAGTTGCTCAAGGAGGGTTTTTGACATTCAAACTTTGCTCATTGTTCTTGTTTTGCTTTTGAACGGTAGAGACTTAAGCTATACTTTGCAATAGAAACTGGTTTACTGGACACTATACCCGCGCCGCTCCTTACCACGTCGCTGCCATGCAAGGGCGGCCTGCGCCTCGGCGGCGGTCGCATATGGGATGCTGCGGACCTGTCCAGCGCTGCCGATGCGTCCCCATTCCCGGATAAAGCACCATTTCCCGAATAGATCGGGCTGCACGTCCAGGCGATAAAAGCGGCGCAAGTTCTTCGCGGGGTCTGTCCTGTGCAGGATGATCGCGGTCATGCTTTCAGCCTCGAAATGGTGCTGTGAGAGACGTTGAAGGTTCGGGCGATGTCCCGCACCGTCTCGCCGTCATGATCGCGGCGCTTGATCGCCTCGCGCATCTGGTGCGGCGTTAGCTTGGGCTTGCGTCCCATCTTCACGCCCCGCGCCTTCGCCCGTTCCCGGCCTTCACCTGTCCGGACGCGGATTAATTCGCGCTCGAATTCCGCAAGGCCGCCCAGGACGGTCAGCATCAAGCGCCCGTGCGCGGTCGTCGTGTCGGCCCAGGCGTCGCCTAGCGACCGGAATCCGGCTTTGCGGTCGGCAATGAATGCAAGGGTATTCAGTAGATCGCGGGTAGACCGGGCCAGACGGTCAAGGCGCGTCACCATCAGCACGTCACCCTTGCCGAGAGTATCCAGGGCGCGACGCAATGCTGTCCGGTCGGCTCGCGCGCCGCTCGCTGTTTCGCGGAACACTTTTTCCGCTCCGGCTGCGTGCAGCGCCTTTACCTGCGCGTCCACGCTCTGCCCGTCTGTCGATACCCTCGCGTAGCCATAAATCATGCGGGTAATTATGCACCGGATTTATGCAACAAAAAAGCCTTTTTCGATCAAGGCCATTTTTTTGGTGCATAATTCTTGATTTCTGCACAAATACGGCATCAGCCCAAGATAAACAGCCCCAGCGCTTCCCGTACTTCAGCAAGGGTTTGCTGCGTCACGATTCGTGACGTCTTTGTACCTTGCCGGAGGACGTCAATCACATCATCCGGACGTCGGGCCAGCTCAGCTCGCCGCTCGCGGATAGGCGCGATCAACGTCTCAAGCACTTGCTCCAATCTCTGCTTGAGAGCGATATCGCCCAAGCCACCACGTCGGTAGCTCGCCTTCAAATCGGCCACGGCGTCTACGTCGGGGTCGAAAGCGTCGAGGTAGGTGAAAACGACGTTGCCCTCGACTTTGCCGGGGTCAGATACGCGTAGATGGCCCGGGTCAGTATACATTCGGCGCACCGCAGTGCCGATCTCGTCGCGGGAAGCCGAAAGGTAGATGGCATTACCTTGCGACTTACTCATCTTTCCCTCGCCATCGATACCCGGCAGGCGGCCAATCTTGGGCACCACCGCCCTTGCCTCAGGCAAGACCTCGCGAGCGGCCTGCCTGTTGATACGCCGTACGATTTCGTTTGTTTGTTCGATAATCGGGACCTGATCGTCACCCACGGGCACAACAGTGGCTTTAAAAGCCGTGATGTCGGCAGCTTGCGCGACGGGATAACACAAGAATCCGGCCGGGATATCGCGGCCAAAACCACGCACTCGAATTTCATCCTTGATCGTCGGATTCCGTTCCAAACGGGCAACGGTGACATAATTCAAATAAAACAGCGTCAACTCGTTTAAGGCGGGGAGCGAAGATTGAAGGCATATGGTCGTGCAGGCTGGATCAACGCCAACGGCGAGGTAATCGAGGCACACCTCGATAATGTTGCGCCGAATCCGGTCGGGATTGTCGGCGTTGTCTGTGAGCCCTTGCGCGTCAGCTATCAGCACGAACTGCCGGTGGCTTCGTTGCATCACGATGCGATTTTTGAGAGTGCCGACATAGTGACCTAGATGCAGAGGCCCGGTCGGGCGGTCGCCGGTCAGGATGATTGGGGCAAGGTTTTCGCAATGGGGCATGGCGGTCTCGTCTTGATTAGAGCCGCCAGTTCGAAGTGGGATTTTGGTGACAAACGAGCCCGCCTCAACCGGCGGCTTGGTTCGTCTTTGAACAAACGTTCCGTGCCGCTCCTAGAAGGAGCGCCACCACAGGGTGCGGAAAGTCGTCGGAGTGCTTGTCATAAGCCGCACGATAACATTTGCGTCGACAACTGCAACGCCCAGCAATGCAAACCCGACGGCGGCTTTCTCAAAACCACCCCGGTTTTCGCAAACCTTGATTTTCGCACAGACGCGACGGCTGCCCCGCGGCGCCTGATACGCGATGTCCGGGGGCAAGTTGCCGTCTTGCTAACGACACGGCAAGGAGTCCACCCGGCGCGCCGCATGGCGGAAGCCTCGATCGGGAACGGTCATTTACTCCAATGCCCGTCAACCCACTCCCACTGACGGCGATCATAGTCGTACCGCCAATGGGCCTTTACCCATTTCGTTTTGCCGATCGGCCGGATCGTCCGCATGTTTTGCAGGCGATCCACCGGTTTCGGAGGACGCGGTGGCCGCAACCGATTGATCGACATGGCGCGCCTCAATTCAGCGTGTAGCGCTTCCACGGGATCGCCTGAACCGGCACCCGCGAAAGGAAGTTCACCAGGTCACGCCGACCCCGGTAGGTGGGAGTCCCCCGGCTGTCCTGGGCCATGAGAACGATGGGCACGCCGGGAAACGCGGGCCGGAAACTGGCCGCAACCTCGTCGGCCTGGGAGCTGGCGTTGAGGACGTGAGGCTTCACGACCACAACCGCGAAGGTCACGCCCTGTTCGCGGACCAAAGCACCTTCAAACTGCATCTTCTGTCTCCTGGAAGGAGGCCTGCCTCGTGGGGAGGTAGGCCTGGTTTCAACCACGCGGCGGGAAAGGATCGTTCCCGTAGGAATCCTTGTCCCTGATCTGCCCGTTGGGGCGGTGGATCACGACCTCGGTCTGCTGGTTGTTCGCGATCGTGCGGGCCGCGGCGGCGGCGGCTGCCTGAGTCGAGTGGACCGAGGTGACCCGATCGTTCCCGGCACCCCGAACGGCCCAGCCGCCGTTATGGGGCACCACATGCTGGTTTCGCTTTGTCATAGCGTATGCGTCCTTTCCATATCGGATATATAACTTTACATTAATCCATTTTTGCTTGTCAATATGGTGTTACTCGATTACAATTTAGCTACTAACATCAAGTGGGGCGGTCGTGACGATTGAGTTGAAGAACGTGGTTGAGCTGACGGACGCAGCGCTCGCTGCCGACTACACGCGCGTGAAGCGCGCCGCGAACGCGCTGGCGCGCGACCTCGCAAAGTGCGGCGAAGAGGGAATTGCCCAAGAGCTGCGCGCGCTCATCCGCAAACGCGGCGTGCCGCTCAAGGCCTCGGGCTACATCGAAACACTGCCCGTCGATTCGAAGTCGCGCATGCCGCTGGTCGAGGAACAATCTTGGCCGGACACACCGGTTTTTCTGAACGAAGACGCCTGGCGCACATTCCAGGACTTTCTGAACGACGCCAAGCGCATCGAGGAGTTAAGCGCGAAGGGGCTCGCGTCGCGGCTTAGTCTGCTCCTGTCCGGCCCGCCCGGCACGGGCAAGTCCCTGCTCGCCGGGCACATTGCAGCGCAACTCTCCCGGCATTTCTATGTAATCCGCCTTGATTCCGTCATTTCATCACTACTCGGAGACACAGCGAAAAACATCCGCAGCGTCTTTGACTTCGTCCCATCGCGCAAT
Source organism: Methylocystis sp. Uni0008 (assembly GCF_056838045.1). NCBI lineage: Bacteria > Pseudomonadati > Pseudomonadota > Alphaproteobacteria > Hyphomicrobiales > Methylocystaceae > Methylocystis > Methylocystis sp. Uni0008. The sequence continues at coordinate 5,279 of NZ_JBXEJH010000005.1, forward strand.
GCGGTTCTGTTTCTTGATGAAATGGACGCAATTGCGAAATTGCGCGACGATCGTCATGAACTCGGCGAGCTGAAGCGGGTGGTCAACACTGTGATCCAGGGGCTAGACGCTCTTGATCCCAGTGCGATCGTGATCGCTGCGACCAATCATCCCCATCTGCTCGATCCGGCAATCTGGCGGCGCTTTCCTTATAGAATCGACCTGGGCCTGCCCGATCCCAAAGTTCGCGCCGATCTATGGCGACACTTCCTCTTCGAGGGGCACGACGATGAGCATGCGGCGGAATTGCTGGGTACAGTGTCCCAAGGCTTGTCGGGAGCCGATATCGAGACAATCGGCCTGACGGCCCGACGCCATGCTCTATTCGACGCGCGCGCGCCAGACCTGGGGGCGGTCGTCAGCGCAATCTTTCAGACTCAACATGGCCGCGCGGCGCAGCCACAGCGCAAGCCGCTTGATCCAGAACAGAAGCGCCAATTGGCGGTTACCATGAAGGAATCCTACAGCCTCAGCGGCGCGGACATTGCGCGGCTTCTCGGCGTTACACGCCAGGCGATATATGGATATCTGAAACAGCCGGATGGGGAGCCGCATCATGGCTGACGAACGCGATCCGCCACTCCTTCATCCCGTTCTCAGCCTACAAATGGACCCTGCGCCGGAGAGTCGTACCGGCGGCGGCAAGGGCCGCGCCAGCGTCGTGACGGGACGGCTAGCCCAGCAACAGGCGGTTCTCGCCGGGGAGGCCCGCGCCCTTTATGGCGCGAGCGCCAGCCTTCCAACCTACGCCGGGCGGGCGCATCTCCTCGTGAGGATGTTCGCAGAGGATTCCCTCGCTCCATCCCACACCCCTGATGATCTCTTTGGGCCGCTCTACGGCTGCCAGCTCGTGGCGCCGTTCCATAACGGCTATGTCGTCGAAGCGGAGCTGAGCGCCCTGCCTCGGCTCGCACGCGCAATTGACAACCCTTCCAGCTTCGCGCTGCAGGCGGATATCTCGCGTGTGCGGACCTTGGAAAAATTCGACACCACGGAGCGGCTCCGCGGCCGTTCGGTTGATGATCTATGGCACGCGGCCCCCGAGGACGAGGAAGGTCGTCTCTTTGTGTTGTGGCTTGCGCCGTTCCGGGATCGCAATGCACAAGCCGCACTCCTCGGGCAGGTCGAGACCATGGCGGAAGGGCAGCTCTTGCTGCCGACATTTACGGCCGTGCGGCTCATATCCGGTCCCGGCGAGGCGGCAGAAGCTCGGCCGGTCACGACACCCCGGCAATCGAGTGTTGCCCGCGCGATGCGCGAATACCGCAACACCGGCATCGGCCGCGCCACCGTGCGATTGACCAGCCGCGAAAGTCTCGGACAGCTAGCCGCATCAGGTGCGTCGTATCGCATTGATCCCGTACGGCCGATCCGGGTCGCAGCTCCAGGAGAAGGACCGGAGCCCGGCGTGCTTGGCGATTTGACCAACGCGCCGATCGTGGCCGTCATCGACGGCGGATTGCATGCACCCAGCTACACGGCCGCCGAGGCCTGGCGAGCGCCACACTTCGTTTCAAACGCTCAAGCCGATCGGCGACATGGAAACGCGGTCAGCTCTCTTGTCGTCCAAGGACATGCCTGGAACAGCAACCGGCCTCTTCCTGCTCTCAGTTGCCGTGTCGGAACGGTACAGGCCCTGCCGGACCGAAACAGCAATCGGCGCTTCGATGAACGCGAGCTGGTTGACTACCTGGCAGAAGTCGCACGGGCACACCCGGAAACCCGCGTGTGGAACATTTCCGCCAACCAGGACGGGGCAGGCCTCGACCCCTCGGATATCAGCGTTCTCGGGCATGAGATTGGCCTGCTCGCGCGAACCTTCGGCATCCTTCCTGTAATTTCCGTTGGGAATATAGGCCCGAACAACAGCACACGTCCCAACCCTCCGGCCGATTGCGAGGCCGCGATCGTCGTCGGAGGCCGTGAAGCGGACGGAACCGGAGCGCCTGGAAATGGATGCCCGGCCTGCCTGCCGGGTCCAGGGCCGGACGGCATGATGAAACCGGACCTGTCATGGTTCTCGACCTTGCGCATGCTGGGCGGCGTGGTCGCGACCGGCAGCAGCTATGCCGCGCCGCTCGTCTCCTCGCTCGCGGCGCATACCTTCGCACAGTTGCGGGAACCGACCCCGGACCTGGTGAAGGCGCTCCTCATCAACGCCGCTGAGCGGGACGAGCATGATCCGCGGCTTGGCTGGGGCACGCCTTATCAAGGGCATCTGCCATGGACCTGCGCACCGGGGAGCGTGACCCTGGCATGGCGGGCGCAACTCGATCCGGGAACGGCGTATTACTGGAACGATATTCCGATCCCGCCCGAGCTTATCCGAAACGGAAAACTTTACGGCCGCGCAAGGCTGACCGCCGTCCTGCGCCCACTCGTCTCTCCGTTCGCGGGCGCAAACTATTTCGCCTCCCGGCTCGAAACATCCCTGAAGTATGCAAACGAGGCCGGGACAGCGTGGGCTCCCCTTGTCGGCTCGATGATGGAATCCACACTCGCCGAACAGGATGCGCGCGACGAACTGCGTAAATGGCAGCCAATTCGGCGGCATTGCAGGGATTTCACGCGCGGTGGCGGGCTGAGTTTTTCAGGCAACCAGCTCCGGCTCTACGCTCGGGTCTATACGCGCGATTTGTACCAATTCGGATGGAATCATCATAGCCAAGCAGGAACACAGGATGTTGCCTTCGTGCTGACGCTCTGGAGCGGTGATGGTCAGGGGTCGATTTACGATTCCACTGCTCAGGCACTTGGGAACTTCGTTGAGAGTGCGGTCCTGAATCAGGATATCGAGGTCACCGCTCAGCCCTAGTGGGTGCAAAAGCCCCTGCCCCGCCGGATATGTTTGGTCCGGGGCTTGGGGTCTTTGCCTCATTGCCAGCAATACAGCAAATCCCGCCGGGTTGGACCCTCGAGCTGGCCGCCCCTACACGGCCAAGATTTCAAGGCGCACACTTTTGCAACGCTTCTGCACGCCGGAACCACATGACAAAACAGTGGATGATCTTCCGTTATTTCTGCGGTATGCGCAGCGCGATGATCAACCCTCCTGGCTACCTTGTCGGCGGCACTGTGACGATACATTTCTGCTCTTTGCCGGCCTTGGCCGCCGCCGCCCGGCACGCCCGAAGCGCATCGGCGTTCGCCCGCGCCAGATCGGCGGCCCATACGAACTCGCGCCAGCCCTCTGGACTCCCCGCGTGCATCAAGACGCCGCCGGCCTGCCAGCGATCGGCCTCGCCCGCCGCCAGCGCCGCGAGGTAAGTCCCACCTGGCGCGAAGGCCGCGACCATCGGAAACAAAATCAGCCCAACGGCGACGCCGACGCCCGCGAACCATAGCTGCCAGCGCCGCTGCGTTTCTTGATCGAGCGCCGCGCCGACGATCTGGCCTAATTGTCGCCGCTCCAGGCCGAGCGCCGCGGCCTCGTTTCGAAACGTCTCCATCGCCTCGCGCAGGGTAGCAGCGCCCGCGCGCTCGATGGCGCGGCCGTGCTGCTCCGGCGTCAGCCTGATTGCGGGATGAGCTTCGATGAAGGCGAGCCGCTTTTCGACGCCTTGAATGGCCTTGACGATGGCGCCAAGCGTCGGCGCGTAGTCGGGCGCGCGGGTATCCTGGACGGCAGCCGGAAAGGCGTCGATCGACCCCCTCAGCGCCGCCACTTCCGCCCGAAGATTCTCGAAGGCCGCCGCGGCGGAGTCGCCCTCGTCCGCGTCAACCTCATCCCGCCGCTGATCCACGCTGCCGACTCCTACCGCTCCAACCCCCTGTCCCGTTCGCGCTCAACGCTACGGGCGAGCGCCCGCTCGACGTTCTTCTCCGCGATGACCTTTTCAAGGCGCGAGCCGCGCTCGATGCCAAGCTCGCGCGAGCGGGCGCGCATCATCGCTTCCATCTGCGGGTCGCGCTTGATGGCGCCGGCGAGCGTCTTCATGCGCTCCTCGATCTGGCCTCGCGCCACGTCCTGCTCGAAGCCGCGAAGCCCCCCGTGTTCTTTTTCGAGCTTCCGCCATTCCGCAACCGCCCGCTCGGCCCGGATGTTTGGATCGCGCCGCGCCTGGCGCTCGCGCTCCATGCCGTCAATGAGATTGGCGGCGCGCTCCGGGCCGTCGAGATTGATGGCCGCGCGCGCGGCCGGATCGTGGCGCAAGGCCGACAAAAGCTCGCGCGTCGCGCCGTCGCGCACTGCGTCCAGCGCCGCCCCGGCCTTCCCGAGCGCCTGCTTCTGGTGCTCCAACACGGGGAAGCCCTCGACCTGCATCCTCGCAGCGTCCCGATAGGCGCGAGCGTAATCCTCGACCGCCCGCGAGAGAGCGCCCGGCCCCGGCTCCTGTCGCGGCTCCAGGACGGGCTTTTTAGCCCCTTCCCGCGCCGAATCCCGCACGCCAGACGCGCGCGGCCGGCTTGCCCCCAGCTGGAGCCCGGCGAACATGCTGCGCTTCTTGGGGACTGGCGCCTCTCGCGCCGCTTCCCTCGCCGGCGCCGTCTCGCGCGAAAGCTCGTCGCTATGCCCCTGCTGCGGCACAACGATCTCGCTGCGCGGCCCAACCCCTCGCCGTTCGGCATACTCGCGCGGATAATCGAGCGTCGTCTCCTTGGCCCGCGCCCGCGACAGGCGCGCCGACAGCGCCCCGAGGTCCCGAAACTCCTCCCTCCCGGCGTAGAGCGTCGCGCTCTCGCGATGCCGGGTCATAGCGACATAGATGAGATGCCGGTCCATCGTCTCTGACGCCAGCACATAGGCGCGATCGACCGTCGCCCCCTGCGCCTTGTGAATGGTCGTCGCATAGCCGTGATCGACCGCGGCGTAATCGGCCATAGAGACGGACACATCACGCCCCTCCCCCGGCCCCTTGGCGCTGTCGAGTCTGACGGAAAGCCGCCCCTCCTCGGCCTTCTCAACCGTCCCCAGCATCCCGTTCTTCACCGCGAGGTCGCGATTGTTTTCGAGGAACAGAATCCGGTCGCCCGCCGCAAACTTCCGCTCGCCGCCATTCGTCGCATAGGCGCGCTCCCCGGAAAGCTCGCCACGCTCCTGCCGCGCCTCTCGGATTGCCGCGTTCAGTTCCCGCACGTCGTCGCGAAGATGCGCCAGCACGATGCGCGACCCATCGAGCCGGGCCGCCATGTCCGCCACAACGTCGTGCACGATTCCCGCGCGCGCCTCCTCGCGCGTCTCGGCGAGACGAACGCCTCCCCGCTCGGCGTATGCGGAAAGCCCCTCCGCCGTCCGATGCCGAGCGAAAGCGACCGACGCCGCTCGCTGCCACTCTTCCCCTTGCCGGCGCACGCCCTCCAGTTCGGCAAATCCGACCCGCTCGGCGATCGCCCGGAACGCCGAGCCCGCCTGGATTGGCTGCAACTGCTCGGGATCGCCGACGAGCACGATCTTGGCGCCCGCCCGCTCGGCTTCGCCCACGAACCGCGCGAGCTGCCGCGACGAAACCATCCCCGCCTCGTCGATCACCAGCACGTCGCCCATTCCAAGCTCGCCGCGCCCGCTCTGCCAGCAGTGCTCCCATGAGGCGAGCGTGCGCGAGGCTATCCCGGAGGACTCCTCCAGCCCCTCCGCCGCCTTGCCGGCGAGCGCCGCCCCATGGACGCGGTAGCCCTGCGCTTCCCATGCGTCCCGTGCCGCCGACAACATCGTCGATTTGCCCGCCCCCGCCAGGCCGACAACCGCGGCAATGCGCGCGTCTCCGGTCACATGGCGCACCGCCTCCCGCTGCTCTTCCGAAAGGAATGGCCGCGCCGACAAAGCCGCCTCGGCGTGCCGCGCGTCGACCCCGTGCCCGCGTGCCTCGGCCAGGGCGTCGGCGCTCGAAGCCATCCCCCGCTCGATGTCGACCATCTCTCGCGTTGAATAGCGCGCGAGCGCTTGCGTCTCCCCACGCCCGTCGCGCCGCTCCGGCTGCAATTCGACAAGCGCCGGGCTCGCCATCACCTTGGCGAAAGCGCTCTGGAATTCTTCCGCCCCGTCGACATAGCGATGCAGCGCCCGCGCCACGTCGCGCCGTTCGAACACGCTCTTCTCGTTCGTGACGATCGAGAGAATCTGCTCAGGCTTCTCCTGGATCAATTCTGCGTTGCGCTTCGCCGCCTCGGCGTCGAGCCGCACCCGCCCCACCGCCTTGCCGCGCCGTTCCATCTGCGTCGCATGCACGCCCATATGCTCGGTCGGCTCGATTTCGAGGCCGCGCTCCTGATGCGAGCGGTGATCGATGCGAATGTCGAGCCGGGCCCTGGCAAGATGCGCATTGGCGACCTGCTCCCATGCCTGGCGAACCTCCCGAAGCTGGAGTTGCGCGCTCGGCATGTCGTTCGCCGCAAGCCACTTGTTCTCGCGCTCGATGAAAGATTTCTCGGCGAGCCCCTCCGCCGTCACCCGCCGCGTTGTCATCAGGAGATGCGCATGGTGGTTGCGCACGTCGGTCGCCCCATGCGGCGCATGGATCGCGCAATCCACCGCAGTCCCGTAGCGGTCGGCCAAGTCCCGCGCGAAGGATCGCGTTAGCTCCAGCCGCTGATCGGCGGAAAGCTCGTGCGGCAAGGCGATCTCGAATTCCCGCGCGACGCGCGCGTCCTTGCGGCTCTCCGCCTGCTCGGCCGCGTTCCACAGCGCCGAACGATCCAAGGCCCATGCGGCGTCCGAGCCCCGCGGAAGGACGATCTCGGAATGCTCGACGCCTTCGCGCCGCGTGAAGTCATGCGTCAGCCCGTCGCGTTCGTTGGTGAGAGATTCGCCGGCCCGATACGCCGCCGCCGCGACGCTGCTGCGCCCCGACGACCGGGAGATTGGCTTCATCGAGAGGTGATAGATCGCCAAACGAACAGCATCCAAATCAAAATGAGAAGACTGGGTAAGCATGCCAGCGCCTGAGTTGCCAAGCAACTCGTAAGTGCGCCCTTAAACGTCTCTCGCTGCGCTCGCTCCGCTTCAGGGGTTCGCGGCTGCGATGTTGTGGATCAGGACCGCTGGTGTCGCGAATTGCGAAGCGTCGTCCTTATGTCGCCGGATTTCATGTGTTGCTAGCCTCCCGTGATTTGCGTCGAATCGAATCTCTCCAACGACAACAAGGTGTTTCCAGGAAGGAGCCCATGGCCAAAAAGACCATTGCCGAACGCCTCGCCCAACTCGAGGCGCAAAAGAAAACCCTGCAAGCCCGGCTTGCCAAACAAGAACGCGCGCAGGACACCCGCCGCAAAGTGCTGCTCGGTGCCTTCTTACTGCATCGTCTGGAGAACGATCGCGACTTCGGCCCAGTTCTGAAAGACTGGGTGCGACGCGAGCTGCCGGGCTTTCTCGTCCGCCCCGATGACAAGACGCTCTTTGCCGAACTGCTGACCGGCGCCCCAGCCCCGTCGTCGCCGACGCCAGCCGCCGCCCCTTCCCCGGCATCTTCCGAATTCTCGATCTCAGCCCTCGCCAAACTCAGCGAGACCGAGCTGCTCCCGTGACGCCAGTCTGGCGCGCTTTCCGCAACATGCTCGCGATCGCCGTCGATGATCCGCTCTGGGCGTTGACCAGCGTCGTCTTCGGACCCTTTCGCGCCGGATTCTTCATCGGCAAATGCCTGCTCATGGCGCTGATCGTCGCCCTCGTCCTTCTGCTCGGCGTGCAGTTCGCAATGGAAGTCTTGGGCACGAAAGGCGCCTGGCCACACGGCGTCGGCAATATCGGTTCATTGCTCGTCGCGCTCGGCGTGTTCCTGCGCTTCGCGAGCCGCCCGATGATTGACCACTTCGGCAATTTGGACAGCGATACGCACGGCTCTGCTCGCTTCGCCGGAAGGAAAGAGGTCCGGCCGCTCGCCAAAACAGAAACCGGCCTCCTCATCGGCCGCGATCCCGACAGCGGCGCGTTGCTCCGCTACGACGGCCCCGCTCACCTTATCACCATGGCGCCGACCCGCGCCGGCAAAGGAGTGGGCGCCATCATCCCCAATCTGCTCCTCGCAAACCGCTCGATCATCTGCATCGATCCCAAAGGCGAGAACGCTCGCGTCGCCTGGCGCGCTCGCGATGCGTTCGGCCCGGTCCATGTCTTGGATCCTTTCGGCGTGACCGGCCTGCCCTCGGCCGCTTTCGATCCATTGGCCGATCTCGATCCCGATAGTCTCGACATCGCCGAAGACGCGGCGACGCTCGCCGACGCGCTCGTTTACGACGCGCCTGGCGAAGCGGGCGAAGCGCATTGGAACGAGGAAGCCAAGGCGCTCCTCGCCGGCGTTATCCTCTATGTCGTCGCCCATGAGCTTCCGAGAACCCGTAATCTTGCGACTGTGCGCGCGCTCATCACCTCGGCGCCCGACATCTTCGATACGATGCTGAGTATGATGCAGCAGAGCGAGGCGGCAGGCGGGCTGATCGCCCGCGCCGCCAATCGCCATCTCGCCAAATCCGATCGCGAAGCCGCCGGCGTCCTCTCGGCCGCCCAACGCCATACCCATTTCCTCGATAGTCCGCGCATGGCCGCCGTCATGTGTTGCTCGCATTTCCGCTTCGCTGAGCTGAAAGAACGCGCGGCCACAGTCTTTCTCGTGCTGCCGCCCGATCGGCTCTCGACTTATGCGCGTTGGCTGCGCCTCCTGGTGACGCAGAGCCTCGCCGAGCTCGCCCGGTCGCCCGCGCGGCCAGCCGCGCCCGTTCTCTACCTGCTCGACGAATTCGCCGCCCTCGGACCCCTCGCGCCGGTCGAGCGCGCCTTCGCCCTCATGGCCGGCTACGGCGTTCAGCTCTGGCCGATCTTGCAGGATGTCCATCAACTGCGCGCGATCTATGGCCAGCGCGCCGGCACGTTCCTCTCCAATGCCGGCGTCTTGCAGGTCTTCGGCGTTAACGATCATGAGAGCGCCCGGCTGATCTCCGATCTCCTCGGCCAGCAAACAATCGTCTTTCAGCCAATGAGCCGGGCGCTCGATAGTGAAAAGTCCGGAATCTCACTCAGCCAACACCATGTCGGCCGCCCGCTCCTCACCCCCGACGAGGTACGCAACTTGCCCCAGGACACTGAGCTGCTCTTCCTCGCCGGGCAACGGCCGATCGTCGCGAGGAAGCTGAGATATTTCCAGGATCGCGAGTTCGCCGGCTTGTTCGATCCGGCGTGACGCCGGTCATCCAAAAATTGTTATCGCGCTGAAACAATTCGTAACGCACGATTTTGAGCAAATCGTGCGACGACCCCAAACCTCCTTCATGCCGTTCGTTTAAGCGAACGGTCGCCGCCCTTTTTTCATCGAAAAGCAGTTCGCGGCGAAGCCGCGACGTTGTTTAGGTCCCGAGCAAAGCGCCTTTAGGCGTCTTGCGAGGGACGTTTCGATGAAGTTGACCGCGTGAAACGCGGTCTCCGCATAAGCTTCTGAAAGAAGCTTTGTCCGTGGCCCCCGCTTTTTTGAACCCTCCCCCCATGGACGCGGCAGCCGTCGATTTCGTTCTTCGGCCGCGCTCGATCCAGCTCGTCCATTCGCGCGAAACGATCCTCACGACATTGGGCAGGTTGGGCCGCTTGTCTCGCCGGCGCTCCTCAATCGTCACAAGCCCCTCATGCGCGGCCTGGCGCAGGGCGTTCCGCGCGGTGGTGACGCAAACCCCAGCCCGCGCCGCGATCTCACCCATGGTCATCATGCAGGCGCCTCGGTCCCGCACGGCGTCGGCGACGATCCGCAAGACCGCCAGCTCCCCGGTCGTGAACCGGCAAGCGAGCTGCGGCGGCATGGGGCCGGACGCCGCAAGCGTCCGCCGCCGCTCGATCGAGGCGTGCCGATCGGAAGAACGCGGCGCCCGACGCTTCGGCGGGAAATGGCTCGGACGGCCCGCCGCCCTTGCCTGCGCCGCGACCTGCGGGGCGCGTTTCGCGACCGTATCGCTTCCCCTCACCTCGCGCCGGCGCGCCTCGATCGTCTCGGCGAGACTCTGCGCCTGCTCGTCGCTGAGCCGCCCTGCCCCCCAATCGCCCCACACCGCCCGGCAAAACCCGTCGAGGGCGGATAGGGATTTCGCGCCGCTGATGGCGGTCAATAAGTCGAGTGCTGTCACAGGCCCCTCCTAAGGGGCCGCCTGAGCCTCCTGATCGGCGACGCCGCGAATTGTGACAGTTCATGGCAGGGGCACACATCCCCGTTCCCGGCGAGACGATCTCGCCAGGCTGAAGACAAAGCTCCGCCATCCACAAAACCCTAGGGTTCTGCGTTGACACCATTCGCGGACTGTGGGAGATTTTCGCCGATCTTAGAGGCGGCTCCCGCAGTCGTCACAACGGCCAGGTGTTACCAGCACCGGGCCGTTTTGCTTTTCAGGGGTCAGCGCGGCATAGCGTTGCTGTCCTGAGCTGGAAACACGCTTGCAATCGCATGCTCCATCGCGGCGCGACGTGATTTGAAGCGGCCCTCGGCTATCGCCCGATCAATTGCGTCTCTGACGCGCTCGTGAACGAACACCGTCGTCTCGTAAAATCCAGCCTCACGCTGTCTCTTACGGATGACAGCCATACTCGGGGCCGACGGCTTACGAACCTTAGCAGCCAAGAATCACCTCGCGACTCGCACTAGTGAGTGTGCGTGAGTCGCCAGACTCTGTAAAGTCGGAGAGTTTGGGGGATTCGGCTCCGCGCTGCGCAGGCAGCGCCTCCCCTACCCCTCCCCCATGAAAAAGCCCGCCAAGCGGCAAGCCTGGTGGGCGTAAAACGGCGCGAGCGCTATTGAATTGCCTCAATGCTGCTTTGCCAGCAATCAGGCAATACAGCAAACGGCAATCAGTCGTGCTTGGCGAAGAGGTCGGCTAGCGCCTCGCGCATTAAATCCTCAATCGAGCGGCCAGCATCGACCGAAAGGCGCTTAAGGCGCTTATGCTCTTCAGGCGCGACTGCGACGGTTATGCGCTTCAAGCCCTGGCGGGTCGCCGCAAAAAATGGCTTGCGCTCGCCCCCCTCTTCCTTCTGCGCCTTTGCCCGCGCGGCGGGCGTGGGGGCGGCGGATTTCATCGGGACGGGCGGCGGCGCGGCCTTGGCCGCAACGGCTTTCATGGTGTCGGCAAGACTGGGACGGCGGCTCATGGCGCGGAATTCCTGCGTTGCTGGTTTGCCAGCATAGCAGCTTGCCTAATTGCTGGCAATATGTATTGCTGCTAAAGCTTCAATTCGAAAAACAGCCACTTACGCAAATCGGCAACCTCTTCGGCGGCCTTGCCCTGCGGCTCATACTCCGGCGCAGTCTGCCCTGCGGTCAGCGCGTGGCCGTAGGCGGCGCGTTGCTGCAAGGTCACGGGCGCAACGTCGATCCCATGAACGCCCACGGCCTCCCGCGCGTCGCTCAAGATGTGCGAGGCGCGAGGGGGCAGGGCGTTCAGGACAACGAAAGCCTTCTTGCCCGCGAGCTTCACAAATTCAGCGGTCGTACCAATGGCCCGCAAATCGAGGATTCCGGCGCGGCAGGGGATAAGGATGAGGTCAGCGGCCCGCGCGGCGGCCATGGCGGCGGCCTCGGCATGGGGCGCGGTATCGATAATGCAGAGCTTGGCTCCGCCTTCTTTGGCGGCCTGAAGGCCTGCCGCAAGGCGGCTGTGGGGCAGGGCGACGACAACGGGCGTCTCGTCGGCGCGGGTATCTTTCCAGCCCGCCGCGCTCGCTTGTGGATCAAGGTCGATAACTGCGCACGGCTTCCCTGCCGCCTCGGCGGCGGCGGCAAGATGCAGGGCGAGAGTGGTTTTTCCCGCGCCGCCCTTCTGGCTTAGAATCGCAAGGACCTTCATACTTGCTGCTATAGCAGCAATAAGGCTTGCCTTCAAGGCATTTTGCCTAATTGCTGGCAACACAGCAATCAGGCAATGCGCGTCAGGGGGAAGCCGAAGGCCGAAACCGCCGCCAAGGGCAGGGGGTAGCTTCGGTTCACGACAGCCCGCCCCCGCCAACGCGCGGGGACGCCAGCCAGCTTAATCTTCATTATTTGATTGAATTCTCGCCTCTTGTATGCTAATGTCATACACATGAGAGAACAGCCCTTAAGCAGCTCTGTCCTAAGTGTTAGGGTTTCCCCCGACGAACGCGCCCTTCTGGAACAAGCCGCAGCGCAGTCGCACACGACCTTGAGCGAATTCATGCGGCGTCGCGCGGTCGAGGCGGCGGAAGCCGAGGTTCTGAGCCGCAGCATCATCACCATTCCGGCCAAAGACTGGGAAGCGTTCGAAGCGTGGATTAACCGCCCTACCGAGGCGGTTCCGGCGCTCGCGAAACTCGCACGCCGCGCCCCGTCTTGGGAGCGATAGCGCATGGCGGCGGTCACGCCGCCCCGTCCGCTCGCTGAAAGCGACGACCGCAGCGAATTTGACTGCGGACGGGAATCCCTCAACAACTGGTTCCGACGCCATGCGTGGGTTAACCACGCCAGCGACGTGTCACGCGTAAGCGTGATTACAGATGCCGAAACAGACCGCATCGTCGGCTATGTGGCGCTCAGCGCCGCGCAAATCGAGCGGGCATATCTGCCCAAGCCCCAGCAACGCAATCGCCCCGACCCCGTGCCTGTGCTGCTGCTCGGGCAACTGGCGGTCGATAAGGCTTATCAGGGCAGGGGGTATGCGGTTGACCTGCTGCACTACGCCCTGAAAACTGCGCTGCGGGTTTCCGAGAGCGTCGGGGGCATGGGCGTGATTACCCATCCGCTCGATGACAGCGTGCGGGCCTTTTACGCCAGATGGGGGTTTCAGGAGCTGCCCTTTGACCCGCGCCGCGCGATGATTGTCCGCATGGCCGACTTGCGGCTGTATTTCAGCGACAAAGGCTGATTTGCCTAATTGCTGTCAACACAGCAATTAGGCAATCCGCTATTGCAAAATCTACCTTTTGCAAGGCCGTGTGCCGCTGCTAGAACGCGAACGTCGCCTGCACGCGCTCATCCATGGGCCGCAATCTGGCGAAATCCAACATTTCCTTGATGGAAGCGCCCTTGTCGCGCCAGTCGTAAAAGACTTGCTCGCCTAGCAGGACGTAACGCCATTCGGCGGCGCCACGCTGCTCCGGGGTCAAGGCGTTGATCCGGTCGCACCACGCGACGGCGGCGCGTTTCTTTCGCTTGACGTTCGGGGTGTTGACCTGTCCTTGGGCCTTCGTTTCGACAAGGTAGATTCCGTCGCCGCAGCGGACCAGAAAGTCCGGGTGGTAGAAGGCCGGGAGCCCATCTTCCTTGACATAGCGAAGGCGGGTAAAGCTGTGCTTCTGCTCGTTCAATTTGCAGAAGGCGTCAACAGACCCGTCGCGGTCGGCTGTTTCAATGAAAACGCGTTCCAGCCCGCCGCTGCGCGAAGGGTAGGGCAGGCGCGGGTAGATGCACTTCCCCACGGGCAACGATGAGCTTTCGCGCATGGTCAGTTTAGGCACTTCGGACAAATGTCGGATCATCACTTCCGCGTCGGCGGTCGTGGCCGTTTCCTCGGCCTCAAGAAGCTGCCGCGCCCATACGCGCATGATGTGTTCCGTCACGGGGTCAACCAAGAGAACGCGCCAGTTTTCATCTGCGAAGGGGTCAACCGGCTGGCCGAAAAGGCGGGCGCGGATGTAGCGGTCAATCCCGTCCGCAAGCCGGGCGCGGTTGATTTGAATATGCGGGAATTCGGTCGCCTTCTTGAACTTGGTGGAACTGTCGGTCAGAGGCTGGCTCATGGCCTCGGTGATCCGCCGCACAAGGCGCGCAAGATAATCGTTGTAGCCGGTCGCGGTCATCACACCGCCGCTGACGCGGTAATCCCCGAAGCGGGTCCGCTCCTGCACGTCAACCGAATGGAATTTCTCGCCTGTGCCGATCATCTGCTTTAATTGTTCAAGGCTGAACGTTGTGAAGGGGTCCAGCTTGTCGATGTCGATTTCGCGGGTTTGAATCTCCTCCTCCTTCTCCCGAAGGATGAAGGGGATACCGAAGTCGAATTCCTCATACCCGGAGCGCAGATTCACGGCCACAAGGTCGCCGTTTGAGGCTGTGTTGGCGTCGTCTTCTTCGTCCATTTCGCCAACAAGACCTTCCTCCATCAGTTCTTCATAAAAACGGATGAAGGCCGGATGTTCGACGATGGAAAGGATGTCGATCATGCTGGCGGGGGTCTTGCCCTGCCGGATCAGGGCGCGGTTTTCGCGCTTGATGTCCTCATAGTCGGGGTCGCGCCACATGAGGCGCAAGCCGCGCCCGATGGTTTGCTCTAAAAGGATGCCCGCGCTCGATGCGCGTAACGGCACAATGACGCAAATGTTGTTCACGTCGAAGCCCTCGCGCAGCATCAGCACGCTAATGATGACGCGGGGGCTGGGATGCCGGTCCACGTCGAAAAGACGCTCGCGCAGCACCTTCCATTCGTCTTGTTTGAGTTCGCCCTTGCGGTTGGAATCCACGCGCAAGATGTCGTCTTCGCTCAGCCCCTCAAGCTTCAAAAAATCCTCGATCAGTGGCGTAACGCTCGTGTCTTCGCATACGACAAGCATTTTCGGATGCCGGTCCGGGTCAACGGCTGCGAAATCGCGTTCCAGCTTGCGAAGCTTGGTCAGGCCCGCCCGCAGCATGATGCGCTGCCCTTCGGCAAGTTGCGGGTTTCCGTTCTCGTCCCGGTAAGCCTTGAATTCCAGTTCCTCGTCGGACAAAGCGCCGATCTCGCTCCGCCGGTCCAGCACAAGGGATTTGACAAGGCCCCGCCGCATGGCGGCTTTCAGATCGAAGTCAACCACGATGTGCGGGAAGTAGCTTTTACGGGCGTTCTTGCCGCTGCCGACTTCGTTGTAGGGGGTGGCGGAAAAGTCCACCTGAAAAAAGCGTCCGGCCTTCGGTTCGGCAATCGCGGTCAGGCTCTTTTGCCATTCCACTTCCGAAACCTCGCCCTCGCGCTTGAATTCATGAATGTGGTGCGCCTCGTCGTTGAACACCATAAGGCCCGGCAAGTCGCGCAAGTAAGCAAAGATGCCGCCGCGCTCGAAGCGCCGGTTCAAAACGTTGAGGTCGTTGCCTTGGCTTGTCCCCGGAGTCAGCGGCAAGAGGCTCTGCACCACGGCGGCGGGGTCGGCGCGGTCGCCGGGGGCGGCAATATCGTCTTCGGCTTCTTCCTCGCCTTCCTCGCTCAGGACGTGCCAGTTGCTGATGGCAATGACGCCGCCCGCCGTCACTTTGCGCCCGATTTCTTCTTTCGGGCAGACGGCCCCTTGCACAAAGCGGAAAATCTCATCCCTGTGCGAAGGCGGGATGAAAAGGTCCTGGTAGCGGGAAAAATCAGACGTGGCGAAGTCGCGCTTGCCGTCACGCTCCTTGCCCTCGAAGGCGTCGCGCAAGCGGTCATAGACGATCAGGCCAGGCGCGACGATCAGGAAATTCTTGGTATAGCGCGGATTATCGGGCGCGCGGTTGGCATTAAGGGTCTGCCATACCAGTAGGGCTTGCAGCACCCAGGTTTTGCCGGTGCCGGTCGCCATTTTGAGGCAATATTTCGGATGATCGTTTTTGGCCGCGCCGATCACTTGCGCGGCGTGGTCGCTGCCTATCATCACTTCCGGCGCAACGGCACTGTAAAGCCCTTTCAGAGTCGTCATGCCCAAAACCTCATGGGCATGGATGACGTTCAGAATTCCGGCGCGTTGCCCGTCATGGAAATTGAATTCGCGGGTGTCCTTGAAGTCGTCCTGAAACCACCATTTCAGCAATTCGGCGGTGGTCTCGCTCACTTGGTCGAGAATCGGGGCGCTGCCGGATTCCAGACCGTCGCACGCCTCGGCAACGCGCTCTGTGAGTTTACGGGCAAGGGCGAGATCGTTGATGCTGGCCATTATGCAACCTCGGCAACCGCCTCGGCCTCGAAGCCGAATACGTCCACGACGCGGACACTAACGCGGCGTGGTCCGGCCTTGGCCGGCAGGCCGGTCAGGCGGGCAACGGAGACAACCCTGTAGGGGTCGTCGTCGTTCTCGGTGTTGCCCCTGTAATCCTGCCAGACGGAGCGGAAAATTTCCCCGTCGTAATCCGGGTCAACGCTCCAATATTCAATTAACGCCAAGGGGTCTTTTTGAATGACCTTTTGCAGTTTCTGCCGGTTGGCGTCATCCAGATTGAGGGCGTCGGGCGAAAGCAAAACATAGTTGTCGATCTCGACGGTAAGGGCCTCCTGCCCGTTCTCCCGCTTCCGGGCGACCGGCTTGATCTTGAGATATTGTAAGGACGAAAAGCGCACCTCCTCGGCCTTGAGCTTACCGCCCTTCTTCTTCAGGCGGTCCAGAAGGTCGGGCGGGATGACAAGCACCTCCAT